>NBBL01000001.1 GCA_002892395.1 Lachnospiraceae bacterium
CTGTATATCTTCGGCAGTTTCGATTCCATACTCATCGATCAGTCCTCTGATGATATTCCTTTTTCCCTCTGTCATGGGTTGTACTTTGTATACTTCTTTCTTTCTGTTTGCCATTATAAAAGGCCTCCTATGATTTATTTTATCATAGAAGACCTTTCGTCTTACACTTTTACAGACTTTATTTCATACTCTCAGTCCGGAAGACGCCCTTCGTACATGATAGACAGCTCTCCGTACACCTTGCCCCAGTTCCTGATGGACATGGTCCATTTCTTAGTGGCTTCAAATGTTGACAGGTACAAAGCCTTAAGCAGTGCCTGATCACTCGGGAATACACTCCTTTGGGCATTAAGTCTGCGGAACTGTGAATTCAGGCTTTCTATGGCGTTTGTGGTATAGATTATCGTTCTGACATCTGATGAGAACTTGAAGATAGGCGTGATTGCATCCCAGTTCTTATACCAGCTCTTCATAGCGTTTGGATATTTATCTGACCATTTCTCTGATACAGTGTCCAGCATATCCCTGCCTGACTGTTCAGATGCGGCATTATAGATCTTTTTAAGATCCGCAGAGAACAGCTTYTKWTCCTTGTCTGCTACATATTTAAGAGTGTTGCGGACCTGATGGACCAGGCAGCGCTGATATTCAGTATCAGGAAATGCTGCAGCAATGGCTTCTTTGATGCCTGTAAGGCCATCTGCACAGATGATAAGGATGTCTTTTACACCGCGGTTTTTGAGCTCATTTAACACACTCAGCCAGTATTTTGAGCTTTCATTTTCGCCTGCCTGAATAGTGAGGACTTCCTTCTTTCCTTCTACACTGATACCCAGCATGACATATGCAGCGAGCTTTCTGATGACTCCGTTATCCCTTACTGAATGGTGTATGGCATCAATAAATATGACCGGATAAACGCTGTCTAAAGGTCTTGTCTGCCATTCCTCGATCTGTGGCAGGAGTTTATCTGTAACATCTGATATAAAGCCTTCTGAAGCCTCAAAGCCATATATATCCATCAGAGTATCTGATATCTGTCTTGTAGTCATTCCTTTGGCATACATAGATATGATCTTCTGATCGATATCTGATATATCCTTCTGACGTTTCTTCACCACCTGTGGTTCAAAGGAAGACTGTCTGTCCTGAGGGACTTCTATTTCCATGCTTCCGTATGATGAATTAATACGTTTTTTCTTGTATCCGTTACGATAATCATCATTATCCGAGCGCTCTGATTTTTCATAACCCAGGGGTTCATCCATTTCGGATTCCATCATCTCTTTTATGGTTCCTCCAAGCAGATCTCTGAGTGCTGCCTGTATATCTTCGGCAGTTTCGATTCCATACTCATCGATCAGTCCTCTGATGATATTCCTTTTTTCCTCTGTCATGGGTTGTACTTTGTATACTTCTTTCTTTCTGTTTGCCATTATAAAAGGCCTCCTATGATTTATTTTATCATAGAAGACCTTTCGTCTTACACTTTTACAGACTTTATTTCATACTCTCTACAGAAGCCTTGCCAAGCACTCTAAACAGAAGGCGTCAGCATGACAAATTCACCATTTCATGTACCGGAATCCCGTTTCGGCGTGCGGGAAAGCCGCATAAAAAAACCTCGCAAATCCGCCATTTCCCTAGCAAAACAGCGTATTTACGAGGTTTCTTTTTTCTGCCGGCAGCGGGACTTGAACCCGCACGCCCTTTCGAGCAACAGATTTTGAGTCTGCATCGTCTGCCATTCCGACATGCCGGCGACAACGAAAAAAGTATAGCAGAAATCGAGATGAGATTCAAGAGCTGGATTCACATAAAAATAAGGCAATGTTTACGGTATGTTCACAACTACATACTGCTCCCATAGTATAATGATTTTATGTCAAATAAGATTGGAGCCAGAGAGATTATCCTTGGATTCGGAGGTGGAGGCGAATGATGAAATCGAAGCAAGCACTGCATCGAGTGATGATGGTTTCGGCACTGGTGGTTCTGTCGATGGGACTCAGCGCCTGTGGCGGAAAAAAGAAGAAGCCCGAATCAGCCGGTACAGCTGCAGAGACAACCCACACGGAGACAAAGGCAGCGGAGACAACGGCTGTAGCGGCAGTTACGGAGGCACCCGGAAGTGAAAAGGGGGACACGGAGGCAGGTAAAAGCACCGCCCAGGTCTCCGGTCAGAAGCTGAACGCCAGGATTGACCGCTATCAGAAGAATGGAGTTATGGTGGAGTATCCTGTGGTTTCCGGGATGAAGGACAGCGCGCAGCAGGAAAAATTAAACGCTCATCTTAAGGAAAATGCACTCTCTGTTCTGGAAAATTATCCGGACTCCGGGGAGCCGATGAATCAGGAAAAAGATACCCTGAATGTTCGCTGCGAGGTGCTGTCAGCGGATGCAGACCGCATTGTGGTGATCTACCGGGGGGATTACTTTATGGAGGGAGCTGCTCATCCGAACAATCTGTTTTACAGTAACACAGTTTCCGTGAAAACATTGAAGGATTTGCAATTGAAGGACGCTGCAGACCCTTATACCATGGCCAGCTATGCGCTCTCGGAAGATGTGACACTGAAGGACAGAAATCCGGAGCTTTTGAGTGCCTACCGGGAGTGGCAGAAGTCCACCGGCCTGGATCAGTATCAGACCTGCCTTGAGAACGCGGATTTTCCGCTGAAAAAGGGATCGGACGGAAAAACCAGAACCTGGCCGGATTCCTTCAGTTATTCATCGGAAGGGGCATTGCTATTCAGCGTCCCGGTGCCGCATGCCATGGGAGATTATGTCATCATCGAATATGATATGACCACCAAATGAGCCGGGTTTTGATGGTGTTCTGAGAGAAGAGAGGGGGGAATCCTTTCGGGATTCGCTGCTCTGTCGTTTGAAAAAGCTGCCTGCTTTTGCCGGACAGCTTTTTTTATGTTTGCCGGCGGAATATGCTATAATAGGTCTGCAATCTCAAACAGGGAAAGCATTGACAGAAAAAGGAGAGTCCGGGGAGTGGATCCGTGAGTAGGCATCAAGCCGCCTGCGGACCCGGATACAGGACAGACACCGGGAGGTGGGGGATTGGAGTGTCGGGAAGCAGAGAAGCAGATCACGTATTTCATTCAAAATGAACTGAGCGACGATGACACCGAGGCATTTCTCAACCACATTCGCAGCTGTGACAGCTGCAGACGGGAGATGGAGACCAATTATTTCATCGTGGAAGGGCTCCGTATGCTAAACTCAGGAAGTGAGGAGTTTGATGTGAGGGGAACCATGGAGCACGCGGTTCGGCAGGCATATCAGCGCCTCAGAAGAAGGCGGCTTTGCCTGATTGTGCGCGATTCTGTTCAGACACTGGTGGTGCTGAGCGTCCTTGTCACGGTCTTATTGGAATGCAGAATGCTTTTCTGGAGATAGGAGGATTTTTGTGGAAAAACTTGTGTTGATAGATGGTCACAGCATCCTGTTCCGCGCTTTCTACGGGGTTCCGAATCTGACCAATTCAATGGGGCTTCACACCAATGCGGTCTATGGTTTTTTGAATATTCTGTTCAAAATTTTGGACGAGGAGGACGCCCAGTATCTTGCGGTGGCTTTTGATCTTTCCGCTCCCACCTTCCGGCACAAAAAATATGAGGCATACAAGGGAACCAGAAAACCTATGCCGGAGGAGCTGCGGGAGCAGGTTCCCCTGATTCGCGAATTGCTGAAGGCAATGGGGATTTTGACCCTGTCCATGGAGGGGTACGAAGCAGATGACATTATCGGAACCGTTGCCAAGCGCTTTCAAGGGGAGGGACTGCAGGTCAGCGTGGTGTCGGGAGACCGGGATCTTCTTCAGCTTTCCGATGAGCACATTCTGATCCGCATTCCAAAGACGAGCCGCGGACAGACACAGATCTACAATTACGGGCCGGAAGAGGTCAAAGAGCAGTATGGAGTGACGCCGAAGGAATTTATTGATGTGAAGGCGCTGATGGGAGATACCTCCGACAACATTCCCGGGGTTCCTTCCATCGGGGAAAAGACGGCCACTGCCATCATCAGGGAATTTCATTCCATTGAGAATGCTTACGCAAACATTGATTCGGTCAGACCGCCGCGTGCGCAGCGCGCACTCCGGGAGCACTACGAAGAGGCAAAATTTTCCAGGTGGCTTGCCACGATTGAGACCGGGGTTCCGATTGCAGTAGAGCTTTCCGACATGAAAATCGGGGAGCTCTACACACGGGAGGCCTACCAGGAAATGAAGCGACTGGAATTTCGCTCTCTCCTCGGACGATTCGAGCAATCGGAGGACGTGCAGCCGAACCGAGAGGAACCGGAATGGATTCCCATAGAGGGGATCGAAAAGGCGAGGCATGAGGCAAACGAGTGGAAGGCACAGAAACGAATCGGGCTGCAGCTCACGAAGGAGGGGCTGATTGTCTGTGCAGAGGAAGCTGCCGTATTCATCGTGACGCTGGATGCGGAAGAACGAATTTCTTTGATTCGCGCTCTCTTTGATTCCGTGCCGGAGGTGTTTGTGATGGAATTAAAACCGATCCTCCACGAAATCGGGACGGAGGAGCGGTCCAACATTCGGGACTTGAGTATTGCGGCATATCTTCTGAACCCCTTAAAGGAAAGCTATCGTGCAGATGATATTGCCCGCGATTATCTGGGCCGCATGCTTCCTTCCGAAAAGGAAGACGCAGTCAGGGCAGCGCACTGGACAGCGTGGACAGCGCTTTCCGCAGGTCCGGTTCTTATGGATGCCCTCTCCCGGCACGGCATGACCAAGCTTTATGAGGAGATGGAGCTTCCGCTGGTCTATGCGCTGGCGGATATGGAGCTTTGCGGCATCCATGTGGACGGTGAGCGGCTCCGCGCCTTCTCCGCAGAGCTTTCCGAAGGGATCAGGAAGGTCGAGCAGGAGATTTTTGAGGAGACGGGAGAAACCTTTAACATCAATTCTCCCAAACAGCTGGGGGAAGTGCTGTTTGAGAAGAAAAAACTGCCCTTCGCAAAAAAGACAAAAAGCGGATACTCCACGTCTGCAGATATTCTGGAAAAGCTGGCGCCGGAGTATCCGGTGGTAAAAAAAATTCTGGAATATCGGATGCTCACCAAGCTGAATTCCACCTATGCAGTGGGCTTAACTGCATTTATCGCGGAGGACGGGCGCATTCACGGCCGCTTCAATCAGACCATCACGGCGACCGGACGCATCTCCTCCACAGAGCCGAATTTGCAGAATATTCCGATTCGAACGGAGATGGGAAGCCGAATTCGGGATGTATTCGTTCCGGAGAGCGGACGGGTCTTTGTGGATGCGGATTACTCGCAGATTGAGCTTCGCGTTCTTGCGTCCCTGTCGGAGGATGAAGCCCTGATCGAGGCTTATCGTCACGCGGTTGATATTCACGCGGTTACAGCGTCCCAGGTGTTCGGCGTTCCGCTTCATGAAGTGACGCCGCTTCTCAGAAGAAACGCGAAGGCCGTCAATTTCGGCGTCGTCTACGGGATTTCCGCCTTTGGTCTCTCGGAGGACTTAAGCATTTCCCGCGGGGAGGCAAAGGACTATATCAACAATTATTTTAAAACCTATCCGAAGGTAAAGCAGTTTCTGGATCGGCAGATTCAGGAAGCCAGGGAAAAGGGATATTCCACCACGCTGTTTGGTCGAATCCGCCCGATCCCGGAGCTGAAAAGCTCCAATTTCATGCAGCGCTCCTTCGGGGAACGGGTGGCAATGAATGCACCCATTCAGGGAACTGCAGCGGACATCATCAAGATAGCCATGGTACGGGTGAGGAGAAAATTGCTGGAAGAAAAACTGGATGCAAGAATCGTCCTTCAAATTCACGACGAGCTTTTGGTGGAGAGTGCAAAAAAGGATGCTGCCCGGGTAGAGGAGCTGCTGCGCGATACCATGCGGCAGGCGGCAGACCTTAAGGTAACACTGGAAGTGGATGTGCGTCAGGGCGCATCCTGGCTCCTGGCACACTGATATGGTACTCTTACTTTGCGGGGGCGTGGGCTCCGGGAAGAGTGTGGCGCTGCAGATTTTGCAGAGGCGCTATGGGGCAGAGCTGCTTGGAATGGATGAAGCGGCACATGAGCTGTATCGACGGGGAGGAAAGGCTTGTTCCTTTGTTCTTTCACTGCTGGGAAGCGCGGTTCTTTCAGAGGACGGGAGCTTGAATCGGAAGAAGATGGCAGAGCTGCTGTATGCGGATCCGGCGCGGATGGAAAGACTGAACCGGGTGATTCATCCCATGGTTTACGCCGAGGTGGCAAAGCGGATCCGCCGGAATCGGGCTCCGCTTCTGGTGGTGGAAACAGCACTTCCCTCCGGCGACAAATCTCTATATAATGAGGTTTGGTACGTCCACAGTTCAATTGCTGTTCGGGAAGAACGACTGAGGAAGAGTCGGGGCTATTCTACGGAGCGGATTCATGAGATCATGGGCCGTCAGATGACGGAAGAGGCATTTTTTGCCTACGCAGATCGGGTGATTGAAAATGACGGAACAGAGGCAGAACTGATCCGGGAAATTGACCGCGCGGCGAAGGCGGCAGGCCTTTCGCGGCGGGAAGCGGAGGAAAAGACCGGGACAGAGGGAAAAACCGGGACAGAGGAATTCGGGACGGAAGCTCACAGAATTAAGGGAGTGTGGGAGGACATGAACAAAACAAAGCCAAAGGAGAGAAGCGCAACATGAGGCTGGCCAGCATTGCAAGCGGAAGCAGCGGAAACGCAGTTTATGTGGGGACAGAGCACACGCACATTCTGGTGGATATCGGAATCTCCAACCGGCGAATTGAACAGGGCTTAAACGATCTGGGACTCGCAGCGGATGAATTGAACGCTCTGGTTGTCACCCATGAGCATCTGGATCATGTGAAGGGGCTTCCGGTTTTCATGAGGCGTCATCTTGTGCCGCTTTATGCCACTGCGGGAACATTGGAAATGCTTCGGAACCATGGAATGCTGGAGGGGGTGGAGAAAGATCTGATTCACGAAATTCGAGCCGAGAGTCGATTCTCCGTGGGCGATCTGTCGCTCCTTCCCTTTGCAATTGATCACGATGCTGCGGAGCCTGTGGCTTACCGCATCATGTCTCAAAAAAAGGCGGTTGCAGTTGCGACGGATATGGGGCATTTTACGGAGGAGATTGTCTCCCATCTCCTGCAACTCGATGCTGTTTTGCTGGAGAGCAATCACGATGTCCGCATGTTGGAGGCAGGGCCCTATCCCTATCAGCTGAAACGGCGTATTTTAGGGGATTTGGGTCATCTTTCCAACGAAAATGCAGGCAGATTATTGAAGCGAATCCTGCATGACGGCATGAAACAGGTGTTTTTGGGGCATTTGAGCAAGGAAAATAATTTTCCTGCGCTTGCGTATGAGACTGTGCGCTGCGAGTTGGGAGGCACAGCGAAGGATTTGCCGATTGCGGTGGCTGCAAGAGACCGGCTTTCACCGGTCTGCGAATTTTAATCTTTGGAGGGAAAAATGGAAAAAGTAATCATAACGGTGCTGGGAAAAGACACCGTGGGCATCATTGCGAATGTATGTACCTATCTCGCAGCTGCAAGAATCAACATTCTGGACATCAACCAGACGATTGTGCAGGACTATTTTCACATGATGATGGTTGCGGACATCACACGGAGGGACCGGCCGCTGGAAACCATTATGTCGGATCTTGACGCACTGGGGGAGAAAATCGGCGTCAAAATCCGGGTACAGCGAGAAGAGATCTTTACCGGTATGCACCGGATCTGATTGGGGGAGCGATGCTGAATTCACTTGAGGTAATGGAAACCAATAATATGATTGACCATGATCTTCTGGACGTCCGAACCGTCACCATGGGAATCAGTCTTTTGGATTGTGCGGACCGAGATCCGGAGCGGGTCAATGAAAAAATTTATGAAAAAATTCTGCGTTATGCGGGAGCGCTGGTGGAGACAGGCAATGCCATCAGCCGGGATTTCGGCGTGCCCATCGTAAACAAGCGCGTCTCCGTGACACCCATCGCACTGATCGGCGCATCGTCCTGCCGGTCGGCGGCAGATTATGTGACGATTGCGAAGACACTTGACCGGGCCGCCAAGGAGATCGGCGTCAATTTTATCGGAGGATATTCGGCGCTTGTCAGCAAGGGGATGACGGATGCCGATCGCCTGTTGATTGATTCCATTCCGGAGGCGCTTTCCTGCACGGAGCGGGTCTGCAGCTCTGTGAATCTCGGATCGACTAAGACCGGACTCAATATGGATGCGGTGCGGCGCATGGGACAGGTGATCAAGGAAACTGCGGAGGCGACAAAGGAAATGGATTCCCTTGGTTGTGCGAAGCTTGTGGTGTTCTGCAACGCGCCCGACGATAATCCGTTTATGGCGGGCGCGTTTCATGGCGTAACCGAAGCCGAGGCGATCATCAATGTGGGAGTCAGCGGGCCGGGGGTCGTCCGCGCGGCGATTCAGAAGGTGCGGGGAGAAAGCTTTGAGGTTCTTTGCGAAACCATCAAAAAGACGGCATTCAAGATCACGAGAGTCGGACAGCTGGTGGCGCAGGAGGCGAGCAGACGGTTAAAGGTTCCCTTCGGAATCATTGATCTTTCCCTCGCTCCGACACCGGCTGTGGGAGACTCCGTGGCGGAAATTCTGGAGGAGATCGGGCTGGAGCGCGTCGGGGCCCCCGGCACCACGGCGGCACTCGCCATGCTGAACGATCAGGTGAAAAAGGGGGGTATCATGGCATCCTCCTATGTGGGAGGCCTGAGCGGCGCATTTATCCCGGTCAGTGAGGATCAGGGAATGATTGATGCAGTCAGAATGGGGGCACTGACCATGGAGAAGCTGGAGGCAATGACCTGTGTCTGCTCCGTAGGGCTGGACATGATCGCCATTCCCGGCGATACGACAGATGCCACCATTGCCGGGATCATTGCAGATGAGGCAGCCATTGGCATGATCAACCAGAAGACCACGGCGGTTCGCCTGATTCCGGCCTGCGGAAAGAAGGTGGGAGATATGGTAGAGTTCGGCGGACTGCTGGGCCGCGCACCGGTGATTCCGGTCAATTCCTTTGGCTGTGCAGATTTTGTGAATCGCAGGGGCAGAATTCCGGCTCCGATTCATTCCTTCAAAAACTAGCAGGTGCCAGGCCGAAAATACAGCGGATCAGATTCGGATCAGCTGTTGGCGGTACAGGCTTTCCGGCGCCTCCAGGTTCTGCTCAAAGCAGAGCGCATTCCAGACCGCCGTAGCGTGAACCTCCGATCGAAAGAGCTCATAGGCGGCGGGAGAATCCCGAAGGATTTCTCCCGCCTTTGCGGCCTTGCTGAGAATCGGGATGGAGGCAGATTGCTTTAATAGAGTGAGCAATTCTTCGGATTCCTTTCGGAAGCCGAGCAGACGCGCGTACGGGGCGGGAGATGTGGCCTTCCAAAGCTGCATGTCCCGCTTTTTTATACCGAGAAGGAGGTGGGTCAGCCCGCGGGCAATACGGGTGTACGTGTACTGCTTTGTTTTCAGCGCGCTGATCATGTCCTCATAGGTCCGGTAACGGAAGGAAAAGGAGGCGAGGCGGTCAGCGAGATCCGGAGAGATGTCAGCGTAATCCGAAAGGCAGGCTCCCTCGTAAAGCATCTGCAGAATGCGAAGGCGGAGCGCACCGCACATGCAGTCGGGAGAAAGAAAGCCGGAATGCTGAATCAGCTGCAGGGATTGCTTTGGCATCACCGGCTTCAGCAGCCCAGGATCCCGGTGAAGGAGGATGTGGCTTCGAATGGCGGTGGCGGATGCCAGGGTACCGTTTAACGCCGGATCATGATGGCCGCTGCCTTTTCTTCCCACGGTCAGCATGCGGAGCGGAAGCTGTTCTCTTTGTATGGCAGCTGCATACTCAAATGCCAGAATGTTGTTGGGACGGGAGAGAAGCTCCCTCATGCGAGCCAGCCGCGGGGGGGATGCCCCTTTGCTGAGAAGATCCTTGCCGGCTGCATGCAGCCGCGCCTCCGGATAGCTGAGCCCGTTTCTCAGCGCTTCCCGTATACTCTCTCGGAAGACCGGAGAATCCTGACAAATGGATCCGGCCAACGCCATCAGCTCGTCTGCATCGGCGTCTTCGGTGCCGCAGGAGAGGAGGGGAATGCCCAGAGCGGACATCATGCGCACCCCGCAGAGGGCGTAATCCCCGGCAGCGGCAGAAGAAAAGGGGGAGGGAAGTTCAAATACGGCGTCGGCGCCGCAGCGCAGTGCCGCTTCTGCGCGAAGGTGCGTGCTGTACATGGCAGGCATGCCCCGCTGCACAAAGCTTCCGCTCAAAAGCACGACGCAGTAGCGCGCCCCGCTGGCAGCCAATGCGCGTCTCATCTGATAGAAATGGCCATTGTGAAAGGGATGATATTCCGCAATAATCCCTACAATCGGGACAAAATTCATCATAAAATCTCCTGCATTGGCAAAAATACAGTCTTTAGACTTGTACTTTTTGTGTCCACTGCTCTATAATCATACTATATGCGATTATATAATTGAAAGGGGTCACTGACAATGAAAATTCTTGTTATGAACTGCGGAAGCTCTTCCCTGAAATATCAGCTGATCGACATGGAAAACGAAAGCGTGCTGGCGAAGGGACTCTGTGAGCGCATCGGAATTGATGGCTCTGTGCTGACGCATAAGCCGGCCGGAGGCCAGGCGTGGAAGCAGGAAGCGCCGATGCCTACCCACCGGGAGGCGATCCAGATGGTCATGGATGCTTTGATCGACAATGCCCATGGCGTGATCAAGGACACGGACGAAATTTCTGCCATCGGTCATCGGGTGGTTCACGGAGGAACCTATTACAGCGAGTCGGTTGTCGTAGATGACAGCGTAAAGGAAGCGATCCGTGATTGTTTTGATTTGGCTCCTTTGCATAATCCTGCCAATCTGATGGGAATTGAGGCCTGTGAGGCGGCGATGCCCGGTAAGCCGAATGTGGCAGTGTTTGACACTGCATTTGGCATGAGCATGGAAGAAAAGGCATATCTCTATGCGCTTCCCTACGAGTACTATGAGAAGTACAGAATCCGCCGCTACGGCTTCCACGGCACAAGCCACGGCTTTGTCTCCGGAGAGGCCATCAAAATGGCGAATCTGGATCCGAAATCCGCAAAGGTAATTGTGTGTCATCTTGGAAACGGCGCCTCTGTTTCCGCTTCCGTGGGCGGCAGGTGTGTGGATACTTCCATGGGACTCACCCCCTTGGAGGGACTCATTATGGGAACCCGCTCCGGCGACATTGATCCGGCTATTGTACAGTTTGTCTGTGCACATGAGCATCTCAGCGTCGATGAAATGCTGAATGTTCTGAACAAGAAGTCCGGTGTTCTGGGCCTTTCCAACGGAATCTCCAGTGACTTCCGAGATATTGATGAGGCCGCTGCCAAGGGGGATCACCACGCAAAGATTGCCCTGGAGGCGTATACGCTTCGGGTCGCGAAATACATCGGCGCCTATGCTGCGGCCATGAACGGCGTGGATGCGATTGCATTTACGGCAGGTGTCGGAGAAAACGACAAGGTGATGCGAAAGAATATTTGCGCTTACCTTGGCTTCCTCGGCGTCGAGATTGATGATGTGAAAAACGATGTCCGGGGAGAAAACCGCATCATCTCCACAGATGGATCCAAGGTTACAGTGCTGCTTCTTCCCACCAATGAGGAGCTTAAAATTGCGAGAGACACGCGTGCTCTCACAGAAAAATAAGAGTCTTTGTTGAACCCTTTGCCCGCATTGCAATCGCTTGTGAACACATTTGAAAACAGAAAGGACTAAGAGATGTATACATTTGGTACGATGATTCAAAAGCTGAAAAAAGACCCGAAGAGAATCGTATTCACTGAGGGAACCGATGAGAGAATTCTGGAGGCTGCGTCCCGCCTTCTGGCAGGAAACTTTCTGACTCCTGTACTGCTGGGAAGCAAAAAAGACGTAGAGGCTGCGGCGGAGGAAGCAGGGTACAACATAAGGGGAGCCGAGATCATTGATCCTGCGAACTTTGACCGCTTTGACGAGATGGTGGAACAGTTCTGCGAGATCAGAAAGAGCAAGGGAGTGACACCGGAACAGGCGAGAACCATCCTGTCCGGCGGAAATTACTTCGGCACCATGCTGATCAAGATGGGAATTGCAGACTGCCTGCTGGGGGGAGCCACCTACTCCACAGCGGATACGGTGCGTCCGGCGCTTCAGATTATCAAGACAAAGCCAGGCAATAAGATTGTTTCTTCCTGCTTCATTCTGGTGCGCCCATCTGCCACCGGTGACAATGAGGTGCTGGCGATGGCCGACTGCGCGATCAATATCAAGCCGAATGAGGACGAACTGGTTGAGATTTGCGGGGAGACCGTGAGCTGCGCCAAGGTGTTCGGCGTGGATCCGAAGGTGGCATTTCTGAGCTATTCCACCTTTGGCTCCGGAAGCGGAGAGGACGTGGATAAGATGAGAAATGCCTGCCGGAAGGCAAAGGCTGCATATCCGGATGTTCCGATCGACGGGGAACTTCAGTTTGACGCTGCGGTTTCTCCCACCGTGGCCAGGACGAAGTGCCCGGATTCTGCGGTTGCCGGGTATGCGAATACCTTTATTTTCCCCGATATCAATGCGGGAAACATCGGATACAAGATTGCACAGAGAATGGGCTCCTTTGAGGCTTACGGCCCGATTCTGCTGGGGCTGAACGCACAGATCAATGACCTCTCCCGGGGCTGTAATGCGCAGGAGGTCTATTCCATGGCGATCATCACCGGCGCACTGGCATAAGCATTTTGGGGAAGTTGTTTCGATTGCATATAAAATGGTTGACAAATAAAAGAAGCCCTTTTATAATGTTCCGTGTTATGCCAGTTTGATTTTTACGGCAAATGCCGTTATATGTGATAGGTGAGGAGGTGTTTCAGGATGTCGATTTGTCCTAAGAATAAATCTTCCAAGGGGCGCAGAGATCAGAGAAGAGCCAACTGGAAAATGGGCGGGATGAACCTTGTCAAGTGCCCGAAGTGCGGGCAGCTTATGATGCCGCATCGCGTCTGCAAGAACTGCGGAACGTACAACAAAAAGGAAATCGTCAAAGTCGGTGACTGAGACTGACCTTCGATGAAAGATGACAGCCCGGAGCGCGTGCTCCGGGCTTTTTCTGAAACTTGATATTTTTTTTTCGGTAAGATATCATGTTCAGGTATCTTCGTGCGTACAGGGAGAGGAGAACACATGGTCAGAGTGGCGGTTGATGTGATGGGAGGAGATCACGCCCCCGATGAAATCATAAACGGATGCCTGGCGGCGCTTTTGGAGAGCAGCGACATCGCACTGCTTCTGTTCGGAGTTGAGGAAGTGATCCGTGAAGCACTGAGGGGAAGAGACTATGACAGCGGGCGGATCACGGTGGTTTCAGCTCCGGAGGTGATCGAGACGGGAGATTCTCCGGTCGCGTCCATCCGGGAAAAGAAGAATTCCTCCATCGTGCTCGGAATGAAGGCAGTCAGAGAGAAACAGGCGGATGCCTTTGTGTCGGCGGGCAGCTCCGGCGCCATACTTGTGGGCGCTCAGGTGATTGTGGGACGGATCAAGGGGGTAGAGCGGGCGCCCTTTGCGCCGCTGCTTCCCACAGTAAACGGCGGTGTCACGCTGCTCCTGGATGCCGGTGCCAATGTGGATGCGAGAGCCTCTCATCTGGTGCAGTTTGCACAGATGGGATCCATCTATATGGAGCACGCATTTGGGATTCCTTCGCCCAGAGTTGCAATTCTCAATGTGGGCATGGAGGAGGAGAAGGGCAATGCGCTGGTGAAAGAAAGTTATCCGCTGCTTTCCGCCCTGAAGAACATTCACTTTATCGGCAATATGGAGGCCCGGGAAGTGGTGCATGGATATGCCGATGTCTGCGTCTGCGAGGGCTTTGCCGGAAACATGGTGCTGAAGGCAACAGAGGGAACCGCTTCTGCTCTTCTCAGCCTGATGAAGCGGGCACTGCATTCCGATGCGCGGAGTAAACTGGGCGGACTTCTGGTGAAGCCCTCGTTAAAGCGGGCATTGAAGGAATTTGATGTTTCCCGCTTTGGGGGAGCGCCCATGCTGGGACTGAACGGTCTTGTGGTAAAAACCCATGGAAACGCCGGTGCGTCAGAAATTTGCAATGCCATTTTGCAGTGCAAAACCTTTTGGAAGGAACAGATCAACCAGCACATTGCGAAGGAGATTGGACTTGGAGCCGGAGAAGGAACTCATTAAGAAAATGATCGCAGACGTTTTGGGACGTAAGCCGGAGGAACTGTCGGATCAGGATCTCCTCACCGAGGATTTGTGCGCAGATTCCCTGGAGCTGTTTCGGATTGCGGCGGAAATTGAGGAGTATTTTGATGTGGAGCTTCCGCCGGAGGAGGCAGCGCACATTCGCTCGGTGCAGGATGCGGAGAATGTCTTGAGCGGGCTGGTTGTAACCGGGGAGAGGGAAGGAAAGGAAGCATGAAACCACCAAAATCAATGGGACAAAGGAAATGAGAGCCATGGGAAAACTTGTGAAAGACTGGGGCGGAAAGAAGGGGGAGGAAATGCAAAGGGAAGATGATCCGATGGACGAATTGCAGGCTGTGATCGGCTACCGCTTCCGAAGGCCTCTTTACCTGAAGCAGGCTCTGACCCATACCTCCTGTGCGAATGAGGCACATGCCGGTCATGCAGGCTCCAACGAACGGCTTGAATTTCTCGGAGATGCGGTTCTGGAGCTGGTGAGCTCCGAATATTTTTACCGGGAGAAGCCGGAGCTTCCGGAGGGAAGCCTGACGAAACTTCGCGCCAGCTTTGTCTGCGAACCGGCGTTGGCATACTGTGCCGAACAGATCCCGTTAAACCCCTATCTTTACCTGGGAAAGGGAGAGGAACAGACCGGGGGGAGGATGCGGGCAAGCATTCTTTCCGATGCGATGGAGGCTGTGATCGGCGCCATCTATCTGGACGGCGGGTACCGGGAGGCGCGGGAATTCATTTACCGTTTTATTTTGAACGATATTGAAGGAAAGCAATATTTCTACGATGCCAAGACCATATTGCAGGAGGAGCTGCAGAAAAACGGAGAAGCGGATATCAGCTATCGTCTGCTCTCGGAGGAAGGCCCGGATCATCAGAAGACCTTTACCTCAGCCGTATTTCTGGAGGAAACAGAGCTTGCAAGGGGCAGCGCCGGGAGCAAGAAAAGAGCGGAGCAGAATGCGGCGTATGCGGCGTTAAAGGCGTTGAAAATCGTGACAGGATGACGGAGAAAGAGACGGGATGTATTTAAAAAGTATCGAGGTGCAGGGATTTAAGTCCTTTGCCAATAAAATCCGGTTTGATTTTCAGCACGGAATCACCGGCATCGTAGGGCCGAACGGATCGGGAAAATCCAACGTGGGCGATGCGGTTCGCTGGGTTCTGGGAGAGCAAAGCGCAAGGAGCCTTCGGGGCGGGAACATGCAGGATGTCATTTTTGCGGGAACGGAGCTTCGAAAGCCTCAGGGCTTTGCTTATGTGGCAATTACCATGGACAACCGGGACCGGGCGCTTTCCATTGATTATGACGAGGTCAAGGTCTCAAGGCGTCTCTATCGCTCAGGCGAGAGCGAGTATATGCTGAATGAAAGTCCCTGCCGGCTTAAGGATATCAATGAGCTGTTTTTTGATACCGGAATCGGGCAGGAGGGATACTCCATCATTGGGCAGGGGCAGGTTGAGCAAATCCTGAGCGGCAAAGCGGAGGAAAGGCGGGAGCTGTTTGATGAAGCCGCCGGGATCACCAAGTACCGAAAGCGAAAGGCGCTTTCAGAGAAAAGGCTGGAGAGTGAACAGGCAAATCTCCTCCGGGTGGGGGATATCCTTTCCGAGCTGGAGAAGCAGGTGGAGCCGCTTCGGCGCCAGTCCGAGTCTGCAAAGACCTATCTGAGACTGAAGGAAGAAATCAAGGGCCTGGATTTGAACCTCTTTTTGCTGGAGTGCGCAGCATTTCGCCGGGATCTGGAGGCGCTGTTGTCCAAGGAGACCATCCTTGAGGAGGATCGGACAGAGGCTCTGGCGTCCCTGGAAGCATTGAAGTCAGAGTATGAGGAGCTGGAAAAAGCCATCGGATCGCTGGACGCTTCTCTGGAGGAGAAAAGAGGAATCCTGGCAGCACTGATGGAGGCCGGTGGGAAACGGCAGGGGGAGATCCGGGTTTTAGAGGAACAGATCCACACAGAACAGGCAAATGGAGAGCACATCGCCGCACGTCTTCAGTCCATCGAACAGGAAAAACGTGAAAAAGAGGCGGAGCTTGTTCGGCTGAATCGCCAAAAGGAGGAGACAGAGGAAGCGCTTTCTCTCGGGAAGAGCCATGTGGAGGAGAGAAAGAAAAAGCTGGTCTCTTCGGAGGAAGCCATCATGCTTTTGGACCGGGACGTCCGGAGCCTGAAACAAAGCGCCATGGATCTCATGAATGAAAAAGCGGAGATCTCTGCCCGGGGCGAGCGCTTCAAGACCTTGTCGGAGCAGCTGCAGGTGAGGGCATCTGAGGCCGCGCAGCGCATTCTGCGAGCCAAGACGGAAGAGGATGCAATCAATGAGTCTCTGAGGAGAGAAAACGCCAAAAAGGCCGAGCTGTATGAGAAACGGGAGGAGGAAAAAAGGCGGAGACTTTCAGAGCAGGAAAAGGCGTCAGAGCATGAGCGCGCACTGTCCGGCATCACCGCCTCTCTGCATGAAATACAGACTCGTTATCAGGCAGAATCCGCCAGACTTGAGTCCTTAAAGAATCTTTCGGAGCGCTATGACGGCTACGGAAACAGCATCCGTCGGGTGATGGAGACGCGGGGGCGAATCCGGGGAATCCACGGCGTGGTAGCGGATTTGATCTCCACGGATCAGAAGTACGAGACAGCCATCGAGACTGCACTCGGCGGGAAAATACAGAATATCGTGACCGATTCGGAAGAAACGGCAAAGCAGCTGATTGCCTACTTAAAAAAGAATCGCTACGGGCGAGCCACCTTTCTTCCGCTGACAAGCGCAAAGGAGAATAAGGTCTGGGATCCGGGGGCTGTGCTCAGGGAGCCGGGGGTCATTGGAATCGCGGCGGATCTGGTCACCACAGAGCCGCAGTATGAAGCGCTGGTGCGGGGGCTTTTGGGGCGGGATCTTGTGGTTTCGGATATTGACCGCGCCGTTTTTCTGGAGCGAAAATACCACTATTCGCTTCGCATTGTCACACCGGACGGCGAGCTTTTGAACCCGGGCGGATCCATTTCCGGCGGCGCATTTCGAAACAGCTCCAATCTGCTGGGAAGAAAACGGGAAATTGAGGAGCTGGAGGCAACCCTGAATCGACTCTTAAAGCGTTCGGAAGCGGCGGAAGCGGAGCGATCGGCGTTGTCTCGCGCGCTGGCTGAAAGCAAAGAAGCCATAGAAGGGATTCGCGCAGAGGAACAGCGGTGCCTCCTTCAGTGGAACACCCAGGAGATGGCAGTGCAGCGCCTTGCAGAGAAGAAGGCGGAGCTGGCGGCACAGCTTCAGGATCTGACAGATGAGCGGGGCCGCCTGTTTGCACAGCTCGAAGAAATTAAGGAAAGCAGCGGGGCGCTTCGTTTTGACGGCGAAGATCTGGATCAGAGGAGGGCGGAGCTGGAAACCCACCTGGCATCCGCTTCGGAGCAGCTGGAGGCGGAACGAAAGCAGCGGGATGCGTTGGCTGCTTCCCTCTCGGAGGTTCGTCTTTCTGCCAACAGCGCAGAGCAGCAGATACACTTTATCGAAGAAAACAGAAACCGTATTCTTGCAGAACAGCTGCGTCTGCAAAACGAGGAGGAAATGCTTCGGGCAGGTGCAGACGATGCCTCCGGGCGCATTGCGGAAAAGCACGCGGCCATTCAACTGCGCCAGGGGGAAGCAGAACGTGAGCGTGGGGAGCGGGAGGCACTGGAGCAGGAATTGTCAAAGCTGATTCACGAAAAGGAAGCGCGCGCGGGAGAGCAGAAGCAGTACTTTTCCCGGAGAGATGAGATTGCAGAGCGGGAGAGCGCTTTGGATCGGGATTTGTTCCGCATCCGTGCACAAAAGGAAAAGATTGAAGAACATCGCACGAATCGCGCCCGCTTTATTTTGAGTGAGTACAATCTGACCGAAGAGGGGGCTGTGCAGTATCGAAGCGATGCGCTGCAGTCGCAGACGACCGCGGGAATCAGGCAAACCATGGAGCAGAAAAACAGCCAGGTTCGTGCCCTCGGTTCCGTAAATGTGGGCGCCATCGAGGATTATAAGCAGGTTTCCCAGCGTTATTCCTTCATGAAGCTGCAGTATGAGGATTTGAAACAGGCGGAGGCGTCTCTTCTCTCGGTGATTGCAGAATTGGATCAGGGGATGAGAAAACAGTTCAAAGAGCAGTTCGCCCGAATCGGAAAAGAGTTTAACCGGGTGTTTCGAGAGCTGTTCGGCGGCGGACGGGGAGAGCTCAGGCTCGATCAGGAGGCCGACCTTCTGGATGCGTCCATCTCCATCATTGCGGAGCCTCCGGGGAAAAAGCTGCAGAACATGATGCAGCTGTCCGGAGGAGAGAAGGCGCTGACAGCTATTTCCCTCCTCTTTGCGATTCAGAATTTGAAGCCCTCCCCGTTTGCGCTTCTCGATGAGATTGAAGCGGCGTTGGATGATTCTAACGTGGATCGCTATGCGCAGTATTTGAGAAAGCTGTCCGATCACACCCAGTTTATTGTCATTACCCACCGAAGGGGTACCATGGTGGCATCGGACCGGCTCTACGGTATCACAATGCAGGAAAAAGGGGTTTCCACGCTGGTCTCTGTCAACTTGATTGAGGACAAACTGGATCCGTGAGGAGAGTAAGGAAGAGAGAGGAACGGAATGGAAGAGGAAAAGAAGGGGTTTTTCAGCCGGCTGGTGGCGGGGCTGGAAAAGACGAGACATGCAGTTGTAAGCGGGCTGGATGACCTTTTTAATGGTCCCGGAGAAATCGACGACACGTTTTATGAGGAACTGGAGGAGGTTCTGATTTCCGGTGATATGGGCGTCCGAACGACGGAGATGATTCTGGAGGATCTCCGGGAGCAGGTAAAGGCGGAGCATCGGAAGGAGCGGGCATCCTGCCGTGAGCTTTTGATTCAAAACCTGAAGGAGCGCATGGATCTCGGGGAAAATGCCTATGCCTTTGAGCAGAAGAAATCGGTGCTTTTATTGGTGGGAGTGAACGGAGTCGGAAAGACCACGACCGCCGGAAAGTTGGCGTCAAAGCTGAGAAAAGAAGGGAAGAGCGTATTGCTTGCAGGGGCGGATACCTTCCGGGCGGCTGCGGTGGAGCAGCTTAAGGAGTGGGCGTTCAGAGCCTCGGCGGAGCTGGTTTCCTCCAAGGAGGGAGGGGATCCCGCCGCCGTTGTATTCGACGCCTGCAATGCCGCCAAGGCGAGAAATACCGACATTCTGATTTGTGATACGGCGGGACGGCTTCACAACAAAAAAAACCTGATGGAAGAGTTGAAAAAAATCAATCGGGTCATTGATCGGGAGCTCCCGGGCTATGTCCGGGAGACCCTCCTGGTGCTGGATGGCACAACGGGGCAGAACGCCCTGGAGCAGGCGAGGGAATTCAAGGAAATCTGTGAGCTGTCCGGCATTGTCCTCACCAAGCTGGACGGAAGCGCAAAGGGCGGAATTGCGGTTGCCATTCAGGCGGAGCTTCAGATCCCGGTGAAATTCATCGGAATCGGGGAAGGCATCGATGATCTCCGGCGATTCCATTCCGGGGAATTTGTGGATGCACTGTTTGCGAAAGAGGAAGCCTGAAGCGATCGGGGCAGCGAAGAAAGAGGGAAAAGGAGAGCAGGCATGCTGCGTAGATTATTGAAGTCGGAAGCGAAGCAGAATTTCCGGTATTTTATCAAGTGGACCATGTATGCGATTCTGAGCGGTCTCGTAATCGGGTGTGTGGGGAGCGTCTTTCGGCGGGGGGTTGATTTTGCAACAAAAAACTGGAGTACGCATCCTGAATGTATCCTGCTTTCTCCCCTGGCAGGCGTGCTGATTGTGGGACTGACCAAGCTTCTGAAAGAGGAGAAGAACGGAGGAACCAACACCGTGATTGATTCCATCACGGAGGGGAAGCATATCACGGTGCGGACAGCGCCTCTGATTTTTACTTCCACCATTCTGTCGCATCTGACAGGAGCTTCTGTCGGAAAGGAAGGAGCGGCGCTCATGGTGGGAGGAAGCCTGGGGGAGCTGTTCTCCAGACTGCTTCGCTTTGACGAAAAGGATCAGAAAATTGCAATCATGTGCGGAATGAGCGCATGCTTCGCCGCCATTTTTGAAACGCCGATGGCAGCGGCAATTTTTCCGATGGAGATGATCAGCATCGGCATCATGTACTACGCAGCACTGATTCCCTGTATCTTCGCCGCGTTTCTCGGAGCGGGTGTGTCTGCGTACTTCGGGAATCAACCGGAGCAGTTTCCGGTCACGAATCCGCTTCCCTTCACCATCCCTGCAGCTGCCACAGCGGTCTGCTTCGGTGCGCTGTGCGCCGGGGTCGCCATCTTATTCAGCATCGCCTTGTACCGCGGACATCGGTACACCAATCGGCTGTTGCCCAACCCCTGGCTGCGGGTGATAGCAGGCGGCGTTCTTCTGATTCTCATGACCGGAGTCAACCGCATGTATTTCAGCGGAGGGTATGATTTTAACGGAGGCGGCTTCTTTCTGATGGAAAAGGCCTTTGCCGGAGAGGCTCCCTGGTATGCGTTTGCGTTTAAGCTGATTTTTACCTGTATTTGCATCTGGGCAGGCTTTAAGGGGGGTGAAATTGTGCCGACCCTTTGCATCGGCGCCTGCTTTGGAAGTCTGTTTGCGGTGCTCACCGGGCAAAGCGCAGCGCTCTATATGGCCTGCGGCACAGTGGCGCTGTTTGTGGGCATGACCAACTGCCCGTTCAGTTCCCTTCTCATGGCGTTTGAACTTTTCGGCTATGAGGCGATGCCCTATTTTGCAGTGGTCATTGCAGTGAGTTTCACGCTGTCCGGCTACTATGGACTCTACTCCAGCCAGAAATTCCCCTATTCCAAAACGAGAGCCGTATTCATCAATCGAAAGGGACCCAGGAAATACTGGAAGAAATAAGGGGAAGCCGGAAGCAGCTTATGAAGGGGTGGAACTTTTTTTTGTCAAGTAAAAACACTTGACGAAAGTCTCTCTCTTCTCTATAATATCCAAGTGTTATGTTCAATTTGAGGAAGTAAAATGAGAGCAGACGAGCTGGACAGCATTGTGGACGAGGACCTGCTGTTTGATTTTTACGGAGAGTTGCTGACAGAGCATCAGCGCAGGATTTTTGAAAAGGTGATCTTTGACGACTGCTCCATCAGCGAAGTGGGACGGGATGAAGGAATCAGCAGGCAGGGTGTCTCGGATTTGATCCGAAGAACCACGGAGCAGCTGATGGCGTATGAGAAGAAGCTTCGCCTGGTGGCACGGTTCCGAAGACAGCGCAGATTTTTAAAGGAAATTGTCCGCCTGAGTGAGGCGGGGGAAAACGAACAGAGCCCTGCATTTTACGGAGAAATTTGCGCCATTTCAAAGCAAATGCTGGATGAGACTTGACAGAGGAGAAACATGGCATTTGAAAGCCTGACGGAAAAATTGCAGAAAGTCTTTCGGGACCTTCGGGGAAAAGGAAGGCTCTCGGAGGCAGATACCAAGGCCGCGCTGAAGGAGGTCCGGATGGCGCTCCTGGAGGCGGATGTAAACTTCAAGGTTGTAAAGAAGTTTATTTCCAGTATCCAGGCCCGCGCAGTGGGCGCAGAGGTGATGGATTCTCTCACACCCGGACAGCAGGTCGTTAAGATTGTCAACGAGGAGCTTGTGGCACTCATGGGGTCGGAGACCACGGAGATCACGCCGAACAGCCGCGGCGAGATGACAGTCATTATGATGGTGGGACTTCAGGGAGCCGGGAAGACCACCACGGCGGCAAAGCTGGCCGCAAAGCTGAAGGCCAAGGGAAGCAGACCCTTGCTTGCCGCGTGTGATATTTATCGGCCTGCGGCGATCGAGCAGCTGAGAGTCAACGGAGAGAAGGTGGGGGTTCCGGTCTTTTCTATGGGAACGAACCAGTCTCCGGCAGATATTGCAAAGGCGGCATTCGCACATGCGAAGGAGCATCAGCTGGATCTTCTGATCCTGGACACCGCCGGGCGGCTTCAGATCGACGATGCCATGATGCAGGAGCTCACAGACATCAAGCAATCGCTTTCCATTGACTGGACGATTCTTGTGGTGGATGCGATGACCGGACAGGAAGCGGTCAATGTGGCCTCCGCGTTTCAGGAGAAAACAGGCATTGACGGCGTGATCGTCACCAAGCTGGACGGCGACACCCGGGGCGGTGCAGCGCTCTCCATCAAGGCCGTCACCGGGACACCGATTTTGTATGCAGGGATGGGAGAAAAACTCTCTGATCTGGAGCAGTTTTATCCGGATCGCATGGCGTCCAGGATTCTGGGGATGGGCGATGTCCTCTCTCTGATCGAGAAAGCACAGGCGGAGGTCAGCGAAGAGGATGCCCGCCGCATGGGGGAACGGCTCCGAAAGGCCGAATTTGATTTCGAGGATTTTCTGGAACAGATGAGGCAGCTCAAGAAAATGGGCGGAATTGCCGGAATCATGAGCATGATGCCGGCCCTTGGCGGGGCGGGTAAGGGTGCTGTGCCGGAGGTGGATGAAAAGCAGATGGATCGGGTAGAGGCCATCATTCTTTCCATGACAAAAGAGGAGAGAACCAATCCCTCTCTCCTGAATCCTTCCCGGAAGAACCGCATTGCGCGGGGGGCAGGAGTGGACATTTCGGAGGTGAACCGCATCGTAAAGCAGTTTGATCAGATGAAAAAGATGATGAAGCAGCTTCCCGGTATGATGAAGGGAAAGCGGGGCGGCTTCGGTGGAATGGGCGGCGGCCTTTCGGGATTGTTCGGGAAAAGGATGCTCTGAAAAAAATACGATATCAGTGCAGATTTCTGCGTTGGATATAGAAGGCTGTCTGTTGCTTGGGCAGTCAGATCAAAACGAAAATTTCAGGAGGAAACAAACATGGCAGTAAAAATGAGACTCAGAAGAATGGGACAGAAAAAGGCACCGTTTTATCGAATCGTGGTGGCAGATGAGAGATCTCCCAGAGATGGAAGATTTATCGCAGAGATCGGAACCTATGATCCGAATCAGGAGCCGAGCGTTGTCAAGTTTGAAGAGGAAGAAGCGAAGAAGTGGCTGAAGAACGGGGTGCAGCCCACCCCTCGCGTCGCGAAGCTTCTGAAGCTTGCGGGAATTACAGAGTAACCGGGGCAGCCTATGAAGGAGCTGGTAGAAGTGATTGCCAAGGCCCTGGTGGATCATCCGGATGAGGTATCTGTCACGGAGACGGAGCGCGAGGATTCGATCCTTCTTGCGCTTTCCGTCGCTCCGTCGGACATGGGGAAGGTAATCGGAAAATCCGGGAAAATTGCCAGAGCCATTCGATCCGTCGTCAAGGCTGCATCGGTGCGGTCCGATAAAAAGGTAATCGTGGAAATCGAGTGAGGAGCAGGACATGACGGAACGATTCAGAGTGGGAGTGATCAGCTCGATCCATGGGATTCACGGGGAGGCAAAGGTTTACGTGACCTCGGATCAGCCGACGCGATTTCTTGCATTAAAGGCAGTGCGCGCACTGCCTGAAGAGCATGGAACCCGGATCGGAGCATCTCCCGCCCCGGGGGAGGGGACTCTGCTTGAACTGGATTCCGTTCGCTTTTTTAAGGACATGGCAATCTGCAAATTCAAAGGCATTGAGACACCGGAGGAAATGCGAAAATATCAGGGCATGGAGCTTTGGATCGACCGGAGCGAGGCAATTCCGCTGGAAAAGGATGAATTTTATATTGCAGATCTGCTGGGGCTTCAGGTGGTGACCGAAGAGGGATTGCTGCTGGGCAAGGTGGAAAGCATCCGGCCTACCGGCGCAAATCATGTAATCGGTGTGAGGCAGAAAAACGGACGGGAAGTTCTGCTCCCCTATATCAAGGACTGTGTAAAGGAAATCCTTCCGGAGGAGGGAATCATCCGGGTTCACCTGATGAAGGGGTTGATCTGATGCAATTTCACATTATGACGCTTTTTCCCGATATGGTGAAAACCGGTCTTTGCACCAGTATTATCGGAAGGGCACAGCGGGACGGAATTCTTCAAGTGGACACCTGGAATATCCGGGATTATACCCTGGAAAAGCACGGCCATGTGGATGATTATCCCTATGGGGGCGGAGCCGGAATGCTGATGCAGGCAGATCCGATCCTCCGTTGCTACCGTGCCATTTCCGCCCGCTGCAGTCAGGCGCCCCGGGTCATTTATACGACACCGCAGGGCATGCTCTTTACCCAAAGTGCGGCGAAGGCACTGGCAAAGGAGGATGTACTGGTGATCCTTTGCGGACATTATGAAGGGGTGGATGAACGGGCGCTTTCTCTTTTAAATGCGGAGTGCTACTCCATCGGAGATTATGTCCTGACAGGCGGAGAATTGCCTGCCATGGTGATGGCGGATGCCATCAGCCGCATGGTTCCCGGCGTCCTCAAAAACCGGGAGAGCGGAGAGGAGGAGTCCTTTGAGGGGGATCTTCTGGAGTATCCGCAGTATACGAGGCCGGATTGTTATGAGGGCCTTTTGGTGCCGCCTGTGCTTCTGTCCGGGGATCACGGGAAGGTGAATGCCTGGCGAAGGGAGCAGTCCCTACGGCGAACACTTCTGCGGCGACCGGATCTTCTTCGCACGGCAGAGCTTGGCAAACAGGATCTGGAATTTTTGTCGCGCCTCGGGTACAGCCCGGAGACAGCGGAGGATGGGTGAGCCGTCAGGGAACTGAGCATCAGGTGTGCGAAAATGACTTGCCATCCTTCCGCTTTTGTGTTAGATTAATAAGGCTGTTAACAAGAGATGTTCCGCTGAGTCCGATGCGGCTTAAGAACGTCGAATCCATTCAGGAGGAATATTATCATGAGACAGAATCCGATTTTAGAAAAAATTGAAGCAGAGCAGATTAAGACGCCGGGTGAGTTTAACGTGGGTGACACCGTCCGGGTGCACAACCTGATTCGAGAGGGCAATCGCCAGAGAATTCAGATGTTTGAAGGCACTGTTATGAAGATTCAGAACGGCGGATTGAGAAAGACCTTTACCGTGAGAAAGCTCTCCAACGGAATCGGCGTGGAGAAGACTTGGCCCATGAGCTCTCCCTTCGTGGAGAAGGTGGAGGTCATCCGCAAGGGTAAGGTGAGAAGAGCAAAGCTGAATTACCTTAGAAAGCGGTCCGGCAAGGCAGCCAAGGTCAAGGAAGTCATTCAGTAAGTGACAGGCGCGGAATCGAGGAAATGAATTGGGTGAGAAGGGGGACAATTGTGTTTGTCCTCCTTTTTTTCTACAGAAGGGGGCCGCTTTGGAAGAAAGCATGTTTCGCAGGGTGATTCATTGGGCTGTGGAGATTTCCACCGTTGTCGCACTTGCCTGGTTTTTGGTCTACAGTGTGGGGACACACACGGTCAATGCAGGGCAAAGCATGCGCCCGGTATTGGAGGACGGAGACGAGCTGCTTCTGAATCGCGTCGCCGTCACACTGTTTCGCCCAAAACGGTTTGACATTGTCTTGTTCCGTTCCGAGGAGAGCCGGGGACAGAATATCAAGCGTATCATTGGCCTTCCGGGGGAAGAGGTTCAGATTCAAGACGGTGTGCTCCGGATTGACGGAGAGGTTCTTAAAGAACCGGAGGGGCTTTCAGGCGAGCCCATTGCAATTTCCGGGAGAGCGGAAAAGGTGATCCGGCTCGGAGAGGAGGAGTATTTTGTCCTGAGTGACAATCGGAGCGCCGGGCAGGACTCCAGATTTGACAGTGTAGGAAATGTGAAAAGGGAGAGAATGGTCGGGACCGTCTGGTTCCGCATCGGACCGTTTTCAAAAATCGGAACAGTGAGGTGAAGCCTTGAATATACAGTGGTACCCGGGACACATGACAAAGGCCAAGCGCGCCATGGAGGCAGATATCAGAGCGGTGGATCTGATCATTGAGCTGGTAGATGCACGTGCACCGCTTGCAACCAGAAATCCGGACATCGAGAAGCTTGGCAAGGAAAAGGAACGGGTGATTGTCATGAACAAGGCGGACCTTGCAGAGGAAGCAGTCTCTGCCGACTGGTGCACCTGGTTTCGGCAGAGAGGAATCCGCTGCCTTTTGATGGATTCCAGAAGCCGGAAGCAGCGGGAAGAGCTGCTCTGTTTGGTGGAGCACGCTTGTTCGAGCAAACGGGAGCGGGATCGGAAGCGGGGCATGTTAAACCGTCCGGTTCGCGCAATGGTTGCCGGAATTCCCAATGTGGGGAAATCCACATTGATCAATACCATCGCAGGGAAAAGCGCCGCCAAGACCGGGAACCGGCCGGGAGTCACCAAGGGAAATCAGTGGATCCGGCTGAACCGTTCTGTTGAGCTTCTGGACACACCTGGCATTCTGTGGCCTAAATTTGAAGACCGGCATGTGGCAACCTGCATCGCATTTCTGGGCTCCATTCATGAGCTGATTACAGATCCCCAGGAGCTGGCCGCTGCCCTCCTCTCTGAGCTTGAAAAAAAAGGAAAACTGGACGGTTTTTTGTCCCGTTTTTCCCTGGAGCAGGCAGAGTCGCCGAATACAATGCTTGACATGGCGGCCCTGAATCGAGGGTGCCTTGTGGCCGGAGGGCTTCCGAATCGAGAAAAAATTTCCGGCATCATCCTGAATGAGTTTCGCTCCGGTCGTTTTGGACGGATCTCGCTGGAGATGCCCAAAGCGGAGGATGTCTGACATGAGGGAGCTCTTTGGAGAACGGCTTAAAAAGGAGCGGGAACGCCTTCGGAGCATGCGAAGCTATGAGCAGGAATACCGGGAATTTCATGGGATTTGCGGCATTGATGAAGCGGGACGGGGGCCTTTGGCAGGTCCGGTTTCGGCTGCTGCAGTGATTCTCCCTGCGGACTGTGAGATTCTCTTTCTGAACGATTCCAAGAAGCTGAGTCCGAACAGGCGGGCGCTTCTCTACGATGAAATCAAAGAGAAGGCCATCGCCTGGGGCATCGCTATGGTGTCCCCGGAACGGATTGATGAAATTAACATTTTGCAGGCCTGCTATGAAGCGATGCGGGAGGCCGTCCGCTCCCTCTCCGTTCCGCCTGATCTCCTTTTGAATGACGCGGTCACCATCCCGGGGCTTCCCATGCGTCAGGTTCCCATCATTAAAGGAGATGCAAAGAGCGTGAGCATCGCCGCCGCCTCTGTTCTGGCCAAGGTCGAAAGGGACCGCAGGATGGAGGAGTATGATCGTTTGTACCCCGGGTACGGATTTGCAAAGCACAAGGGCTACGGCACGGCACAGCATATTGCAGCCCTCAGAGAGCTGGGACCCTGTCCCATTCACCGGAGAAGCTTTATCAGGAAAATTCTGGGGGAGACGTGAGGCGAGAAGAAGAGAAACGGAACCCTCGGCGCCGAAGAAACTGCCGGGGATCCGGCGAGGGAGCGGGAGATGGCGGGACAGAATCTGAGAAGGACGGGAGCAGAATACGAGCGGAGAGCGGCGGCTTATCTTGAGCAGCAAGGGGTTCGGATTCTGGAGACCAATTACCGGACCCGTTTCGGGGAAATTGATCTGATCGGTCAGGATGGCTCGTATCTTGTATTTTTTGAAGTGAAATACAGGCGGGATCTCCGCCGGGGTTACCCGTTGGAGGCTGTGAATTTCAAAAAGCAAAATCAGATCATAAAAACCGCGCGTTCCTACCTGTACGAAAAGCACTGCTCCGAGAAAAGAGCTGTGCGGTTTGATTGTGTTGCCTTCCTGAACCAGGAATGCTGTTGGGTGAAAAATGCATTTTCCGTGGGATGAGGAAGGGAAAATCGGATGAGCAGAGGGAGGAAAGTATGGAAAACCGGGAAGAGTGGAGCAAGGAGAACCTGGCAGGCGTTTCTGTCCCTGCGTGGAGAACGGAGACCGGGATGGGAGAGATGACAGAGCACTGGAATCACGCCCTTTGTTTCTTACAGTTTCCCGCTTTTTTACGTTGGCCATTTCTTCGCCACGGATTTTCCACGCGGACAGGAGGCGCCAGTAAGGGGTGCTTTTCCAGCATGAATTTTTCGTTTGACAAGGGGGATGATCCGGCTTGCGTCCGCGAAAATTACAGGCGCATGGCAGAGGCAATCGGCGTCAGCCCGGAGTCCTTTGTGGTGGCGCGGCAGACACATACCACCAATATTCGAATGGTGACGGAAGCAGATCGCGGTGCCGGCGTGATGAAGGAGCGCCCTTATCGGGATGTGGATGGTTTAATGACCAATGTCCCCGGGATCACACTGGTGACCTTTCATGCGGACTGCATTCCGATTTACATTGCAGATCCTGTTCGGCACGCAGTTGCTCTGCTGCACGCCGGATGGAAGGGAACGGTCAGCGGCATCGCAGGGCGGGCAGTCCGCATGATGGGGGAAGCCTACGAAAGCGATCCCGGAGATCTTCTTGTGGGGATTGGACCCGGCATTTCCTCCCGCTGCTATGAAGTGGGAGAGGACGTTGCGGCGTGTGTCCGGGAAGCATTTGAGGAAGCGGACTGCCGGGAGCTTTTGATCTGCCCTCATACGGACCGCAACGGCATCCTGCGGTGGCAGCTGGATTTAAAACGTGCCAATCAAAAAATACTGCTGCACAGCGGTGTGCAGCAGCAGGCAATTCATATCAGTGAACTTTGCACGAGGGAAAATTCCCACCGGATCTTTTCCCATCGGGCCGTGGGAGCAAGGCGGGGCGTGAACGCGGCATTTCTCGGGCTGGTTCAGGAGACCACGGATCCGAAATACTCGTAGTCATCATTCTTCAAATTATCCAGGAATTCGCGGATCTTGTAGGTAGAAGTCAGCTTATCTCCCGCCGACTCGTCGGAATTGATGCTGTGAATAATGTAGGCAAGATAAGCACTCATATCTGCCTCCAGATACCAGGGCTCATGGAGCAGTTCCGGGCGCCGGTAGTTTAAGTTGGAGGTGCAGATATAGTCGATGGTTCCGTTGGCGTGCTTTTCCCGGAAGGCATCGATTCCGTTTGTGAACAGACCGAAGGTCGCACAGACGATGACTCTGCGGCAGCCGCGTTCCTTCAGACTCTTTGCCGTGTCCAGCATGCTGTCACCGGAGGAAATCATGTCATCAATAATCATGACATCCTTTCCCACCACGGAGCTTCCCAGAAACTCGTGTGCCACAATGGGGTTTCGCCCGTTCACCACCTTGGAATAATCCCTTCGCTTATAGAACATGCCCACATCGACGCCGAGAATGTTTGCCACATAGATGGCCCGATCCATGGCGCCTTCATCCGGGCTGATAATCATCAGCTTCTCTTTGTCAATGGTGAGATCCGGAATATTGCGGAAGCAGGTCTTAATAAATTGGTAGGTGGGCATAAAGTTGTCAAAGCCGATGAGAGGGGTCGCATTCTGTACCCGGGGATCATGGGCGTCGAAGGTAATGAAATTACTGATTCCCATGTTTTCCAGCTCGGTCAGCATATAGGCGCAGTCCAGAGACTCCCGTTTGGTGCGGCGGTGCTGACGTCCCTCATAGAGAAAGGGCATGATGACGTTGACCCGGTGCGCGGCGGCGCCTCCTGCGGCGATGATCCGCTTCAGATCCTGAAAATGATCATCCGGCGACATGTGGTTTGTGCTGCCGTCCACCCGATAGGTCAGGGAATAGTTGGTGACATCCACCATGACGAAAAGATCGCTTCCCCGAACGGACTCATTGATTACGCCCTTTCCCTCCCCGGTTCCGAAGCGCGGGCAGTGGATATCCAGCAGATAGGTTTTCGCATCATAGCCGCGATAGTGCAGACTTTTGGCGCGTTCCTCCGCCAGTGCGGAGTTGGCAGACCGCATGCGGATCAGGTGTGCGTTGACCTTTTCGGCGAGGTCGGTGCAGCTCTCCAGAGCCGCAATTTTCAACGGGGCGACCGGAAGATGATAGTTCAGCTGTTCACTGTTCTGCATTTCTTTTCTCCTCTGTATGGATGATAACGGACACAGACCGGGCTGTGTGCGGTTCAAGAATATCATTTTCGGAGCCCGGGTGCAAGGTCGCGTTGCAAATAGCGTATAATTCATGTAAAATGCCATTGAATCTGTCTATGATTGAGAGAGGGATTGACATGAATCCATTTGTACTTAGCTGCAGTTCCACGATTGATCAGCCGAAGGCTTTTTTTGAGGAAAGAGGGATTCCCTACATCTGCTTTCGCTGGATCTCAGATGATGGAGAAGCGCATTTAGACGACTTGGGGGAGAGCCTTTCCTTTGAGGCATTTTATGAGCGGATGAAAAACGGCGCGCTTCCCACAACCTCCCAGCCGAATTTTCAGGATTTCACAGATTTTTTTGAATCCTTTTTAAGGGATGGGAAGGATGTTTTGCACATTGAGCTGAGCTCCGCCATATCCGGCGCCTACAGCGGTGCAGTCAGTGCGGCGAATGCGCTGAAGGAGACGTATCCGGAACGCCGGATTGAGATTATTGACAGCAAAAACGCTTCCATGGGCTACGCGATGATTATGGATGCGGTTTGGCAAAGGAAGCAGGCGGGAATGCCGTTTGAGGACTGCGTCCGTTTTGCGGAGGCATGCAGGGAGCGCGCCGTCAGCCTCTTCTATTCCACGGATTTAACCTGGTACGTGCGGGGAGGCAGAGTCAAGCCCATTGCGGGACTCATTGGGAATATGCTGAATATTTGCCCGATTCTGCACATCGACAGAGAGGGCGCTCTGATTCCCCATGCGAAGGTGCGGGGAAAGGGGAAGGCGGCAAAGGATATCGTGAAGCAGATGGAGGAGCTTTCGGAACACGCGAATGACTATGACGGTCCCGTGTATATCGTACATTCCGATTGCCTGGAGGAGGCGCAGCACCTCGGGCAGATGATTGCCGCGCAATTTCCCAAGGTACAGCGTCCGATTCATATTACGAGCATCGGCTGTGTCATTGGCTCCCATACCGGACCGGGAACCGTGGCGGTCGCCTTCTGGGGAGATCAAAAACTTGGCTGAAGAAAAGGGACATCTGATTGCGGCGGTGGAGCCGGGATCGGCAGCTGAGGCGCTGGAGATCGAAGCGGGAGATCGTCTTCTTCTGGTAAACGGAAACGAAGTGGAGGATGTGTTTGACTACCGCTATCAGGTCAACTCGGAGAAGGTGCTGCTTCTCATTCGGAAAAAAAACGGCGAGGAGTGGGAGCTTGAGATTGAAAACGGCTGTGAAGACCCCGGACTGGTGTTTGAGAATGGTCTCATGAGTGAGTATCGCTCCTGCTCCAACGGCTGCATTTTTTGCTTTATCGATCAGATGCCGAAGGGGATGCGGGATACGCTCTACTTTAAGGATGATGATTCCCGCCTTTCCTTTCTCCAGGGAAATTACATCACACTGACCAATATGAAGGAAGAGGATATTGACCATATTATCCGCTACCGAATGGAGCCCATCAATATTTCTGTTCATACCACCAATCCGTCTCTGCGTGTCCGCATGCTGCATAACCGTTTCGCAGGTGAAAAGCTTCGATTTCTGGATCGGCTCTACGAGGCGGGAATCGAGATGAACGGTCAGATCGTGCTTTGCAAGGGATGGAATGACGGAAAGGAATTGGAGCGAACGCTGAGGGATCTTTTGCGGTACGCGCCGGTGATGCGGAGCGTGTCCGTGGTTCCGGTGGGGTTAACCGACTACAGGGAAAAGCTCTGCCCTCTGGAGCTTCTGGGAAGAGAGGATGCCGCCCGGACCATTGAGATCATTGAATGCTGCCAGGAGCAGGCAATCCGGCAATACGGAATCCACTTTGCACACGCCAGCGATGAGCTGTATTTGACAGCGGGGCGGGCGCTTCCCGAGACCGACCGCTACGATGGATATCTTCAGCTGGAGAATGGAGTCGGCATGCTGCGTCTCCTGACGGAGGAGGTGAAGGAGGCGCTTACCCGGGTTCGTCCCCTGGGGATTCGAGAGACAATCAGCTCCATCAGTGGTTTGCTGGCAGCGCCGTCGATCCAAAAGGAGATGGATCGCATCGCTTCGGTGATGCCGGAAAAGCGGCTGCTGCTGTATCCTGTCACCAACCACTTTTTCGGCGAGCGGATCACGGTGACGGGGCTTCTTACGGGACAGGATATTTTGCAGGAGCTCTCCGGGAAAGAGTTGGGAGACCGGCTTTTATTGCCGCAGAATATTTTTCGAAGCGGCGAGGAGACGCTTCTGGATGATAAAACGCGAAGCGATCTGGAGCGGGAGCTGGGTGTCCGCTGTGTCATCCTCGGCTCTTCCGGGGAGGACCTGGTGAATGCAATCAATGATCCCGGCTATTCCTCGGACAGCGTACACGGAACATATGAGCCTTTGGAGGATAACAGAAATGGGTAAACCGGTAGTTGCCGTGGTCGGCAGACCGAACACGGGAAAGTCATCGCTATTCAATGCCATTGCAGGGGAACCGATTGCAATTGTGAAGGACACGCCCGGCGTCACAAGAGACCGAATTTATGCGGACTGCGAGTGGCTTGCGAATGCCTTCACGCTGGTGGATACCGGGGGAATTGAACCGGACAGCAAGGACCAGATGCTTGCCAGCATGCGGGAACAGGCGGAGATCGCCATCGAGACCGCAGATGTCATCATCTTTCTGACCGATGTGCGTACAGGGGTCACGGATGCCGATTACAAGGTGGCAGACATGCTCAGGCGTTCAAGGAAGCCTGTGGTTCTTGCGGTCAACAAGGTGGACAATTTTTTGTCGATGCAAAATGACGTCTATGAGTTTTATAATCTGGCGATGGGGGATCCGATTCCGCTTTCCGCCACCTCGAAGCTGGGGCTTGGGGATCTGCTGGAGGCAGTCGCAGCGAAATTCCCGCATTTCGACCAGACCGAGGAGGAGGAAGATGATCGTCCGCATGTGGCAGTCATCGGGAAGCCCAATGTGGGAAAGAGCTCCATCATTAACCGCCTGCTGGGAGAAAACCGCGTGATCGTATCCGATATTGCCGGCACCACCCGGGATGCCATTGACACCGTTGTGGTACATAAGGACACGGAGTATGTATTGATCGATACGGCCGGTCTCAGGCGGAAAAGCAAGATTCGCGAGGAGCTTGAGCGCTACAGCATCATCCGAACTGTGTCAGCGGTAGAGCGGGCGGATGTGGTCATCATGGTGATTGACGCCAGCGAGGGCGTCACGGAACAGGATGCAAAAATTGCCGGCATCGCCCATGAGCGAGGCAAGGGAATTGTGGTGGCGGTCAACAAATGGGATGCGGTGGAAAAAAATGACCGAACCATGCGGGAATTTACGGACAGAATCAGGCAAACGCTTTCCTTCATGCCCTATGCAGAATTTCTTTTTCTTTCCGCGAAAACAGGGCAGCGCATGGAAAAATTGTTTGATCTTATTGATATGGTGCGCTCCTCTCAGACCTTACGTGTGCGTACCGGAGTGCTGAATGAAATCATTGCGGAAGCGACTGTGCTGAAGCAGCCGCCGAGTGACAAGGGGAAGCGTCTTAAGATCTTTTACGGGGCGCAGGTTGCTGTGAAGCCGCCCACCTTTGTGCTGTTTGTCAATGACAAGGAGCTGATGCATTTCTCCTATCTGCGGTACCTGGAAAATCAAATCCGCGGGGCGTTCGGCTTCCGGGGAACCATGGTGCGCTTTTTGACGAGAGAACGAAAGGGAAAGGATGAGATATGATGGCAAGAGCACTGTGTCTTTTGATCGGCTATCTCTTTGGAAGTCTGCAGACCGGATATATTATGAGCAGGCTGCGGGGCTTTGACATTCGATCCTACGGCAGCCATTCCACCGGAGCCACCAACTCGCTGCGGGTCATGGGGACCGGCGCAGGGGCGGCTGTTCTTCTGGGAGATGCACTGAAGGCATTGATTCCCTGCTTTGCCGTGCGCCTTTTTTACGGCGGGCGGGGGGATATTCAGATGCTCATGCTGCTGTGGACGGCCTGCGGGGTGATTCTTGGACATGACTATCCGTTTTATCTCGGATTCCGGGGCGGAAAGGGGGTTGCCAGCACAGTCGGCGTCCTGCTGGCTTTGGATGTTCGGCTTGCGTTGCTTTGGTGCGGTCTGTTTCTTGTTGTTGTTCTGGTCAGCCGCTTTGTTTCGCTGGCATCCATGCTGAGCATGCTGCTGCTCATTGTGCTTTGCATTGGAGGACGGCTTCAGGGGGCGCTGCCGACGGCGGATCACTGCGCCTCGGAATTCATGGCGCTTGGAATTTTCCTTCCGAGCCTTTCCATCTGGAGACACCGGAGTAATATAGGCAGATTGTGTAAGGGGACGGAAAGCCGTTTGAATCTCCGATCCAAAGGGATGCATGTGGGAAAAAAATGAAATCACTTTCTGTGCTGGGATCAGGGGCGTGGGGAACTGCGCTTGCCCTGCTTTTGATGCGGAACGGACATGAGGTGACGCTCTGGGCCTCTTCTGAGGAAAAGGCGGAGGAGCTTCGGAAAACAGGGCAACCCCCTGCACTTCCCGGCATACGGCTTCCGGACGGGCTTCGGTACACGGCGTCGCTTAAGGAAGCGGCGGCTTCCGCGGAGGGGATCATTTTTGCCGTGGCATCCGTCTATACGAGATCGACTGCCGCAAGGCTTTGCCCCTTCTGGCGACCTGACCAGCTCATCGTCTGCGCCTCCAAGGGAATTGAAAACGAGACGCTGAAAATGCAGGCAGAGCAGGTGGAGGAGGAATTGCCCTCTGGGACTGTGAGCTGTCTGTCCGGACCGAGCCACGCGGAGGAGGTGGCAAAGCAGCTTCCCACCACCTGCGTGGCAGCTGCGCAGGATGAGCAAACTGCAGAGCGGGTTCAGCTTTTGTTTATGAGCCCCACGTTTCGGGTGTACCGCTCCACGGATCTCATCGGCGTGGAGCTGGGCGGATCGGTGAAAAATGTGATTGCGCTGGCAGCGGGAATTGCGGATGGTCTCGGATGCGGAGACAACACCAAGGCTGCGCTCATTACCAGAGGAATTGCAGAGATTACGCGCCTTGGCGTCAGGATGGGAGCCAAGGCTGACACCTTTTCCGGCCTTTCGGGGATCGGCGACCTGATTGTCACCTGTGCCAGCATGCATTCGAGAAACCGGAGAGCGGGGATCCTGATCGGCAGGGGGAAGAGTGTGGAGGAAGCCATGGGTGAGGTGAAGCAGGTGGTGGAAGGCGTATATTCTGCCAAAGCGGCGCTTGCACTCGCCAAAAAGTATGGGGTGGAGATGCCGATTGTGGAAGAAGTCAACCGGATTTTATTTTCACATGCCGATCCCAGGTCTGCCTTGGATCAGCTGATGATGCGCGATCCGGCTTTGGAAGTCAGGCCGTAGCGGAGACTGTACAGGATGTCTCGCCTTGTGATATGCTGATTGCATAGAGTTCCCAGAAAAACGGAAAGGAAGGTCTGCATATGATCCTTGAGTTTATCGGTGCGAATCATGAAGTGACCGGAAGCTGTCATTATCTGAATGTGAACGGGATGCATATCATCGTTGATTACGGAATGGAACAGGGGAGAAATGTCTTTGTGAATGCAGAGCTTCCCGTTTCTCCCGCAGAAATTGACTGCGTTCTGCTGACCCACGCCCACATCGATCACAGCGGAAATTTACCCCTGCTCTATCGCAACGGCTTTCGCGGAAGGATTATTGCGACGCCTGCGACCGAGGCACTCTGCCGGATCATGCTGCGGGACACTGCTCATATTCAGGAGATGGAGACGGAGTGGAAAAATCGAAAGGCACAGAGAGCAGGCCGTCCCATAACGGAACCGCTCTTTACCATGTCGGATGCAGAGGGATGTCTCCAGCTCTTTGAACATGCGGATTACAATGAAAAGAAGAAGCTGGGGGATGGCATTACGGTTCGCTATATTGACGTGGGGCATCTCCTGGGATCGGCGTCCATTGAGCTTTGGCTTGAGGAAAACGGAATTCGGAAAAAAATCGTCTTTTCCGGAGATATCGGAAACACGGACAAGCCTTTGATCCGGGATCCCTCCTATGTGGAGGACGGGGATTATGCGGTGATGGAAAGCACATACGGAAACCGCTTTCACCTGAAGGATAAGGTGGATCACGGGAAGGAGCTGGCTGCTATCATGCAGGAGACGTTTGACCGGGGCGGGAATGTGGTCATGCCCGCTTTTGCGGTGGGAAGAACACAGGAGCTTCTCTATTTTCTTCGCCGGATCCGGGAGGAGGGCATGGTAAGCGGTCATCCGGATTACGAGGTCTGGGTCGACAGTCCGCTGGCACTGGAGGCGACGGAGGTGTTTCAGAACAACCTGCTGGATTGCTTTGACCGGGACACCCAGGAGCTGGTGCGCCAGGGGATCAATCCCATTGCATTTCAGGGGCTTCGCACTGCGGTCACGGCGGAAGAATCCAAGGCCATTAATTTTTTGACGAATCCGAAGGTCATCATCAGCGCGGCGGGCATGTGTGATGCAGGCCGCATTCGCCACCATCTGAAGCATAATCTTTGGAGAGCGGATTCTACCGTCGTATTTGCAGGCTATCAGGCGGAGGGCTCCCTCGGACGGCTGCTGCAGGACGGGGCAGAGAAGGTAACGCTGTTTGGAGAGACCATTGAAGTTCGGGCAAAGCTCTGTATGATGCAGGACATGTCAAGTCACGCAGACCAAAACGGTCTCGTGAAATGGATCACTTCGTTTACGAAGCAGAAGCCGGAGAGGGTCTTTATTGTTCACGGGGAAGACCAGGTGATGAAGGAGTTTACTGCACTGCTTCGGGATCACCACTGCATTCCGGCGGAGGCGCCTTATTCCGGTTCGATTTTTGATCTGGCTGCCGGACAGTGGATCCGGGAGACGGAGCCGATTCCGATCCCCGGCGAGAGCGAAGGGAAACAGCCGGTCAGCCAGGCCTATAAACGGCTTCTGGACAGCGCAGCGCGCCTTAAGAGGGTGATTGCAGAGAAGGAAGGGGCGGCAAATAAGGATCTGGCAAAGCTTGCGGATCAGCTGGATGCGCTTTCGGAAATGTGGAGCAGGTAAGGAAGACAGATTGTGATTCTGAGTGAGAAGGTTTGGAAATGAGCAGGCAGGAGGGCTCGAATCTGATGCAGGAAATCAGGCTGTATTCAGACGGTTCGGCAAGGGGAAACCCGGAGGGACCCGGGGGATACGGCACCATATTGCAGTACAGAAATTCCGGGGGAGAGCTCTTTGAGAAGGAGCTTTCCGGGGGATATAAAAAAACAACCAATAACCGCATGGAGCTGATGGGCTGCATCGCGGGATTGGAGGCATTGACCCGCCCCTGCCGGGTGACGGTGGTGTCGGATTCAAAATATCTGACCGACGCCTTCAATCAGGGCTGGATTGACAGTTGGATCAAAAAGAACTGGAATCGAGGGAAAAGCGGACCGGTTAAGAATATTGATCTTTGGAAGCGCCTGCTTCGCGCGGCGGAGCCGCATGTGCTCTCCTTTGTCTGGGTCAAGGGACATGCAGGACATCCGGAAAATGAACGCTGCGACGCGCTGGCAACCGCGGCGGCGGACGGGAATATGCTTTCGGAGGATGTCAGGGATGAATAAGCAACGTGTGCATCGCTGTATCGTTTCGCTGCTGGCATTGGGGGTCCTGCTTACCCTGGCGGTGGACAGCAGGGTTGACGCAGCGCGAAGGGCCCGGGGGAAGGCTTCGGCACAGGAAGCTTCCCATCGAATCGGGGAAAACAATGTCTTGCAGCCGGATGGGCAGGTTTTACAGGAGGCGGGTGCAGAAAACAGAGAAGAAGCGCCCCGGGAGATGAGAGGTCTTGTGGGTCCGGGAAAACCCGGTTCAGGGGAGAAAAACACTACCAGGACAACCTATGAGGAATTTCTGAAAAAATTCGAGGCGACGGAGCAGGCACTCAGGGAACTGAAGGCACAGAGCCGACAGGATCACACCGGCGTATCCATGCGAAACGAGAGTGCTGCCGAGCTCCGCTACTGGGAGACACAGCTGAATGTCCTCTATCAAAGCATTATGGAACAATTGACAGAGGAGGAGGCAGCAGTGTTTGCCGTCAGCCAGCAGGATTGGAGAAAACAGCGGGATGCGAATGCGGCAAAGGCCGCATTGGACTCCTCGGGAAATTCGAAAGACAATACGGCTTACCGTTCCGATCAGGCAGAATCCACCCGGAAGAGGGCATATGAGCTGTTAAAAAAATACAAAGACTGCCTGGAATGAGACCCCGGAGAGCGGGAACGCTGGACACAGTCCCGGGATTTGTGATAGAATCCAAGTTTAGATTCCGGCAGTTGCGATTGCAGGGTTTTTCATCCCATATGGAGAAGAGGACAGCATAATGACAGAAAGAAAATACGGAGTCAATGAACTCCGCAGAATGTATCTGGATTTTTTTCGAAGCAAGGATCATCTCGTGATGAAGAGCTTCAGCCTGGTGCCGCATAATGACAACAGTCTGCTGCTGATTAACGCGGGTATGGCTCCCCTTAAGCCTTATTTTACCGGACAGGAGATCCCGCCGAAAAGGCGGGTCACCACATGTCAGAAGTGTATTCGAACCGGAGATATTGACAATGTAGGGAAGACAGCGCGTCACGGCACCTTTTTCGAGATGCTGGGGAACTTTTCCTTCGGGGACTACTTTAAGCGGGAGGCGATTCACTGGTCCTGGGAGTTCCTCACAGAAGTGATAAAACTGGATGCGGATCGGCTCTACCCCTCTGTTTATCGGGAGGACGACGAGGCGTTTGATATCTGGAATCAGGAGATCGGAATTCCGAAGGAGCGCATCTACCGCTTCGGGAAAGAGGACAATTTCTGGGAGCACGGCTCCGGTCCCTGCGGTCCCTGCTCCGAGATTTATTACGACCGGGGAGAAAAGTACGGCTCCGGTCCCGAAGATGTGATGGGAGGCGAAGGAGACCGTTACATGGAGGTCTGGAACAACGTCTTCACGCAGTTTGACAACGACGGCCACGGACATTATACGGAGCTGAAGCAAAAAAATATCGACACCGGCATGGGGCTTGAGAGACTGGCGGTGATTGTTCAGGACGTCAATTCCATTTTTGAGGTGGATACCATACGCGCACTGCTTGACCACGTGGCAAGGCTTGCTGGAACGTTTTATCAGGAGGATGAGAAAAAGGACGTGTCGCTCCGTGTCATCACGGATCACATTCGATCCTGCACCTTCATGATTTCCGACGGAATTATGCCGAGCAACGAGGGGAGAGGGTATGTGCTGCGCCGCCTGCTGCGCCGCGCCGCGCGTCACGGAAGAATTCTGGGAATTCGGGGCGCGTTCCTGGGAACGCTGGCGGAGACTGTCATTTCCTCCTCAAAGGACGGATATCCGGAGCTGGTGGAAAAACGCGATATGATTTTAAAGGTGCTGGGGGAGGAAGAGGCAAAATTTAACCGCACCATTGATCAGGGACTGCAGATTTTGGCGGATCTGGAGGAGCAGCTGAAGGCAAACGGGAGCCGGACGCTGGGAGGAGAGGATGCGTTTAAGCTCTACGATACCTACGGCTTTCCGATTGATCTGACCAGAGAAATTCTGGCGGAAAAGGGCTTTGACATCGATGAAGCAGGCTTTTCCCAGGCGATGCAGATTCAGAAGGAGACCGCAAGAAACGCACGAAAAGCCACCAACTACATGGGAGAGGAGCAGACGGCCTACCAGCAGATTGATCCCGCTCTCACAACGGAGTTTCTGGGCTACGATCAGCTGGAGGCTGAGGGAACAATCACCGCAATGGTGAAGCTTGATACGAGATCGGCCGGCGATGGAGCGGAGACGATCACGGAGACGGCGCTGACAGAGGCGCTGGCAGACGGCGACCACGGCACCATTGTGACAGATCGGACACCGTTTTATGGAACGATGGGAGGACAGCAGGGGGATACCGGTCTGATCACATGTAAGGATGCGCGTTTTGAGGTGGAGGACACCATACACCTGAAGGGCGGAAAAATCGGTCACACCGGGTATGTGCGCTCCGGAATGTTTTCCGTGGGAGAGAAGGTCACACTCTCCGTGGATGCGGGCAAGCGCCTGAACACCTGTAAGAATCACTCCACGACGCATCTCCTCCATCAGGCATTGAGGGAGGTGCTGGGAAATCATGTCAATCAGGCCGGAAGCTTTGTGGATTCGGGGCGGCTCCGCTTTGACTTCACGCATTTTGCGGCTCTCACTCCGGAGGAGATCCGAAGGGTGGAGGATCTGGTCAACCGGGAAATCCATGCGGCTCTGCCGGTCAGAACGGAAATCATGAGCTTGGACGACGCAAAAAAGAAAGGGGCGACGGCTCTTTTCGGGGAGAAGTACGGCACCAATGTTCGCGTTGTTTCCATGGGAGATTTCTCTGCGGAGCTTTGCGGCGGGACCCATGTCAGCAATACGGAGCAGATCTCTGCGTTTAAGATTATTTCTGAGACGGGCATTTCCTCCGGTGTCCGAAGAATCGAGGCACTGACGGGAGATGCGCTGATGCTTCACTATGAGGAAATTGCCCGGCAGATGGCAGATTTGTCCGAGAGGCTTAAGACTGCACCATCGGAGCTTACACACAAGGTGGAACAGCTCCTCAAGGATTTGAAGGTGGAGAAAGCGGAAAATGAAAAGCTTCGGAATCAGCTGGCTTCCAGCGCCGTAGAAGGCGCCTCGGATGAAGTGAAGGAAATTAAGGGCGTGAAGCTCTTGACCATGCAGGTGGAAGGCGTACAGCTGAATGAGCTGAGAAATCTGGGAGATCGACTGAAGGAAAAGACCGAGGACGGGGTTGTGGTGCTGGCCAGTGCAGTGGACGGAAACGTGAGCCTCATTGCCATGGCAGGAAGCGCCGCACAGAAAAAAGGCGCCCACGCAGGAAATATGATCAAGGCGATCGCTTCTCTTGTGGGCGGAGGCGGCGGAGGCAGACCGAACATGGCGCAGGCCGGCGGAAAGAATCCCGGCGGGATCGGAGATGCGCTGAAAAAGGCCGCCGAGGTTTTGAGCCAGCAGCTGCAATCATAAAAAACACTTGACGAAATACAGATCTGTGATATACTCATATGAGTTTCAATTTCACAACCGGAGGGAGGTCAGGCCGTTTCATGTCGAACGTGATTGTGAAAGAAAACGAAAGCCTTGACAGCGCACTGAGACGCTTCAAGAGAAACTGTGCGAAGGCAGGCATTCAGCAGGAAATTCGCAAGAGAGAGCACTATGAGAAGCCGAGCGTAAGACGCAAGAAAAAGTCCGAAGCTGCGAGAAAACGTAAATTCAACTGAGGCATATGTGAGACCCGGTCATTCCGACCGGGTCTTTTGCTTTTTCTTCTTCGGCGGTTGCATCCTCACTTTTCAAAACCTGAAATATGTGAGATACTTTTAGCGTGTCGGAACATGTCTTCAGAAAGGAAAAACTGCGCGTGAGTGTGATAGAACAGTGGATCGATATTCCTGCGGAACACGAAAAAAATGTGTGCGGGGAGCTGGATTCCCATCTGCATAAAATGGAGCGGACCCTGCATGTGACCATGATTGAGCGGGACGGCGGAATTAAAATCATCGGGGAGGAGAGCAGCGTTCTTCGGGCAGCTTCCGTCTTTCAAAACCTGGTTGAGCTGTCACGGCGGGGAAATTCCATTACGGAGCAGAATGTTGACTATGCGCTGTCTCTTTCGTTTGAGGAGGGGGATTCCAAGATTCTGGAAATTGACCGGGATATGGTTTGCCGTACTGCAGCGGGACGGGCAGTCAAGCCCAAGACATTGGGGCAGAAGCAGTATGTGGATCTGATCCGAACCCGAATGATTACCTTCGGAGTGGGGCCGGCAGGAACGGGGAAAACCTATCTCGCGATGGCCATGGCCATTCAGGCATTTCGAGATGGAGAGGCAGAGCGCATCATTTTGACGCGGCCTGCCATGGAAGCAGGAGAGAAGCTGGGCTTCCTTCCGGGGGATCTGCAAAGCAAGATTGATCCCTACCTGCGCCCTCTTTACGACGCCCTCTATCAGATCATGGGGGCGGAAAGCTATCTGCACAACGCGGAGAAGGGCTTGATTGAGGTGGCGCCGCTGGCTTACATGCGGGGCCGCACCTTGGACAATGCTTACATCATTCTGGATGAGGCGCAGAATACGACGCCGGCGCAGATGAAAATGTTTTTGACACGCATCGGCTTTGGATCCAAGGCAATTATCACGGGGGATCTCACACAGAAGGATCTTCCGGGCGGTGCGGTCTCCGGTCTTGACACGGCTACGAACGTTTTAAAGGGAATCGATGAAATCGGCTTTTGCCGTCTGACCAGCCGGGATGTGGTGCGTCACCCGCTGGTTCAGAAAATTGTGGATGCCTACGACCGCTTTGAAAAGAAGGAGGCGGTCAGACAAAAGAGAAAAATGGCGCATAAGGAGAGAGGGCGGGAGCATGAGCATTGAGCTTTCCTATGAGGCGGAGGAGAAGCTGCACATTCCGTATCGTGCTATTATTGCCCGGGTGGTGGAGGCGTGTCTTCGGGAGGAGCACTGCCCCTATGAGGCAGAGGTGTCGGTGACCATAGTAGATGCCGAAGCAATTCGGGAGCTGAACCGCACGTATCGGGGAATTGACAGGGAAACCGATGTGCTTTCCTTTCCCATGCTGCGTTACGAGACGGCAGGTGCGATCAGTGAGCAGGCGGCGAAGGAAAACAGAAATCCGGAGACAGACGAGCTGATGCTCGGGGATATTGTGCTGAATGTTTCCCGGGTTAAATCACAGGCAGCGGAATACGGACACACGCAGAAGCGGGAGCTGGCATTTCTCACCGCCCACAGCATGCTTCATCTCCTCGGCTATGACCATGTGGAGGAGCAGGAACGGCAGATCATGGAGGAACGGCAGCGCAGCATATTGGATGCAATCGGTTACAGGCGGTGATCGGCGGCAGGGAGAAAAACAGTTGAAACAGAGACAGACAAAGAAACGGAAAAACAGCACTTCCGGCTTTTTGGTGCAGGGATCGATTTATGCGCTCTCCGGCATCATTTCCAGCCTGATCGGCCTTTTGTACCGCCTCCCGCTCACACGAATCATCGGGGATGAGGGAAACGGTTATTATTCGGCTGCGTTCAATGTCTATACCATTATTTTGCTCCTGTCCTCCTACAGCCTTCCGCTTGCGGTTTCCAAGCTGATTTCCGCCCGTGTCGGAGCAAAACACTACCGGGATGCATACCGAATTCTGAAGGCCGCCCTGGTTTATGCCACTGTGGTGGGCGCCTTGGGCTGCTTTTTGATTTTTTCGGGGGCAGGCTGGTTTGCAGAGACACTTCTTCGAATACCGGAGGCAAAGTATCCGCTCAGAGCACTGGCGCCAACCGTATGGATTGTCTCCTATCTCGGCGTTTGCAGAGGCTACTGGCAGGGACAGTCTACCATGGTTCCCACCGCACTTTCGCAGATCGCAGAACAGATTGTCAATGCGCTGGTGAGCGTCGGGGCCGCCTGGTTCCTGCTGCAATATGCACTGCGGCATCAAATGCCGGAGAGCAAAAGCTCTGCACTCGGCGCCATGGGAGGAACCATCGGAACCGGGACAGGTGCACTGGCGGCTCTTCTCCTTTTTCTTCTTCTGTTCGCCTGGAATCGCAGCGCGCTTCGGAAACGGCGGCTCAGAGACCGTTCCAATTCGGAGGAGAGCTATGCTGAGATCACAGTGCTTCTGGTCATGACCGTTGTCCCGGTGATTCTCTCCACCGCGATTTACAATGTGGGGGGCATTCTCGACAACGCCATGTTCGGCCGCGCCATGTTTTCTCTCGGAAGGCAGGCGGAAACGGCGGGAGACTACGGTATCTACACAGCAAAGTACAAGCTCCTTGTCAACGTGCCGATTATGGTGGCAAATTCTGTCGCATCTGCGCTCATCCCGGCGCTCTCCCGCGCCAATGCAGCGGGAGATTATGATGAGGTGAGAAGCGGCGTTTCCAATGCGATTCGTTTCGCCATGATTGTGGCCATTCCCTCTGCAGTGGGTCTGGGGGTGATGGCAGATCCTCTGATTCCTCTGCTGTTCGGAAGCGGCAAAACAGCGATTTTGATGATGCGGGTCGGCTGTGCCACAGTGGTGTTCTATTCTCTGTCCACCGTCACCAATGCCATTTTGCAGGGTACCAGTCACATGCGGATTCCGGTGAGACATGCGCTGATCTCCCTGGGCATTCATGTTGCGGTTCTGGAGTGCTTGCTGCGGGTGTTCCGTATCGGCATTTTCGGCGTTGTGGCAGCGGATATGCTGTTTGCGTTCTGTATGTGTGCCCTGAATGCGGTATCCCTGAAAAAGCACTTGGGCTACCGACAGGAGTACGGGAGAAGCTTTGTGGCTCCGTTTCTTTGCGCGGTGCTCATGGGTCTCGTGACAGCCGGACTTAAGGTACTGGTTTCCGCCGTCACAGAAAGCCGCATCATGGGAACGGCCCTGCCGATGCTTGCGGCTGTTTTCTCCTATGCGGCACTTTTAATCCGCTCCGGAACGGTGTCCGCTGCAGAACTCAGGCGTTTTCCGGGCGGAGCTGTCATTGTTAGAATTGCCCGGAAAATCAGGCTGTTATCGTGAAGGGAGGTCACATGGAATACAGAGTTTGTGTGATCGGGGGCGGGCCGGCAGGTCTTACGGCTGCGCTGACTGCGGCAGAGCAGGGGTTTCGCACCACGCTTTTGGAGCGCGGCGAACGAGTCGGGAAAAAACTTTTGCTCACGGGAAACGGCAGGTGCAATTATACGAATCTTCACATCGACGCAGGCTGTTATCACGAGGCGGAGAACGGCTTTGCCATGCAGGCGCTGAAACACTTCGGCCCGGAGGAGAGTATTGCGTGGCTCCGGGAGCTGGGGATTGAACCGACAGAAAAAAATGAAGGCTGGATTTATCCCCGATCCGAACAGGCGGGCTCCGTCCTGAATGCGTTGCGGGAATGCTGTATGCAAAACGGGGTCAGGATTGTCACTGCAGCGGTGATCCGGCGGATTCGGAGGAGAAAGGATGCGGTCTTTCAGGTGATGACCGAGACAGAGATGATCCTGGCGGATCGTCTTATCCTGGCGACGGGAGGAAAATCCTACAGTGGGACAGGCTCTGACGGAAGCGGCTACTGCTACGCAACGGATTTCGGCCACCATCTGGTTGAGCCGCTTCCGGCTCTCTGCGGTCTGCATTGTGCGGAGAAGGAATTTTTCAGGTCGACAGCAGGGGTTCGCGTCCGCGGGAAAGCAGAGCTTTTGATCAACGGAGCCGTCAAAGAGCAGGCGGAGGGTGAAATCCAGCTGAATGCCTACGGACTTTCCGGCATTCCGATTTTTCAGCTCAGCAGAACCGCTTCCATTGCATGGAAGCGAGGGAAAAAGGTGGAGGTTGTGGTCCATTTTCTGCCGGAGATCGCCGATCTCGGGTCATTTCTGCAACAGCGTCTCCGGTTAACGCTTCTCAGAAATCTGGAATTGGCGGGAAACGGGCTGATGAACAAAAATTTATGGAATGCGCTCCTTAAGCGGGCGCAGTTAAAGCCGGGAGCCTCCCTGGAGCACCTGGGAAGGGAGGAAATTTCCAATCTGCAGGAAACGTTGGAGGCGCAGCGATTTCGGGTGCTTCGGACGGCGGACTTCGAACAGGCGCAGGTGACAACGGGGGGAATCGACACCGGAGAAATTGATCCCGAGACGATGGAATCCAGGCTGGTTCCCGGGCTTCGCTTTGCCGGAGAAATCATGAATGTGGACGGCATCTGCGGCGGGTACAACCTGCAGTGGTGCTGGACCAGCGGAAAACTGGCGGGAGGAAGAACATGAAGAAATCAAGCGGATCGGGGGCAAGCATTATAGCCTACCTTCCGGCGGGAAGAGCGATGCCGGAATTGCTGACAATCTGTATGATTCAGAAGCTGCGCTGCCGGTTGGCAGGACCGGAGGATTTTGAAAGAACGGTGGAGGACCTTTTGCTGCAGCGAAGCGGTGACGGCGGAGAATCGGAACCGGAGACAGGAAAAGAGGCAGGAAAAGAGGCGGGAAAAGAGGCAGGAAAAGAGCCGATGCTGATTCTCTGCAATCTCTCCGGGGCAGCGATGAATCGGTTTTTATCGGAGCTCAGAAAAAGGGGACAGTATGTTCCGTTGAAGGCATCGCTTACAGAAACCAACCGAACATGGAAGCTGTCTAAGCTGTACCGTGCGCTTTGCATGGAGCATCAATCAATGACGGGAGAGAACATTTAATGGCGATCCGCATCAATCCGATTGCGCTGTCCATCCACCACGACGATGCCGCACTCCGGAAAAAAGTCATCTCGCTGCTTCGAATTCCGGAGACAGAGCTTAAGGAAGTTCAAATCCGAAGGCGTTCGATCGATGCGAGAAAAAAAGAGGATATTCGTTACTCCTACATGCTGGATGTGACCGTGGAGAACGAAGCGCATGTGTTGAAAAAAAACAGAGATGTTCGCGTCACGCAGGCGGAGACCGTTTCCTATGCTGTTCCAAGCCATGGAGAGGAAACGCTGCTCCACCGCCCTGTTGTGGTGGGAAGCGGTCCGGCAGGACTGTTTGCGGGGCTGTTGCTGGCAAGAGAGGGATATCATCCGATCATACTGGAGCGGGGACTGCCGGTGGAAGAAAGAGCCAGAGTAATCGACCGCTTCTGGAAGCGCGGCATTCTGGACCCGGAATGCAATGTTTCTTTTGGAGAAGGGGGCGCCGGCACCTTTTCCGACGGAAAGCTGAACACGCTGGTAAAGGATCGGTTCGGGAGAAATCAGGAGGTTCTGAAGGCTTTTGTCCGATTTGGGGCAGACGAAGAAATCCTGTGGGAGCAGAAGCCGCATGTGGGAACCGATCGGTTGATTGGCATTATCCGGGGAATTCGGGAGGAAATTCTGGATCTGGGAGGGGAAATCCGCTTTTCTGCCTGTGTGTCCCGCCTTGTGAAGGAAGACAATCGGCTGCGGGGCGTGATCCTGAAGGACGGCGAAGAAATTCCCTGCTCCGTACTGATCGCGGCCATCGGACATTCCGCCCGGGACAGCATTCAGCGCTTCTATGAGCAGGGAATTCGGATGGAGGCAAAGCCCTTTGCAGTGGGCCTTCGCATCCAGCATCCCCAGCATTTGATCGATGTCTCACAGTACGGAGAGAGAGAGGCCGCTTTCCTTTCTCCGGCGCCCTACAAGCTCACGGGGAAAAGCCGGGATGGAAGAGGCGTCTACACCTTCTGTATGTGCCCGGGGGGCTATGTTGTCAACGCATCCAGCGAGGAGGGAATGACGGCAGTCAATGGCATGAGCTACCATGACAGGAATTCCCAAAATGCGAATTCCGCCGTGATCGTGACGGTGTCTCCGGAGGAGTACGGCGGGACGGAGAATCCGCTGGCCGGGATCTTGTTCCAGCGAGAGCTTGAAACAAGAGCGTACCGGGCAGGCAAGGGGAAAATTCCGGTGCAGCTTTACGGAGATTTTTGTGCAGGAATCATTTCCTCGGAATTTCGCACGGTTTCCCCCTGTTTTCGCGGTGAGACACAGTTTGCAGATTTAAATCCGGTGCTGGGAGCCTCTATTTCCCGGGCCCTCCGGGACGGAATGTCACAGTTTGACCGGAAAATAAGAGGCTTTGCGCTTCCGGATGCCATTCTTGCAGGCGTTGAGAGCCGCACCTCCTCTCCGGTGAGAATCCTCCGGGATTCCTCCTTCGTCTCCTCCCTTGACGGGTTTTACCCCTGCGGAGAGGGCGCAGGATATGCAGGCGGAATCATGAGCGCCGCGATGGACGGGATGAAGGTGGCAGAAGCGGTCATTCACCGCTATGCTCCCTGCAGAACCGCCGAGGAAGGAAGAAAGAGAACGGATTGACGCCTGTTTCAAAGCAGAGTAAACTAAACAATCAATGATTTGACCGATACCGGAGGAAAACCCTATGCATGCTTCCGATCACAGACTTTATCTGAAGAATAAGAGGAGAATCGTCATTAAGGTGGGATCCTCCACCATTACCCGGGCGGGCACCGGCGCCGTCAATCTGGGAAAAATCGAAAAGCTGGTGAGAAAAATCAATGATTTGAAGTGTGAGGGAAGGGAGGTGGTCCTGGTGACCTCCGGCGCCATTGCCGCCGGGCGGGAGACCCTTCGAATTTCCAAAAAGGCTGGAAATTTAGCGGAGAAGCAAGCGTTTGCGGCGGTGGGACAGGCGCAGCTCATGATGATTTATCAGAAGCTGTTTGCCGAATATCACATGCATGCGGCGCAGCTGCTTCTGACTCGATATACCATGCAGGAGGAGACTGGGAGAAGCAACGCGAAAAATACCTTTTCGGAGCTTTTAAAGCTGGGGGTGGTTCCGATTGTCAATGAAAACGATACGGTTTCCACACTTGAAATCCGCTTTGGAGACAATGACAGGCTGTCTGCTCTCGTAAGCTCCTTGATTTCTGCAGATCTCCTGATTCTTCTCTCGGATGTGGACGGTCTCTACTCCGACGACCCCAATCGGAACCCGGAGGCGAAGCGGATCTCCATGGTGGAGACAGTCACACCGAAGCTCATGATGATGGCGAAGGAAAGCACGGGCTCCGATGTGGGAACCGGCGGCATGGCCACCAAATTAAAGGCTGCGCAGATTGCCTGCAGCAGCGGGACAGATATGATTATTGCCAGCGGAGAGGATCTTTCGGTTCTGGATCGCATTTTTTCCGGGGAGGATGTGGGCACATTGTTTGAGTGCGGACGGATCGCAGATTTTGATTTTGACAGCTACATGCGTCAAATCAAGGAAGGAGAAGCGTGATGGAAGAAATGAAGCGTCTGGGCGTTGCAGCGAGGCAGGCTGCATTCAGGCTGCTGTCCCTCGGCACCGAGGAGAAAAATCGGGCGCTTCGCTCCGCGGCGGAGGCACTTCGCTCCCATGAGGACCGCATTTTGAAGGCGAATCAAAGGGACATGGAGCGGGCAAAAGAACGGGGAATTCCGGAGGGGCTTTTGGACCGGCTTCAGCTCACGCCTGCGCGCCTTGCCTCCATGGCGGAGGGGCTTTCCTCGTTGATTCAGCTCCCGGATCCCGTCGGAGAGGTTCTCTCCCAACAGACGCTGGAAAACGGACTTAGGATTACGAAACGGCGCGTCCCCCTGGGCGTGATCGGCATGATCTACGAGGCCCGTCCAAATGTGACCAGCGATGCGTTCGGCATTGCTTTTAAGGCGGGCAATGCAGTGATTCTCCGGGGCGGAAGCGATGCGATTGACTCCAATCTCGCCATTTCGGAGGCGCTGAGGGACGGATTGGAGCAGGCAGGCGCTCCGGTGGATGCACTGCAGCTTGTAAAAGACAGCTCCAGGGAAAGCGCGAAGGCACTCATGCACCTAAACGGATATGTGGACGTTTTGATTCCGCGGGGGAGCGCAGCGCTGATTCAAACGGTGCTTCGGGAAAGCACGGTGCCGGTGATTGAAACCGGCGCAGGAAATTGTCATATCTACGTGGATGAGACGGCAGATCTTAAGAAGGCAGTCCCTATTATTCTCAATGCAAAGACACAGCGAATTGGTGTCTGCAACGCCGCGGAATCTCTGGTGGTGCACCGGGCGGTGGGGAAAGAGCTCCTTGGAGCATTGAAGGCGGCATGGGAAGGACAGGGGCATCCGGTGGAGCTTCGCGGAGACGAAACAGCAAGGAGCTGGGATCACTCCCTTACTCCTGTGTCGGAGGAGGACTGGGGAAGGGAATATCTGGACTATATCCTTTCGGTGAAAACGGTGGCCTCGCTGGAAGAAGCGATCGCACACATCAACCGCTATCACAGCATGCATTCCGATGCGATTGTGACGGAATCGAAAGAGAACGCGGAAGCATTCCTTCGGGAGGTGGATTCCGCCTGTGTCTACGTCAACGCATCCACCCGCTTTACGGATGGCGGAGAATTCGGCTTCGGCGCAGAGATGGGCATCAGCACACAAAAGCTCCACGCGAGAGGTCCTATGGGATTAAAGGAGCTTACTTCCTACAAATATGAAATCAGGGGAAACGGGCAGATCCGACCATAGGACGGTGGGGTTCGTTGGGAAAATCTGTTCCGGAACAGAAAGGTTTTGTTTGAGATGGCTGAGGAACAAAAGCAAAGGCTTTTTATAGAACAATTAAAGCAGGTGATAGAGGAGCGGGCGGCAAAGAAGGGGAGCCCTGTCACCTGTCATATTACCACCATGGGGTGTCAGATGAATGCCAGGGATTCCGAAAAGCTCTCCGGGATTCTCTCTGAAATCGGATGTCGGGAAATTGAATCGGAGGATGCGGATATTCTCCTCTTCAACACCTGTACCGTCCGGGAAAATGCCAATGAAAAGCTGTACGGGCATCTGGGAATTGTGAAGCATTTTAAAAAAGAAAAAAAAGATATGCTGATTGGGATCTGCGGCTGTATGATGCAGGAGCAGGATGAGGTGCTTCGCATTCGCACCAAGTACCGCTTTGTGGATCTGGTGTTCGGCACACATAACATCTGGAAATTTCCGGAGCTGTTGTACGCCTGTACCACGGAGCGCCAAAGGGTGATTGATGTGGAGGAGGAAACGGATGATTTTCGAGACCATATGCCTGTTCGGCGAAAAACAGGGTTTAAATCCGGCGTCAACATCATGTACGGCTGCAATAATTTCTGCAGCTACTGCATTGTGCCTTATGTGAGAGGAAGGGAAAAAAGCCGTGAACCGGAAGACATTATCAGGGAAATCCGAGCCTTGGTGAAGGACGGCGTGAAAGAAATCATGCTGCTGGGACAAAATGTCAACTCGTACGGGAAGACGCTGGATCTTCCGGTGAGCTTTGCCGATCTTTTGAGACGAATCTGCAGAATCGACGGGCTTTTGCGGGTGCGGTTTATGACCCCGCATCCCAAGGATCTCTCGGATGATTTGATCCTTGCCATCCGGGAAAATCCCAAGGTATGTCGTCACATCCACCTTCCGCTTCAGTCCGGAAGCACACGCATTCTGAAGCGGATGAACCGCTGCTACACGAAGGAATCCTATCTTTCTCTGGTCAAGCGCATTCGAACATTGCTCCCGGAAATCGGGCTGACCACCGATGTGATCGTCGGCTTTCCGGGCGAAACCGAGGAGGATTTTCAGGATACGCTGGATGTGGTGTCCCGGTGTGAATTTCAATCCGCGTTTACCTTTGTTTATTCCAAGCGAACCGGGACGCCGGCAGCCGCATTTGAGGATCAGGTGCCTCCGGATGTGGTGTCCGACCGGATGAAGCGGCTCATCGACCTGGTTCAGAGTCATGCTTCCCGTGTGGCCGATCGGGATCAGGGAACGATTGCTCCGGTGCTGGTGGAGGAAAAGGATCGCCACAGGGATGGCTATCTCACGGGACGGCTGGGGAATAATCTCATGGTTCACTTTCCGGGAGAGGAAGCGTGGATCGGTCAAATGGTGGATGTGGAGCTGGTGGAATCCAAGGGATTCTACTACATGGGAATCAGGAGGGACTGACGTGGCAGGATTGTCGCCGATGATGACGCACTACCTTGAGACAAAGAAGGCCTATCCGGACTGCGTGCTTTTTTATCGTCTCGGGGATTTTTACGAGATGTTTTTTGAAGACGCAGAGCGGGTCTCCAGGGAGCTTGAGCTCACACTGACGGGGAAGGACTGCGGGATGGAGACGCGGGCTCCCATGTGCGGTGTCCCGTTTCACGCTGCGGACGGTTACATCAACCGACTGGTCAAGAAGGGGTACAAGGTAGCCATTGCAGAGCAGATGGAGGATCCGAAGCTTGCCAAGGGACTGGTAAAGCGGGAAGTCATAAGGGTTGTGACTCCGGGAACCATCACCGCGGAGGGAGCGCTGGAGGAAGGAAAAAATAATTTCCTGGCCTCGGTTTACTACGGCGCAGATCACTTTGGAATCTGTGTGGCGGACATCAGTACAGGCGCCTTCTTGGTCACAGAAGCGGAGAGTATCAAACAGCTTTCCGACGAGCTGAACCGTTATCATCCTGCCGAGGTGATTTTAAACCATGAGTTTGACATGAGCGGCGCCCAAAAAGAGCAGCTGGGCGGCAATGCAGCCCTTTCCGTGACCTATCCGGAAGATTTTTATGATTCGGACTGCTGCCCGGAGCAGGTTCTTTTGACCCACTTTAAGGCAGCAAGCCTCAAAGCACTGGGGCTTGCGGATTATCCGGAGGGAAGCTCCGCCGCCGGGGCTGCGCTCCAATATCTTTACAGCACGCAAAAAAACAGCTGCGAGCTGATTACGGAGCTTAAGACCTATCGAAGCGGTGAATTTCTCGTGGTGGATGCCTCCTCCAGACGAAATCTGGAGCTGGTTGAGACGATGCGGGATAAGGAAAAGCGAGGCTCCCTGCTGTGGGTTTTGGATCGGACAAAGACTGCGATGGGAGCGCGCACGCTGCGAAGCTGGGTGGAGCAGCCGCTGGTGGACAGAGCCCACATTCTGGCGCGTCAGGATGCCGTGGAAGAGCTGAAAAACCGATACATTGACCGGGAAGAGCTGAGAGAATACTTAAATCCCATCTATGACATGGAGCGCCTGATGGGACGGATCAGCTCCGGTACGGCCTCTCCCCGGGATCTGACCGCCTTTCGAAGCTCCATTGCCATGCTGCCGCCGATTCGCACCCTTCTTGCTCAATTCCGGTCTCCGCTGTTAAAAACGATTACGGAGCGAATGGACGGTCTGGAGGATGTCTGTTCCCTCATTGTCTGCGCCATTGCAGAGGATCCCCCCATCTCTGTGCGGGAAGGGCATATCATCCGGGACGGATACAGCGAAAAGGTGGATGCACTTCGGAAGGCGAACACAGACGGAAAGAGCTGGCTTGCAGAGCTGGAGGAAAAGGAAAGAAATGAGACAGGAATCAAAAACCTGAAGATTAAATTCAACAAGGTGTTCGGTTATTATTTTGAAGTGACCAATTCCTTCTTAAAGCTGGTGCCGGAGCATTTTATTCGAAAGCAGACCCTGACCAACGCAGAGCGGTTTACAAGCCAGGCATTGCAGGAGCTGGAGGAAACCGTACTGGGGGCGGAGGACAAGCTCCTTTCTCTGGAATACCAGCTGTTCACAGAGGTGCGTGGAAAAATTGCCGCGGAGGTGAGACGCATCCGGGAAACTGCCCGGGCAGTGGCAGAGGCCGATGCGCTCCTTTCGCTGGCGGATGTGGCGGATCGCTGCGATTATGTTCGCCCGTCGATCAATGAAACAGGTTCCGTTCGGATTCGGGACGGGCGGCATCCGGTTGTCGAGCGTATGATGGGCAGCGGGCGCTTCGTTCCGAATGATACCCGGCTTGATCAGGAGGAGAACCGTATTTCCATCATTACAGGTCCGAACATGGCGGGGAAATCAACCTACATGCGGCAGACGGCGCTGATTGTCCTCATGGCGCAAATGGGATCCTTCGTGCCGGCAAAGGAGGCGGATATCAGTATTTGCGACCGCATCTTTACCCGCGTCGGCGCTTCCGATGATCTTGCCAGCGGAAAAAGCACCTTTATGGTTGAGATGACAGAGGTGGCAAATATCCTTCAAAACGCAACGAAAAACAGTCTCATTATTCTCGATGAAATCGGAAGAGGGACCTCGACCTTCGACGGACTTTCCATCGCATGGGCGGTGGTGGAGTACATCGGCAGCCGGAAGCTCCTGGGGGCGAAAACGCTCTTTGCCACACACTACCACGAATTGACAGAGCTGGAAGGGACACTCCCCGGCGTGACCAATTACTGCATTGCCGTGAAGGAACAGGGGGATGATATTGTCTTTTTGCGGAAGATTGTTCCCGGCGGAGCAGATCAAAGCTACGGAATTCAGGTGGCAAAGCTGGCCGGTGTGCCGAAGAAGGTGATTGAGCGCGCAAAGGAAATTGCATTTGAGCTTTCCAAGGCGGACATTGCTGCCTGTGCACGGGAAATTGCCTCCGAGCTCAGCGGGAAGGCGGAGGGAACCGGACACAGGAAAACCGGCGTTTCCTGCCAAGCCGGCTGCAGTCAGCTCTCTTTGTTTGACGCGCCGGAAGAAACAAAACCCGGGTCGGAAGAGACGGAGGAGAATCGTCTTAAGCAGTCAGAGCAGGCCAAAGTGCTTCAGACGCTGCTTTCGGCGGATATTCCGGGAATGACACCGGTGGAAGCAATTATGTTTTTGGATCAGCTCCAGAAAAGCGCGAAAAGGAGCATGGAGACATAACGGAGAACAAAAATGGGAATACAGCTCTTGGATGGGGATACCATCAATAAAATAGCGGCGGGCGAGGTCATCGAGCGTCCTGCATCCATCGTAAAGGAGCTTGCGGAAAATGCCATCGATGCCGGTGCGTCCGCTGTGACGATTGAAATCCGGGACGGGGGTATTTCTTTGATCCGGGTGACAGACAATGGCTTTGGAATTCCGAAGGATGAGGTGCGGTCGGCTTTTCTGCGTCATGCCACCAGTAAAATTCGAAGTGCCGGGGATCTGACCGGGATCAAAAGCCTCGGATTCCGCGGTGAGGCGCTATCCAGCATTGCGGCGGTCTGCCGGACGGAGATGATCACAAAGACGGCTGCCTCCCTCATCGGGACGCGGTTTCTGATCGAGGGCGGAGCAGAAGTTCTTCTGGAAGAGGTGGGAGCACCGGAGGGGACGACTGTGATTGCGCGTGATATTTTTTTTCACACGCCCGTGCGGAGAAAATTTTTAAAGGCGCCTGCCACGGAGGGCGCGCATGTTTCCGAATTGGCGGAGCAGCTTGCCATCTCCAATCCCCAGGTGGCTATCCGCTTTATCATGAATGGTCAAAACCGGTTTGGCACCAGCGGAAACGGATCGCTGCGGGACATTCTTTATCAGATTTACGGAAGAACGATCGCGAATCAGCTGATTGTGCTGCAGGCCTCCGATGGGGCGCTTAAGGTGGAGGGGCTGATTGGAAAGCCTGAAATATCCCGTGGAAGCCGTGCCATGGAGCACTACTGTGTCAACGGACGTTACATAAAGAGCCCGGTCATTGCAAAGGCGATTGAGGAAGGGTATGGCAATCTGCTGATGCAGCACAGCTTCCCGTTTTGTGCGCTGTTGCTTCAGGTGGATCCCGGCCAGGTAGACGTGAATGTTCATCCGACCAAGCGGGAGGTGCGCTTTTCGGACGGGCCTCTTATCTATGAATTTTTGAAGGATGCCGTGAGCAAGGCGCTGAGGGAGAAGGAACTGATCCGGGATGTCCGTTTCCCGGACAGCGGAGGGAAAGCGGGAAAAAATGAGGTGAGCTCCGGGAAAAACGCCGAAAAAGCGCTGCGGCCTGCGGAGCCCTTTGAGACCGGGAGAAAGAAAGCAGAGAGGGAATCGGAGAAGGAATCACTCCGCAGCTTTTTGTCCGAATATCAGGATCGTCTTGCGGCCGCGGCTTCCCGGACCCGGGAAGCCGGAGCAGAGGCTTCGCAGGATGTGAAGGCGATGCAGAACCCAAAGAGCATGCAGGAAACAGGGGAGAATGCGGACGTGGCCCGGGCTCCTTGCATGCCTTTTGCACAGGTACTGCGGGATTCGTCCCCGGATTTTTCGGCGCATTCTTCATGCCCGACTGTAGAAAAGCACGGGCAGTACGCCTTGTTTTCGCCGGACCATCGGGAGCAGGTGAAGCTGGTGGGAGATGTTTTTGACACCTATTGGATTGCGGAGTGGAATGGTGCTGTCTACATTATTGATCAGCACGCTGCACATGAAAAGGTCAATTATGAACGGTTTCTTTCGGCATACCGGAGACAGGAGGTAACCTCTCAGCGTCTGATGCCGCCCCTCATTCTCACCATGACGGATCGGGAAGCGCTGCTTCTTACGGAGCACGAGGCGCTTTTTCATGCGCTGGGTTATGAAATTGAGCATTTCGGCGGACATGAGTATACGGTTCGTGCCGTCCCGGATATCCTTCCCTCTGTTATGAAGGACGCGCTTCTTAAGACGATGATCGGGAGCCTTTCGGAGGAGAGCGGGGAAGAGCTTCCCCGGCTGATTATCGAAAAGACGGCATCTCTGTCCTGCAAGGCGGCTGTGAAGGGAAATCAGAAGCTTTCCAAGCAGGAGGCAGAAACGCTTTTGGATGAGATGTTTCATCTGGAAAACCCCTACAACTGCCCCCACGGGAGACCCACCGTGATTCGAATCTCCAAGACTGAGATGGAACGGAGGTTTAAACGAACACTATGAGGAAACAGCCTCTGATTATTCTGGCCGGGCCGACTGCTGTGGGAAAAACCGCTCTGTCCGTGGAGCTGGCAAGACGCATCGGGGGAGAAATCGTCAGTGCAGATTCCATGCAGGTATATCGGGGGATGGACATCGGAACCGCAAAGATCACAGAGGAGGAGCGGTGCGGCGTCCCCCACCACCTGATTGATATTCTTGATCCGAAGGAAGCATTTAATGTCTGCGCGTTTTCCAGGTTGGCAAAGGAAGCGATCCGAAAGATTCATGAGGCAGGAAATATTCCGATTCTGACCGGAGGGACGGGATTCTATATTCAATCGGTGCTCTATCACGTGGAGTTTCAGAGTGAGGCGAGCAATGCAGCGTTGAGAGAGCAGCTGGAGAAGGAATGGGAGCAGTTAGGAGCCTTTGCAATGCACGAGAAGCTCTCTGCCATTGATCCGGAATCTGCGGTGCTCATTCATCCCCGGAACAGAAAGCGTGTGCTAAGAGCCATTGAATTTTATGAGACGACAGGGCAAAGAATCTCGGAGCACAATCGGGAGCAAAGAAGAAGAGAATCTCCTTATCGTTTTCTCTACTACGTCCTCACCATGGATCGGGAGGCGCTCTATCGGAGAATTGAACTTCGTGTCGACCGAATGGTCCGGGAGGGGCTGATTGAGGAGGTCAAGGCACTGAGAGACCGGGGCCTTTGCGCCGGGGATATCTCCATGCAGGGCATCGGATACCGGCAGGTTTTCGACTATCTGGACGGGGCGGCCACATTGGAGGAAGCGGTTGAACGCATCAAGCTGGAGACCCGGCACTTTGCAAAGCGTCAGCTCACATGGTTTAAACGGGAGCCGGACGCCAAATGGATTTATGTGGATTCTCATCCGGGAGAACGAGGGCGTATTCTCTCCCGGATGCTGTCTGAAATACGTACACAATTTTTTATGATGGACGAGGAGTGATTCAAATGGACATGGAATTCCAGAAAAAGAAGCTGTATGAACAGATGGGAATTTCCCAGCGGGCCATAGCCCTGGGAGAAGCGGCGGAGGAGGTATGCCGCCCCCGCTTTGAACGCATCGACCGGATTGCTGAGTATAATCAGATGAAGGTGTTGAAGGCATTTCGAGACCGGCACGTGGGAGAGTCTCATTTTTCCGGCAGTACCGGCTATGGTTACAATGATATCGGGAGGGATACGCTGGAGGAGGTTTATGCGTCGGTGTTCCACACAGAGGATGCCCTGGTTCGCGCACAGCTGGTGAGCGGAACCCATGCACTGACGGTTGCCTTGTTCGGAAATTTGCGCCCGGGGGATGAAATGCTGTCTCCGGTGGGAAAACCTTACGATACCCTGGATCAGGTGATCGGAATCACCCAGCAGAAGGGCTCTCTTAAGGATTACGGCGTCAGCTATCGCCAGGTGGACCTGAAGGCAGACGGAAGCTTTGACTTTGAGGGGATTCGCGCAGCGCTCAATGAACGCACCCGCCTTGTGGAAATTCAGCGTTCCAGAGGATATTCTTCCCGTCCCACGCTGTCCGTCGGGCAAATTGGAGAGTTGATCCGTTTCGTGAAGGAAATCCGCCCGGATGTCATCTGCATGGTGGACAATTGCTACGGAGAATTCGTTGAGACTGTGGAGCCGAGTGATGTAGGGGCGGATCTTGTAGTCGGATCCCTGATCAAAAACCCGGGCGGCGGTCTTGCACCCATCGGCGGTTATATTGCGGGGAAGGCGGAGTATATCGAAAATGCTTCATTTCGCCTCACAGCGCCGGGATTGGGAAAAGAGCTGGGCGCTTCCCTTGGGGTGAGCCGCACCCTGTATCAGGGACTGTTTCTTTCTCCTTCGGTGACGGCCTCAGCCGAAAAGGGTGCAATTTTTGCGGCTCAGATTTATCAGGATCTGGGCTTTTCCGTGCGGCCCCGCGCAGAGGAAATTCGCCATGACATCATCCAGTCGATTGATCTGAACTCTCCGGAGGGGCTCTGCGCCTTCTGCCTGGGAATTCAGGCGGCGGCTCCGGTTGACAGCTTTGTCACGCCCGTTCCCAGTGATATGCCGGGATACGGAGATCCGGTTATCATGGCCGCAGGCTCCTTTATTTCCGGTGCATCCATTGAGCTTTCCGCAGATGGCCCGATGCGGGAGCCGTACACTGCTTTTTTCCAGGGGGGACTCACCTGGGCGCACGCCAAGATGGGAATCCTGATGTCCGTTCAAAAGCTTATAGATGCGTCTCTGATTTGAGTGTGATATAATGGGTCGAGATTTCCTGCCGTCAAGTACCTGGAGAGAAATGGAAGGAGATCCCATGAATCAGCTCAAGGAAACACCGCAATTCGACAGACCCTATGAAAAGGCACTTCGCTCAGGAATCCAAACGCTCAGCGATTCGGAGCTGCTTGCCGTGCTGCTGCGAAGCGGAACAGCGGGTAAGGACGTGCTGACACTGGCACGCCAGATTTTAAATCTGGGAGAAGAACCGGATCGCCTGGGCGGGCTGATGCACCACAGCTACGCGGATTACATCGCCTGCCAGGGCATAGGAAAGGTGAAAGCGATCCAACTGCTGGCCATCGGAGAATTGTCCAAGCGGATCTGGAGAGGAAGGGTTTTGGATCGCTCCACCGTTTTTTCGGACTCCTCGGTCTGCGCATCCTACTACATGGAGGAAATGCGGCATCTGGAGCAAGAGGAGCTTCGCGCTGCGTTCCTGGACACCAGGCTTCGCCTGATGCGGGAGGAAACGATCTCAAGAGGCACGGTGAATGCTTCGCTGATTTCTGTTCGGGAAATTATGATCTCTGCTCTGCGGCATCGGGCGGTGCACATGATTCTCGTTCACAATCATCCCAGCGGGGATCCCTCCCCAAGCCGTGAAGACATGGAAGTGACGCGCCGGACGGCAGAGGCGGGAGCGCTGATCGGAATCACGCTGGCAGATCACATTATCATCGGAGATCATTCCTACTACAGCTTTAAGGAGTGGGGAACACTGTGAAATTATCAAATAATAAACTGTTGCTGATTGCTCTCAGCATCCTTTGCTTCGCAATGATCGTCATCACCACCGTCCGGGACGAGTGGCTCTCGCCGCTTCGAACCGCGGTGGGTTATGTTCTCATGCCGGTGCAGTCCGGCGTGAACCGCGTCGGAAAAGCGCTTTACCGCGACGTAAAGGATCGGGAAATGATGCGGTCGGCGCTTTCCGAAAATAAACAGCTGAAGCTTCAGCTTGATGCCCTCACCCAGGAGAATACGCGCCTTGAGAGCGACCGCTTTGAATTAAGGCGGCTGCGGGCACTGTATCAGCTCAATCAGAACTACGGTCAGTATCGGATGACCGGAGCCCGCGTCATTGCAAAGGACACGGGAGGCTGGTTCCATATTTTTCGAATCGACAAGGGCTCCGCGGACGGAATCCAGGTGGATATGAACGTGATTGCAGGCGGAGGGCTGGTGGGAATCGTCATGGATGTGGGAGCAAACTACGCCACGGTGCGCTCCATCATCGATGATGTAAGCCGGGTCAGTGCCATGGCACTGCAGTCCGGGGATACCTGCATTGTATCCGGGGATCTGCAGATGTATGCAGACGGAAGACTGAAGCTGAGTGATATCACGGATACCGCAGATATCAAGGACGGAGATAAGATTGTGACGAGTACCATCAGCGCAAAGTTTCTTCCCGGGATTCTCATCGGGTATGCAGATGGAATCAAGACGGATCCCACACGATTAACACGAAGCGGCTCCTTGATTCCGGTGGCTGATTTCGGAACCATCCAGGAGGTTTTGGTCATACTGGATCGGAAGGCAGATCTGAAGGAATGTGGGGATGGTTCGAATTCGGAGGAAGCGCTCCCCATGGAAGAAAAGCCGGAGCCCTCTGAAGCCGCAGAAGAGAGCCATACGGCCGGCGGCATTGTCCCGGTATTGGAGGAGACCACCGAAGCGCCCCGGGAGACCAGCAGCGGGAGGGAGACGGAGCGGGCGGAGACAAAGACTGAAAACCGGAACGAAACACGGCGGGAAACGCCGAAACCCACAGAAGTGTCGGAGACCACCAGGGCAGCTGCTGCGGCGCCGGCAGCGGAGGAACGGGAGAGCACGCCTCCGGAAGGCGGGGAAGCCAGGGCTGAGACCGAGGAGTCTGTGATGGTTGTGGAAAGTCTGCCGGAAGAAGCGTCGCATTAAGGAGGAGAGCGCATGAGACGTACTGTTTCAAATCTTGCGTTTCTGATCGTGATATTTGCGTTTCAGAGCTGCGTCTTTCCGTTCATTCCCTTTCTTTCGGCTTCCCCGAATCTGGTTCTGATCCTGACCTTTTCCTACGCCCTGATCTACGGATCAAGAGCGGGGCTTTTTTACGGTCTCATGGTGGGATTGCTTCTTGATTTATTCCACACAGGAGCCTTTGGCTTTTTTTCCCTTCTGTTTATGTGGATTGGCTTCCTGAACGGATATCTCTCCCGATATTATTATGAGAGCTATATCACTCTCCCTTTGTTTCTTTGTACGGTCAATGAACTGCTCTACCATTTTTACATCTATCTCTTTCGCTTTTTTATTCGCGGAAAGATGCAGATTTTCTTTTATTTTCGTACCATTGTTCTGCCGGAGATTATTATTTCTCTCTTATTCACTCTTTTGATCTACCGCTTCTTCCTGTGGTACAATCGGAAACTGGAGCTTCTGGATCAAAAGCATGCAGTCAATTGAGGAAAAGGCATTGATTAGCGATCTTCTGAATGTGATAAAAGAATGGATGCGTGTGCTGGGAGGTAAGGTCAGGACCTCCCGGCTGTTTTTGCTGGGCGCGGCATATGCAGCGTTGATTGCGGTCATGGTGGTGCGCCTTTATCGCCTGCAAATCATACAGGGAGAAAGTTATCTCAAGGATTATATCCAGAAGACGGAAAAAAATGTCAGCATTCAGGCGACCCGGGGAAATATTTTTGATGTCAATGGAAAGCTGCTGGCTTATAATCGGCTCGCCTACGCTGTGACCATTCAGGATAACGGCGATTACAAAAAGGCGGCGGATCGAAATCTGATGTATTACCGTCTGATTCAGATCTTAAACCGTCACGGCGAGACGGTCACCGGCCGACTGGAAATTGCGTTGGATGAGAACGGAGAATATTGCTTCACGGCAGAAAGCAGGGAAGCAAAGCGCCGCTTTCTCCGGGATCTCTACGGCCTTCGCCGGGTGGAGGATCTGACAGACGAGAACGGAAAGTATCCTGCGGATATCAGCGCAGAGGATCTGATTCAAAACCGGGAAAAATACTACGGCCTGAACAAGCTGAGAGACGCCGACGGGAACGCGATCACGCTTACACCCATGGAGCGGCTGGAGCTCATAAACATTCGATATACCATGGGACTTACAGCCTATCAGCGTTACGAAAAGACAATCGTGGCAAACGACGTAAAGGAGCCGACACGCGCTGAAATTCTGGAAAACCGGGCGCTCCTTTTGGGGGTTGACTGTGTGCAGACCACGGAGCGGGTCTACAACGATGCCATTCCCTTTTCCTCCATCATCGGCTACGTGGGAAGGGTGCAGGAGGATCAGCTGGAGACGCTGAAATCCACGCATGACGATTACAGCCCGAACGATACGGTGGGTCGAACCGGCATTGAAGAGTACATGGAGCAGGAGCTCCACGGAATCAAGGGAAGCCGGGTTATTTATGTCGACAACGTCGGCCATATTATGGAGGTGAAGAGTGAGACACCGCCGGTTGCAGGAAACGATGTTTATCTCTCCATTGACCGGGATTTGCAGGTGGGGATCTATCACCTCCTGGAGAAGCATCTTGCAGGTGTGTTGGCATCGAAGCTGGTGAATCAGGACAATCCGAACACCGAGAGAACCGACTCCACGGCGCGTCTCATTCCGATTAAGGACGCCTACTATCAGCTGATCGGGAACAATATTCTTTCAATTCGCCATATGCAGTCCGGTGCCGCGACGGAAAACGAGAAGAGAATTGCAGAAAAGCTGGCTGCGTACACGGCGTCCTCGGAGGAAAACATGCGGGCAGAGCTCATGAATCCGGATGCAAAAAATATTTCGGAGCTTCCGGATGATCAGCGGGCATTCATGTACTTTCTCTACAATCTCCTGGCTTCCGACGAGGTGGGGATCCTTCGAAAGGATGAGATCCCGGTGACAGAGTCCTACTACACACGCTGGAAGGCGGATTCCATCAGCCTGCGGGAGCTTCTCTACAGCGGAATACGGGACGGATGGGTGGATGCCTCCAAACTGGACACCGGAAAGAAATATGCGGGAGAGGACGAGCTCTATGCGCAGCTTGTCACGGATGCAATGGAGCAGCTAAAGGAAAGCCCGAGCTTTGGAAAGCTGATTTGTCAGTATATGATACGCGGCAATATTGTCGGTGGAAAAGAGCTCTGCCTCGCGCTCTATGATCAGGGCATCCTGGAGCATGATGCAGAGGAAGAGCGCATGCTTGCAACCAGCGGAGAAGAGTATGCTTATCGCTTTTTTGTCAGACAGGTGTCAGAAATTAAACTGACACCGGCGCAGCTTGCGCTGGATCCCTGCACGGCGGGGTGCGTGGTGACGGACATCCACACAGGAAAGGTTCGAGCGCTGGTATCTTATCCGGGCTACGACAACAACCGTCTGACCAACACCATGGACGTGGCGTATTACAACCGTCTGCTGGCGGATCAGTCTCTGCCGCTCTACAACAATGCGACGCAGGCGAGAAAGGCGCCCGGATCAACCTTTAAGCCGATTACGGCGCTGGCCGGGCTTGAGGAACATGTGATCGGGATCAATGACACGGTGAATTGTACCGGTCTCTACGATGCAATTACGCCGCCGATGCGCTGCTGGATTTATCCGGGAAGCCACGGAGAGGAAACGATGGTCACCGGAATCCGAAATTCCTGCAACTTTTTCTTTGCGGAAATTGCGCACCGTCTGGCGACGGATGCCAAGGGGGAGTACGATCCCAAGCTTGGCATGGAGCGAATTCGAAAGTATGCGGAGATGTTCGGGCTTGGGAAAAAGTCCGGCATCGAGCTGATGGAAAATGAACCCATGATATCGGATGCCAGTCCGGAGCAGTCGGCAATCGGTCAGGGAACGCATTCCTTTGCCAATGTCCAGCTGTCCCGCTATGTCACAACCCTCGCCAATCGGGGAACGGTGTTTGATCTCTCCATTTTGGATCGGGTGACAAATTGGGAGGGGACGCCGATTCGAAGTTACGAGCCCAAGGTTGACGCCACCATCCATATCCAAAAGGAAAACTGGGACACGGTGCAGCGGGGCATGCGGGAGGTGGTCGAATTCGGTTCCCCCAGCAAGCTTTTTAAGGACCTGGAGGTTAACATTGCCGGTAAGACCGGAACCGCGCAGGAGTCAAAGAGCCGCGCCAATCACGCATTTTTTATCTCCTTCGGTCCCTATGAAAACCCGCAGGTGGCGGTGACCGTCAATATCCCGTACGGCTACACCTCAACCAACGCAGCCTCCATTTCAAAGGATGTGTACCGCCTTTGCTTCGGCTACACCAGTCTGGACTATATCTTGAAGACCGGCGCTCAAAGAGCCAGCAATGTGAATATTATAGACTAAATTTTTGCTGTTTTTCCTCGAATAACTGGAAAAATTTCCTGTTTTCCTGTAAAATTTAGGAGTGAACCATGATTTTGCCTTATCACTACAAATCATTCGCCTTTCCGCTTTTTTTTGCTGTTCTGGGGCTGAACGCAATCGGTCTGATGGCAGTTTACAGCGCGTCCAATCAGGATATGGCGATTGTCGGCAGACAGATGGTGGGTGCCTGCATCGGATTTTCTGCCATGGCGGTGCTCTGCCTGCTTCCGCACCAGAAAATTCTGCGCTATGCCGTTCCGATTTTTGCGGCATGCTGTGTTCTCCTTCTGCTGGTTGATGTGTACGGCAAAATAGTGGGCGGTGCCAAGCGATGGATTGTCCTTCCGGGGATTGGGCAGGTACAGCCGTCGGAGTTTGCAAAGATCGGCATTGTGATTTTTGCCGCCTGGCTGCTGGGAAAAAACAGGGAGGAGATCAATCAGCCGCGATTTCTTTTGATTTTTGCCGCGTTGTTCGCCATTCCGCTGTCTTTGATTTTTTCGGAGCCGGATCTTTCCACGACCATTGTGGTGACAATCGCCATTGCAGCGATGCTGTTTGTCGCCGGGCTGAGCTACCGCTGGATCGGCCTTGCCTTCGGAATCGGCATTCCGGTGGCGTTAATATCTGCCGTACTGCTCCGAAACGGAATGATTCCTTTCCTGGAGGACTATCAGGTGCGGCGGATTCAGGCTTTTTTGCATCCGTCTCAGTATGCGGACGCCAATTGGCAGCAAAACAACTCCATTATGGCGATTGGCTCCGGGCAGCTGTTTGGAAAGGGACTCAACAACAATACCCTGGCTTCCGTGAAGAGCGGAAATTTCCTAGCGGAGGAACAGACAGACTTTATCTTCGCCGTAATCGGAGAGGAGCTTGGCTTTCTCGGATGCCTGCTGGTCATTGCTCTGTACGCAGTGGTGGTATATCAGTGCTTTTATATCGCCGGAAAATGCAAGTCAACGGAGGGCAGGGTGCTATGCACAGGAATCGGCGCGCTGATTGCATTTCAGGGCTTCAGCAACATTGCGGTTGCAACCGGAATCTTTCCAAACACCGGTTTGACGCTTCCCTTTGTGAGCTACGGTGTCAGCTCGCTCCTCAGCTTTTACTCCGGGATCGGTTTGGTGTTGAATGTGGGGCTGCAGCGCACGGATCATCTGGTGAGAGACTACGGCTTTCCTGAGAACAATTCCGGGCGGGGAACGCTGCGACGGTGAGAAAGAGGCCTGAAAAGAAATGCCGATGCAAGTCGGAAACAGAACGAACCAATCATTGCCGAAACGGCAATTTTGGATAGAAGAGAGAGTGAGGTTCAGCCATGAATATAGGATTAATCGCACATGATGCAAAGAAAAAACTGATGCAGAATTTCTGTATCGCGTATCGGGGCATCCTTTCCAAGCATACGCTGTATGCCACCGGAACGACCGGTCGGCTTGTGGAGGAGGTTACCAATCTGAATATACGCAAATATCTGGCCGGACACCTCGGAGGAGAACAGCAGATGGGCGCACAGATTGAAGCCAACGAGATTGACCTGGTCATTTTTCTTCGCGATCCGCTTCAGCCGAAGCCCCATGAACCTGATGTCAGTAATGTCCTCAGGCTTTGCGATATCCACAACATTCCTGTGGCAACCAATCTTGCGACGGCGGAGCTGCTGATTAAATCTATGGAGCGGGGAGACTTTGAATTCAGAAATTATTACAGGCATTGAGTATCGGTCGGCTGATCGACGGAAGAGCAGAAGAAAAAGAAGAAGATCGCATTCCGGCGGTTTTTTTCGGTGGCTTCTGCTGTTTGCAGTGGTATTGTCTGCAGCGGGACTTTGGTACCGCGGCTTCGGGGATCTTCTGCGGGATCGCTATGATCTCAGGGGTCGGACAGAATGTCTGTTAAGGGAAACGGCTCCTTCGTCGGCATTGTCTCCCTTTGCCTCCTCCCTTGCCGTCGTATCGGAGGAGGACGAGAGCTCAGAGGGAGAGACAATCGGAGCGAACAGCGGGCTGCTGATTGAAGAGGGACAGGAGCATCCCATTTTTTCCAAGCACGCATTTCAGAAGATGAATCCTGCCAGCACAACCAAGATCATGACCTGCCTTGTCGCCTTGGAGCATGTGGATCTTTCGGAGGTATGGACGGCGGGACCGGAGGTAAGAGTCTCCGAACCCAATGCAAGCATGGCGGGAATCAAGGAGGGCGATCGTCTCACTGCGGAGCAGGTGCTCTACGGTCTTATGCTCGAATCCGGCGCAGATGCGGCCAACATGGTTGCTCTGCACGTGGCCGGAGGGGAGGAGCGTTTTGTTGCGCTGATGAATGAGAAGGCGAAACAAATCGGTGCAGTGCACACGCATTACACCAACACACATGGACTCACGGCTGAGGGGCACTACACAGATGCCTATGACCTGTATCTGATCCTGCATGAAGCGATGAAGAACAGGCAGTTTCCGGCTTTTGCGGGAACCGCCCGATATCGGGTAGAATACCTGAATCAGAGCGGAGAGAAACAGAGCAGGGAGTGGGAGAGCACCAATTACTATCTGAATGGAAAAGCACAGCTTCCGCCGGGACTTCAGGTGCTGGCCGGAAAGACCGGAACAACAATGGCGGCCGGCGCCTGCCTGGCACAGGCCTCCCGGACGGAGGATGGATCCGTCGTTTATTCGATTCTTCTAAAGGCTGCCAATCATGACAGCTTATATCGGGAGATGAATGTGCTGCTGGAAAAAGTTGCCCATTTGGATTGAACTTTTACACTTGCTACCGTATAATGGACATAAGTAAATAAAGTCAAGGAGGTTCATGACTATGGTTCAGATTATTGCAGGCATCAAGGGAAAGGGCAAAACCAAGCGGCTTCTGGACATGGCAAATGCAGCTGTTAAGGACGCGAGAGGCTCTGTTGTTTATCTCGATAAAAGCTCCAAGCATATGTATGAACTCAGCAATAAGATTCGTCTGATTAACGTCACAGAGTTCAATATTATGAGCAGCGATGGATTCCTTGGATTTATCTCCGGCATTATTTCTCAGGATCACGATCTGGAAACCATGTTCTTAGACAGCTTTTTGAAGCTGGCAAATCTGGAAAGCGGAGACTTGACTCCTGTCATTGATTCTCTTGAAAAAATTGGAGAGAAGTATAAAGTCGGTTTTGTTTTAAGTATTTCCCGCGATGCCTCTGAGCTTCCGGAGAACGCGAAAAAGGATGTCATCATCTCGCTTTGACTCGGAATGAACCATAAAACAGCGGACAGCTCAGTTCTGAGCTGTCCGTATCTTTTACCGGAAGCGTTGCCCGGAGCGATTGTTTGATCAATACCTGGAGTTGCGGTACGGAGGTCTTATTGTGGCATCGAATACGCGCAAGGTCATTTCCTATCGACGCCCGCTAAAGCTTAATATCGGAACGATTATCTTTCTTATTTTATTTATCTACTTGCTCTTTTCCATCTCCTCTTACCTGGGGAGAAAGAAGGTTCGGTTCTATGAGGTGCAGACGGGGGAGATGGTCGATGACAAGGAGCTGACCGGTCTGATCCTGAGGACGGAGCATGTGCAGACCGCACCTTCCTCCGGATATGTAAATTACTACATTCGAGACGGAAAGCGAGCCGCAGTGGGGACACGGATCTATTCCCTGGATGAGACAGGTAACCTGAAAAAGTATCTGGAAGAAAGCGAAGATCAAAAGGAAGCGTTGAGTGAGCAGAATCTGAAGGAATTAAAGACAAAGCTCAGTCTGTTTTCGGCAGGATTTCGAAGCGATCAATTCAAGGAGGTCTACAACAGCCTGGAGTCCCTTCGCTCCGTCCTCTCCGAGTACACCAGCATTCATCTTCTGGATCAGTTGGATGAGACCCTGAAAGCACAGGGCATCTCGCTTGTGCAGGGCACTTCTCCGGAATCTGCAGTCATCTCCTTTAATATGGATTCCTATGAGGAGAAAACGGCGGAGCAGCTGACTGCCAATGACTTTCGACCGGAGTCGTATAAGCCGGTCTACATCGGTTCCGGTTCTTTGGTAGAGCAGGGGGCTCCGGTGTACAAGACCATTCCTTCCGAGGACTGGCAGCTGCTCTTTCCCATGACAGAGAAGATACAGAAGGCGTTGTCGGAATACAACAGCCTTCGCATTGCCTTTCCAGCGTACGACCTGACGATTTCCGGTGATTACAGCCAGATCAAAGGGGCGGACGGAACTACATTCGGGATGCTCACCTTCCACCAGTACATGGTACGTTTTCTGAACGATCGCTACGTTCAGTTTCAAATCTATGCAGGACGGGAGGATGGGTTGAAAATTCCCAGAAGCTCTCTCACGAAGAAGCGTTTTTACGTGGTGCCGAAGAATTATTTGACCAATGGCGGAAACGGAGTCGAAGAAGGCTTCCTGAAGGAGGTGCCGGAAGGGGCAGAAACAAAAGCAGTTTTTATGACGGCTGAGATTTTTTATGAAAATGACACATCCTGCTATCTTGATGCCTCCGATACCGCCGAATTCCATGCCGGAGATTATCTCATTGCGCCGCAGAGCGGGGAGCGCTTTCAGATCGGAGAGACCGCAGAGCTGCAGGGCGTCTATAATATCAATAAGGGCTTTGCCGTATTCAAACAAATTGATATCATCGATGAAAATGAAGAATATATCACGATCAAACGAGGGACGCGGTACGGCTTAAACGTATATGACCACATTCTTTTAAACGGAGAGGAGGGCAAGGAAGGGCAGCAGGTCTATCAGTGACAGCACGCCTGATCCGATGCTATGACGGAAGAATATAACGAAAAGAGTAAAATGGAGGAAATGCCGGTTCGGGAATCCGGAATCCGGGAAAATCTTCGGCAGGTGGAAGCAAACATTCAGTCCGCCTGCCTGCGTGCGGGTCGAAGCCGCAATGAGGTGAGCCTGATTGCTGTCAGCAAGACCAATCCGGCGGCACGGATCCGGGAGGCCTATCTCCTTGGACAGCGAGAATTCGGAGAAAATCGGGTGAAGGAGCTGCTTGAGAAAGAAGCACAGCTTCCGCAGGACATTCGCTGGCATCTCATCGGTCATCTTCAGACCAACAAGGTGCGAGCAGTCATCGATAAGACAGTCCTGATTCATTCCATCGATTCTCTGAAGCTTGCCGACACCATTGATTTCGAGGCAAGAAAGAAGCAAATCCTTGTCAACGGCCTTCTGGAGATCAATGTTGCGGAGGAAAGCAGCAAATACGGTTTTTATATCGATGAAATTTCAAAGATTCTGAATCGCCTGCACCAATACAAAAATTTGAAAATCAGAGGGCTGATGACGGTCGCCCCGATTGTCTCTGATCCTGAGCAGAACCGGGGGGTTTTCCGCAGATTGAAGGAATTGTCCATTGACATAAAATGTAAATACGCAGATAATATGGCTATGAATATCCTTTCCATGGGAATGACCGGGGATTATTGCGTGGCAATTGAAGAAGGGGCAACACTGGTTCGGATCGGAACCGGGATCTTTGGAACAAGACAGATTGGAGAACGAGGAGAATGAGTTTTTTTAGTGATTTATTTGATCGTATGAGAATCCACAGTGATGAGGATGACGACGATTATTATTATGACGGGGATGATGATTATGAGGAGGAGGAAAGCGAACACAGACCTCCCAGCTTCAAACGCCGAAACAGTGAGGAAGCGCGGGAAGCAGGGTCGAAATCCCGTCTGTTCCAGCCTCGCCGTGTGATCCCGGTGAAGCGTTCCGAAGGTCTTGAAGTCGCACTGGTAAAGCCGACTGTATTTGATGATGCAAAGGAGATTGTGGACGACCTGCTGGCCGGGAAGGCAGTGGTGCTGAATGTGGAGGGAATCAATACGGAAGTCGCTCAGCGTATCATTGATTTCACCTCCGGCGCCACCTACAGCATGAATGGAAAGCTTCAGAAAATTTCCAATTACATTTTTATCATTACACCGGCCAATGTCAATCTCTCCGGGGAATTTCAGGACATTTTGAGCACGGCGGGATCTCTGGATGTTTCAGGTCTGAATATGCGGGTCTGAACGCACATGTCTTGGAAGTCATGACGGGAAAAGAAGAAGCATTTTTTAAGAAGCGAATTGAGGAGCTGTGTGAGACCTGCCGCAATCGGGGTATCCCGACACATTCCTTATTTTTAAATGCAGAGGAGCAAGCGGTTCTGCAAACGATGCATCTCCCGACCGGGGACGTGCAACAGGTTCTGTCCGGAGGATTCGAGGGTGCAGAGCGCAGAATCGTTTGTTTTTTGCCCCCCTATTTAGAAAACATTCCGGATTCGGTTTTTTCCTTTCTTGCTCTTTCCCCATCCTCCCCCAAATTTGCAGAAACACTTTCTCACCGGGATTTTCTCGGAGCACTGATGCACCTGAGCATCCGGAGAGAGATGATCGGCGACATCCTGGTACCGGAACAGACCGCTTATGTCATTGTGCTTTCAAAGGTTTCTGCCTACATTCGTGAAAATCTGCATATGGTGCGGCACACACCGGTCACCGCAGAGGAGGTTTCTCCTGAACAGCTCTGTCCGGGCGTGAACACGAAGGAATACGATGTCAACACTGCATCTCTTCGAATCGATGCGATGCTGGGAGCTGTCTATCGAATATCGCGATCTCGTGCAAAGGAACTGGTGATGACCGGAAGGGTGTTTGTCAATTCCTCACTTCAGTCTGGTGCAGACAGGACCTTAAAGGAAGGGGATATCCTGTCGGTTCGGGGAAAGGGGCGCTTCCGGTTACTTCCCGGGATTCGAACGACAAGGAACGGACGCCTTTTCGTGCGGATTGAATTGTATTCGTAGCAGGACTTGTCGATGCGGTTTCTATGAAACATGGATTCTATCAAACTGTGGATCCTAAGAAGCTGCAGATCCCATGGAGAACCCGGCGGAAGAGAAAACAAAACGTGGAAGAGAAGTGTAAGGACGGGAGGAGAAGCCTGGAGGAGCGGAGCGGAAGATGCACCGTTCGCAGGCAGAACGGAAGCGGTGCTGTTCAAAGGTGGAGCGGAAGTTGTACCGTTCAAAGGCGGAGCGGAAGATGCACCGTTCGCAGGCAGAACAGAAGCGGTGCCGTTCAAAGGTGGAGCGGAAGTTGTACCGTTCAAAGGAAGAGCGAAAGTTACGCCATTCGCAGGCAGAACGAAATAAGGGAGAACAAGGGTGATGACAACAGAAGAAAAGCGTGAAAGCGGGTCACTGAGAGATCAAAGAAACAGCGCTCAAAAAAAACGAAGCCAGATCGCATGGTTTCTCTTGCTGGTTGCGGCCTCCGTCGCAGCCGATCAGTGGACCAAACGGCTTGCGCTGAACGCATTCAGGGCTTACGAGCATATTCCGCTGATTCCCGGTGTTCTGGAATTCTGCCGAATTGAAAACCGCGGAGCAGCATTTGGTATATTGCAGGGGCATATGGTCTTTTTTTACGGAATCACAGCAGTTGTTTGCCTTTTGATTCTCACGGTGACAATCAAGACTCCGGCAGAGAAAAAATATAATGGATTCCTTTTGGCACTGGCAATGATTGTATCCGGTGCCATCGGCAATCTGATTGACCGTGTTGTGAGGCAGTCAGTAGTGGATTTTATTTACTTTGTCCCGATTGATTTTCCTGTATTTAATGTGGCAGATATTTTTGTGACCTGCGGTACCGGGCTCCTCATGATCCTCATTCTGTGGTTCTACCGGGACGGGGATTTTGCATTTCTTTCAAGTTCCACCGTTTGCCCGACTGCTTCGGATGCCCATGGCAGCGCGAGGAATCAAAAAGAGCAGGAAAACAGAACAGAAAAAAAGAAGCTTAAATAAAGGAAGTCTGATAAAGGAAGCTTAAATAAAGAAAGCTTAAATAAAGGAAGCCTGATAAAGGAAGCCTGATAAAGGAAGCCTAAATAAAGAAAGCCTAAATAAAGAAAGCCTAAATAAGGGAAGCTTAAAAAGAAGATGAAAGAGCAGTATGAGATACAGGACGAGGATCGGGGGAAGCGACTCGATGTTTTTCTGACAGAGCATCTTTCGAACATGACACGCTCTCACCTGCAAAGGCTGATTGAAGGTGGAGATGTGCAGGTGAATGACACGCGGGTGAAAGCCGGATATAAGCTTCGGAAAACAGATGCTGTCGAGGTGTCGATTCCGGAGCCGAAGGAATTGGAGATTCTTCCGGAGCGCATTCCCCTGGAGATTCTTTACGAGGATTCCGATCTCATTGTGATCAACAAGCCGAAGGGAATGGTGGTTCACCCAGCGGCGGGGCATAGCAGCGGCACCTTGGTCAATGCGCTCTTGTTCCACTGTGGTTCCAGCCTGTCAGGAATCAACGGCGTTCTGCGGCCGGGGATCGTCCACCGGATCGATCGGGATACGACCGGCGTCATGATCGCCTGTAAGAATGACATGGCGCATCATGCCATCGCAGCTCAGCTGAAAGCACACAGCATCACACGCCGTTACCGGGCGATTGTGCATGGCGTGATTTCAGAAGAAGAGGGAAGCATTGATGCGCCAATCGCAAGGGATCCTGCAGAGCGGAAGCGGATGAAAGCCGGAATGGAAAAGGGAAAACCGGCGGTCACGCATTACAGAGTGCTGCAGCGATTTGTCAATGCGAGCTATGTGGAGTGTAGGCTTGAGACCGGAAGAACACACCAGATTCGCGTGCATATGGCTTCTATCGGACATCCGCTGCTCGGAGACACGGTCTATGGCTCCAAAAAGAATCCAATGAGGCTTGAGGGACAGACACTGCATGCCATGGTGCTCGGTTTTGTACATCCCCGGAGTGGACAATATATGGAATTTACAGCACCGCTTCCTGACTATTTTGAACGGCTTCTTAAAATTCTTTGAGAGATTTACCTTTTTTGCTTAAAATGATACAATCATACTACCAAGCAGAGACCAGAGACCGAATATCAAAGATCAGAGATCAGAGACCAGAGACGGGATACCAAAGATCAGAGACCAGAGATCAAAGATCAGAGACCAGAGATCAAAGGTCGGATATCAAAGACTGGATTCTCAAGTAAAAGGAAATGGGAAATATCAAGAGAAGACAGCAGGGTGTGAAATGAAAAGGAGGTGTCATATGGGAGAAAAACTGATTATTACCCTTGGACGTCAGACCGGAAGCGGTGGAAGAAGAATCGGGGAGATGCTGGCGGAACGACTCGGTGTTAAATGCTACGGGAAGGAGCTTTTGGATCGCGCGTCAAAAGAGAGCGGACTGTGCAAAGAACTGTTGGAACACAATGATGAAAAGCCGACCAGCAGTTTTCTCTACTCCCTGGTCATGGACACGTATTCTTTGGGCTATTCCTCCTCGCCCTATGTGGATATGCCGATTAACCAGAAAATTTTTCTCGCGCAGTTTGACAGCATTCGAAATCTGGCCAAGTCAGAATCCTGTATCATCGTCGGGCGCTGTGCCGACTACGCGCTCGCAGGGGTTCCCGGTGTTGTCAGTGTGTTTGTCAGCGCGGATGAGGAGGACAGGCTCGCCCGCATTGAGAAAAAGAATGGTGTGTCGCCTGACAAGGCGCGAGAAATCATGCTGAAAACGGACAAACGGAGATCCAGCTATTACAACTATTACTCCAATAAGAGGTGGGGAGATTCCAGAAGCTACGATCTCTGCATCAACAGCAGCAGGTTGGGACTGGAGGGCACCGTTGACATGATTTTGACCTTTGCTGAAAAAGAGAAATGCGTTCGAGCTTCAAAGCAATCGGATGAAGGCAATCGTATGAAGACCATCGAGTGAGAGCAATCAGATGCTGTCCGCCATTGCAAAGCTCCAAGGCAAGGCTATTTGTATTGACATCGGACATCAAAAAAGCTGAGGGATGTTCCGCGCTGCCGGTTGTGCGCGCCGGGCATCCTTCTTTTTGTTAAAAAAGGGGGTCCTTTGCATCATGCAGTCAGATGAACGGGATTTTTTCAACATTGACTTGAGCCGGGGAAAGCCATCGAACGATTTCGGAGAACAGGCAAAAAAAGAAAAGTTTTTACGGGATCTGGAGCGCCTAAGAAAGATACAGGATGAGACACGGCGCAAGGTGGAAAAAAAGCAGCGCGCAGCCGGAGAAGGGATCGAAAAGGGAAACGGTGGGAATCAAACCGAATCCAGGGCACGGTACTGCACGCCGGAAGGATCGGATCACTTGCACTCGGATGTACATCCGGGGAAGCGGTCTCCGCATAAAACCGTTCGTGCAGAGAAGGAAGTACAGAGAAGGAAGAGAAAAAAAAGATTTCTGCCCCGTCTGTTTACATGTGTGATGGTCTTTTTGCTTCTTTGGGGTGTTAAGAGCCTCTACTTTTCAGGAGATACGCATCAGAACGGATACTATACAGTTGCAGTATTCGGCGTAGATTCCAGAGACGGGGCGCTGGGAGCAGAGGCGCTCTCGGATGTCAATATGCTGGTATCCCTAAATAAGCAGACCGGAGATATTAAAATCTGCTCCATTTATCGCGATACCTTTGTGCAGATCAGCCCTGAGGGAAAACGGCACAAATTCAATGAAGCCTACTTTAAGGGGGGACCGGAGCAGGCGCTTTGGACGATCAAGTACAATCTGGACATTGAGCCGGATGACTTTATCACCTTCAACTGGAAGGCGGTGATTGACAGCATCAATATCATGGATGGAATCGATCTGGAGATTACCAAAGAGGAATTCCGATATATCAATTCTTTTATCACAGAGACCGTAAAATCAACGGGGATCGGATCTGTCCAGTTAAAGCACGCCGGGATGAATCATTTGGATGGGGTACAGGCAGTTGCCTACGCGAGGCTTCGGCTCATGGACAGCGATTTTAAACGCACGGAGCGACAGCGCAAGGTGGTTTCTCTTCTGATGGATAAAATTCGTGCTGCGGATACAAAGAAGCGGCTGGAACTTGTAAACTCGGTGCTTCCGGAAACAAAAACCAGTATCGGCATCAATGACCTTCTGATTTATGCCAAGGGGATTAAGCATTATCATCTGACGGAAAGCGTAGGATTTCCCTTTGACAAGGATACTGTATGGATTGAGCGGAAGGACTGCGTCATCCCAATCACGATGGAATCCAACGTTGTTCGACTGCATCAGTTTTTATATGATAATGCTGATTACAGAGCCAGTAATTCCGTCAAGAATATCAGCGATTATATTGTTAAAAAAACAGGAAGGAAATAAAGCCAGATATAAAACCAGATATAAAACCGTACATTCCTTATGATTATGATAAGGAACTGTTCTCATGACAGGAAAAATCGTTGGGACGGATTCTGCTTGCAAAATGTCAAGCGGGAGATTATTATGGTAAAGACTTAACTATTCGCGAAACACTTGTTTAACGAATAGTTAAGACTCTTATGATAAGGAGGATGCCTCATGACAGGAAAAACCGGAAAAAGGCCATCTTACCACACAAAACTGGATCAGGAGAATATTTTTCGTCTTCGTGCGCTTTTGAGTGAACTTCCGGACTACTGTAAAACCTACTTTCGGGGAATTGAACCCCGCACCCAATCCCGAACACGGATCGCCTATGCCTATGACCTTCGAATTTTTTTTCAGTACCTGATGCAGGTGAATCCCACTATTGCCAGCTGCGGAGAAATCAAAAATATCTCTCTGGATATGCTTGCTGCTCTCTCCGCGACAGATCTTGAGGAATATATGGAGTATCTGAAATACCGTACAGATGACAGCGGAACAGGTGTGCTGAATCAGGAAACCGGAATCAAAAGAAAAATTTGTTCTTTGAAAAGCTTTTATAAATATCTGTATCAAAAAGAGATGCTGGAAAACAATCCTGCGGCCAGGGTACTGATGCCGCGCCTGCATGAACATGAAATTATCCGCCTGGATATCGATGAAGTTGCCACAATGCTGGATCTTGTTGAGACAGGCGAAAAACTGACAGCCCGTCAAAAAGCCTATCATGAAAAAACGAAGCTTCGAGATCTCGCTCTGTTCACGCTTCTGCTGGGAACCGGAATTCGGGTTTCCGAATGTGTGGGACTGAATCTCTCAGATGTGGATTTTAAAAACGGAGGAATCTTGGTCCACCGAAAGGGAGGAAAAGATCAAATTGTGTATTTTGGAGATGAGGTTGAGGAGGCACTGCTCAATTACATGGAGGAACGGAAGGATCTGGATGCCCGGGAGGGGGATCAGGACGCACTTTTTCTATCGCTGCAAAATCGGAGAATGAATGTTCGAAGCATTGAAAATCTGGTAAAAAAGTATGCACAGATCGCAGCACCGCTCAAAAGAATCACACCGCACAAGCTGCGAAGTACCTACGGAACCAATTTGTATCGCGAAACCGGTGATATCTATCTGGTTGCCGACGTACTGGGACACAGCGATGTTAACACCACCAGAAAGCACTACGCAGCCATTCAGGAGGACCGCAGACGTAGCGCAAGGAATAAAGTGAAACTGCGGGAGAACACTGACTGAATGTAAAGTGAGAATAAAATTGCGGGAGAACTTGTCTGCTTGGCTGATTCAGAATAGAATCCGAGTCGGAATAAAATCGCGGAAGGTGGCTGGCGGAATGAGTGAAAAGGGAGCCGCGGGGGAATCCGGGTGATGCGGAAGCCGAGAAGGAAACATGACAGAGAATATTACGGATAGTATACGACGGTCAGGTAGCAGCCCGGACGGAGTGCTTCGCCCTGCATCTGATTCAAATCTCGAACAATTTCAATGTACTGCTCATTGCTCTGAATTTCCTGCTCATTGTATTGCATGGCCAGCTTCTCCAGGCTGTCATCGGCATCCAACTTGATGCTTCGATAACAAACAGTCTGTGCGGCTCCTGTCCTTTTCCCACCTGCCTGTGCAATGACGGATGCCTTCTCAAAAAATAGAATTGACACAATTAAAAATAGCACCGTCATCAGCAAACACCGAAAAATGATTCCTGTTTCGGCTCTTCTCCTCTTTGTCAGATTGCGTGCGCTTCTTTCTTCCAATTGATTCCGGCTCTCCTTCCCTGAAATCGAACGTTTGTTCTGAATGCATCATACTGCACGAACATACGTTTGTCAACAGGTTTTCGAACAAAGGTTTGCATCAATCGAACGTATGTGCTATGATGAAACCAGTTCATAATGATTACCGGGAGGAAATCCTATGTCACGCACCAAACCAAGCGGAAAGCAGCTGGAAATTCTTGATTATATCAAGCGTACCATTTTGGAAAAGGGCTATCCGCCCGCTGTTCGGGAAATTTGCGAAGCGGTACATCTTCGCTCCACTTCCTCGGTGCACGCACATCTGGAAGCGCTGGAACGGAACGGTTGCATTCGGCGGGATCCCACAAAGCCGCGCACTATTGAGATTTTGGATGAAACCTTCAATTTTCCGCGAAGAGAACTGGTCAATGTTCCCATTGTCGGTCAGGTCGCGGCGGGAGAGCCAATCCTGGCTGAGCAAAATATCGTGGATTATTTTCCCCTTCCCGTGGATATGCTTCCGAATCAGGAGACGTTTATACTGAAGGTACACGGAGATTCTATGATGAATGCCGGGATTTTGGATGGAGATGATCTTATCGTCGCGAAACAATCCTATGCGATGAACGGACAAATTGTGGTAGCCATGGTCGAAGACGGCGCAACGGTCAAGCGCTTTTATAAGGAAAAGGGTCACTATCGGCTTCAGCCGGAAAATGATGCGATGGATCCGATTATCGTGCCGGAGGTCTCAATCCTGGGGAGGGCGGTCGGTCTCCTGCGTCTGATATAGAGCCTCTGATATTCCTGATAAACAGAATGAAAAAAGCAGCTGTTAAAGCTGCTTTGTATCCACTGTCACGCCATCGGTCCAGATTCGCTCCAAATTGTAAAATCTCCTGTCCTCGCTGTTAAAAATGTGGATGACCACGTCCTGATAATCAAGCAGGATCCATGCGCCGCCTGCATACCCCTCCTTCTGTTTTGGGCAGATCGACAGGTCTGACAGTTTTCTTTCGATCTCATCTGCAATTGCCTGTGTCTGTCTCTGGCTGGAGCCGCTCACCAGAATAAAATAGTCGGCAATAACAGAGATTTTTGAAATATCAATGACTTTGATTTCGGATCCCTGCTTCTCTTCCATCACATTGACTGCAATTTTCACCAGTTCCTGAGTTGTCATCTTTTTTCTCCTTTAACCAAAGATAGCACTGCTCTGTCATGGGATCCGCCGGAATCCCCTTTTGCTCTAAATATGCCAGGGTGTGGTCGGTGATTCGGTACACACATTCGTCCAGATCCTGAAAAGCAAGGGCGCGCATTTCATCCAGATCTGATGCGCGATCGCGATTGGGTTCGATATAATCGGCTGTAAACACAATCTGCTCCAGGAGAGTCATGTCTGCTTTTCCCGTCGTGTGCCAGCGGATCGCAGACAGGATGTCCGCATCCCGCACACCATACTTACGCTGGGCTACCCCAGGTCCTACCACTGCGTGCAGCACCTGGGGCGCAGCCCGCTCCGCGTCAGAAAAGGTAATACTGAATGTTTCCCCAAGGGACAGAAGCTCCTTCTCGCCGTACTCCTTTGCACAGTCATGCAGCAGTCCGGCGATCTCTGCCCGAACCGGATCCGCCTGCCAGCGCATCGCGAGACAGGCAGCTGTGTAGGCCACACCAAGTGTGTGCTGGTACCGTTTGGCACTGAGATTTTTTTCCAGCTTTTTGCGTATCTTATCAATCGCCGCTCTGTCCCAGAGCTCTTGATCCGGATTTTGAATGTTCTTATTTTGTTCTTTCATTATGCTATTGTCCATGTAGATGATACTCTTTTACTATTGTCCATATAGATGACACTCTTTTATATAAGCGTAGACAGATTCGGGGATCATGCGCTCTGCTCCTCTTCGCCCGGTTTGAAGGATGCGGCGAATTTCGGCAGAGGAAATGTCCACTTCCTCCGCATGAATAAAATGAATCCGTGCGCGGTACCTGTTTCGCAGCATCTGTGCGTGCTCTTCCAGGGTGCTGTGATGACTGGCGTAATCCCGATCTGCGACAATGAGCTCCGCCAGTTCCAGAATGGTTTCCGGGCATCGCCAGCTTTCGATTTCATAAAAGGAGTCTGCTCCGACCAAAAAGAGAAAACGGATATCCGGATACAGTGCAGTCAGCTGCCTCAGTGTATCCGCAGTATAGGAGGCCCCCTGGCGGTGGGACTCAAAATCGGACACTTCAAACTGCCGGTACGGGGCGATTGCCAGGCGTATCATAGCCAAACGATCCGCGTAATCGGCTATCTCCATCCCCAGCTTGTGTGGAGGATTCGGGGCAGGCATAAACCAGCAGGAATCCAGCTGAAACTGCATCAGCGCATTTTCAGCCAGTTTGATATGACCGTTGTGGATCGGGTTGAAGGTTCCGCCGAGAATCGCTACTTTTTGCATGGCTCCTCCAAAGAGTTTACTTCGGTAGAATGAGGATTCTGTCCTTTTCCTCTTTTGCCGGGCGGTACAGGATGATCTTTTTCCCGATTACCTGCACAATCTCACTGTGTGTGCGCTCCGACAACATTTGCGCCATATCTCCGGGCTGATCCAGGCAATTCTGAAGGACAGAGATTTTAATTAGTTCTCTCCTATGGAAGGCCTCTTCTACCGCATGAGTGATTTCCGGTGTGAGACCTGACTTTCCGATCTGGAAAATCGGATCGGTCGTCATGGCAATTCCTTTTAAATATGCGCGTTGTCTGCTGTTCATGGCACTCCTTACCTGCAAGGGTTTGTGATAACATGGTCAGATTCCAATTGACTTGTATAACAATTGACTCGAAGGATTTTACTTGTAGTAGTCAAATTCATGCCCGTACATGCGCACGGTGTCGCCCTCCTGAATCCCGGCCTGCTCCAGCTTCTTCAGGATTCCCTGCTCCCGTAGAAATTTCTGGAAGAAATCAAATCCCTTTTCCGACTCAAGATTCGTGTAGCCCAGCATCTTTTCAACCCGGGGTCCTTCTACTACAAAGAGATGCTCCTTTTCCCGCACGACAGTGTAGGGAAGCTCCTGATCCGATGTATAGCTGATTTCCATCTCCGGTTCAAATACAGTGGGCTTTCGATCCGTCTGTTTCAACAGATTCAGGAGTGCATATTCCAGCTCCCGGATTCCCGCCCCGGTGACACCGGAAATCGGATAGACCGGAAGCTCCGGAGAGAATGCAGCGCGAAGCCGCGCAATCGGATCCTCCCCCTCTTCGTTTGGGATGATGCTGTCAATTTTATTCGCGGCGATGAGCTGCGGCTTCAGGAGCAGACTCTTTTCATATTTTCCCAGCTCCTCCCGTATCTTTTTTACGTCCTCAACCGGATCTCGACCTTCGACAGAGGCCGCATCCACCACATGAACCAGTACTTTGGTTCGCTCCACATGCTTTAAGAAATGGTAGCCGAGTCCAACGCCTTCTGATGCACCTTCGATCAATCCGGGAAGATCAGCCATGACAAAGCTCTCCCCGATGCCGAGTTCCACAACACCAAGGTGAGGCTTCAGCGTTGTAAAATGGTAGTTTGCAATCTCCGGCTTTGCATTGGAAACCCGGCTCAGCAAGGTGGATTTTCCGACGTTTGGGAAGCCCACCAGCCCCACATCTGCAATCACCTTCAATTCCAGGCGGACACACAGACTCTTTCCCGGCTGCCCGGGCTTCGCGTAATTCGGCGCCTGCATCGTAGAAGTGGCAAAATGCATGTTTCCGATACCGCCCCTTCCACCGCGAAGCAGCACCATTCGACGATTTTCGCCGGACATATCCGCAATTATCTTTCCGCTTTCGTCGTCCCGGATGACGGTTCCTTCCGGCACACGAATCACAAGATCCGCACCATTTGAACCATGGCAGCGCCGTTTTCCACCCGGCTCGCCGTTTTGAGCCGCATATTTTCGGATGTGTCGAAAATCGGCCAGTGTATTCAGACCGTCATAGACTTCAAAAATGATATCTCCGCCTTTGCCTCCATCCCCGCCGTCCGGACCGCCGGCCGGAACAAACAGCTCCCTGCGGAAGCTGACATGTCCGTCACCGCCCTTGCCGGACTGTATTACTATTTTTGCACTGTCTGTGAACATAGTTCCCGCTTTCTTCTTCTTGAGTCTCTGCCTGTCGAACCGGTTCTCATGCCGGCATTCGATTCTTCCGGCTTCCGGTTTGTTTCATTGGTTTCACTTGGAGTCTCAGCTCCCAACTTCTATGAAGCGCGCATAGACATTCCTGGAAGCTCACATAGACCTTCCCTGAAGCATGGCATGGGGGCTCTATATGAAGCGCGTATAGACAACCGCTAAGGTCGTGAACAGACCTCTTAAAGCACGCATACATAAACCCCCTCTAAGGCGTGGATAGACAACCTCCAAGGTGTGCATAGACCTTCCTAACGCGTGGATAGATCTCTTTGAAACGCACAGAAAATTGAGAACGGGCTTCATACTCTACAGTATGAAGCCCGGCCGCCTGTCTTTTCTATTCGGCTGCAAAGCCGAAACTCCATCATTCCGCCGCAGCAGTCATCTCCGCCTTCGGATAGACGGAAACCTTCTTGCGGTACTTGCCCCATCTCTCAAATCTGACAACACCGTCCGCCTTGGCGAAGAGGGTATCATCTCTTCCGATTCCCACATTGTTTCCCGGATGAATATGCGTCCCCCGCTGTCTGTAAAGAATATTTCCGGCGAGGACAAACTGTCCGTCCGCTCTCTTCGCGCCGAGGCGCTTGGACTCGGAGTCACGTCCGTTCTTGGTGGAACCGACGCCCTTTTTATGAGCATGCAGCTGAAGGTTCATTGTGAACAGCATCATTACACCTCCTGATCTGTGATCGTCAAATAGTCATTGCCATACGCTTCCTGAACCGCTTCCAGCCCGAGTAGGCAGGAGGCCAGCAGAAGCCCGGCTTTTTCATCATTCTGGTCGATGAGCTGAAACAGAAAGGTCCCTGTTTTCTCATCTATTTCACAGGTGAAACGCGCATCGGTCAGCGCGTGAACGGAATTCGCAAGATTCTGTTCCAGCACGGAAACGGCAGAACAGATGATGTCAAATCCCGATTGATCGTATCCGGCATGTCCCCCGGAACGAAGACCGACCGGCACAGCCTGTGCATTTTTTAAAACCCGTATCCGAATCATAGCTGTACTTGTCTTTTACGGGTGCGCCGTTCAGGCATTGATCTTGTCGATCTTGACCTGCGTATAAAGCTGTCTGTGACCGTTTTTCTTGTGATAGCCTTTTTTGGGCTTATACTTGTAAACGATAATCTTTCTGTCCTTCGCCTCTCTCAGAACAGTTGCGCTTACGGTCGCTCCGGAAACAGTGGGAGCGCCGATTGCAAGCTCTCCGTTGCTGACAGCCAGAACCTGATCAAATGTGACAGTCTGTCCTGCATCAACTCCGAGTTTTTCAACCTTAATGATATCGCCCTCTGATACCTTATACTGCTTTCCGCCGGTAGCAATAATTGCGTACATATGGTACCTCCTTCTATCATTACTCGCCAATGTAGGCGTCCGGAGCTGTTGAAATCCGGAACTTAAGCCCTATTGTGCGGCATACCCCGTAACTATATCCCAGTTGAGACGGAATGTCAAGGAAAAGTGCGGAAAATTAAAGAGAACTTCGAAGCTGATCAGACAGTGTTTTTCCGCTCTTCTGTCGTATGATCTCTACCAGATTCAGCTTGGTTATATCTACAACCGTCGTTTTCATCGGATCGAGGGATGCCAGCCGTCGAAGCTGTTTTAGGAGGAGCTGCCGATCTTCCGAAGCCCTAAGATCGATAAAGTCGACAATCACAATGCCGGACAGATTCCGAAGGCGAAGCTGCCGCATCACCTCAACTGCCGCTTCTTCATCAGTTTTTAGAATCAGCTGTTCCTTCCCCCCGCCCCGGATATTTTTTCCACTGTTCACATCGATCACTGTCATCGCTTCCACAGGATCAATCACCAGATAGCCGCCGCTTTTTAACCAGACTTTTCGGTTCGTTGCCTCTTTCACCGCCGTTTCCAGAGACCAAAGGGCGGAGAGAGGAATGTGGGAATCTGCGTAAAAGCGCACCGGCAGAGAGGAATGCTGCATCCTCCGGAGGGTCGGCTCCCGGCGAAATGGGGTGGGAAGTCTCTTCGCATATGACTCGGCTTCCTCCGGATCTTCTCCGGTCAACTCCCGGTAAATTTCCGGGATATCTGTGATCACCTCATATTCAGGGTCCGCATTCTCCGCCGAAGCTCCGGTCTGCGCCGATTTCTTCTCTGCGGTCTCCTCCCGGGGGCAGAGATTTAGAAGCTCTTCACTCCATTCGACTGCCAGCTTCTTCCAGAATGGATCCGCACGCTTGATGCAACCGGGCGCCTTTCGAAATGCGGCCCGGCGGATAAACTCCGGATCCGTTCGCTCGGGAAAGTCCGAAACGGCGGTGGGGCCTTTTGTTTTTTGTGCATCCTTTTTGATCCGGACGAGAATCTCATCTCCTCCCCGCAGCGCAGGATGCGGCGCGGAATCCAGATAGACGGGATTGGGACCGAAGCCGTAGGCATAATAGGCAGGAAGCGCCTCCCCGATATCGAGAAAGGCGGCCTCCAGATTTCTCTGTATTTTTTTGACCTTTGCAGCGTAAAGATTTCCCACCAGAGAGCTGTGACCGCACTCGAAATTCAATTGGACAATCACTCCATTCCGGACCGAGGCGCTCAGAATGCCGCCGCGAAAGGACGCAAGAATCAGCTTATTCAATTTGCTCACCATAACTCTCAAGGCTGTTCATTTCCGCATCATACAGTTCTGTTCGAAGAATGCGGAACCGAAGATCACTCAGTACGCGTCCGGATGCGGTTGAAAGAAGAGCACGCACCAAAAGCTCCGGCTTCAGGTTTGCTTCGCTTCCCTGTGCGATTCGCATGGATAGTGTCATCTGATCGGCGTAAAGCTGAAGGATCATGGGGCGGATATCAATTTCTCTCAAATTGCCTTTTTTCCCTTTTTTGGTGACGAGAAGTTCCGGACATGCCAGGAGTTCCTCTACGGCTGCTGCCAGCGCCCGGCTCTGATCAGATTCCCCGCCCTCCTCTGCGACTGCTTCGGACAGCTTTGTTTTTCCCATCCTGCTCTCTTCTGTTTCCCCTTCGGACAGTTCTGCTTTTCCTGTCCTGCTCTCTTCCGGCACGGCTTTTTCCAGGAAGGTCAGCGTGTAGTCTGCGGCGTGTACGATGGACATACAGTTTTTTGCATCATCCGGAATGCGAAGAAAGCTCAGAATCTCAATTCCCTCCGCCATCTGTGCATTCAGGCTTCGGATGGCCTCCGACGATGAAATCGTCTCTGCTCCTTCGTCAGTCAGACGAATATCAAAGTATTCGGCGATACTCTCAAGCCCCATTCCGAGGGGGGCGGCAAACGACATGATCTGGTGCGGCGAAAAGCCCTCGGAATACGCAATTGGAAGGGCAGCTCTCCGATTTGCTTTCTGAAAATACCGCATCATATCAAGATGTCCCACGAAGCGCAGGTTTCCGCGCTTTGCGTACTTAACCCTTACCTTCAAAGCAGATTCCTCCCCGATATCTCGCTGCGCCGCAGGCAGAGCACTGTTCCTGGCAATTGGGTGTCACTCTTTCCTCCAGGGCAGCGCGCCACTCCCTCTTCAAAAATTCCTTGCTGATACCGCAGTCAATGAAATCCCAAGGAAGCAGTTCCTCCGTATCCCGCTCCCGCATGGTGTAAAATTCCGGGTCAATGCCGCAGTCACGAAAGCAGGCCATCCAACGTTCGTTGTCAAAAAATTCCGTCCAGGAATCATAGAGTGCACCGCGTCGGTAGGCCTCCTCAATCACGGCAGACACTCTCCGATCTCCCCGGGCAAAGACGCCCTCCAGGATCGTAGTGTCGGCGTCATGGTACTGGTAACGAAGGCTCTTCCAGTTCTTCTGTTCCTTAAAACATTCTTTAACAAAGCGAGCGCGTTCCAGATATTCTTCCTTTTTGCACATCTTCGCCCACTGAAACGGCGTAAAGGGCTTCGGAACGAAAAAGGAAGAACTGGCGGAAATCTGCACTCTTCCGTTCCGCTGTTCTTTCGGAATTTCCTCGTAATAGAGCGTTGCCACCTGCTCACAGAGCTCCGGAATTCCGCGGCGATCCGCCTCCGTCTCGGTGGGAAGCCCCAGCATAAAGTAAAATTTCACCTTGCTCCAGCCCCCGCGAAAGGCGCGCAGAGAGCCCTTAAGAATGTCCTCCTCCGTGATACCTTTATTGATCACATCCCGGAGACGCTGAGTTCCTGCTTCCGGCGCGAAGGTGAGTGAGCTTTTTTTGACATCCTGAATCCGGCTCATGACATCCAAGGAAAAGGCATCGATCCGGAGGGAGGGGAGAGAAATATTAATTTTTCTCTCCCGCGTGTATTCGATCAGGTAATCCAGAAATGCCCCGAGCCTTGAGTAGTCACTGGAGCTTAAGGAGCTTAAGGAGATTTCTTCGTTTCCGGTGATTTGTAAAAGCTTCTCTGCACACTGCTTCAGATATTCAAGAGAATGCTCCCGCTTGGGCCGGTATACCATCCCAGCCTGACAGAAGCGGCAGCCTCGGATGCAGCCGCGCATCAATTCCAGCACCGTGCGATCCTGCGTCACCCGAATAAAGGGGACAAGCGGATCGTTGATAAACGAAACGGAATCCATCTTTGGAACCACCTGACGCTTGATCCGTTCCGGCACTCCGTCCACAAGAGGGCGAAAGGCCTCCAGCGTTCCGTCTGCCCCATAGGAAGGTTCATAAAAGCGGGGAACATAAATACCGGGAATCTTTGCTGCCTGCAGCAGAAACTCCCGGCGACTTTGATGGGTCTGTCGGCAGGATTGGTAAAGATCAATCAGCTGATCATAGCTGACTTCCCCCTCTCCCAGATAAAAAAGATCAAAAAACGGGGCGATGGGCTCCGGATTGTAGGTGCAGGGACCTCCTCCGATCACAATGGGATCCTCTTCTCCGCGGTCTGTTGCATGAAGAGGGATACCGGAAAGCTCCAGCACCTGTAAAATATTTGTGTAACACATTTCATACTGGAGCGTGATTCCGAGAAAATCGCACTCTTTTACCGGCCTCTGACTTTCCAGCGTGAAAAGAGGAATGTTTCTCTCTCGCATGATGCGATCCAGATCCGTCCATGGAGAAAATACACGCTCGCAGTACACATCCGCTCTCCGATTGAACATGCTGTAGAGAATCTGAATGCCGAGATGACTCATGCCGATCTCGTAGACATCCGGAAAGCACATTGCAAAGCGCACCGAAATCCGGTCCGGATCCTTTTTTACCATATTGATTTCTCCGCCGATGTAGCGCGCAGGCTGCTCCACCGACAATAAAATCTCATCACTCAATGCCAATCTATCCGTTTTGTGTTCCTCTCTTTTTCGCTTATGCACAGGTGGACTTCGGGCTTTTCTCCCCGATTCCGGCATCTGTGCTCCTTCTGATGCTTATTTTCGTTTCCGTCTCTGTAAAAGACTGTGACGGTACATTCTGTCTCTGATGTGAAATCGGATGCTTCTCCCATCACATGGCAGTTTGCTCACATTCCTGCAGCATTTCAAGGACTGTCTTTTTCAGAATGGGATGCCGCTTGTTCGGCGCCAGCTCTTTGAGCGGCTCCAATACAAATGTGCGCTTATGCAGTTCGGTGTGGGGGATAATCAATCGATCTGTCTCCAGAATCAGGTCATCATAAAAAAGAATATCCAAGTCAAGGGTCCTGGGACCCCAGTGGATTGTCCGTTCTCTGTAGGCTTCTTTTTCGATCCGGTTTATCTGCTCCAAAAGCTCTTCCGGCGTCAGAAGGGTTTCCAATTCGGCGCAGGCATTTAAAAAATCACCCTGCTCCACGCCTCCGTAGGGGGCGGTTTCGATATAGCTGGAAACCGCTGCGACATGGCAGCCTTCTGTCGCATCAAGGGCGCGGACCGCACCGTCCAGATACCCCTTTCTGTCGCCTAAATTAGAGCCCATCGCCAGGTAAACCTGGTGTCGGAACCTGGAAATTTTGACAGAAACTGTCTCCAGAGGAAGACCAACCGGCGCCCATGGCTTTTTCAGTTCCAGCGTCACGCCCCGAAGCTTCGGATAGCGGAGTAAAATAGCCTCCGCCAGTTGCTCCGCCGCGGCTTCAATCAGCTTGCACGGATGCGCCGCTGTGTATTGTGACGCAAACGATGCCAGCTCCCCGTAGTGAATCGAATCCTTCAGATCATCCGACCTTCCGGCTTTTCGCGTATCCGTGTGAAGGGTCAGAGACAGCAGAAATTTTTGCCCCAGCTTCGTTTCCTCAGGGTAAACCCCGTGAAAGGCAAATACCGCCAGATTCTCAATTTGTATCACATCACCCATTCCGTTTGCCTTCTCTCAGGATCCCCTGCGTCATGCGCATGGCCCGCAGATTCTCCTTCACATCGTGCACCCGAATAAAGGAAGCGCCCTGCTGAACCCCGAATACCGTTGTCGTCAAGGTCGCCTCTACCCGTTGGTCAACCGGAAGATCCAGAACATACCCCAATGTGGATTTGCGGGAAGTTCCCAGAAGCACTGGAAAGCCAAGCGCCTTCAGGCGATCCAGATGGTGAATCAGGGCTAAATTTTGCTCCGGTGATTTGGCAAACCCGATTCCCGGATCCAGAATGATGTTTTCTTCCTTCACACCGGCTTGTTTTGCCACTTCAAGGCAATGCTTCATATCGGACAGAAAATCTGTCCAAAAATCCTGATAAACCGCTTCACGGCGGTTGTGCATCAGGCAACAGGGCACATCATAGGCCGCCGTCAGCTCCGCGACTCTTTTGTCATACAGAAATCCCCAGATATCATTGACAAGATCCGCACCGGCTTTCAGAGCGGCTTCTACCACTTCTCCCTTGTAGCTGTCCACGGACACCGGAATATCGAACTGTTTCTTGACCAGCTCAATCATAGGCACCACTCGCTCGATCTCTTCCTGTGCGCTGATCTGCACATGTCCCGGGCGGGTGGATTCCCCTCCGATGTCGATGATGGCAGCCCCCTCCTCTATCATATCCTCCACATGACGAAGCGCCCTGTCTCGGTTGTTCCATTTTCCGCCGTCAGAAAAGGAGTCCGGTGTATAATTCAAGATTCCCATAATGTAGCAGTCGTGCTCCACATCAAACTGTTTTTTTCCGATTTTCATCTTCATCCTCCTGTTCCGGTATCACACCGTTATGATTTTATTTTTTCGTTCCTCCGGCCAATTGCAGTCCCGACGCGCTCCACAGTCCCAGCACATTCTGGATGCCTTGTCCGCTCGGTACAAAACTCCGGCAAGATCCTGTCTTAATCCGGTTTCCCTTCGGCGATGTCCGCGTATCGCATTCAGAATCTCTTCACATTCCCCGGGGGAAAATTCACAATCCTTCAGAATTTTCTCTGCAATTTCCGGACCGGCCTGTTCGTGGGGAATTCCCGTTTCATATTCCGCACCGCGCCCGATGTCATGGAGGAGAGCCGCCGCGTACAAAAGCTCCTTCGGGATCGGAAGCCCGTGCTCCAGCACCTCAATATAAGACAGCCGCGCCACATCCATAAGATGCTCCGTTCCATGACAACAGAACTGTCGGGTTATTTCCGCCCTTCGTATGCATTCCATGCTCTGTTTCCATTTTGCGTGGCCGATAATCTTCTGAATCCGCTCCATTTCTCACCGATGCTCCAGCATCCGATAGAATTGCGCTTGCAGCTCGGGATGATCGCAAAAGCAGCCCCTGGTCGCCACCGTGACCGTTTTGGTTCCCGGTTTTTTGATTCCCCGCATGGTCATGCAAAGATGCTCGGCCTCCTCCATGACCATGACACCAAGAGGATGAAGCTCCGCCATGATGGAATCTGCAACCTGCGCGGTCATTCGCTCCTGGATCTGAAGCCGCCTGGCGTAGACCTCTACCGTTCTCGCAATTTTGCTCAGCCCAACGACCTCGCCGTTCGGAATATAGGCGACCGCCGCCGTCCCGAAAAACGGAAGCATGTGATGCTCGCAAAGAGAATAGAAGGGAATCTCCTTTTCCAAAACCATATCGTCAGAGAAAACTGAAAATCTCTTTCTCAGATGCTCTGACGCGCGTTCCATGTAGCCTCCCGCGATTTCCTCATACATTCTGGCGATCCGATCCGGTGTCTCAATCAGCCCCTCTCTGGACGGATCCTCTCCGATTCCTTCCAGAATCAGCCTGACGCCCTCTTTTATCTTTTCTTTATCCATGGCCTGCCTTCCATTCTCCGTATTTGACATTTGACCTTTCGCGCTGCAGGGAGTCAAGCTCTCCCGTCCATTGCCGCCTTCACACATTTCTCTGCTTCTTCCAAAAAAGACAGACTCCCGAACACAATCAGCACATCCTCCGGTTCCATCCGTCTAAACAGCTGTTGCACTCCCATCGCAATCGAATCGGCGGCCTCTACGGAGGGATTGACCCGTTCCACTGCCTGTTTCAATTCGGCTGCCGGCAACGCTCTCGGATTCTTCGGTGTCTGAACCGTCACGATATAGCTTGCCAGGGGTGCAGTGCAGGAGATGATTTTTTCGTATTCTTTATCCCGAAACACCCCCATCATATAGAAGATTCTTCTCCCCTTAAAGTACAGCTCGATTGATTTTTTTAATTCAATCGCGGCTGCTTCATTGTGTGCGCCGTCCAGGATGACCATCGGTTTTTCCGAAATCGGAGTAAACCGACCTTTCCATTCGGTGTGTGCCATCCCGCTTCTCACCTGCTCATCCGAAATTTGAAATCCCTGTCGGCGGAGTGCAAGGATGGCCTCCAGCGCAAGTGCTGCATTGTTCGGCTGATAGGTGCCTGCCAGATGGATTGTTATGTCGTTCCAGGGACCGTAATCAAAGTGTTGCTCCTTCAGGCTGCTGCTTCGAAGCTTCAGCGCTTTCTCCTGAACAAATCGGAGAGAACAGCCCTTGTCTGCCGCGGCCGCCTGGATTACGGCTGCAGCTTCCGGAGACTGCACTGCCGAAACGGCAATTGCTCCGGGCTTCAGGATCCCTGCCTTTTGTGCAGCGATCTCTCCCAGGGTGGAACCAAGATACTCCATGTGATCCATCCCGATTGAGGTTAACACTGCCACAACGGTGGTGTCCACTATATTGGTTGCATCCAGACTTCCGCCCATGCCGGTTTCCAACACCACGAGATCGCAGTGCTTTTTGGAAAAATACAGCAGCGCCACGGCGGTTTCCACCTCAAAGCAGGTGGGACCATGCCCCTTCTCTGCCCGCATGTGCTCTGCCGCTTCCGCCACTTCTGTCAGGCAGGCTGCAAATTCCTCTTTTTTAATATCGACGTTGTTGACTCGATACCGTTCCCGATAGGAAAACAAGGCGGGGGAGGTGTAGCTTCCCGTACAATAACCGGCTTCGGACAGCACGGATGTGAGGTAGCTGAGTACGGAGCCTTTTCCATTCGTCCCGGCAATGTGAACAAAGCGAAGATTCCTTTGGGGATCTCCCAGTCTTTTCAGAAGCTCCCCCATGGTTTCCAAGCCATAGATACTTCCGACCTTCAGCAACTCCTTCAGGTATTCTCTGGACTCCGGATAATTCATGATTTACTCCTCTCTGACGTTACGCCTGTCCGCCCGTATTCCCGGGCGATTTGGGAGATCAATGCATCATTCCGACAAAAGTATATAATGTATGACTACGCAGTGCAATCCGTTTTGCATTCGATCTCTTTTCTGCTTCCTTCCACTGTTCTGTCCAATCGTTTATAGGAGCTTTGGTGTCATCCGGATTGACAGTCGGCACCCCTGCACTTCGTTTTCTGGGCCCCGATCAAAGGCTCAGGAATAGGAATCGAGCTGCTCCAGATAGGCCTCCAGCTGCTCCAGGTAGTGGAGGGGAACCTCACGGGTTTTACGGATCGGAAAGGTGCGGTTCATTTCTTCGTAAGTGAAGCTCTTTCGTCCGCCTGCCTCCATGCGCTTCCAGTATGTTTGCAGGGAGCGGAACGGAAGAAAATAACTTTCATCCCGAGCGGTGAACTGCACAATCAAAAAAGAAATTCCGCGCTGAGCCTCAAAATCCCGCATAAATTCGATTTGATGCGCGTGGACGTTGGCGAGCGGAAAGGTATCTGTCGCGCATTCCTTTGCATCAAAGCAAATGGGGATGCTTTGAACAAGACCGATGTAATCCACTGTGCTTTGCTTGTCAAAATAGGCCAGTGTAATGTGTCGGGTTTGGCGGTCAATTTCCATCGGGGTGATGGGCGTCGGAATTTTCTGCACCAGCGCGATGCGGCTTTCCCTGTAAATCTGATTGGAAAGATTCAGAATGTCTTCGAGACCGGATCCCCGTAATCCCCTTGTTTTCCAGGTACCCACGGCAAACCTCCTCCGGGAAAAAAGTGAAAAAATCGCTTGGAAGCGGTGCAACCACGCATGTCCCTCCAATGCGCTCCAATATTCCGTTTCCTCTCGGAAATGAAAAGGAGTAGGCGTGAAGGAGCTGACGTCCGGCAAGTGCTGCACCATTGGAAGAATCACCCCTGCAAACAGCACCACCGTATTTGGGATCTCCCAAAACCGGATGCCCGATGGAAGCCAGATGTGCTCGAATCTGGTGGGTGCGCCCGGTGATCAAATGAATCCGGAGCAGTGTGATTCCGTTTCGGAAGCATAAGGGTTCATAGGCAGTGTGAATTTCTCTGTCTTCGTCCCGTTCCTTTTGGTTCAAAATAAGAACCTTGTTGGTCTCCTTGTTTTTTCTCAAAAATCCATGAATTTCTGCCGGCTCTTTCAGCGTTCCACGCACGCAGGCTATATAATATTTGGAAGCGGAACGTTCTCTCAGAAGCTCAGCCAGCTGCTGCAGGGCGGGAAGGGTTTTTCCGGCGAGCAGTAGCCCGCTTGTATTCCGATCGAGACGGTTGGCAATCGAGGGGCGAAAGGTCCTAAGGCTCTCCTCTGTGACGGAACCCGTCTGCAGCAGATAGGCGAGAATCCATTCATTGGCGGAACAATCCTGTTTCTTTGCCTTCTGCGAAAGCAGACCGGCAGGCTTGTTGAAAATCAGGAGATCATCATCCTCATAGAGAATTCGGCTTTTAATCGGAGCAGTGTCCTTGGGAAGTGTTTGCAGATCATCCCCAGTCCGATGGGGCGCGGCAAACTTTTGAAAGGTTTCATCCGACAGCCAGAAGCGAACCACATCCCCCGGCATCAGTTTCTCTGCGCCGGTTTTTTTTTCATGATTCACTGTGATGTTCTTTTTTCGCAGCATCCGGTACAAAAACCCTTTTCCGGCATCGGGCAGGCATTTGGACAGAAATTTATCCAGGCGCTGTCCCGCTTCATTTTTTCCGATCAAAAATTCCTTCATCTCTTTGCCTCAGCTTAAAATCCCTTTTTCTCATCCATCGGAGCACTGTTCTGAAGCATTCCTCGTTGTATTCGCTTCGGAGCAGGGAGAGAAAACCTTTAAAATCAGCGCATGGGGAAGCACCTTGCAGAGGACGCGAAGGCTCTGCATCGCCGCACCATAGACGGAGACCGTCTTTCCTGCAAACGCATCGGAAAGCGCCCTTGCCACGACACGACTGGTTTTTGCCATAAAATATTTTTTGTAAAAAGGTGCCTTTTGAAACTCCTCGGCAACGGAAAAGAATCCGGTATCCACCGGCCCCGGGCAAACCGCTGTGACATAGATCTGCTGCGGCTCCAGCTCCTTGGCAAGGGCCATGCTGTAGGAAAGCACAAAGGCCTTCGTTGCCGCGTAAACCGCGAAGCCCGGCTGCGGCAAAAACGCGGCGGCGGAAGCAAAGTTGATGATGCGGCATTTCGCAGATAAAAACGGAAGCGAAAGCTCTGTCAGCGCAGTCAGTGCAGTGCAGTTCAAGGCAATCATCCCCCGTGTATCACTGCCGGAGACCTGACCGACTGTTCCCAGCTTTCCATATCCCGCGGCATTGACCAGAATACAGATTTCTGCATTCTTCCGAATGAGTGCATCCCGAAGTTCCGTACGAACCTGCTCTCCTGTCAGGTCACCGGGGAAAGCCCGCATTTTCCCCGGAAATTCCCGCTCCATACGCGCAAGCTTCTCCTCACTTCGCGCGGTGATCCAGATTCCATCGAGGCTGGGAAAGCGCAGCGCAATCTGCCTTGCCATCTCCTCTCCCATACCGGAGGAAGCTCCGCTGACCAGTGCAATCTTCATTTTGTTCTCCCCTCTTCGGCTGCTGCCGTCTGATGGTTGTCAAATATGTCTCTTTTTATGTCTGCCGACAGGTGAATTTCCGATGCGTCTTTATGACACGCCTTTATGACACGCTTCGGCTCACAAGAGCTCAGTAAAATCCCGGATCATAAAATCTGCGCTTGCCTTAATCTCATCAAACAGAGGCAACGAGGCGGTATCCTCCACGGCGCAGACCGCCATGCCGGCGCGTTTTCCTGCCTGGATTCCTTCCGGGATATCTTCAAACACCAGGCAATCCCTCGGTTTCAGGGCAAGTCTTCGCGCCGCTTCCAGGTAAATATCCGGCTTTGGTTTTCCGGCCTTCACACAGTCCGAGGTTAAAACCAGATCAAAGAGATCGTAGATTCCCTGTGCCTTTAGAAAGAGCTCTGCAAGCTGCAGACGATTGCTGGTGGCAAGGGCGATCCCGGCACCCCGTTCCTTTAATCGGCTCAGAAAGGCATGGGCTCCCGGCTTCAGGGAAATCTCCGCCCGGTAGGCCTCCAGCGCCATCTGTTCCCACTGTGCCATCATTTCCTCCGTGGAATCGGGGATGGAGAAGCGCGTTTTAAAATACTGAGCCACCTCGGAAAAGCTTTTTCCGGCCAGTTCCCTGTGAAGATCCTCCGGACAGGAAATTCCATGCCGTGAAAGATACCTTCGGTCGATATCCCCCCAGAGATGCATGGAGTCTGCCAAGGTTCCGTCCAGATCAAACAGAAAGCCCTGATACCGTTTGCAGTCCGGCCTGGAGCCCTCTGTCTCCTTTGCTCGGTCAAAATTCTGAAGCACAGACACTTCCTCCCCAGTCAGTTTCCGAAAGTCGCCCTCAGAAAGCCGAAGCCGATCCAACCAGAGAGGTCCCATGGCAATCCTTCTTAGCTTTGTGACAGGGCAACCCATGGAAAGGAACATTCGCTTCACCTGATGGAACTTTCCCTCCCGGATCGTAAGGCGCACGGGCTGGCTGCTGCAGTCCAGATGGGCAGGGAGGCATTTTGTTCCATCCTCCAGTAAAATCCCTTCCAGAAAGCGGGATTCGGCGTCTTCCGGAAGCACTCCCTCGTAGGAAACCTCATACACCTTGTCCACATGCTTTGCAGGGGACAGCAGGCGATGAATCAGCGCTCCGTCGTCTGTGATCAAAAGCAGCCCGGTCGTATCCAGATCCAGCCTGCCGCAGGGCGAGAGTCCCCGCCTCGTGAGGCCCATATAGGAAATGACAGTTTCATGTCTCGAATCCGAAATCGCAGACAGGATTCCGGCGGGCTTATTGAGAACCCAGTACTCATGCTCGGAGAAGGAAAGCTCCTGTCCGTCAAGACAAAGCAAATCGGCTTCCGGGCTGATTTTTTCTTCTGCCGCCTTGACGGGAATGCCGTTTCGAAGGAGGTGCCCCTCGCGAATGAGCTTCTTTGCATCCTTTCTGCTTCCGCAGCCATAGTGTGCCAGAAACTGATCCGCCCGCATTTTTTTCATCACTGCATCCTCCATCCGGGCAGATACATGTTTTTGAGGCGCTGTCTGTCCTGCTTCACAAAACCCAGGGGAAATCCGCCCGCACAGAACAGCCTGTATCCCGTTCCCTTCTCTGTTGTATCAAGGGTCTCGCCCCGGAGATAACGCATCACCGCTTCGCTTTCCGCCGGAACATCGATGGGATCAATCCAATCCTCTTTTTTTAAGAACATCGCCAGCGCCTGAGATGGCTTGAATCGACCGTTTTTCAGCCTGCCAAGCAGAAGTCCGGTTCGGAGGTAACGAAGCGAATCCGGAATGGATCCATCCTCCGGAAGGCAGAGCACATACTCTCCTTCCAGAGAGATTTGCTCCGGCCTCGGGCGAAAGTGGGATTTTTCAAAGAACAGCCGAAGGGACTCCCGATCGTCCTCTGTCCCTTTCCGGTTTTTCCTGTGGTTCTGCTGCCTTTTTTCGTTCCGAAATCCGGAGCTCCCGTTTTCTGTCTCATCTCTTCTCTTATCCGGAAATCCTGAGACAAGCAGCGCCCGCGGTTCTCCCCGTTTTTTAAGTCTCGCCACAAAATGCCCCTCCGCTTCCGTCTTATGGGGGAACAGGCGGATACAACCGAGGAGAAGTCGAGAGGATGTAAAGCCTGAGAGAATCGGAATGGGATCCAAAACAAAGTCCGGATGTTCCTTCAGAAAGCCCTGGATTTGCACCTCATTTTCATTCACATTGTAGGTGCAGGTGGAATAAAGAAGCGTACCGCCGGGATGCAGCATCCTGGCGGCATCCTCCAAAAGGGTCCTCTGTATCTGACAGTAAAAATCCTTGCCGTGTTCCTGCCACGCCCGGATCACCGCAGGACGCTTCCGAAACATGCCCTCTCCGGAACAGGGAGCATCCACCAGAATGCGGTCAAAATAGAGGGGAAATGCATCGGCCAATTTTCCGGATTCCTCGCAGGAGATGCAGGCATTGCCGATTCCCATCAGCTCAATGTTTTTTAAGAGTGCCTTTGCCCTGGATGCACTCAGATCATTGGAAACCAAAAATCCCCGCCCCTTAAGATCCGCCGCGATCTGTGTCGTTTTCCCGCCCGGCGCGGCGCAGAGATCAAGAATCCGTTCCCCGGGGCGGGTGCCGAGCAGTGCCGCACTGGACATGGCGGAAGGCTCCTGAATGTAGTAGAGTCCCGCATAATAGTAAGGACTTTTGGTGAAGCGGCTTTCCTCCGTAATATAAAATCCATTTTGAGTCCAGGGAACAGGTTTCATGCTTCCGAACATGGATTCGACTGCCTCGGGACTGGTCTTCAGGGTGTTGACGCGAAGCCCCGACATCGCCCGTTCCTCCATTGAGGTCAGGTAGTGCTCGTATTCATCCCCCAGCAGCTGCTTCATATCCGCTAAAAACGCTTCCGGTAGTCTGGATTTCTGCACAAGTTCCTCCTGAAAAAATGGGTATTGATCGTGAAATTCGTGAAGTACTGATAAAAAGGAGTTTGCTCGTCCGGCAAACTCCTTTCAGGCATCCATTGGGATTTCAGTTCTGCTGCAGGGAATGACTCGGCGCGGTTTCCTGCGCTGCCATCCCCTGTGCCAGCTCCTGCCGATTCGAGGACACGATTTCATAGCTGGATTTCAGAGATTTCTGAAAATCTTCAAATCGGCTTTGGGACTCGGTCAGGGCATGGTTGATGATGGTCTGAAGACTCTTCAGCATATCATCTGTGTACTGAATCGAACCGAGCTTAATGCTGTTTGCCTGTGCAGTCGCACTCTCCACAATTCCCTGGGCCTGCTGCTTTGCATCCTCCACAAGCTTGTTCGCCGTAGCGTAGGCCTGCTGCATGATCTCGTGCTCATCCACCATTTGATCCTTCATGCGGTTCGCTTCGGAAATGATGCCGTCCGCTCTTGCCTTGGCATCGCTCAGGATTGCATTCTGGTTGCTGACAATCTTCTGGCATTGTTTCACCTCATCGGGAATGGACATCCGAAGCTCAACCAGTTTCTCTGCCAGCTCCTCCTTCTGTACAATGATTTTGGAATTGGAGAGCGGATAAGACTTGCAGTCTTCCATGAAGTCTTCGATCTCGCCGATGATCTGTTCAATCCTGTTCATATGGTTATGTTTCCCTGCCTCTCACTGATTTTTTTCATAATTCTCTCTTCGATCCGGCTGTCCACAAAGGCGCGGATATCTCCGTGATATTCCGCGATTTCCTTCACAATGCTGGAGCTGAGATAGGAGTATTTTAAGTTGGTGGTCAAAAAAACCGTATCAATATCCGGCGCGATCACTCGATTGGTCTGTGCGATCTGCAGCTCGTACTCGAAGTCCGTGACTGCGCGAAGACCGCGCACCATGAACTGTGCGTTTTTTGCATGGCAGTATTTGATGCTGAGACCATCAAAGCTTTCCACCTCTACATTTCCGATTTCCGCCGTAATTTCCCGTAACATTGTAACACGTTCTTCTGTGCTGAACAACGGCGTTTTTGAATTATTGTTCAGCACTGCAATGATCAGGCGATCGAACATTTTAGAGGCTCGCCGTACAATATCCAAGTGACCGTTGGTGACCGGATCAAAGCTTCCCGGATAAACTGCCGTACTCATCGATTTATCCCCTTTTCAGAAAAACGTGTTTGTTTGACTTGTATTCCTTGCTGCGGATCAAATGGTAGCCCAGCGCTTCAAAGCGCGAAACCTCTGAGTCCATCTTAAGCTCCAGAATGAAGAGTGTCTCGTCATGCAGGAGTGAACTTTCCGCCAACGCCGCCAGCGCCCGATCTTCAAGACCCTTGCCGTACGGAGGATCCAGAAAAATGAGGTCGAAGGGCTTTTCACCCGACAGCGACAGTTGCTGAACGGCGGATACTGCCTCCCCTCTGATCAGCGTCGCATATGGGGTGAGATGCGTGTGCTCTAAATTTCGCTCAATGACTGCGACTGCCTTGGGATTTTTTTCCACAATGGTGGCATGTACGGCCCCTCTGGAGAGGGCCTCAATTGCAATGGCCCCGCTGCCTCCGAACAGATCCAGAAACCGGGATCCGGGGACAGAAGTCTGCAACATATTAAAGAGCGTCTCCTTGATTCGATCTGTGGTAGGTCGTGTGTCCTCTCCCGGAAGCGTCTCTAAAAGCAGCCTTCTGGCTGTTCCGGCGATTACCCTCATACAGTTTGCTCCTTTCAGACGCCCGGACCGACTGGAGCCGTTCCGGAATTTTCGGCTTCATTGGAGACCGGCTGAACCACGGCAGGGGAAGGGATCTCCGGAGCAGCAGGTGCGGCAGATTCCGTTTCACGCGGGACGCCTGGGCCGATCTCTGAACCAGAGGACGCATTCCCTGCATCGGTGTGTCCGCTTGGGTTTCGCGGAACGCCGGGACCAATCTCCGAACCGGGGGAAGCCTTTTCCGAATCAGTGCGGCCGCCTGGGCCTCGTGGAACGCCGGGACCAATCGGCGTAGAGGATCCGCCGGGTCCCGCAGGTCCTTCGGTTCCCGGCGAAGCGGTCCCTGTCTCTGCCGCGGATTCCGTGCTCTCCGCAGTTTGGCTTGCTGCAGCCGCGGTGGGGGCGGCAGTTGTTGCAGGAACGGAAGCATTCCCGCCGGGAGCCGAGCGTTTCACGCCTTCTGTTCCCGCGAGGGTGTACACAATCACCGGTGTCCCCGCACTGACATTATCAAACAGCGTTTTTGCCGCCGAAGAGGGAAGATTGACACAACCGTGGGAACCGCCGGTTTTATAGATGGAACCGCCAAACGAGCCTCGCCAAGGGGCGTCATGCAGCCCTTCTCCGCCGTTAAACGGCATCCAGTATTTTACCGGCGCCGCATAATTTTCTCCGCGAAGCGTCGCATTCTTCTGCTTATAAGAGATCTGGAATACTCCCGTGTGCGTGATGGTCCCTCTTGCCACATTGCCGGAGACCAGATCCGTGGACAAAATCTGCTTTCCGCCCTTGTAAAGGTAGAGATGCTGGGCGGTCAAATTGATTTCAACATAGCTGTCACCGTAATCCGGTTCGCTGAGAGATGCGGCTTTCTTTGCAAAAATCGGCATCCGGGAGAACTGTCCGCCGGACGCAAGATTTTCCTGAAGCCATGCAAGCTCCTTGTTCTGATCAACCTTCCAGCCGTAGGATCCGCCTTTCACGGTAACGGTCTGTCCCCAGGAGGTTTTCAATGCTTTTGCCTTGTTCCAGGTGTCATAACGGGAAGCCAGTTCCCCGACATAAGCCCGGAGTTTCTCGTCATTTAGGCTGACAGATCCGTTTTCCCCAACCTGCAGCCATTCCCGGATCACGCTTCCGTTTAAGACCATTTCCTTGCCGCCTGCATAATTCACTTCCGTCCGAATATATCGGTTCATTTCATCGCAGGCGAGCTGCTGCGCGGCAATCTCCGCCGTTTGGTCTGTATCATCATAGACACCGACTTCCTCCAGATCAAGCGTCGTTCGCAGCTCCCTGATTGCGGTGACAATGGCACTCTCAGCCTTTTCACAGTCCAGCTCCGTTCCTTTTTCTCCCGGAATGACAGAAAAGCCCTCGCCTTCGACATAGTTGGAAATGGCAGCGTGTCCTGCTTTTCGGAATGTACTCACATCCAGAAACGGCAGGGTTCGAAAAACCTGCCTGACAGCATTTTCGTCAACATCCGTCAGCATGTCCGTTTCATAGGAAGTGGGACGCAGCAGGTGCAGTCCCCAGACCAACGGATTCTGTCCGGAAACCATCTCCCGGAGACGATCGCCGGATGTAAATTGAAGCCCGACCATTTCAGCAGTCAGGACACACTCAGGATATGCGCGGGCGCGAATGTGAAGGGAATAGCTTCCCAGACTGTCATTCAGCCTTTTTTCCGCCTCCGGAATCGTTTGGCCGGACACATCCGTGCCGTTGATGGTGGTGCGCGGAAAAAAGCGATTTCGATAGCGAAGCCCCCAAAGACCGTACACGCAGATCAGGAGAATCGCTGCAGCCGCAGCAAGAGGCAGCCACAGCTTCTTTTTCCGAACAGGCGATTCCGGCGCTTCCTCTTCCGGCGTTTTCTCAGCTTCCAACTGAACTTCTTCGGTTTTCGGAGCCGATGGTTCTTCCTCCGGCGTTTTCTCAGCTTCCAACTGCACTTCTTCAATTTCCGGGGTCGATGGTTCTTCCTCCGGTGCTTCCCCAGCTTCCGCCCGGACTTCTTCAGTCTTCGGAGCCGGTGCTTCTACCTCCGGTGTTTTCGCAGCTTCCAACTGAACTTCTTCGATTTCCGGAGCCGATGCTTCCTCTTCCGGCGCTTCCCCAGCTTCCGCCCGGACTTCTTCGGTTTTCGGAGTTGGCGCTTCTTCCTCCGGTGTTTCCTCAGCTTCCAACTGCACTTCTTCGGTTTCCGGGAACAGAGGCTCTGTCGCTGTTCCCTCTGTTTCCTTGCCTTCTTCCGTATCGGCGGTCGCAGTTTCCTGATTTTTTTCCGTTGCAAACCAGAAATCGGGATCATCATCAAAATCTTCGATAATCAGACTGCTTTTTGCAGGATCAACCCGGGCTTCTCCCGCTATTCTCTCGTACTCTTCTTTCTTGTCCATCGCTCTCTCTCAGCGGCAGGAACTTATAAAATGACATCCTGCCGAAGTGTTTTTCGGTTTTCTCCGGGTTCATATTCCTCCAGAACCGCCTTTGCGGTCTGCAATACCGGATAATCATTATAAATGTCTCCAAGTCCGAATGTCAACTCTCCGCTTTGCTCCGCACCGAACAGCTCTCCCGGTCCCCTCATTTTAAGATCGGCCGCGGCAATGGCAAAGCCGTCATTGGAATGCGCCAGAATCTCCAGCCGCTTTTTTCCTCTTTCCGATTGTTTTCCCTGGACAAAAATACAATAAGACTGCCCGCTTCCCCGTCCCACTCTGCCGCGGAGCTGGTGGAGGGAGGCGAGTCCGTAGCGCTCCGCATCTTCAATCATCATCACGGTGGCGTTGGGAACATCAATTCCAACCTCAATCACTGTGGTTGAAACCAGAATATCAATCCTTTGTGCGGCAAAATCCTCCATGACTTGTTGCTTCTCTTCTTCCCTCATCCGCCCGTGCAGGCATCCCACAGAGGCGATTCCGCGGAAGCTCTCCTTTAGTGCTTCGCTGTAATCCAGGACATTTTCCGCATCCAGAAATTCACTTTTTTCCACCAGGGGACAGATAATGTAAGCCTGATGCCCCTTTTCAAGCTCTCTTTTTATGTGCAGCAACGCATTTGGACGTTCCTGCTTCATGATGACCGCGTTCTTGACCGGAAGACGACCGGACGGACGCGCTTCAATGGTGGAAATATCGAGATCCCCGTACAGAATCACGGCAAGGGTTCTGGGAATCGGGGTGGCGCTCATAACAAGCATATGGGGGTGAAGTCCCTTTTCGGCAAATATTCCGCGCTGCTGCACGCCGAATCGATGCTGCTCATCCGTCACCACCAGCGCAAGGCGGTGGAACTTGACCGGTTCCTGAATCAGCGCATGGGTCCCGATCACAATATCCGCCGCATGGGATTCAATTTGCTTTTGGACTTCTTTTTTTTCGGAGTCCTTGAGGGATCCCGTCAGAAGCAGAATACGGGGTTTTTGTTCCGCATGCCGGAGCAGCTGCTCCATGGTCTTTTGGTGCTGCCGCGCCAACACCTCCGTGGGAACCATAATCGCACTCTGATACCCGTTTCGAAAGGCGGCGTAGAGAGCAATCAGTGCAACCACTGTCTTCCCTGAGCCCACATCTCCCTGCAGCAGACGGTTCATCACGGTTCCGGAAGAGAGATCCCCCGTAATTTCCAGACAGACTTTTTCTTGAAAGGCTGTAAGTGAAAAAGGGAGAAAGCGCCGGGCATCCGAGAGAATATCGCTGCAATCCATGGGAAAAGCAGAGCAAGCGAGGGAGGCGCGCTCCTTCATTTTTCTCACGCCCAGTAAAAATTCATAAAATTCGTTGAAGATGATCCGCCGCTTTGCCGCGGCAAGACGCGGGATTGACTGCGGCGCATGAATCTCTCGAATCGCCGTGTCTTCGTCCATCAGCTGATGGGCACTGCATAGCTCCTTCGGCAGCCAGTCCGGCTGAAACGGCATACGGGACAGGGATTCCTGAATTGCCCGGATCAAAACGCGGTTCGTGATGCCGGATGAGAGCGGGTAGACCGGAACGGGGTGTGCCCTGAGAGTTTCGTATTCCTCCGGCCGGAATATTTTCGGCTGCTCCAGAAAAAGTAAGCCTCCCTTTTTCTGAACCTTGCCGAAAAAGACCAGGCATCTACCGGGAGAAAGGCTTTTTTTCAGATATGGCATGTTGTACCAGCGCACTGCGATTTCTCCGCTTACGTCGGCAAGCTTGCCCTGCGTCATCACAAGGCGGCCTCTTCGAATCACCGTGAGTGTGGTTTGCAGCGTTGCCTGCACAGCGATGGATGTGTCCTCCTCTGCTGTGTTTAGTGTCTGAAGTGCCGGATAACACGCAAAGCGGCAAGGATAGTGGCGGATCAGATCCGCCGTTGTATGGATCCCCAGCTTCGCAAGCGCTGCACCGGTTTTGGGACCGATTCCCTTCAATGCAGTGACCGGGATCGTTGTCTGTTCCGCGGCTAAGGACATGATTTCACCTCATCAAATCAGAGAGGGCGGAGAACCTGTGCAGTCCCCGCCCTCTCTTTCCGTGGCAATCACCAGCTGCATCATGCGGCACGATGAAGCCGTGGTCGTTTATGTCACTCGGCAGAAATGAAATAATAGTAAACCGGTTGACCTCCGTAATTCAACTCCACCTCTGCATTCGGAAACTGCTGGGAGGCAAGGCGCCTAAGCTGCTCCGCTTCTGAAGCCTCCACCTCTGCTCCGTAGTAAAGCGTGATCAGCTCTGTGTCCTCTTCGGATATTCTTCGAATTGCTTCCAGCACAGCGTCGGTGAGGGTCTTCTTTACCGCAAGCATTCCCTGATCTCCGATTGCCATAAAATCACCCTGGTGGATCTCAAATCCGTCAATGCTCGTGTCCCGCACAGCGTGGGTGATCTCCGCGCTCCGAAGCGCCTCCATGGCTTCCTGCATTGCCAAAAAGTTCTGCTTGGCATCAAGATCCGGCATAAAACCGATCAGTGCACTGATCCCCTGCGGAATCGTTTTGGTCGGGATGACCAAAACCTCCTTTCCCTGGGCAAGATCTCTCGCCTGCTCGGAAGCCAGGATAATATTTTTGTTATTCGGGAGGACAAACACGGTGTCCGCATTGACCCCATCGATGGCGTTCAAAATGTCCTCCGTGCTCGGATTCATCGTCTGCCCGCCGGAGATGGTGACATCCACACCGATTTCATGGAAGATGCGGTCCAAACCTTCTCCTGCAGAGACACAAACAAAACCGTAGGCTTTTCTCTCTGCATTCGCTTTTGCAGCTGCTTCCGCTGCCTTTTTCTGCTTTTCCTCCGCCGCAATCTCGGATGCATTCCGGATCAGGCGTTCGTTGTGCTCCTCCCGCATGTTGTCAATTTTCATGCGGGACAGGGAGCCGTAAGAAAGCCCCTTTTGAATCGCAAGTCCCGGATCATTCGTATGGACGTGAATCTTGACAATATCATCCGAAGCGACACAGACAATGGAATCTCCGATGGATTCCAGAAACGCCTGAAAGGATTTCTCCTCGCTTTCTGACATGGGCGCGTTCAGATTGATGATAAATTCCGTACAGTAACCAAACTTGATATCTGAGGTTTCCAGCGCTGCAGTATCCACCCTGGGATGTGCTGTTTCTGCGCTCTCAGCAGGAGCCGCATCAAAATGAAGCTCCGCTCCTTCTCCGGTGAGACCGCGAAGCGCTCCCTTCATCACCGTCATCAAGCCCTGTCCGCCGGAATCCACAACCCCAGCCTGCTTCAGCACGGGAAGAAGCTCCGGCGTGCGTAAAAGAGCCTCGTCTCCCGCTGCGATCACCTGCTCGGCGAACCGAAGAACATCCATTTCCTCGTCCGCCAGCGCCAGCGCTTTTTCGCTCATGGCACGTGCGACGGTAAGAATGGTGCCCTCCTTCGGCTTCATGACTGCCTTGTAGGCGGTTTCTGTCCCGCGCTCAAATGCTGCCGCCAGCTTTGCAACTCCGATTTGATCCTCCGCCCCGTCCAGCTCCTTTGTGAAGCCGCGAAGCAGCTGTGAGAGGATGACCCCTGAGTTGCCTCTCGCTCCGCGGAGCGACCCCGTGGAAATCGCCTTGCAGAGCGAACGAAGATCCGAAGTCTCCAGCGCAGAGACCTCCTTTGCGGCTGTCATAATTGTCAATGTCATATTGGTTCCGGTGTCTCCGTCCGGTACCGGAAAGACATTGAGCTCATTAATCCAATCCTTTTTTGCATCAAGCTCCGCGGCACCCGCGAGAAAAGCCTGACGAATCAGGGAAGCATCCAAATGATGAATTTCCAAACTGTCTCCTCCTGCCGTCAGTCGATTGATCTGACGCCTTCCACATAGATTTTGATTTTTTCAATTTCCATTCCGGAAAATTTCTCAACCTTGTACTTGACACTGTAAACCAAATTGTCTGCCACGGTGTTAATGTTTACGCCGTATGCGACAATCACATGAAATGCGAGCCGGAGCTTGTTTTCGGGCGTGACGGATACCTGGATTCCCTTACTTAGGCTCTCCCGTTTCAGGAGGCGCACCAGTCCATCCTTTACATTGACCGCAGCCATTCCCACAATTCCAAAGCACCCAACCGCGACGGAACCGGCATAAGAGGCGATGACATCAGTCCTCACCTCAACTTGTCCCATTTCGTTGTCCAGACGTCCCTTGAGCATAATTTGTCCTTTCTGAGTCAGAGTGTTTAACAACTCCTTGAAAAGTATACTCTATTTCCCTCCGATTGGAAAGTTGTATCCGTTTAATCTGTGGACTCTTCAAAGACTTCCGCCGCCTTTGCCCTGGCCTCCGGCGAGATCCTGCTGTCAGCGGTGAAGTGATTGATCACATCGGGGACCATGTCGATCAATTTTGCAAATGCATCCTGATTTCGGACATTAACAAGCTTTGTCGCCCCGTTCTGAATAATGAGCACGGCAGCAGGCGTCATCTTTGTATTCATGCCCCCTGCGCCGTTTTCCTTCGATGCGTTGGAGAACACGCCCGCAGCCATCCCGCAGGAAACATCCACCAGCGGAATGATAATGGCATCTCCGATCCGCTGCGGTTCTCCCACCACCGTTTTTGTCGTGATAAAATTGCTCATTCCCTGAAACAAGGATGCAGCCTGTGCAGAAAATTTGTTGTCAGCCATGTTCTTCCTCCGTTTCATACTTCGTGTTTCGACAGTTTACTCTTTGCCGTTTTCGCTTCTGATAATTTTCGTATACGTATCGGCAGTCCCGATCGCGCCAAACCCGAAGCCCCGCTATAAGAAGGACAATCAGACGGATTCTTCCCTTCAGGCTGAGTTCCCCGTCCAGCACCGTCCGGTCAAATATGGGCTGAATCGTAAGACGGTCCCGGTACAAGGGCAAAAGCAGCGCTGCCGCCGCGCAAATCTGACCGGTTGTAAACGGATCGTCAAATCCGAAGCGAAGACACCCGTCCATGCTGCGCGGAAGGAGCTCCTTCAGGATCCGGGAAAGCGCCTGTCTCAGCCTGCGAAATGCGCGCTTGGTTCTCTCATGACGAAAAAAAGAAAGCTCCTCTCCGATTCGATCTCGAATCTCCTCTGCCTGTTCCAAACGCTGCCATACCCGCGTCCGCCAATCCTTTTTCTGTTCCTGTTTCGTTGCTCTATGCACTTCCGTTTGATCCGGCCCGGCTTGACCGGTTTCCGTGTGCCTGACCTCTGTTTGATTCGGCTCGGTTGAAATCGGCTTTGATTGTATCGGTTGCTCCGAATTCCAATCGGCAGTTTGACTCATGCGTTTTTCTCCTTCCCTGGTCTTTTCAGAGAGAGACGCAGCTTCCCCGGCTGTGTGCTCGGGAGGGGAAGAAGGCTTTTTTTGATTGTTCCAAATAGATGAGCGGAGTAAACAAAGCTCCATATGCAGCGAATCGGCGTAACGAACACGAAAGCAGAACGCGCGCAGCAGCCAGCTGATATCAAAGGCCACATGCAGCGCATGATGATAGGAGGTCTCACCCCGGTAGCGAAACGGAACGAACAGGAGTAGAAACAGGAGAAGAAAAAGCAGAGCGAGAATGACAAGGAATGCAATGCCGAGTCCCTTAAGAATGAGCAGTACCACAGAAAGCATCGATGTCAAAGCTGTCTCCTTTCCGGTACAGATCCGTCACAATTTGAACGACCACCTCAAATGCCTCCCTCCGGCTCAGGGCAATGCCGATCACCAGAGGATCCTGCTCCAGAATATGTCGCTTCTGAAATGCGGATTGTCTGTAAATGTCCAGGAGTCCGTCGGAATGCAAGGCTCTTGTAATCACATACACAGAGGGCAGGCTTTTTCCCTCTCGAATTCCGGTCAGAATGGCAGTTCGATGCTTCGCAGCATAAGTTCCGGCGTACAGCTTCGCATACCAGCGCATCTTACTCTTTACTCTCCGCCATGGTTTTTTTCAGGAGACGAAGCGCGCTTTCAACCGCCTGTGCTCTGACCGCAGCCCGATCCCCCTCAAAGTGATATTCCTTGACCGTCACCTTGTCGTTTAGGCAACAGGCAATAAAAACCAGTCCCACCGGGATCTCCTCCGTGCCCCCGTCCGGACCTGCAATTCCGGTGACGGAAAGGGAGATATCCGCATTTGCTTCAAATACGGCGCCGATTGCCATCTCTCTGGCAGTCTGCCTGCTGACCGCCCCGTATTTTTTCAAGGTAGATTTTCTCACATTCAGGAGTTTTCGCTTGGCCTTGTTGGAATACGTAACGTACCCCTCCTGAAATACCTCGGAAACGCCGGGAATGTCCACCAGTTTCCCTGCCAGGAGTCCTCCGGTACAGGATTCTGCTGTCGCAATGGTCAGGCCCCTCTTTTTCAGATGCTTCACACAGGAAGCGACAAGCTTTTCAAGGGAAGCAGTCTGCTCCCGCTTCGGTTTGGTTTCCTGTTCCTGCACTGCTTCGGTCTCCGCATCCAAATGAACGCACTCCGATCTCATTTATTCTGTCCTTTCCTCAAGCACCTTACGATTTTTACAGAGATAATCCAAGAGAGAAATTACGGTGAGAACCGTCATCAGAACGGTAAGGAATCGACAGACCCCTCCCCACCAGTCGGTGGGGACAGGCAAAAGCAGGGCGATGATGCAGGCCATCTGACTGACGGTTTTTGACTTTCCCCATATACTTGCAGCAATGACGATCCCCTGCTCCGCAGCCACCAATCGAAAGCCGCTGATAATAAATTCCCTTGCCACAACAATCAGAACGACCCACGCCGGAAGCAACGAGAGGGAGATCATACTGATCAAGGCGGAGCAAACAAGAAGCTTGTCTGCCAGCGGATCCATGAATTTTCCGAAATTGGTTACAAGATGACAGGTTCTTGCAATTTTTCCGTCCAGATAATCGGTTATACTTGCGATGCAGAAAAGACAGAGAGCAAGAATCCGAAAGCCTGTGTTTTCCCCGTTTTCCAGCAATAGAAACAGCACAAACAGAGGAACCATGAGCATGCGGCTGATCGTCAGTTTATTCGGAAGATTCCAGATCATATCAGTTCTCCTCTCAAGTCATATTCCGAAGCCTCTGTAACCAGAACCTTTACAAATTCCCCCGAGAGCAATTCCCGCTCAGAATCAAAGAACAGGTATCCGTCCACATCCGGTGCGTCCATGTACGTCCGCCCCACGTATGTCTGATTTTCCGGGAGATACCCTTCCACCAGAACATCCATAACGGAACCGATTTTTTCCTTCAACTTATCCCGGGAAATGGTTTGCTGGAGCTTCATAATCTCGTCCCGGCGCTTTTCCTTGGTGCGCTGCGTCAATTGTCCAGAGTAACGGGCCGCGGCGGTGCCCTCCTCCTGCGAGTACGGAAACACCCCCAGCCGGTCGAATCTCATGGCTTTAACGAACTGGAGCAGCTCCCGGTGGTCAGCTTCGGTCTCTCCCGGGAATCCGCTGATCAGGGTCGTCCGAAGGGCAATATCCGGCATGGCCGCGCGAAGCTTTGAGATCAGTGCAATCAAATCCGCTTTTCCGGTACGGCGCCCCATTCGCTTCAGTACGGAATCGTTTGCATGCTGAATCGGAAGATCCAGATAGCGGCAAATTTTCTTCTCTTTTGCCATGCAGGCGATCAAATCCTCCGTGATCTCCTCCGGGTAACAGTAAAGGATGCGAATCCAGCGGATTCCTTTTACGCGACACAGCTTGCGAAGCAGAGTGGGAAGCTTCTTTTTTCCGTAGAGATCCTTTCCGTACACCGTGGTCTCCTGAGCAACCAGAATCAGCTCCTTCACGCCTGCGGCTGCCATCTGCTCCGCCTGTGCCACCAGAGCCTCCATAGGGTAGCTGCGGTACTGCCCCCGAAGGGACGGAATAATGCAGTAGGTACAGTGCTTGTCACAGCCCTCGGCGATTTTTAAGTAGCCGCAGCAGCCAAAGGCAGATATCAACCGCTTTTCGGAAACTGCCGGAAGCCGATCCAGATCCAAGAATGCCTGTACCCGTTCTCCCTCCAGCACGCGGTTCAGGACTTCTTCTATTTTATCATACGATGCGGTTCCGACAACGGCATCGATCTCTGGAATTTCCTGCAGCACCTCTTCTTTGTAGCGCTCCGCCATGCATCCGGTTACGATCAGCGCTTTCAGAGAACCTTTTTTCTTCCATTCCGCCGCATCCAGAATCGCGCGGATGCTTTCATCCTTGGCGTCCAGAATGAAGCAGCAGGTATTGACGATCATCACATCCGCTTCACCGGGGTCGTCAGTAACAGAAACATTCCCCCGGTTCAAAAAACCCAGCATCATTTCAGAGTCAACCAGATTTTTATCGCATCCGAGGGATATCATGCAAAGCTTCATACGGTTTCATTTCCATTGTTTGCTGAGGGTGCTTCTTCTTCGTCACCGACGATTTTCACCTTGCCCTTGTACAGCTCCTCAATCGCCACGGAGAGGGCCTTTTTCCCGAGAGAAGGTACCTCCGCCTCCTCCCCGGCAATCAGCTGCCTCGCCCGCTTTGCGGTGGCGATCACAATGGAATAGCGGCTCTGCACCACCGGCTGCTCTCCCGGCTCCACATCGCTGTTAACTGCTTCAATAATTTCCGTATAAGATGGATGTAACATTATGGTTCCTCCTTCAGAAAATACCTGGTCAAATCATCCCGCAAAGCATCTGCAAAAGCCCGGTTGTGGCACATCCTGAGGTGCTGGGCACAAATAAGGCGATGCAGCTCCTCTGCAGCCGTATCCAAGTCGTCGTTTACCAGCAGATAATCGTAGTCCGGCATCCAACGGCTTTCTTCCGCTGCCCGGCACAGTCTGGCAGAAATCTGCTCTCTCGTCTCGGTTCCTCTTCCAAGCAGCCGGGTGCGAAGGGTCTTGGCATCAGGCGGCGCAATAAAAATGAGAACTGCTTCCGGAAAATGTTCCCGGATCTTCAGCGCACCTTGAATCTCAATTTCCAGCAGTACGTCCGTTCCCTTTTCCAGTTCCGTTTCCACAAAGCGCTTCGGTGTGCCGTAGTAGTTGTTGACATAGGAGACATATTCCACCAGCTCCCTCTGTGCAATCATCTGTTCAAAGCGATCTTTCGTCACGAAAAAGTAATCTCTTCCGTTCACTTCTCCGGGGCGCGGGGCCCGTGTTGTGGCCGAAACGGAAAGCCTGTAGGTTGAATTCCCGTCGATCAGCTTATGAATCAGTGTCCCTTTTCCGGCTCCGGAAAAACCGGACACCACTACAAGTAACCCTTTTGCTTTGCTCATATGCTCTCCAGACTGCTTATTCGATATTCTGTACCTGTTCTCGGATTTTTTCAATCGTCGTTTTTAACAGAATGGCCTGATCCGAAAGTGTAAGATCCGCGGACTTGCTCAGCGTCGTATTTGCCTCCCGGTTCATCTCCTGCGCGAGAAAATCCAGCTTACGCCCGACTGCGCCGCCTTCTTCCAGCACCTTCTTTACCGCGGCAATATGACTTTTCAGGCGAACCATTTCCTCGTCGACACAGATCTTGTCCGCATAGATTACAAGCTCTGCTGCAATCCGGCTCTCATCTGCTGCGCCGTCCGAAAGCACCTCCCGGATTCGATCGCGGAGCGTTGCCCGGTACTCCTCAAGAATGGACGGAGCCCTCTCGGAAATAACGTCCAGTGCATCGTTCATTCCGGCCAGCTTTTTTAAAATATCCTGCTTCAGGTTTTCCCCCTCCGCCTCTCGCGAAAGGACAAAGCGTTCACAGGCCTCCCTAAGCCCCTGTTCCAGAACGGACCAAAGGAGTGCTTCGTCCACATCTCCCTCCTCCGATGTAATGACGTCGGGGAAGCGAGCAAGGGTGGAAGCTTTGACATCGTCTTCCACGCCCAACTCACGGCTGATTTCTCTGCAGTAGGTGAGGTAAGCAGCTGCCAGCTCAGGGTGGTAGCGCAATGTCTCCTGACCGCCCAGATCATGTTCAAGACTGAGGTATAAATCCACCTTTCCGCGCTGAATATATTGCTTCAGAACGCCCCGGATTGATGCCTCGAAGCGATTAAACAGCCTGGGCATTCGGATGTTCAGATCAAAATACCGGTGGTTGACGGATTTTAATTCCACCTCCACCCGACAGGATTCGTTCATGGATTCCGATCTTCCGTAGCCGGTCATACTTCTGATCTTCATGGGTTTTGCCCTCTCCTTGCCATTCAACAGGAATTGAATGTATTATAAAGCCTATGAAACGTCAAGTCAAACGCTTACTTTTTCAGGGATCCGCTCTTGCTTTTATGCTGTCCGTCCCCTATAATACCCCACAGATACAGATTCATGTTTTCATTCTTCTGTTTGGACTTATCTTTTTCTGCTTTTCCCCGGTGTTTTTCTTTTTCTGATGCTGTTTCCCGGTGCCAGTCCTTATTCCGATCCCATTCCCTGTTTCCAGGTGTTTTCTCCTACCTGATCCTTCCTCAGAAAGCCTTTTTTTCGATGAAGGTGCCCTTCTTTGATTTCACATTTCACACAGTTTTTTCTTCTCTTTATTTTTTCTTCTCTTTTTTTCATTGTTTCCATTCCAAAAACCGAACGATACGAAAGGAGTTCTTATGCTCAGTAAAGTGTACGGAGCAGGCTTACTCGGAACCGAGGGGGTTTTGGTTTGCTGTGAAGCCAATGTGGAAAACGGATTTCCGCAAATCACCGTCATCGGTTCCCTCTCCTCTGCGGCGCGGGAGGCTGTCGACCGAATCAGAACTGCCGCTTCAAACAGCGGGATTCATCTTGAGCCGAAGCATGTGACAATTAACCTTTCTCCTGCTGATTTCAGAAAAGAGGGCTGCGGCTACGATCTTCCGATTGCCGCTTCTCTCCTGTCCTCCTACGGACTGATTCCGGAGCAGGCGACGGACAGTACCCTTATGATCGGAGAACTGTCTCTCGGCGGAGAGGTGCTTTCGGTTCCGGGTGTTATTTCCATGGTTTGTGCGGCCAGAGACGCCGGATTGACCCGCTGCTTTGTTCCCCGTCAAAATTTGCGGGAAGCCTCTGTCATCCGAGGGATCGCATGCTACGGTGTATCCGCACTGTCCGAACTGCTTCGCATGCTGCGGGGGGAACAGGCTCTGCCGGAGCCCGCCGTCTATCAGGAAACAGAGGAATCTGCTTCGGATCAGGCAGATTTTGGCGATGTCACCGGACAGGACAGTGTGAAGCGCGCCACTGTCCTGGCAGTGGCAGGGCGCCATAACCTTCTCTATGTGGGTTCGGCAGGAAGCGGAAAAAGCATGCTGGCAACGAGAATCCCCAATATTCTCCCGGGACTGACCATTGAAGAACGGATTCAAATTGCCAAGGTGTACAGCGTATCCGGTCTTCTTTCCGCAGAGAAGCCGCTTCCGTCTCTTCGGCCCTTCCGGGCCCCGCATCACACCATTACTGCGCAGGGAATGGCAGGAGGCGGAACGAATCCGAAGCCGGGAGAAATCTCGCTTGCATCTGCAGGCGTCCTGTTTCTCGATGAGCTTCCGGAATTTCGCGCGGAGACATTGGAAATTCTTCGGCAGCCGATGGAAGAAAAATGCGTGCATATTTCAAGATTGAGAAGGCGGGTTGACTTCCCCGCCGATTTTCAGCTGATTTGTGCCATGAACCCCTGTAAATGCGGGTTTTATCCGGATCGCACCCGATGCCGCTGCAGCGAGTCCAGGGTGCAGAGCTATTTGAATCACATCAGCCGCCCTCTATTGGACCGAATTGATCTCTGTGTCGAGACGCGGGCGGTTCCCTTTCACGAAATTTATCACAAAAAACCGGGGAAAGAAAATGATGCGCTGCGGCGGAAGGTAGAAGCAGTCAGAAGGATCCAGGAGCGGCGCTTTCAAGGCAGTTCCACCCGCTTTAACAGCGAGATGAATTTGGAGGAGATCAAACAATTCTGTCAAATCAGAGAATCGGAGGAGGCTATGCTGGAGCATTTTTACCGAAAGAACAATCTGTCTGCCCGGGGACTGCACAAGCTTTTGAAGGTCTCCCGCACCATCGCAGATTTTGAGAACAGCCAGTGCATCCGGCGGGAGCATCTCTGCGAAGCCATTGCTTATCGCGCACTGGAGTTTAAGTACTGGACACCGGCCTCCGCTTCCGAAGCCTACGAACAGACATATGGCATCGTCAAAATCCGAAGGACTCTCCCATGAAAGAAAACACGGCTCTGATCACGAATGAAGACATGCTGTTGCTCCTATCCTGCCTCGGGTGCTCACGCAGCCGGATCCGGCGCCTTCTCTCAGCGTTTCCGGCACTCGTTGAATTGACCGCCTGCCATCCCGGCGAATCCGACGCCCTCTGTCAAATGGAAAAGCTGCCCCTGCGGGCTCAGAAACTGCTTCATAATCCCACTGTCCTTACGTCTGCCGTGGAGGAAGAAAGGGGGCGGCTGAACGATCGCGGAATCCGATTCCTCACGCCCAGCGCTCCTGACTGGCCGCTTCGCTTGAACCGGATGGAGGATGCGCCGCTTTGGCTCTTTGTAAAGGGAACGCTCCCCCGGGAAGACCTTGCCGCCGTCTCCGTCATCGGGAGCCGGGATGCCAGCGCCTACGGGCTCAACATGGCAGGGATGATTGCAGAATCCCTGGTGACATGCGGCGTGACCGTTGTGAGCGGCATGGCCTCCGGCATTGATGCTGCCGCGCAGCGGGCAGCGCTCCGGGCAGGCGGAAACAGCCTTGCCATCCTGGGCTCCGGGATCAACATCTGCTACCCGAAGGAGAATTTTGACCTGTTTGATGCACTCATTCATACGCCGGGCTGCGGTGTCATCAGCGAATTTCCGCTGGATTCCGCCTCTGCGGCATGGCATTTCCCAGATCGAAACCGTCTGATTGCAGCGTTGGGAGACTGCCTTGCACTGATCGAAGCAAGAAGTCAGCGATCCGGATCCATGATTACCGTCGGACAGGCGCTGGAGCAGGGGAAGGAGGTCTTTGCAGTGCCGGGGCGCATCACCGACCCCATGAGCATGGGCTGCAATGAGTTGATTCGAACCGGTGCGACTCCGCTGCTCTCCCCGGATGATATTCTGGAATATTTGTCCGGGTTCGGCGTTCTCCGCCCTGCCTGCTCTCCGGAGAACACCCGGCGGATCCCAAAGCTTCTGCTTCCGGAGAACCCAAGTGAAAATCAGAAGCGGATCTGCGCCTGCCTAAGTGAAGAGCCCTGCTCTCTGGACGAAATCGTCCGGAAAACAGGGCTTCGAATCGGTGTCGCTATGGAGGTTTTAATGGAGCTGGAGGACCTGGGGGCCGTACAGCATAACGGCGGAAACCGCTACAGTGCAGTCTATGGCTGACGGATCTTCCCTGACTCCGTTAACCGGATCATTCTTGTTTCTAACGGGTCAACTCCCCCTTTTTCCGTATGGCCACCTCCGTATCCTCGTATCCGTTGGGATTGTTCTTCTGCCAATTCCAGGAATCCCGGCACATCTGCTCCAGATCGCGAACTGCCTTCCATCCCAGTTCCCTCTCTGCCTTGGAAGGATCCGCGTAGCACTGGGGGACATCTCCTGCACGGCGCTCCTTAAAAACATAAGGGATCTTGAGCCCGTTCGCCGCTTCAAACGCATTGATCACATCCAGGACAGAATATCCACAGCCGGTCCCCAGATTGTAGATACGGACGGCAGGTTCCTCCCGTTCCATTTTTTCCAATGCCTTCCGATGTCCATTTGCCAGATCCACAACATGAATATAATCGCGGATGCAGGTTCCATCCTTCGTGTCATAATCATTGCCGAAGACACCGAGACAAACCAGCTTTCCGATGGCAACCTGTGTGATATAAGGAAGGAGATTGTTCGGAATTCCCTTGGGATTTTCTCCCATGCGCCCGGATTCGTGGGCGCCGATCGGATTGAAATAGCGCAGCAGCATGACATTCCACTCCGGATCCGCCGTATGAAGATCGGTCAGGATTTGCTCCAGCATGGACTTGGTTCGACCGTAGGGATTGGTGACCTCTCCCTTCGGGCAGTCCTCAGTGATCGGCACAAAGGCGGGATTTCCGTAGACCGTCGCACTGGAAGAAAATACAATCCGCTTCACGCCATATTTTCGCATGCATTCACAGAGCACCAGGGTTCCCGTAATGTTGTTATGGTAGTACGCCAGCGGCTTGTAGACAGACTCTCCCACTGCTTTCAGCCCCGCGAAATGGATGACTGCCTCAATTTTTTCCTGCTCAAATACCGCCTCCAGCTTCTTTCGATCCAGAAGGTTGACCTCATAAAATTTCAGCCGCTTCCCGGTCAGCTCCATGACGCGGTTTAATGCTTCACGGCTGGAATTGACAAGATTATCCACCACAACCACCTCATAGCCGGAATTCAACAATTCCACACAGGTATGACTTCCGATAAAGCCCGCTCCTCCGGTCACTAAGATTGCCATATGTTTTTCCTCCCTCATCAATGATGGAACAGTCTGACGCCGGTAAACGTCATCACCATATTATATTTATTACAGGTTTCGATGACCTGATCGTCTCGAATGGAGCCGCCGGGCTGCGCCACATACAGAACCCCGCTCTGGTGCGCCCGCTCAATGTTGTCCCCGAACGGGAAAAATGCATCGCTTCCCAGAGAAATGCCGTGCATCTCCTTTCGCCGCTCCCGTTGCGCTTGTTCTGTGAATGCAGCGGGGCGCCGGGTGAAAAGCCGCTCCCAGTTTCCCTCCGATAGGAGCTGCGCCGCATCTCTTCCCAGATAGACATCAATGGCGTTGTCCCGATCGGCGCGTCCCACTTCCTTTCGGAACGGAAGCGAAAGAACCTCCGGCGACTGCCGCAGAAACCAGCGGTCGGCTTTGTCTCCCGCAAGGCGTGTGCAGTGAATCCGCGACTGCTGTCCCGCCCCGATTCCAATCGCCTGCCCATCGAAGGCATAACAGACCGAATTGGACTGGGTGTATTTTAAGGTAATGAGCGCGACGAGAAGATCCGTTTTTGCCTGCTTCGGAAGCAGCTTGTTCTCTGTGACAATCCGCCTGAACAGCGTCTCATCCAGGCTCAAATGATTTCTTCCCTGTTCAAAGGTGACGCCGAACACCTGCTTTTTTTCCGTTGGAGAAGGACGGTATTCCGCATCCATTCGTATGATGTTGTAGGCTCCCTTTTTCTTTTCCTTCAAAAGCGCCAGCGCTTCCGCATCAAAATCCGGCGCAATGACACCGTCGGATACCTCCCTTCGAATGAGTGTCGCCGTCGAAAGATCACAGCGATCGGACAGCGCGACAAAATCCCCAAAGCTGGACATGCGGTCGGCTCCCCTGGCTCTTGCATACGCTGCAGCCAGCGGAGAAAGCACATCCCCCTCCTCCACCCGGTAACTCTGCCGAAGAACCGGGGTGAGCGGACGCCCGCAGGCAGCTCCTGCAGGAGAGACATGCTTAAAGGATGCCGCAGACGGAAGTCCGGTGGCAAGCTTCAGCTCCTGCACCAGCTGCCAGCCGTTCAGTGCATCCAAAAAATTGATGTAACCGGGGTTCCCATTCAGGATTTCCACCGGAAGAGGCCCGCCGTTCTCCATGAAGATACGGGAAGGTGTTTGGTTCGGATTGCAGCCGTACTTCAGTGTCAGTTCCTTCATCCTGTTCATGATTCCGTTTTTTGTCCTCTCTCAGCTGTTTTTATTGAAAATCCGGGTTTCTTCCGCTTCTTTTTCTAAATGGAGAAAGCGAACAAACAGAGAAATTCTGTTGTGGGAGTCCAACGAATCCCACAGCTTTTCCGAAAACGCGTCAATGGGATCTGAAAGTGCGACGGCGATCGGCTCTCCCTCAAAGCTGGGCAGCGGATTCCCGTCCTCCCGGTAGGTGTGGATCAAGTGTCCCTCCCCGGGAAGGGGATGTTCGAAGCAAAAAAAGCAGCGAAGCGTCGAGTCCGGATTTCCCTTATTGCTTTTCAGAATGCTGAGCTCATACTGAAACCCCTCCGGTGTTCTCTGCATCAGACCTGAGATGCGAGGGGTGTAATTGGGCGCATCCGGCTCAAAGGTGCGGGGGGCAAGTGCCTCCGCAAAACGTTTTCCCGCCTTAAGCCCCTCATAAATCGTATCGGTTTGGTCTCCGTTTGTCACAATGGTCGTGTTGCCCAGGACGCGAACCGGGGCATAGAGAATGAGGGAGGGATCCGTAAGCTTATTCTCATCGAAGACCCGGGTTCGAATCCCCTGATCCTCTCTGACAAAAATGCGGTTTCTGGAATTCTCACTGCGCCCCATGATGAAATAAGCCATGACCGCCGTTTTTCCGTCCGTCGCCACCCCCATCACGATTCCCCGCCCGGGATAATGATTCCCCTTCAGAACCTCAAACAATGATTGTTGCCCCATAGCGCCTCCTGTCTCTTCCGATTGATTCCTATCATATCACCCGTGGATTGTTCCATCAAGAAGCAGGAAAACGGAAGAATGATTCTCTTCCTTTTCCTTCGTTTTTCATGGACTTTTTTGGTTCCTTCCTTTATGATTGGAATGATTTTATCGGAACCATGGAAGCAAAACAGAAGTCGGAACAAGAATCCTGTTGTGTTCCGCCATTTGGGAGGTTGACCTGTATGAGGCATCTTTTGAAACCACTTGATTTCACAGTGGAGGAAATTAATGAGCTTCTGAATCTCGCCCGGGACATCGGGCAGAACCGATCGCGATATGCACATGTCTGCGACGGCAAAAAGCTCGCCACCCTTTTTTATGAACCAAGCACAAGAACCCGCCTTTCCTTTGAGGCAGCCATGCTGAATCTGGGGGGATCCGTGCTCGGCTTTCAGTCCGCCAGTGCCAGCTCTGCCTCAAAGGGAGAGAGTGTCGCCGACACCGTGCGCGTGGTGTCCTGCTACGCAGATATTATCGCCATGCGGCATCCGAAGGAGGGCGCCCCTCTGGTTGCCAGTCTTTATTCCGGCGTTCCTATTATCAACGCGGGAGACGGCGGTCACCAGCACCCGACCCAGACCCTCACCGACCTGATGACCATTCGCTCCCTGAGCGGGCGTCTTGAGCACATGACCGTCGGTCTCTGCGGTGATTTAAAATTTGGAAGAACCGTTCACTCCCTGATTCACGCGCTGATCCGTTATCCCGGTATCCGCTTTGTCCTGATTTCTCCTATGGAGCTTCGGGTTCCCAGTTACATCCGCGAGGATGTGCTTTGCGGAAACGGTATTCCCTTCGAGGAGTCCAGCAGCCTGGAGGAAGCGCTTCCCAAGCTGGATATTCTCTATATGACCCGGGTGCAAAAAGAGCGCTTTTTTAACGAGGCCGATTATATCCGCCTGAAGGACAGCTATATTCTGACTGCCGAAAAAATGAAGCTTGCCAAGAAAGATATGTATGTGCTGCATCCGCTTCCTCGGGTCAATGAAATTTCAGTGGAAGTAGACGAGGATCCGCGCGCCGCTTACTTCCGACAGGTGCAATACGGCGTCTATGTGCGTATGGCGCTGATTATGACGTTACTGGGGGTGAAAAAACCATGCTGAATATCAGTGGATTAAACGAAGGCATTGTGCTGGATCACATCAAGGCGGGGAAAAGTCTTGATATTTACGACCAGCTTGGGCTGGACAGACTTGACTGCCAGGTGGCAATCATTAAAAATGCACACAGCCAGAAAATGGGACGAAAGGACATCATAAAAATCGAGGGCGATGTGCTTGGAAAAATTGACCTGGATGTTCTGGGCTACATCGACCACAACATCACAGTCAACATCATTCACAACGAAACCATCGTGGAGAAAAAGTTCCTGAGCCGTCCCACCAGGATCACCAACGTTCTGAAATGCCGCAATCCCCGCTGCATCACTTCCATCGAGCAGGGCCTTCCCCATATCTTCTATCTGGCAGACGAAAAACGCGACATCTATCGTTGTCAGTACTGCGACGAAAAATACTCCGCGCACAGCGCGGAGTAAGGGAAAACGGGAACACACGGAAACACACGGAAACGCAAAACCAGGACAAACAGAACAAAAAGGGATCGATCATTTCTTCGCAATTTCCAGAATCAGCCTTGTGGTATTGACGATGTCGTCGATTCGGATCCATTCATCCAATGAATGGCAGTTTTTCATGCCGATTCCGAGATTCACGGAAGGGATTCCGTTCTCATTAAAATGATTGGTATCGGAGCCGCCTCCGGATTTGACCGGAACAAAAGGAAGCCCGATCTTCCCGCAAGCTGCTTTCACAGCTTGCGCCGGGGCGGAATCCTCTCCCACATGAAACGCTTTGTAGGTCTCCACCACTTCAATTTCCGCTTCCAGTCCCGATGCGCTTTGCGCATCCTTCACGCATTGCACCATATGATCGGTCTGCGCCTTCAGCTTTTCATTGTCCAATGACCGCGCCTCTGCGTGAATGGTCACCCGATCTGTGACGATGTTTGTGGGGCCTCCGCCTTGGATGGAGCCGATATTCGCTGTTGTCTCCTGGTCAATCCGAAGGAGCTTCATCTTGGTAATTGCCTCCGCAGCGATCTGAATGGCAGAGATTCCTCGTTCCGGAGCCACACCGGCGTGGGCCGCTTTTCCCTTGAAGGTAATATGCAGCTTGTTTTGAGCCGGTCCCTGAACAACGGTCTCTCCCGGCGCCCCGCCGCTGTCTATAACAATTCCAAAATCCGCCTGGAGCTTCTCATAATCAAGATACTTAGACCCCAGCAGTCCGCCCTCCTCCCAGATACTGAAGCAGATCTGCAGATTGTGGTGCGGCAGGTTCTCCTCCTTTAATACCGTCAGCATTTCCATGATTGCAGAAACGCCTGCCTTGTCGTCTCCCCCCAGTATTGTGGTTCCATCGGAGCGTATGATTCCATCCTCAATGACTGCCTTGATTCCTCTTCCAGGGGAAACCGTGTCCATATGCGCGCTGAACAAAATGGTTTTGTCGCTGTCCCCCTTGAGTGTTGCAATCAGATTGCCGGAATTGGATCCGGTTTTTTCTCCTGCCCGATCTTCAAAAACCTCCAGTCCGAGGGCAAGAAGATCTGCCTTCAGTCTCTCCTTAAATTCCCGCTCCTCTCCTGTGGGACTGTCAATTTTAATATAATCCAGAAATCGCTGAATCACTCTCTCCATCTTGCTTCCTCCTTCTGCGGTGTTTCAAAAGTGCCCTTCGAGGGTGAACTCGACGGGCACTGTCTGTTTTTCAGATGTCATTAATTCAGATAAAGCGGCGCACCAGGCCCCACCGGGATTCCCAGCAGCATCCAGATGACAATGAACACGGTCCAAAACACCAGGAAGGCCATGGAGTAGGGGAGCATGGTCGAGACCAGAGTCCCAAGTCCTTTGTCCTTCTCATACTTCTGCATAAATACAACGATCATCGCGAAGTAGCTCATCAGCGGGCTGATGATGTTGGTGGAGGAATCGCCGATGCGGTAAGCCACCTGTGTGAGTGCAGGATGAATGTTCATCTGCATCAGCATCGGGATGAAGATCGGAGCCATGATCGCCCATTTTGCGGAAGCAGAGCCCATAAACAGGTTCAAAAATGCACTCAGCAGGATAAAGAGAAGAATCAGCGGGATGCCGCCAAGGCCAATGCTCTTCAGGAAATTGGCGCCGGATACGGAGATAATAATTCCGATGTTAGTCTTGGAAAAGTAGGCGATGAACTGAGACGCGAAGAAGGCCAGCACCAGATAGCTTCCCATCCCCTGCATGCCCAGTGTCATGCATCTCACCACATCCTTGGAGTCCTTGATCTTTCCGGTTGTTTTTCCGAATACATAGCCGGGAATGAAGAACAGGAGCAGAATCGAAAGCATAAAGCCCTCGTGGAGGAAGTCCTTGATCTGCGCGATTCCGGTCTCCTCCGGCTTGTTGAACACCGCAAAGGGACCGAACATCATAAGTCCCATGACAATCACGTAAATAATAACGGCAATTCCCGCATATCTTAAGCCTTTCTGCTCCTGGGGAGTCAGCGGCTTCTCCTCATGGACGTACGCCCCGGTGTACGTTCCCAGATTCGGCTCGACAATCTTTTCGGTGACCAGCGTTCCCACCACGGTCAAAACAAAGGTGGAGGCAAAAAGGAAGAACCAGTTGCAGGTGGGATCCAGCGTCATGTCAATATGTGCCGCCTCCATCGCCTGGTTGGTGATGCCCGTGAGCAGCGGATCCGTGGTTCCGATCAGCATATTCGCGCTGAAGCCTCCGGATACGCCGGCAAAGGCGGCCGCAAGCCCCGCCACCGGATGTCTTCCCACACTGGCGAAGATCATGGCGCCAAGCGGAACCACTACGACATAGCCTGCATCCGAAGCGATGTTGCTCATGATCCCGGCAAACACGACGGTGGCCGTGAGAACGCGGCTGTTGACACCCAGCAGCATTTTTTTCAGCCCCACCTCAAAAAGACCTGTGTGCTCGGACAGCGCCACACCCAGCATGGCTACCAGCACTGTGCCCAGCGGAGCAAAGCCTGTGAAGTTCTTGACGGAAGAATTGAAAATATAGTTGATTCCGTCACGATTTAAAAGAGAAACGGCCGTCAGTGCGACCTCCTCTCCCTTTTTTGCGTCATAGTAGTCAACCGAAACGCCCATTCTCGACATAATTTCGGCTACGACGATCAGCACAATTGACATGATGAAGAAAAGAATGGCTGGATGCGGCAGTGCATTTCCCACCCGTTCTACGGTCTTAAAAAATCCGCCAACATCCTTCGTATCTTTTTTTACGTTTTTGTCATTTGCCACTACAACTACCTCCGTTTTTTATTTTGAACCTTAAATTTCTATAAAATATATTTCATAATGATTATAAATTACAGCATTTTTTTCGTCAATAATAAAAAAAATTATTCGTGATATTTTTTTCTCAGAGAACGATTGTCCTTTTACAGCGGACAGTTAACTGAAAATAAACAAAAAAACCGCAAGCTGACTTTCATCAGTCTGCGGTTTCCTTTGAATCAAACATCGAGATGGACTATAAGCCGGGTTATGTATCGGACGATCATCTATCTAGATCTGCCGTTGCCGGCAGATTCAAGCGACCTACCCGGACATCGTTCCGAACAAATTCGGAAATGGCGGGCAGCCTGTCTGTCCTGTTCGGTCTTGCTTCGGATGGGGTTTACATGTGCCCCGCACGTCACCGCGCGGGCGGTGGTCTCTTACACCGCCTTTGCACCCTTACCGGCGTGGCCGGCGGTTTATTTCTGTTGCACTGGCCTGGGAGTCGCCTCCACCGGATGTTATCCGGCATCCTGCCCTGTGAAGCCCGGACTTTCCTCACCTGCAGCCTTTCGTCTCTGCAGCCGCGATCGTCTGTCCATCTCGAATTTGTACTCTATCACAAATCATGCTGCTTCGCAAGGCGCTTCCTGTCGCTTTTCCCCCGCCGACTCCCCTGCTTCGCCCTTGCCAACTGTGCTGCTTTGTCCCTGCCAACTGTGCTGTTTTCCCTTTGCTTTCCACTTTCTGCGGGAGCCTGCACCCATAAGCACGAATGCAGCACACAATCAGAAGGCGGCTCATTCCCTTTATACGAGATAACTTCCTCCGCCGATAAATTCCCGTATGATGGAGGTCCCCGGTACGCTCTCCGCCGGGACCGCCAAAAAATAATTTAAAAATTTCAGAAGCCGATTTGCCTCCACATACTCAGGCGCACTCTCAGGGATTCCAAAAAGCAACGCTTCTGCATACGGCTTCATGACTGCCGTTTCGTAGAGCAGCGCCGAATTGAAAATCACATCCGCCTTGTCCTGATGGGGAAAGATATTGATTCTCTCTCCCCTCCCCACAGAAGGCCAGCGGCGAAGGGTCTCCCGGGCATCGGCGCCCCGGGTTCTCGCATCTCGGATCATGCGTCGCAACAATCGCGCATCCGTCGTCGAAATTCGATTGTGCTCATCAATGTTCATCTGCGTCAGACAGCTGATATAAATGCGAAATTTATCCGCCGAAGGAATGGCGTAGGAAAGTTCCTCATTTAAGCAGTGTATCCCTTCGATCACCAGGATATCCTCTTCTCCGAAGCTCAGAACATCGCCATGATACTCCCGTTCTCCGGTCACAAAATTGAAGCGCGGCAGTTCAATTTTCTCTCCTCTTAGGAGACGTGTCATGTGGGCGTTGAACAGTTCCACATCCATGGCCGAAAGTCCCTCAAAATCCAGTTGTCCGTTGGCATCCCGGGGTGTGTCAATGCGATTTTTAAAGTAATTATCCACTTCAATCGGGTGGGGCTTCCGCCCGTGTGCCCGCAGCTGGGTACAGAGACGCCTGGAAAAAGTCGTTTTTCCGGAGGAGGAAGGCCCTGCAATCATCACAAAGCGGAGCGCTCGCTGCGCAGCGATCTGCTGGGCGATATCTCCGATCTGCTTCTCCATCAGCGCCTCCTCGCAGAGAATCAGCTCCTTGGTTTCTCCGGCGGAAATTCTCTCATTCAGACTTGCCACGGTGTCAAGTCCGATATGCGTCAGCTTGTTTGCCGTCCGGTACATCTCGGAAAACACCTTTTTCGACGGAGTGAAGGCGCCCAGCCGCTCCGGCTGCTCCGGAGCGGGAAGGCGGAGAATAAACCCCTCCCCGTAACATTCCAGGCGAAACACCCGGATATAGGAGGTGTCCGGCAGCATGTAACCGTAAAAGTAATCCTCAAATCCGGCGAGGGAATAGATGTTTACCCGGGAGCTTCTTCGAAAACGAAGCAGACGCTCCTTTTCAAACATCCGGTTCTTGTGGAAGCATCTCACTGCCTCCTCCTTGGAGACATTTCGTTTCTCGATGGGAAGTGCCAGATCGGAGAGGCGGCGCATACCCGCTTCCACCTGATCAAGCAAGGACTGGTTCAATGAAAAATCCCCCTTTGCTGTGATAAACAGCGCCCTGGAAAGGGAAAATTCCACCTTGAGCCGGTCAATGTGATCTCTTCCCACCACATCATAAAATGCCTTCAGCATCAGGAGAAGCGCACTGCGCTCATAGCTCTGATACCCCGGCTTTGCGTCTGCCGTCACCATGGTCAGACTGCAGTCCTCAGCAATCTGTTTGTTCAGCTCACACAGCTTCCCGTTTTGATTTTTCACCAAAAAAATGGGCTGAGGATACTGCGGCTGCACTCGCTCCGAGATCTCCCGATATTTTGTCCCCTGGGGCACATCGAAGCATTCCTGCCCCACACGTACCGCCCAGTGCGGCGTACCGTTTTTCATGTCCACCTCCCGTTTTTGACGGTTCCATTGTTTGGTTTCCATCCCGTTCTTCCCTTCAAAGATTTTCCGAATCCATATGGGTTCCTGACACGGCTTTCGTTTTTTGAAGCAACTCACGTAACAGATTGCACTGCTTTGAAAGCGCTGCGGCGCGCTTCTTTTTGCGCTGGCTTCCGGGATCGCTTCCGGGACCGCTTCCGGGATCGCTTGCGCATCTCAATACTTGTTCCGCACGAGTAAGAAGCCGCAGACGGGCAGTGAGAAAGCGATGCAGCACCAATGTGGGCTCCCGGAGAAGACAGGGACCGAAGCACTCTGCCGCTTCCTCGGAGAAGCCTGCCCGTTGACTCGCCTCATAGGGGGCGTTTCCATCCCCCGGAATCGCTTTTAGAATCAGATAAAATTTGTGATCCTCTTCCACCAACCGCTCTGAAACCAGCCTGAGCCCATGCGTGCGAAGATAGTGCCTGACCGCTCTGTGTTCCGTGTGGGGCGAAAGAATCCACTCCTTCACCGTATCGTAAAAGCCCGTTCCTTCATGGGACCGCAGGGTCTCTGCATCGGAAAGAATGCGTACCATCAGCTCTCCCCCCATCCCGGCAATGACAACGCAGTCCGCTTCCCCCGGCTTTAGTCCGCTCAGCCCGTCGCACAGTCTTGTCTCCACCCTTCCTTCCAGGCCGCACGCCCGGATATGGGCCGCAGCGCGGGAAAGGGGACCGGCGCCGACATCACAGGCATAGGCACGTGACACGCTGCCCTTCAGGACCAGTGAGACCGGAAGCAGGGCGTGATCCGTCCCGATATCTGCCGGTACGCACCCCGGGGACACCGCTGCGGCAATGGCAGAAAGCCGGGGGGAAAGCCGCGGACTGCCGGATTGTTTTCTCTTGTTTGTCACAGTTCCTCTTTTCCGAATCAAAGCGTCAGTCCAGGTAATCCCTGAGCTGCTTGGAACGACTGGGGTGACGAAGCTTTCGAAGAGCCTTCGCCTCGATTTGCCGGATTCTCTCTCTCGTCACATGAAAGCATTTTCCCACTTCCTCCAGCGTATGCATTTCTCCGTCCTTCAGACCGAAGCGAAGCTCCAGCACCTGCCGCTCCCGCTCGGTCAGCTGGCTGATGACTGCCTTCAGCTGCTCTCGAAGCATTTGGTCAGAAACCGCCTCCACCGGAGCCTGACTGCTGTCGTCCCGGATAAAATCTCCGAGATGAGAATCCTCCTCCTCTCCCACCGGTGTCTCAAAGGAAACCGGCTCCTGAGAAATCTGAATGATATCCCGGACCCTTCCCACCGGACTGTCCAGCCGTTTTGCCAGTTCGTCCGGCGTGGGCTCTCTCCCCAGCTCCTGAAGCATCTGGCGCTGAGTCCTGACCAGGCGGTTGATGGTTTCAACCATATGAACCGGGATTCGTATGGTTCGGGCCTGATCCGCAATGGAGCGGGTGATTGACTGGCGAATCCACCAGGTTGCATACGTGGAAAATTTGAACCCCTTGGTGTAATCAAATTTATCCACCGCCTTAAGAAGTCCAAGATTTCCCTCCTGAATCAAATCCAGGAACGGCATCCCCCGTCCGAGATAACGCTTGGCAATGCTCACCACCAGCCTTAGATTTGCCTCTGCCAGCTGCTTCTTTGCCTCCGCCTTGTCCTCCGGCGTGCCTTCTATCATGGTTCTGGCAAGCGCCTGCTCTTTCTCGGCGTCGATCAGCGGAATCTTCCCGATTTCCTTCAGGTACATGCGAACCGGATCATCCAGACCGGTTCCCTCGGGAACCGAAAGCTCCGACTGTGTTTCTTCCTCCCGTTCCTTTTCTTCCTCCTCTTCCTCCTCAGAGAACAGTTCCGGAATCCCATCGTCTTCCGTCTCTTCCGTATTCAGCACATCAATCCGGTTGGCATCCAGAAACTCATACACCTGATCCAGCTGCTCCGGGCTCAGCCTGTCCTCCTTAAAAAAGTCCATCAGCTCTTCTTCGCTGATCACACTCTGCTTTTGCCGCGCCTGATCGACGAGACGATGAAGTTTCCTGTTCAGATTTGTTTCATTGCACAAGGGCTCCGACATGCCGCTCACCCCCCGATTTTCATTTGCTTTTTCAGTGCTGCCTTCTGTTTGAGAATCGACTGCAGGGTCTCCACATCTGTGGCGGTGCGGGACGCCCGATCCAGCTGATCCATGCGGATCTTCCGAATACAATCGCTGAAAGCCTTGTTTCTCTCCTCTTCCTCCTCCGGCGTCACCGGACTGGCGCTGAAAATGGTGGCAACCCTCCGCGCCTTTTCCTCGTCTTCCCGATAATCGTTCAGAATGGAGGCGACATTTGCGTCTCCTTCCCGAATCCCGCGAAACAGCTTTTCCGCCACCTCCCGATAAAGGGGATCTGTAAAATCCTCCGGCTGAATCCATGCCTCTGTCTTTTTGAGAAGTGAACTGTCCTCCGCCAGCAGCGTGAGAAGCAGCCGCTGACTGAACAGCGACGGATCCTCCTTCTCTCCCCGGCGCCTGCTTCCGCTCCTTGCCTCCCTTCCTTCCGGACGCCAGGTCACGCTCTGACGAATCGGCTGCCGTTTCATTTGTGCGCCGATGGAGTTGACCAGGCTTTGAAGATCCTGCTCCGGGATCCCGTGCTCTCTGGCGACCGCCTGGAGGTAGTTGTTTCGTTCAAGGCGCTCCGTAAAGCCGGCCAGACGCTGGGCAGCTTCGTGGAAAAAGGCGGTGCGTTCTGCAGGATCTTCCCCCCCATGCGCTGCAGCGAGTTGATCAATTTCCCACAAAAATCCGTTTCGTGCCTTCTCGATTCGTTCCCGATATGCGTCTCTTCCCCGTTCCTTGATAAATTCATCCGGGTCCTTATGTGGCTTCATGGAAAGCACCTTGACCTGAATGCCTGCTTCCTTCAAAAGCGGAATGGCCCGCTTCGCTGCGTTCACACCTGCGCCGTCTGAGTCGTACGCAATGATGACCTGCTTTGTGAACCGCTTCATAAGAGCACAGTGCTGGGGCGTCAGTGCCGTTCCCAGTGATGCCACCGCATTGGTGAAGCCTGCCTGGTGCAGAGCAATCACATCCATATACCCCTCGCAAAGCAGGAAAAACCCCTCTCTGGTGCTCCTGGCGTAATTCAGTCCGTACAAATTTCGACTTTTGTCAAATAATTCGGTTTCCGGAGAGTTGAGATATTTCGGTTCCCCATCTCCCATCACACGACCGCCGAAGCCGATGACCCGATTGCCGGTATCCAGAATCGGAAACATGACCCGGTTCCAGAACTTGTCCCGGGTCCCCCGCTCCTCAATGGTCACCAGACCGCTCTCCTTCAGAATATCATCCCGGAAGCCCTCCGACTTGAGATAGCGGTAGAGTTCACCCGGCTTTTTACTGGAATAGCCGAGTCCGAATCGACGTATGGTTTCCTCACTGAGTCCCCGATCAAGCAGATATTGGTGCGCTCTTCCGCCCTCCTCCGTGTAAAGAAGCCGGTAATAATGGGTCGCCGCGCACTTTTGAAGCTCCAGAAGCTGTTCCTTTCGATTGTATGCCTTCCGTTCCTCTGCACTGTATTCCTCCTTCGGAAGGGACATTCCGGAGCGCTCTGCCAGCGTGCGCAGTGCCTCGGGAAAGGTCATATTTTCATATTCCATCACGAAGCGGATGACGTCGCCGCCGGCGCCGCAGCCAAAGCAATAGTAAATCTGCTTGGACGGCGAAACCGAAAACGAGCCTGTTTTTTCATTGTGGAAGGGGCAGAGACCGAAATAGCTGTTTCCCTTCCGCTTTAAGCTGACATAGGAGGAAATGACATCCACAATGTCATTTCTCGCTCGAACCTCCTCCACCACCTCTTTCGGGTAATACATCTGACCTCCCTCGTCAAAGCACACTCCAGGAACGCGGCACGAAATGCGTTTCAAAGCACCGAATGGCGTACTGGTCGCTCATGCCTGCAATATAGTCGCAGACCGTTCGTTCCGGGGGTTGACCGCATTGCTCCATGAAGAACCGGTATTCCTCCGGAAGCAGCTCCGTGTGAAGCTTAAAATACTCATAGAGCTGACGGATCATCTCCTCCGCCTTGCCCTCCTCCGCCTTTGGTGCACTGTCCCGGTACACATTTTGAAACAGCCAGCTTCTAAGTCCCATCATCGTGTCAAACATTCCCTCCGACATATGGATATCGTTTTGATCCCGACTGTTTGCAATCACATTTCGTATCATGGTATTCAGGCGATCCCGCACGCTATGGCCGAGAAGCGCCGTGTACTGCTCCGGCAGGTCCCTCTCCGTAAAGATGCCGGCGCGGATCGAGTCGTCAATGTCGTGGTTAATGTAAGCAATCTTATCTGCGATGCGCACAATACGTCCCTCCAGGGTGTGGGGATTTCCCGCCGTTCCGTGGTTTCGGATGCCATCCCGCACCTCTTGAGTGAGATTCAGGCCAAGCCCCCTTTTTTCGAGAAACTCCACCGTTCGAACGCTCTGGACACTGTGTCGAAAGCCTTCGGGAGAGATGCGGTTCAGAACCCGCTCCCCGGCGTGACCGAAGGGCGTGTGACCGAGATCGTGTCCCAGCGCAATTGCCTCCGTGAGATCCTCGTTCAGATGAAGGCATTTCGCAATTGTACGCGCAATCTGAGAAACCTCCAGCGTGTGCGTCAGTCTCGTTCGGTAATGATCCCCCTCCGGCGCAAGGAACACCTGTGTCTTATGCTTCAGTCTGCGAAATGCCTTGCAGTGAAGAATGCGGTCTCGATCTCTCTGGTAAACGGGGCGAAGATCATCCTCCGGCTCCGGTCTGTCCCGCCCTGCCGAGCGGCTGCTGAACGCCGCATAGGGGGAGAGGATCAAGGCTTCCTGTCGCTCCAGTTCTTCTCTGATTGTCATGCACACTCCATTCCATGTCATACGCGGATCAGACAAAAACAACTGCTGCTTATCAAATTCTGTTTTCCATATTCGTCTATTATATCACAGCATAGTCAAAAAAGGCGGGGCTGAATCCGCCTCCGTTTCCGAGACCGATCCGATGGACTCACGGAAAGGGGCGCAGGGAAACTGCGTTGCAACGCTCCACAGGGAGCCCCCTTGTAATAAAAAAACACCGGATAACCGGTGTCAAAATAAGTCGTGCAGAGAAAGGGACTTGAACCCTCAAGACATTGCTGTCACACGGACCTGAACCGTGCGCGTCTGCCAATTCCGCCATCTCTGCGAACAAGAGCTACTATACCAGACAGACTCCTTTGTGTCAATTCTTTTTTTTATAAATAACGCAATCAAAGGAATCCATCGCAAGATAGAATTATGAAAAAAGAGCTTGCAACCGGGACGCGGCTATGGTATACTTCCTTGCGTTGAGCGGGGATGCTGGAATTGGCAGACAGGCTAGACTAAGGATCTAGTGGCCACAAGCCGTGTGGGTTCAAGTCCCATTTCCCGCACTGAAAAAAAGGAACAGTCGTGAGACGGTTCCTTTTTCTTTTTGTGGTTCCCCGTCCGCCGGGTCTCTCATTTCCAATGAAAAAGCCCTCTCTTCTCAAAAGGAACCGAAGAAACTGAAAGGCAGGTGTATCCTGTTTGTTCAATGGCTTTTTTGATCGCCTGTTCGTCCGGAGGTTCTTCAGACAAAAAGCTGGATTCTCCTTTTCTGTGCGAGCTTGTAACCTTCTTTGCTTCCGGAACCACCTTCCGGATCACATCATTCAGGTGCGCTTCGCACATAGAACACATCATACCGTCAATTTTCAATGTGGTCTTAACCATGGTTTTCCTCCTGTATGGCAGTCGGTTTTACAAAGCGGCTTCCTTCGATCTTCAAGCTCCCCCGGTTCATGTTGCGGTGGAATCATCTCTGACCGCGCCGATGAAAGCACTCAGCCGTTTCTCTTCCCACTGCCATTTATTAGATTACTCTAACTTAATATGATTGTAGCAGAGAAATCGGCATATTCCAAGATGTACAAGCGCAGAAAGGAGCCTTCCCATAGGAAAGCTCCCTGCTGATTTCGTCCGTTCCGGCAGTCTTTTACAGTGCTGCCTTTGCTGCTTCCACCACCTTTTGGAAGCCTGCGGCATCATTGATCGCCAGATCGGAAAGCACCTTGCGGTTCATGACGATGCCTGCCTGTCTCAGACCGAAAATGAATCTGGAGTAGGAAATATCGTTCATTCTGCATGCCGCGTTGATACGGGCAATCCAAAGCTGACGGAACTGTCTCTTGCGCTGCTTGCGTCCCTCATATGCGGTGCTCAACGCCCGCATGACGGTCTGCTTTGCCACTCTGTACTGCTTGGAACGAGCACCGCGATAGCCCTTTGCGAGCTTCAGAATTCTGTTATGTTTTGCTCTGGCGTGCATTGCGCCCTTTACTCTTGCCATGGTTCGATTCCTCCTTCTTAACGTCTTCCCAAATTATAAATACGGCAGAATTTTTTTCATGACCTTCACGTTCGTGCTGTCAGTCACAATGTCTTTTCTAAGATTTCTCTTCCGCTTCTGGGATTTCTTGGTTAAGATATGGGACTTATAAGCCTTATTTCTGATCAGCTTACCGGTACCGGAAACCTTAAAACGCTTTGCTGCTGCTCTGCTTGTTTTTAACTTCGGCATGATAATACCCTCCTGTTCAATTCTTTTTGGCGCTCATAAACATGACCAAAGTGCGGCCCTCTACTTTGGAAGGCTTGTCGATCACGGCGATATCCTCGAGTGTCTTGGCAAAATCATCCAGAATATAGCGGGACTGATTCATATGTGACATCTCGCGGCCTCGGAAGCGCAATGTAACCTTAACCTTGTTGCCCTTCTCCAGAAACTTTCTGGCGGCGTTCGTCTTGGTGGCCAGATCATTTGTGTCGATATTGGGTGACAGACGCACTTCCTTCAGCTCAATGCTCTTCTGCTTTTTCTTCGCTTCCTTGTCTCTGCGTATCATCTCATAGCGGTACTTTCCGTAATCAATGATTTTGCATACCGGCGGTCTCGCTGCCGGAGAAACACAGACGAGATCCAGCTCCGCTTCCTCCGCCCTGCTCAGGGCGTCCTGAGATGACATGATTCCAAGCTGCTCCCCTTCCGTTCCAATCAGTCGGACTTCTCGAAAGCGAATTTGTCCGTTAACCAATGCTTCGCTAATGACTGAACACCCCCAATTTTTTCGGCAGTTTCCTGCAAAAGAAAGACACGACAGAAAGATTCCGCCGTGTCTCAAGTAAGCATACTGAATCAGCTGCTCTATGAACCCGGGTCACAAGCCGCGTGCCAAGGTGAGGCGAACCTTCTTTCTGATCTGCAACGCTTGTATTCTACCAGAACCCGGCTGCTATGTCAAGGGATTCTATGCAGCTTGTTCCGTTTTTCTTCCCATGCCAAGGGATGCTCTGCGGCTTGTGCCGTTTTTCTTCCTATGCCAAGGGATGCTCTGTGGCTTGTGCCGTTTTTCTTCCTATGCCAAGGGATGCTCTGTGGCTTGTTCCGGTCTTTTTCCCATGTCAGGGGATGCTCTGCGGCCTGTGGTGCTTTTCTTCTGACGCCAAGGAGGGCTGAGCTTATACCACGTTCCTCCCGCTCTTCCGGTGTCCTCAGGCGTTTCGGTATTCCTCCGGAAGTTCTCCGATCAATTCCAGTGTATGCTCCTCGTTCATGGTCTCGCAGAGATCCAGGAAAACATCCAGCGGAACATTTTGAATCTGCTTGTTTGAGCCTCGGACATTGATGGAGACCGTGTTTTCTTCCGACTCCCGGTCGCCCAGCACAATGATATACGGATCCTTGTAATTCTTGAACCGTTTGATTTTCTCCTTCATGTTGCTGTCGCTGTAATCGACCTCGCAGCGAATTCCGTTCTTTTTCAGCAGAGCCTCGACCTTCTCAGCGTACGCATTATGTTCGGTTCGAATCGGAACGATTCCCACCTGCATGGGAGAAAGCCAAAACGGGAAGACGCCTTTAAAGTTTTCGATGAGGATCCCGATAAAGCGCTCCAGAGAACCGTAGATGGCGCGATGGATGACCACCGGCATCTCCCGACTTCCGTCCTGCGCCTGGTAGCTCAGCCCGAAATTATGCGGAAGCTGGAAATCAAGCTGTATGGTTCCGCACTGCCACTCTCTTCCCAGGGCGTCCTTGATCTGGAGATCAATCTTCGGGCCGTAGAACGCGCCGTCTCCCTCATTGATCTCATATCCTCCCTCGCCGTACTTGTCGTCCAGAATCTTTTTGAGCGCCGCCTCTGCCCGGTTCCAAACCTGGATATCGCCCATAAAATCCTCCGGTCTGGTGGAGAGCTCTGCCCGGTAGGTGATGCCGAAGGTACCGTACACTTCGTCTGCGATAGAAATAATGTCTGCAATCTCACTCTCAATCTGACTTTCCATCACAAAGGTATGGTCGTCATCCTGGCGAAACTCCTGCACGCGGAACAAGCCGTTCAGCTGACCGGATTTTTCCTTTCGGTGCAACACATCATACTCACTGTAGCGGATCGGGAGCTCCTTATAGGAGCGATTGGTTCTCTTATAGGTAATCATTGCGTTCGGACAGTTCATCGGTTTTGCCGCCATGGTATCCATTGCTTCCCGGTCATAAACTGCCGAACCTGCAATCATTTTCACGGTTCCCGCTTTCGCATTCCCCTCCTGCAGGCTGTCCAGCACATCATCGATAACGGCATCCGCCTTCAACCAACCACTCACACCGGGAACCATAAACATGTTATTCACATAATGGGCCCAGTGACCGCTGATGAGCCAGAGCTTCTTATTATTAATAATCGGAGCAGAGATCTCCTGGTAGCCGTGGCGCGCCTGAATCTCGCGGGAAAAAGAAAGAAGTGCCTGATACATCTGCCAACCCCGGGGGAGCCAGTAAGGCATGCCCGGCGCCGTCTCATCAAACAGAAACAGCTCAAGCTGCGTGCCGATTTTCTTGTGGTCTCGCTCCATGGCTTCCTGTACCAGCTTGATGTGCGCCTTCAGCTCCTCCTTGCTGGGAAACGCGTAGACATAAATGCGCTGCAGCTGCTCCCGCTTCTCGTCTCCCCTCCAGTACGAGCCCGAGACAGACTTGATTTGAAATGCCGCATTCAGAAGCTCCTTGGAGTTGGACACATGCGGTCCGCGGCAGAGATCCGTGAAATCATCCCCGGTTCTGTATATGGTGATTTTCTCATTTTCCGGAAGCTCCTGAATCAACTCGGTCTTAAACCGCTGTCCCCGGAACAGGCGGAGCGCCTCCTCACGGCTCACCTCCTCCTCCGTCCAGTCCTCCTTCCGTCTCAGAATTTCCCGCATTTTATCCTCGATCTGCTTGAAGTCCTCGTCCTTCACCGTGCGGGGAAGAATAAAATCGTAGTAAAAGCCGTCTGCAATCTGGGGCCCAATCGCATACTGAACCTGATCCTTTCCAAAAATCTCAATCACTGCTTTCGCCAAAATATGCGAAAGAGAGTGGCGGTACATCGCCAAATACGCTTCTTTCTCCATGGTTCTCTCCTCCTGTCCTTTGGACACAAAAAAACCTGCACTGTCTGAAACAATGCAGGGACGCTCTTCGCGCGGTTCCACCCTGTTTACTGAATACAGAAAAACAGCTTCAGTCTCTTCATTCAGATGATAACGGAATCACCGGACCGGATTGGGGTCTCTCGGAGCTGGTCTTCGGCTGAGGGTCAGAAGGAACTTTCAGAACAGCGTGCGCCGGTTCCTCTCTCTGCCTGACAGATTCAGCTTACTCGTCTCGTCACAGATTTAATGGTTCGATCATACCCCATTTCCCGGGGAAAGTAAAGTAAATGACATGATTTTTTAAGAATTATGGGCTTGCCTTTTTGATCCGTATGTATTATTTTATTAGTACAATGGTACAAGAGAGAAGCAATCAATTGTGCATCAAAAAAACAGCTTCACCATTTGCTGAGAAAGGATGGGCATACGACTTATGACCTGGAATCTGGATTCGAATCTTCCGATTTATCTTCAGATCATAGAACACCTGCAATATGACATCGCCTCCGGTCACTACCGGCCGGGCGAACGACTCCCCTCCGTGCGTGAGCTTGCACTCTGTGCAGCTGTCAACCCGAACACCATGCAGAAGGCGCTTTCCGCGCTGGAGCAGAGCGGTCTGGTTCTCAGCCGCCGTACATTGGGCAGGTTCGTGACAGAGGATCCCGCTGTCATATCGGAGGCCAGAACCGCGCTGGCAACGCATCAGATCACAGAGCTGATCCAAAAGATGCAGCAGCTCGGCTTCCAAAAGCGTGAAATTCTCACGCTGATTGAAAAAATTTATGAGGAGGTCACCCATGAACACACTTCTGGAAACCCGTAATTTATCAAAGGCCTACGGAAAAAAACAGGCCCTTCGCGATATCTCGCTTCAAATTCAAAGCGGAAAGCTCATCGGTCTGATCGGTCCCAACGGAAGCGGAAAGTCAACGCTCATCAAGCTGATCAACGGTCTTCTGGTTCCTTCCTCCGGTGAGATTCTGGTTGAGGGGAAGCATCCCGGTGTTGAATCCAAGCGCTGCATCTCCTATCTTCCCGATCGGAGCTATCTCGCCGACTGGCAGACCCCTGCACAGGCCATGGGAATGTTCCGGGATATGTACCTCGATTTTGATATGGAAAAAGCAAAAGACATGGCCCAGTCTCTCTGCATCGATTTAAAAAAACCGCTGCGCACCATGTCAAAGGGCATGCAGGAGAAGCTCCAGCTCATTCTGGTGATGAGCCGCGATGCAAAGCTCTATATCCTGGATGAACCGCTGGCAGGCGTTGATCCCGCCGCCAGAGACTTTATCATGCGAACCATATTGAGTAACTACTGTTCGGACGCCACGCTGATCATTTCCACACACCTGATTCAGGATATGGAAAATGTGCTCGATGAGGTCATTATTCTGAAGGACGGGACACTTTTCACCCACAGCGCCGTGGATGCGCTCCGCGACTCTCACCACATGTCTCTCGATCAAATATTCAGGGAGGAATTTAAATGTTAAGTAAGCTGTTCAGGCAGGAATTACTGTCTACCTACAAAATACTGGGAACTGCCAATCTTGTTCTGCTTTTCATTGTTCTCGCAATCAGTCTTATGGTTCCGGATTTCACATACCTAGAGGACAAGATGTCCGGATCTTACCTGTTTCTGCTGATTATGGTTCTGATCGTCTTTGAGACTGCAACCATCTATACCACTGCAATCCTCCTTGCTGTTCGTTACTATCAGAGCATGTACGGACGGGAAGCCTACCTGACACACACACTCCCTGTCACGGCCGGAACCCTTCTTCTCACAAAGACGCTGGCCTATCTGTTCTGGTGCCTGGTCAATGTGATTCCGATCGTCATCGGCAGTTTTGTGTTTCTCCGGTCCATCCATCCGCTTCACCTTACGGTGGAAGCCATTCTCATGTTCTCCGACTGGATGTCCGTTCCGGCATTGGTCACTGTCCTTCTGGCCCTTCTCATTTTTCTCTGCTCCGTCCTGTCCGGCGCTGCCACCACCTTCGGCTGCATCAATATCGGCGGGCAGTTCAGAAACCACCGGGTTCTGGCGGCTGCGGTTGCATACGGCATCTTTTATGTGGCAACACAGGTGACCATAGTGGCTGTGGTGAATATCCCTATGGTTCAAACCATAGCAGATCAAGTTCTCAATCATTTTCGCAATACCCCGCAGGCCTTTGTCTTTCTCCTGATTTTCAGCGTGCTGGGGCTGCTGTCTCTGTTTAATCTCATTTTCTTCTGGATCAGCTGGTTTCTGTCTTCCAAGAAATTGAACCTGTGATCTGCGATGGAAATCAGCCGGATTCCCTCCCGGAATCCGGCTGATCCTTCTGTCTCCCGTCTTTTTATTGCAGATCCAGATAGTCGTTCAGCACCGGCTGAAGTCCCTCCGCTGCAATTTCCCGGTACATGCGCCCAAGGCTTCGGGTGTCCGCAATTTCAAACTGCTCATCTCCACTGGACGATCCGGAAGCTTCCTCCCCCCCGACGGTGTGAAGGCGGGTTTTCTCTGCCTGTTCTCTGTCCTTCTCCTCCTGATATTTTTCTTCATGATCTCCGATTCCGGTGGAAACACCGGCGGAGACCTTGGTCGCTGCAATTTTTACGATTCCGTTCCGAAACCCCGGGCGCTCTCTCGAGGATACCGTGATCCCCGCAAACGGCAAAAAAATACGATACGCGCAAAGAATTTGACAGAGCTGCTTCTCTCCCACATTCATCGGATTGATGGTCTCATTGTTAATAATGGGACGCAGCCGCGGACAGGACAGGGAAATTTCTGCCTGGGGATACTTTCTCTGCAAATAATAGGCGTGTAAGCCGGTTGCAAGTGCGTCCTTTCTGAAATCGGAAAGTCCCAGAAGGGCAGAAAATCCCACACCTCTCATTCCCCCCATGAGCGCGCGTTCCTGGGACTCAAACCGGTATGGCCAAACGCGCTTGTGACCGGCCAGATGCAAGGTTTCATAGACATCGCTGTCGTAGGTCTCCTGAAAAACGGTCACATAATCCGCGCCGCACTCCCTCAGATAGCGGTATTCATCCGAATTCATGGGGTAAACTTCCAATCCCACCATGCGAAAACAGCTTCTGGCAATTTTGCAGGCCTCCCCGATGTAACGGACATCGCTGGCAGCGCGGCTTTCTCCCGTCAGAATCAGAATTTCCTCCATTCCGGAATCTGCTATGACTCGCATCTCCGCTTCGATCTGCTCCCGGTTAAGCCGCATGCGGCGAATGTCATTGTAGCAGTTGAAGCCGCAGTACACACAGTAGTTTTCGCAGTAATTCGCCAGATAGAGCGGAGTGAACAGGTAAACTGTGTTGCCGAAGTGCTTTCCCGTTTCTCTGCTTGCCCTTTGTGAGAGTTCCTCGAGAAAGGGGAGCGCCGCCGGAGAAAGAAGTGCCTTGAAGTCTTCGATGCTGCAGCTTTTGTGCGCCAGTGCAGCCCGAACATCCGCTTCTGTGTAATGCTCCGGATGATAGGCATTCATCTGCTGCACCACCTGTTCCATCACATCTGATCGAATTCTCTCCATTCCCTCCATATATTGCATGTGATCCGTGCGAAACCCCGGATCATGCTCCAGCCGATGCTTTCTCTTCAAGGCTTCCGGACTGAGCTTTTTTGAGTCGATCAAAAAATCGTTCATTCTCTCACCGCCTTAATCCCGCAAAAATCCGGTCAGGGGATCGGAAGCCTCTCCGCCGCGCTTCAGTACTCGCCCCAGTCCGGAGCGATAGGCCATCCTCCCTGCCAAAATCGCCTGACGAAAGGCACTTGCCATCAGCGTCACATTTCCCGCCGTCGCCAGCGCTGTATTTGCCATAATCGCTGCCGCCCCCATTTCCATTGCTTCACAGGCTTCGGAGGGCCTCCCGATTCCGGCGTCCACAATCACCGGCAGCTCAATTTCGTCGATCAGAATCTGAATAAATTCCTTCGTTGCCAAGCCGCAATTGGAGCCGATGGGAGACGCCAAGGGCATAACCGCGGCTGCCCCCGCATTGACCAGATCTCTCGCTATGTTAAGATCGGGATACATATAGGGCAGCACAACAAAGCCCTCCTTCGCCAGAATCTCCGTGGCCTTTACGGTTTCTTCGTTGTCGGGAAGAAGGTATTTACTGTCCCGCATGATTTCGATTTTCACAAAATCCCCACAGCCCAGCGCCCGGGCCAGACGGGCGATGCGAACAGCCTCCTCCGCATTTCTCGCTCCCGAGGTGTTGGGAAGGAGCGTCGTTCCTTTCGGAATGAAATCCAGAATATTTTCTCCCTCTCTCGTGTTGGTGCGCCGGACCGCCAGCGTAATCATTTCTGCCCCGGCATCCTCCACCGCAGCTTTGATCAGCTGCATAGAATACTTTCCGGATCCAAGAATAAAACGGGAATGAAAGGAGTGCCCTCCCAGCAGAAGGCAATCCCCCTCACCTTCTCCCGTCTGTTCTTTCACGCCTGCCCCGGAAGTCGTCCCGGCAATTGCTCCGGCGTCCGTCTTTTCGCCTCGTTCTCTCAGTTTGTCCATGGTCACTCCTCCTGTTCCCTTTCTCTGTTTTCTTCCTGAAAACCGGTCAATTGCTGTACCGCAAGATGCGCCTGCTGCGCGGCACAAAGCATCACCCGTGTTCCCATGAGACAGGATGCTGTCTCCACATCCGAGCGCTCATCGCCGCAAAGATAAAGCCGCTTTGACACGCGCCGCGTCCGAATCCGATTTCCGGAATCCAGACCTGCGATCCCGGATGCTGCGATCACCGTACAATTCGGTAATTCCCGCAAAACCGTATTCACAAGCATCGCCTTTTCCTCCGCCCGGTCAAAGGCTTCGCAGACCACGCTGCATTCTTTGAGAATCGGTGCGCAGGTTTCCGCGGAAAGCCGCAGCGTATGAAGCTCCAACGTAAGCTCCGATTCGGGCACAATCTCCCGAAGAAGTGCCGAGAGCGCCTCCGTTTTTCGCATGCCGATCTGGGAACGTCTGTATTGCTGACGATTTAAATTGCTCATTTCCACCCGGTCAAAGTCGATGAGAACCAGCTTTCCCACACCGGCCCTGGCAAGCATGAGTGCAATGCCGGATCCCAGTCCGCCCAGTCCGCAGACACCGACGACAGCCTGTCCCAGCTTTTCCACCACCTCTATTCCCTGCTTTTGAATCAGAGCCTCTCTCCACTGCACAAAGGATCACCCCCCTCCCACAAAGCTCACAATTTCCACCACATCGCCCGACTGAAGAATCCTTGCGTCATAGTCCTCCTGGGGAATGATCGCTCCGTTTACCTCCACGGCGATGCGGCAGACCACATATCCCTCCGACTGAAGATAAGCGGACAGGCACATGCCCTCTGCGCTGCATGATGTTCCGTTGATCCGAACCATCTCTCCTCCTTTCCTGTCAGTGCGTTCAGACAATGAAAAAGAGAGCCGCCCGCGGGCAACTCTCAAAATCTCGCGCGAAATCGCGCTGAATTTCCCTCCGTTGGCATTATCCAAATCAGGTTCATGGGTCGAAGCAGCTCTGCTTCCTCTCAGCCCGTCACACGAGCTCCCCGTTACTTTATTTTCTTTATCTTACGTCCTTCTGTCCGGGAATGCAAGCACCGATTGCAGCATTCACCCCTCCCTGGATTCCGGGCTCCGGGAGAATTTCCTAGATATGCAGCAAATTCGACGCAAATTCAAAATAAACAATCAGACTCATGGTATCTACCATCGTGGTGATCAGTGGAGAAGCCATAATCGCCGGATCAATTCCGATCCGCTGCGCCCCCAACGGCAGAAGACAGCCGATCATTTTTGCGGCGATGACAGTGAAGCACATGCTGAGTGCAACCACGATGCCCACCATCTGCTGGCCCGGGAAAAAGATCAGAATCCGCAAAAAATTCACGAGAGCCAGGATCACGCCGCAGACCAGACCCACCCGGATCTCCTTCCACAGGACGCGCATCACATCCCGGAGCTCAATTTCACCCACCGCCATTCCGCGAATCACCATGGTGCTTGCCTGACTTCCGGAATTTCCTCCGGTGTCCATGAGCTGCGGGACAAAGGTGACAAGAATGGGTAAGACCGCAAATGCGTTCTCATACTTGGAAAGAACCCCTCCGGTCAGCGTGGCGCTGATCATGAGAATTAACAGCCAGGGAATGCGATTCTTCGCCATCTCCAGAACGCCGGTTTTCAGGTAAGGCTTTTCGGACGGCATCATGGCTGCCATCTTCTCAAAGTCCTCGGTCGCCTCCTCTTCCATGACATCCACGGCATCGTCCACGGTGATGATACCCACCAGACGTTCTTCCTTATCCACCACCGGAAGAGAAGTCAAATCGTATTTATTGAACAAATCCACAACATCTTCCCGGTCATCTGTGGTCTGTGCCTTGATGACATGCGTGTCCATGATATCTTCAATCAAGGTCTCATAGGGATTCATGAGAAGCTCCTTGACTGTGATCACGCCTTCCAGAAAGCGCTTATTGTTCATGACATAGCAGGTATAAATCGTCTCCTTATCCACGCCGTGCTCCCGGATGTAGCCAAAGGCCTCTTCGACGGTCATGGTCTTTCTGAGTCCGATGTACTCTGCCGTCATGATGGAACCGGCCGAATTCTCCGGATATTTCAAAAATTCATTGATCTGAGTGCGCGTTTCCGGGGTCGCATTCTGCAGAATTCGCTTTACGATATTTGCTGGCAGCTCCTCCACCATGTCCACCGCATCGTCAACTGCCAGATCCTCAATGATGTTTGTCAGCTCCTTGTCTGTAATGCTACTGACAATGTGCTGCTGCTGCTCCAGCTCCAGGCAGGCGAATACGTCGGAGGCGAGCTCCTTCGGAAGCAGTCGAAAGACCACCAGAGTTTTTTCCGGATCCAGTTCCTCCATAAAAGCCGCGACATCGACTTCATTCATCTCTGACAATTCCTGGCGCAGTGTCCGAAACTGATTGCTGCGAACCAGAGCCAGCAGCGCTTCATTTCTCTCCTCTTCTCCCTCAATCTCGTTCACTCTCTCCTCTGCCATATGCAATCCCTCCTTTCTCACTGAAGGAACAGAGGGACTGTTTTCAGTCCCTCTGCAGTTGTAGAAGCTACTATGTTCTTTCGGGTCTGACGCACCGTTTCCCTTCCGGTTGAAGCGCTTACTGATTCAGGTCAGACGGCCGCATGGTCAGGTCAATGCGATCCTTCACCGGATCCACCTTAATGACCTTGACCGTCACCTCATCTCCGATCTTAACCACATCCTCCACCTTTGCGATTCTTCTGTCCGCCAGCTTTGAGATATGGATCATACCGTCCTTATTCGGGGTCAGGCTGACAAAGGCGCCGAACTCCAGGATGCGGACCACCTTTCCGGTAAAGACCTGACCGGCCTCAATGTCAGTTACAATGTCCCGAATGGTTTTCACTGCCCGATCAATCTTATCCTTGTCAAGGCCCGACACATTGACACTGCCGTCCTCCTCGATATCGATCTGTACGTCGTAATCCTCGATGATCTTATTGATCGTTTTGCCCTGCTTGCCCACCACATCGCCGATCTTCTTCGGATCAATTTTGATCTGAACGATCTTCGGAGCATATTTGCTGACCTCGGCTCTCGCCTCGGAGATCACAGGATTCATGATCTGATTCAAAATGTACATGCGCGCTTCCCGTGTCTTTGCGATTGCTTCTTCAATGATCGGGCGGGTCAGTCCGTGGGTCTTGATATCCATTTGAATGGCGGTGATTCCTTTCTCGGTTCCTGCCACCTTGAAGTCCATATCTCCGAAGAAATCCTCAAGCCCCTGAATATCCGTAAGCACCAGATAGTCATCGTCGCTGTCTCCCGTCACCAGACCGCAGGAAATACCTGCAACCGGGCGGGAAATCGGCACACCTGCCGCCATCAGCGCGAGACTGGATGCGCAGACACTGGCCTGAGAGGTTGAACCGTTGGACTCCATGGTTTCGGACACGCAGCGAATCGCATAAGGAAATGCCTCCTCGCTGGGAAGTACCGGGATCAGCGCCCGCTCTGCCAGCGCACCGTGGCCGATTTCCCGGCGTCCCGGTCCTCTGGAGACCCTGGTCTCCCCCACAGAATAGGACGGGAAATTATACTGGTGAATGTAGCGCTTCATCTTCAGATCCACATCCATCCCCTCCAGTCTCTGCGCTTCCGACAGCGGGGCCAGCGTGCAGACATCAAGGATCTGGGTCTGTCCTCTCGTAAACATGGCAGAGCCGTGAACCCGCGGCAGGAGATCGATCTCTGCCGCAAGCGGACGAATCTCCGTGATCTGCCTTCCGTCCGGCCGCTTGTGATCCTTTAAGATCATCTTTCGCACCGTCTTCTTCTCATACTGGTACATTGCATCCGGAATGAGGCTGAGCCACTCCTCTCTGTCCGCCAGTGCTTCCTTGCACTTCTCCGTCAGCCGATCCACATTGGCATCCCGGGTCAGCTTGTCGTCGTTAAATACCGCAGTCTCCATCTCCTCCTGCGGGATCACCCGCCGGATCTCCTCAAAGAGTGCCTCCGGAACGGCGGCGGACTCGTAGCTGTGCTTTTCTTTTCCGACCTCTGATCGGATCCGTTCGAAGAAGGCAATCAGCTGCTTGTTGACCTTGTCCGCCTCAAAGATTGCGTCGATCATCTGCTGCTCCGGAACCTCCGAAGCCCCTGCTTCAATCATGATTACCTTCTCCGCGGTGCTGGCTACGGTGAGCGCCAGCCGGGAAACCCGTTTCTCGTCGTTGGTGGGGTTGATGACGAAGGCACCGTCCACCAGACCCACCATGGTCATGGCGCAGGGACCGTCAAAGGGAATGTCCGAGATGGTGGTGGCAAGGGCTGTGCCCAGCATGGCAGTAAGCTCCGGTGAGCAGTCGGGATCGACGCTCATTACCAGATTCTCCAATGTGACGTCATTTCTGTAGTCCTTCGGAAACAGCGGGCGCATTGGTCGATCGATCACGCGATCTGTCAGAATGGCATTTTCTGAGGGCCTTCCCTCCCGCTTCATGAAGCCGCCCGGAATCTTTCCGACGGCGTACTGACGCTCACTGTACTCGACAGAAAGCGGAAAGAAGTCGATTCCCTCCCTCGGCTGTTTGCTGGCTGTGGCGGTGGAAAGCACCACCGTATCTCCGTAATGCATGAGAACCGCGCCGTTTGCCTGGGCGCAGACTCTTCCAATCTCCGCGGTCAGAGTTCTCCCTGCCAGCTCCATGCTGTAACTCTTAAATTCTTTACTCATCTTATTTTTCCCTTTTCCTCTCTCGATCTCCCATTTCCCGAACAGGTGCTAAACGCAGTTTCAGGGTGGAAAATGATTTTCCACCCTGCAAAGAAAATCTCGTATTACTTTCTAAGACCCAGCTTCTCAATCAGCTTACGATAGCCTTCCAAATCGGTCTGCTTCAGATATCCGAGAAGCCTTCTTCTCTGTCCCACCATCATCAGAAGCCCTCTTCTGGAATGGTGATCCTTCGGATTTGCGTGCAGATGCTCATTCAGCTCCGCAATGCGCTCCGTCAGAATGGCAACCTGAACCTCCGGTGAACCGGTGTCGCCTTCTTTTCTGCCGTATTCCTTAATCAGTTCCGCCTTCTTTTCCTTTGAAATCATAATTGCTCTCCTTTGATTTTAACTGACCCGCAGCTGCGTATCCGGTGGAGTGTCCGCAAACATAGCTGTGGGCGCATACAATACGTAAGGATCATAGCACAGAGATTGCTTCTCTGTCAACGAACGGATTCCAGATCCTTTGCAATTTGCTGCTTTAGTGCCTCCATACTGTCAAATTTCATCTCCGGCCTGATAAAACGCAGAAAGCCGACCCGAATCCGCTCCCCGTAGAGGTTGCCGGAATAATTCAGCAGAAAGGTCTCCACCCGGGCTTTGTGCTGAAACCGATCGCGCTGCACAGAGGGGTTTTCTCCTACGTTGGTAATCCCCCGGTATAGGCTGCCATCCGCCAGCCGGATCCGGGTTTCATAGACGCCGAAGCGCGGAAGGAGCTTTTCCTCCGGTGCAGTAAAATTCACAGTCGGGAAGCCCAGCACACGGCCGCCGATGTGATTTCCCCTCTGCACCGTTCCTTCCACGGAGTAAACCGTCCCAAGCATACGGTTCGCCCGCTCAATCCTACCCTCAGAAAGGGCCTCCCGGATTAAGCTGGAGCTGATGTCGTATCCGTCCTCCCGCTCCTTTTCAATAATATGTGTGGTGAAGCCAAGTACAGGACCAAGCTGACGCAAAAGGGCTGCATTGCCGCTCCGGTTCCTTCCGAAGCTGCAGTCCGGTCCGGCGACAATGGCCTTCATATTCATTTTTCCGATCAGAATCTCCCGAATAAACTGCTCTCCGCTCAGATTGGCCGTGTCCCGGGTAAAGGGATACTCAACCACATACTCGATTCCCGCTTGCAAAAACTGTTCCCTTCGCTCTTCATTGGTCATGATCTGCGGTCGCCGATTTCCCTCCACAACCGCAGAGGGCGGCGTCATAAAAGTGAAAATTGCCGTCACATAATGTCGGGTTGCCGCCAGCTTCTTCATCACGGAAAAAATTTTCTGATGCCCCCGGTGGTCTCCGTCAAATTTTCCGATTGCGACGACACTGGGGAATTCAATCTTCAAGTCATCGGTACCGATCCACTCTTTCACAGTGTCTTCCTTTCACTTCCCTCCGCTCAAAAACATTTTTTCCGGGTACAGCTTTCCGCCCTTCCTCATCCGATAAAGACCTGCAAAAATGCCGTCACAGGAATAGAGGCGGTAGCAGCCGGAGCGCTGTGACCCGGCAATCATGGGATCCTCTTGTTTCGAATCGAAAAAGGCGCCTTTTCGGGCAAATTCGCCCAATGCCCTGTCCTCCTCCAAAGCGGAGCAAGCCGTTGCCTCAATGGGATTTCCGTTTTTCAGAAGCTTGTCTGCCTCTTTTGATACCGTGAGCCCCGGGTAGTCGGAAAGGCACGCATCGGTGGGAATTAAATATCTCGTCTCCTCCCCTGCCTGCACGCTTTTCTCCAGTTCACCAAGCCGATGGGCTGTCTCAATACAAAAGCCTCCGGAACGAATTCTCGTCAGCTGCTCCATGCAGCCTCCGCATCCCAGCTTCTCCCCGATATCGTGGCAAAGGGTACGAATGTAGGTTCCTTTGCTGCACTGCACCGTCATCGTGACCCGCGGAAGGCTGACTACCTCGATGCAAATATCGTAAATTTCAACTGCTCTCGGCTTTCGCTCCACCTCAATTCCCCGGCGGGCGAGATCCACAAGCTTTTTCCCGTTTACCTTAAGCGCAGAATACATCGGCGGAATCTGATCATAGTTCCCAACAAAGCTCTTGATGACCTCCGCTGCCGTTTGCTCGGAAACGTGTACCGGGCGCTCCTTCAGCATTCTTCCGCCCGCATCCTGTGTATCAGTCGTCCTGCCCAGCAGAAGAACCGCGCGGTATGCCTTGCTTCGATCCGTCAACAGCTCAGAGAGCCGCGTCGCGTTTCCAAGGCAAACCGGCAGCACGCCCTCCGCATCCGGATCCAGCGTTCCGGTGTGGCCGATTTTCCTCTGCCCGAAGATTCCTCTCAGCCTTGCCACCACGTCATGCGAGGTGTAGCCTCTTTCCTTATAGACATTAACCACACCGTTCAGCATGACAGCTGCTCCGCCACCTGTCGGCAAATCTCCCGGATTACTTCCTCCGGCTTGCCCTTCACCGTACAGCCCGCCGCGCGGATGTGTCCGCCGCCGCCGTAGAAAGCCGCGATTTCCGCCACATTCACCTTCTGAATGGAACGAAGGGAGAGCTTGAACACTCCCGGCTCCGTCTCTCCCGCCAGCAGGGAGCACTCAACCCCCTCTGTGAGCCGAAGCTGCTCTGCGATTCCGTCCAAATCCATGGAGGTCGCCGAATATTCCGCCTGATCCTCCAGACGGATCACCGAGGAAATCAGCTTCCCGTTCAGATGGAGCTCCGATTTTTCCAGCGCTCTGCCCATGATGCGATTCTGTACAAAGGTCTTGCGATAGTAGGCCCGGTCAATGATCTCACCGAACGGGATTCCCTTTTCCATCAGCGCCCCTGCAATCCGCATGGTCTCGGCGGAAGTCTGTTCATATTTAAAGACACCGCTGTCCGAAATGATACCCGTGTACAGGCAGGCCGCTGTGTCGCGGTCAATTTTTTCTTCCTCTAAAAGCCCGTACAGCACCTCACAGGTAGAACTTCGTTCCGGGAAGCATATGGTCTCCATGGCAAAGTGCGGATTGGTCACGTGATGGTCAATGTTCAGACTCCGCTTTGCATTCGTAAACAGCACGGAAAACCCGCCGAGCCGGTCAAAATCGGACACATCCAGTGCAATGGCAAGATCCGCGTGAAATTGCGGATCCGGCGTATTTCGAATCTCATCAAAATGAAGCAGATAGGAGAACTTGTCCAACGGCCGCTCCAGATAGACACGCACCTCCTTCTCCGGCATATGGGTGCGCAGGTAATGAAACAGACCCAGGGTGGAGCCCACACAATCCCCGTCCGGACGGACATGTCCGAGAAGCACCACCGACTTTGCTTCCTTCACCCAATTCAGCAACATATCATTCATATCACTCATCATCCTCAGGGTTTAAAATCAACTCCTCCAAAATACTGTCAATATGAGCGCCGTATTCCAGGGAGCGATCCGGAACAAAGCGGAGCTCCGGCGTGATGCGAAGATTCACGGTTCTGGCCAGCTCGCTGCGCAGATATCCCGAAGCCCGCCTTAAGCCCTCCAGTGTCTCCTCCAATTCCTGTTCTCCGCCCAGAACGCTCACATAAACCGTGCAGTACTTCAAATCCGGTGTCACCTTTGCATCGGTGATGCTGGTCATGGGACTGACCCTGGGATCCTTAAGTCCATTCATCACAACAGACTGAATTTCTTTTCGCACCTCAGCGTTCATTCTGGTATTTTTAATGCTTCCTTTTTTCATCGTTTACTTCCTCGGCACCGCTACCATTGCGTAAGCCTCAACCTGATCGCCCTCCATGAGATCATTGAACTTTTCAAACACCAGTCCGCACTCATATCCGGCATTGACCTCCTTCACATCGTCCTTAAAGCGCTTCAGAGACGCCAACTCTCCGTCAAAAATCTGATCCCCTCCGCGGGTGATTCTCGCCTTGCAGCCCCGCTGAATCTTGCCGTCCAGCACATAGGATCCTGCAATCGTCCCGACTCCGGAGGCCTTAAAGAGGGCCCGCACCTCGGCGTGACCGATGACCTGCTCCTGGTAAACCGGCGCCAGCATGCCGGTCAGAGCCGCCTCAATATCCTCAATCGCCTGGTAGATCACCTTGTAAAGACGGATATCCACCTTTTCATGCGCCGCAATGGACTTTGCTGTGGCATCCGGCCGCACGTTAAATCCGATGATGATCGCGTTGCTGGCACTTGCCAGCGCCACATCGGACTCGCTGATTGCACCCACCGCATCGTGAATAACCTTGACCTGCACCTCGTCATTTGAGAGTTTGCCCAGCGACTGCTTCATCGCCTCCACGGAGCCCTGTACGTCTGCCTTGACAATAATCGGAAGCTCCTTGATCTCGCCCGCTTTGATCTGTCCGAAGACATCGTCCAGAGAGAGCTTTGCCTTGGTCTCTTCGATCAGCTTGTTCTTGTTCTCACTGACAAAGGTGGCTGCAAAGTCCTTTGCCTCCTTGTCGCTGTCCATGGCAACGAAAATTTCTCCCGCATCCGGCACTGCGTTCAGCCCCTGAATTTCCACCGGGGTGGAGGGCTTTGCCTCCTTGACGCGAGCCCCTCTGTCATTGAGCATGGCGCGAATCTTTCCGTAGCAGGAGCCGGCGGCGACATAATCGCCCACATGCAGGGTTCCCTTCTGAACCAAGACTGTGGCAATCGGGCCTTTTCCTCGATCCAGCTGCGCCTCAACCACAAGTCCTCTCGCATTGCGATTTGGATTTGCCTTCAGCTCCTTCACATCTGCCGTCAGCAGAATCATTTCCAGAAGGGTTTCGATTCCCTCCCCGCTCTTTGCGGAAATCGGGCAGCAGATGGTGGAGCCGCCCCAATCCTCCGAAACCAGCTCATACTGCATGAGCTCCTGCTTCACGCGCTCCACATTGGCATCCGGCTTGTCAATCTTATTGATGGCGACGATCAGATCAACTCCCGCTGCCTTCGCGTGGTTAATGGCCTCCACGGTCTGGGGCATAATGCCGTCGTCCGCCGCAACCACCAGTACTGCAATATCCGTGGCCTGGGCGCCGCGCATACGCATGGCAGTAAACGCCTCATGTCCCGGCGTGTCGAGGAAGGTGATGGCACGTCCCTGAACCTTCACCACATATGCGCCGATATGCTGGGTGATGCCGCCGGCTTCCCGGCTCGTGACATTGGTCTTTCGGATCGCATCCAGAAGGGAGGTCTTTCCATGATCGACGTGCCCCATGACACAGACAACCGGCGGACGCGGAACCAAATCCTCCGCCTTTTCTTCCTCCTCCCGCAGAAGCTCCTCGATGACATCCACCTTGACCTCCTGGGTGCAGAGAATATCGTAGTCCAGCGCGATTTCCTCCGCTTTCTCATACGGAATCTCTGCATTGATGGTGTAAAGCTCCCCCTTTGCAAAGAGCTTTTTGATGAGATCGGATGCATTCTTTTTCATGCGCTTTGCCAGGTCACTGATGGTAATGGACTCCGGAATCACAATTTCTCTGATTTCCTCCTCCACCTTCTCTGCCTTCGGCTTTTCCGGCATGATGAAGGGATGGCGGGAGACCTTTCCGTTCTTTCCGCCGTTTCGGAATCCGTCCTCCGTCTTATATCTTCTGTCGCTCTTATCCTTAAAATTACTCTTGTTCGGACGATTGCTCACCGGCTTCTTGACCAACGGTGCATCCCCGCTCATGGCATCGCCGCCGGCAAAGCTGCCGCGCCGTCTGGAAAATCCGCCGTCCTGGCTGCCGCGGCTCTGATAACCGCCGCCCTGAGGGCTGCGGTTCTGATAATTGCCGCCCTGGGCTCCCCGGCCCTGATAGCCGCCCTGAGGGCTGCGGTTCTGATAATTGCCGCCCTGGGCTCCCCGGCTCTGGTAACCGCCTTGTGCGCTGCGGTTCTGATAGTTGCCGCCCTGGGCTCCCCGGCTCTGGTAACCGCCTTGACTGCTGCGGCCCTGATAAGCTCCCTGAGGGCGATCTCCCTGTGCCCCGGTGCGTCCTCGGCGGCTCGCCTGATCCCGATCCTGCTGCTGCAGGCGCTCCAGCACTCTCCGATTTCCGGAATATCCCCCTCTAGGTCTCGTCTGTGAGATGGTTCTCTCCGGACGCACTGCCACGGCCGGACGCACCGCATCCTTTTTCTCCTGTGGGGGAGCAGATGGCTTCGAAGCTTCCGGCGTCTGATTGGTCTCTTCCGGCTTTTGGATCGTTCCCCGTGTTTCCTCTGCAGCGGCTGCATCTTCTCTCTTCTTCTCCGGAAGCTGTGCAGCCCCTTCCGTTTGCTTTGGAAGTTCCGATGCCGGTGCCGCCACCCCAGAAGCCGGATTTCCGGCAGTTTCCCGGCTGAGTGGCTGCTGCTCCGAAGGCTTCATCGCCTTTGCCTGCGGCTTCGCCGGCTTCACCTTGATCTGCTGCGCATTCTGAGGGCGGAACACGGCGGTGAACTTCTTTTTCTTCGGCGCAGCTTCAGTTCCCTGTCCCTCCGCCTGATGATTGCCGATTGTCTCAGCTGTTTCTGTTTTCTTCACTCCTGCCGCCTCCGTCTTTTTCGGTTTAAAATAATTGCGGATCATCTCCGCCTCTTTCTCGGATACATTGGACATCGGAGCCTTGTGTTCCACTCCGCGGTCCTGCAAAAACTCGATCAGTTCCCTGTTGGGCTTCCCGAGCTCCTTCGACAGATCGTTAACTCTCATGTTTTTCCCCTCCGATCTGCTCCAAAAGCCTGAAAACAGCTTTTGAAAGCCCTTCATCTGACAGCGCAATCACTGCGCGCATTTCCTTGCCGATTGCATGACCGAGACGATCCTTCGTCGCAAACATTGCAAACGGGATGTTGTAAAACAAGCACTTGTCGCGAAAGCATTTTTTCGTGTTGTCCGAAGCGTCCTCCGCCACCAGAACCGACCGGGCTTTTCCTGACTGGATCATCTTTTCCGCCGAAAATTCTCCCGCAGCCACTCTCCCGGCGCGCTGCGCCATTCCTAACATGTTTAGCACCTTGTCACTCGTCTGCAAGCGCCATCATCTCCTTTTCCAGACGATCATAAGTCTCCTTCGGAACAGATATCTTAAATGATCGATCCAGCCCCCGGGTCTTCCACGCCTTTCGGACACAGGCGGGATCACGGCAAATATAGGCGCCGCGCCCGTTCATTCTTCCGGACGGATCCAGAAGAATGGCATGCTCCGCTGTTCTGACGATACGGATCAGTTCCTTTTTCGGTTTTTCCATGCCGCACCCGATGCAGGTACGAATCGGTATCTTCTTCACCCTGTACTCCCTGTCTTACGCCTCCGGGGCAGACTCCGGTTCCGTTTCGTCCATCAAAGGGGCCCCCTCAGGTTCTCCGGTCTCGCCTTCCGGAAGCTCCTCGGAGGAATGCAGCTCCACAGCGCCATCTGCATACTCCGTCGCCTCCAGCTCTGTGCTTCCTTCCTCCTGGTAGTCAATTCCCAGTTCTTCAAACAGACCGCTCTCCCGCGCCTGCGTCTCACTCTTTATATCAATCTTGAACCCGGTCAGCTTGGCAGCGAGACGCGCGTTCTGTCCCTCTTTCCCGATTGCAAGGGACAGCTGATAGTCCGGAACAATCACCTGCGCCTCCCTGTCCTCTTCGTCCGCCATAACCAGAATGACCTTTGCCGGACTCAACGCGTTTTCAATGAGATAAGCCGGATTCTCGTCCCAGTTGATGATATCGATTTTTTCTCCGCGTAATTCCTCCACCACCGCATTGACCCTTGCTCCGTTGATGCCGACACAGGCGCCCACCGGATCCACATCCGGATCGCCGGTCCACACCGCCATTTTGGTTCTGGAGCCCGCCTCTCGGGCGATTGCCTTAATCTCCACGGTTCCGTCCCGAACCTCCGAAACCTCCTGTTCAAACAGGCGCTTCACCAGCTCGGGATGCGTGCGGGAAACGGTGATGCGCGGCCCCCGCGGCATATCCTTCACCTCAACCACGTAAAGCTTGATGCGGTCGCCCGGTCTGAATTCCTCTCCCTTCACCTGCTCGCTCTCGCTCAGTACCGTTTCGCAGCGCCCCAGACTGATAGAAAGGCCCTTTCCCAGATTTCTCTGAACGATTCCTGTGATGATGTCCTTTTCCTTCTCAAAATACTCGTTGAAAATGACCTTCCGCTCCTCTTCGCGTATCTTCTGGAGGATCACGTTTTTGGCGACGCCGGTGGCGATGCGTCCAAACTCCTTGGACTTGATTTCAAACGGCACCACATCTCCCACCTCGTATGCTGCGTCGATCATCTTCGCCTCGGGAAGGCTGATCATTCTGGACTTTTCTTCCAGGGTGGGCTTCTCCGGCATTTCTTCCGTCACCGTTTTTTTCTGAAACACCTGATACCGGCAGGTATCCCGATCCATGCGGATTTCGATGTTGTCAGCGGTGCCGAAATTGTTCTTACAGGCGCTGAGCAGCGAATTTTGGATCGCCTCCAGAAGCGCTTCCCTGCTGATGTTCTTCTCCCGCTCCAGAAGCTCGATCGCCTCCTTCAGTTCATTCCCGCTCTCGATCGGTTCTTTATTCAGCTTTCTCATGGTTTTCGTTTTATCCTCCATTGCACATTTGCAAATTAAAAATCAATCATCAATCTCAGCATCGCCAGGTTGCTTCGTTCCAGCACCTGCTCCGCCCCGTCGGTCTCCAGCGTGAGGGTAGAAGCGTCAAAGTCCTTCAGAATTCCGCAGAACTCCTTGTTTCCGTCCACTGCCCGGTAGTATTTCCCTTCCACCTTCTTCCCGATTTCCCGCAGCAGATCCTTGTCCTTTTTCAGCTGACGCCCCAGACCGGGAGAGCTGACCTCCAGAATATAATTTTCCGGAATGAAGTCCTCCTGATCCAACCAGTCGGAGAGTCGGCGGCTGATCTCTGCGCAGTCATCCACGCCGATTCCTCCCTCCATGTCACAGTAAGCCCGGAGGTACCAGGTTCCGGCTTCCTTTACAAATTCCACATCAACCAGCTCAAATGGCAATGCTTTCTGCAGCTCCGTAAGAAATTCTTCTGTCCTTCGGACGTAATCCTCATGCTTTTTCAAGCCCGTGCCTCCTGCCCTCTTTTCCTGCTCCGTCGCAATGTCCCGAACTCCATGGCGGTTCGGGAGGGAACTGTGCGTGTTACAAAGCTCACCCACCGGGAATCCTGCTCTCAGCCGGCGCGTCATACAAAAAGTGTGGACCTGACGGCCCACACTTTACAAGATACATTCTATCGTAACGCTTACACTCTAACACAAAACCGCTGTCAATGCAAGCCCTTTGGGGCAAGTCCTTTGCGCCTTCTTCTTCGGAGGATCACCGTCCGGTTCGTCTGTCTTTTGCACGCAGTCTCCACAGAAGCCGAAGCATCAGCGAAAGGAGCATCAACGGAAGGATATGCTTCCACAGAAGCTGATGGCGAGACTCCCCTGTTCTGGGCAGAGCCCTGTTCCCGGATCTGTCCGGCAAGACGGACACGGACGCGGTTCCCGCGGGAGAAACCTGCAAAAATTTCTGAGAGGCTTCTTGGGAGGGTTCCCGGGAGGGTGTTTTCTCCGCTTCCTGCTGTCCGCGGGGCAAGGTTCCTTTTTGGATCACGCCGGAGCCCCCATGTCCTCCGGATCCGCCGCTTCGGCGGCCTCCGCCTGCATGGCTTCCCCCGCCGGGATTCTCACCGCCGGGATTCTCACCGCCGGGATTCCCACCGCCCGGGTGTTCCTTTTCGTTTCCCTTTCTGGAATTTCCCACTCTTACTTTGTTTTCCAAAAATCCCACTGAGACATTGGTTTCCCCGCTGTTTCGCTCAAAGCCTTCCGGAGCGGCCTGCTCTTCAAAGGCGTAGACTCCCCCCTCCAGTGTGAGTGTCAGAGGAATCAATGCCCCTTCCGGGGTTTTCCGGCAAAGCCGTCCCTCCCCATTCGTGACCAGATCCTTCAGTAAAACGCCCTCGTTGTTGGATGCGATTTCCTTTTTTGTTCCGTTGTCCGAGAGCTTGTAGATACTGAATACGGCGCCGGAAAGGGGTTTGCCTTCATCCGGTTTCCCCTCTGCATCCATCTCCACCTTTTTAAAGTCCACCGGATGGAAGCGATCAATCTGCACATTGAACACGCCCGGATCAAGCTTTCCCTTTCCGGTCAGGTTGCCTTTTTTGATCTCCTCCAAGGTCGAGCGCTCGCATTGAATCTCCGCACAATTCTGCTGCCCGGCGGTACAGGTGGGAATTTCCTGTCCGTAATAGCTGGCGGTGTTTGAATAAATGGGAAGCCCTTCTTCGAACTTGGGGGAATTTTTTTGGATTTTCATCGTGTAATTCAAAAAGAGGTTGCCCCCCGAGGCTCTGCCGTTTCCCTTAAAGTTCTTCAATCGGATCTCAAAGCCCTTTCCGACGGTCTGATACAGCCCTCCCTTGTCACGGATGAGAGCCTCTTCCTCCTCTGTCAGCGCTTTTCCCATCGGCTTTCTCACCAAGATATGCTTCGGCTTGGTCACCGCTTCCTTGCTGGTAACCGAATTCCCGTCTGGACCATTTCGATTCAGGTCGAAGTGCTCCACATCTTCATACTCCGCCTGACGCGGCTCCGTAGGAGAGGACGGCTCTCCGGTCAGATAATAAATATCATAAATCCAGATTTCCATTTTGGTGTCGTCAGGTTCCGTTACCGGCTCCAGGTAATGACCGTTCTGGATGTTCAGATATCCCTCAAACATCCCCGGATTTCTGGGACGATACAGCCTAAGATCCCCTTCAAAGCCCAGGTTGACATCCGGCGTGTCATAAATCAAAAATTCATTGTACGGTCCAAGTTTCGTTCCCAGCTTAATGTTGTAGCGTAAGCGCCCATCCCCCAGCTTCTCCCCGTCTCTTTCGTAAGCGCCGTTGGTCTTTTTAAATAGTTTTTCAGGGTCCTTCAATTTCGGCTTTTGAAGGCGCAGAGTAAAGGCTTTTCCTGTATTCTTCCCATCATATTGCAACCGGTAGGTGCAGGAGACCGCCGTCTCATTCGGGTGCTGATCAAAATAGCGCCAAAGTTCATCCTCCTCTACCCCGAACGGAAGCTGGAGATCTGCACGGAAGCTGTTTTGCAGTCCCCGGAAATTGAATATGATTCCTCGTCGTCCTTTCGTAACCAGATCTCCTTGCATATTCAGATCGGCCACCACATCCTGGTCGTCTTTCAGTGTTTTCTTTTGGCTGGTTAAATAATCCAGGGTCAGAAAATCCTTCTCATACCCTTCAGGAACCAGTTGAATGGAGAGCTGGTCCCCCTCCTTAATTTGATATGTTCTGTTGTTCATCCGGGGGTAATTCAGGCGGATGTCTAACAGGATGTTCTTCTGTGGGTCAAAGGGAATCGGATGCGCTGCGTCGGAAGCACTGGCAAACAAATCCGACTGATTAGAGGGAGTCGGATGCGCTGCGTCGGAAGCACTGGCAACCGAATCGGCAGTTTTGCAGGTCGCCTTGATGGACTGAATCAGGGAGTAGATTCCCTGCTTCATCTCCGGTGCTTCTGCCGGTGCCGCACCCAGAACCATTCCCTCCATAGTCCGCGCATCGGAAGCAGATGCCCGATCATCCCGCACGGCGCCCTCCCCGGGCATGGGGACACTGTCCTCCTCCGCCGGTGGGGCCGCTTCGGAAGGAGACGATCGATGTGCGCCCTCCCTTTCGGCACTCCTCGGGCTCACCGCCGCCGAAGCGGCGGAAGAAAGCCCATTGACGTACAAAAACACCACTGCTGCCAAACAGAAAAGGATGGAAAGAACTGTTTTTCCCCTCTTCATCATACCTTATTTTCCGGAATGGTTGTGATTCACCCGGATCCTCCCCTCATCTTTTTTTCAGTTTCTTTTTTCAGTTTCTTTTTTTCTTCGAAGCGACAGGAAGCCTGTCAGCAGCCCAAATCCTGCCGGCATCATGACAAACCAAAGCCTGTACGAATCTCCCGTTCTGGGAAGCCTGCCCGGACGGTGCGGCGTGGCAGGCGGCGTCAAACTGCACCTGACTGAGATCAATTCTGCCCTCTGAATCCCTTGTAACGGTGCCGATGGCCGTACGACCTCTGTTTTCCTCCTTCCGGTACAGGGTAAACAATGTGCCGGAAAACGGAAGATACAGATCTCCCCGGGTCTCCGAGGGCTTTCGACAGCGATAATTCGGAGTTTCCCGCAGCGTGTAAACACCGGAGGGGAGCTGCTCAAAGATTGCGCGCGCCCTTCTGGCTGCCTGAAGCACCGCTTCCTGCTCCCCAGAGGGTTATGCCGGTAGTTATTGCTATCCTTCTTCACCTCTGTTATCTCATAAAGTGCATTGATTTTCAAGCCCTTCAGAATCGCGGCGCCTGACGGACGGTCTGACTGTTCTTTTCCGAATCCGGCTCATCCTGCCCGTATTTTTGGACGCGGATGGGTCCCTTCGGCGGCGCCCAGCAGCATAAGACCTGCCATCATCGCCGCAATGGTGCTCTTCCAGTTTTTTTCATCCCACTCCTCCCGGGGAGAAACTCGCCTTCTCCCAAATCTGGACCCCTTACGCAGATACAGCTATTTCATTATATTATACTAATATACTCCATTTTTCGGATTTTAAAATACCTTTCGTCAAAAAAGGCGCCTGTTCCTTCTAAGAGCAGGCGCCTTTTCTCCTTTTTTATGTTAAATTTCCACAGTTTTGTTACTTTTGTCTTTTATCTTGAATCATCACAGCAAGCAGCTCATTGCTCCTCTGAATAAATGCTTCCATTCTGTTTTCCGGCAGACTACCATGCTGGATTCTCGCCAGATCGTAGAGCTGCCGGCAGAGCTGCGTGGTCACAGAGGGCTTCTTCATCTCCGGCACCGCTTCTTCCGGCTTTGCTTCCCCGGCTCCGTTTTCCTGCTCCGGATGCTTGGCATCTGCCGTATCCTTCGGCGCTTCCGCCTCCGGTTCCTTTCCTTCGTCGTAGGAAGGCTTGTCGGTCTCCGGATGGTTCGACGACGGATCCACCACAATGACCTGACTTTTCAGATACTGCACCAGCGGATGCTTGGCGTTTAGAATCAACGTCTCTCCCTCTCCGGCAAACATATCCTCGCCGCCTCCCATGCCGTACTGCTTCATCATCTCCCGCATGCGGCGGCTGTCCTCGGAAATGGTCAGGAGTGAGGCGGTTCCTTCGTCCTTCAAATTTTCCAGCCGAACCGTCAGTTTTTCGTTTCCAATCGCCTTTTTCACCGCCTTTTTGAGCGCCTCCTCCTGTTTTTTTGCCTCCTCATCCGGCGCTTCTGTCTGCTCCTCACGCAGCGCATCGTTGATGTCCGCATCGATCCGCAGGAATTTCAGATCTTGATTCTTTTGCTCCAGCCGGGAAAGAAACGGCATGTCGATGGCATGGGGCAGGATCACTGCATCAATGTGTTCTTCCCGGAACATACGGATATATTGCCCCTGTTCCTTTTCATCGGTCACATAAAAAATCCGGTTCTCAAAGCGTTCCTTGTTTTCCTCCAGGCAGTCCTTCAATGTCAGATACTTCCCGTCTATGTTCTTAAAGAGGATGGAATCATTGATACGCTCCGCGAATTTTTCATCCTTCAGGAAGCCGTACTTAATGAACGGCGCAATGTCGTCCCAATACGTTTCGTAAGTCTTCCGGTCGGTCTTGCACATGCCGTTCAGCTTCTCTGCCACCTTTTTCGTGATATAATCACTGATTTTTTTGACGAAGCCATCGTTTTGCAGCGCGCTTCTGGAGACATTCAACGGCAGATCCGGGCAGTCAATGACCCCCTTAAGGAGAAGCAGAAATTCCGGAATGACCTCCTTTATGTTGTCTGCGATAAAGACCTGGTTGTTGTAAAGCTTGATGGTGCCTTCAATGGACTCATACTCCATGTTGATCTTCGGAAAATAGAGAATCCCCTTCAAATTAAACGGATAATCCATGTTAAGGTGAATCCAGAACAGCGGATCCCGGTAGTCCGAAAAGACCTTGTGGTAAAATTCCTTATACTGCTGGTCTGTGCAGGAATTCGGGTGGTTCGCCCAAAGCGGATGAACCTCATTCAGCAATTCCGGACGTTTTCTGATCTTGTAGCGTTCCTTTTTCTTCGGTTCCTTCGCCTCCCCCGATTCCTTCTTTTCCGTGTCATCAGTGGGTTCCGTCCCCTCTCGTCCGGTTGTTTCCTCTGCTTTCTTGTCCTTCTGCTCCGCTCCGTCCGCTGTCTCCTCTTCTACGATCGTCTCGATGATTTCATCCGAATCCAGCAGCTCCTCCCGGTCAACAATCTGGGTTTCCTCCTTGGCATCCTCGTTCTGAAAGTAGATGGGAACCGGCATAAAGGAGCAGTATTTTTCAATCACTTCCTTTGCGCGAAATTCATTTGCATACTCCTTACAATCCTCATTCAGATAAAGCGTAACCGTGGTTCCCCGCTCCGCCTTGTCTCCTTCTCCCATTTCAAAGGAAGCACCGCCGTCCGATTCCCAATGAACCGGCTTTGCCCCTTCCTTGTAGGAAAGAGAGTCGATGGTCACCCGGTCTGCAACCATAAAGGCCGAGTAAAATCCAAGGCCGAAGTGTCCAATGATCTGGTCGTCATTCGCTTTGTCCTTGTATTGTTCCAGAAAATCCTGCGCTCCGGAAAAAGCAATCTGATTGATATACTCGTCCACTTCCTCCGCCGTCATTCCCAGTCCGTTGTCCGTGAAGCGGAGCATCCCCTGCTCGGCACTTGCCTGGACCCGTATGCAGTACCTTTCCTTCTCCGGTTCCTGATACTCCCCCACCAGCGCCAGCTTCTTCAGCTTGGTCACGGCATCGCACCCGTTCGAGATCAGCTCCCGGACAAAAATATCCTGATCTGAATACAGCCATTTCTTAATAATCGGGAACATATTGTCGCTGTGAATCGAAAACGTTCCTTTTTTCATCTCCATTGTTTGCACCTCACCTTAGATTTCTTCCGAGTTTTTTCTCCTGTATCATACTTTGAACACTTCTTATTATAATGGGAAGCCGAAAGAAGTCAACAAAATATCAGCACTCTTCTAAATTGAGTGCTGATATTTTGCTCCGACTTTCGAAAGGCAAAAAAGAGACAGAGCCTTGCTCTGTCTCCCGATGCTTCACGGTTCCGATCCGGATCCGTTTCTTCTTTCATTTATTTCTTCCTTAATCCGTCCTTCGTTTCTTCTTGAATCCGTCTTTTCTTTCCTCTGCTTCTTCCTTAACGGTTTCTTCCTTAAGCTACGTTTCCCCTTCTTTCGGGAAATTCTCTCAGGAAGGCCTCAAAGGCTTCGTCACTTCCATTGCAGCGAACATTCAGGGTCTGACCTAAATCCAGCCCCATCATTCCCAAAATGGACTTTCCGTCTACGAAAATGTGATTGTAATACACATCAATGTCAAAGGGACAGCGCTCTGCCGCCCGGACAAACTCACGTACCTCGCCGGTATTGTTCAACTTGATTCTATATTCCTGCATGGCATACTTCCTTTCTGAGCGGCGCACAATCAATCCATTCGGTACTCGCTCGGGCTTTGGCTCTGTCCCGGTCACTTCCGGTACAAAGTCACAATCTTTTATTTCAATGGTTTCTGATTTTTACAGTTTCTGATTTCAGTGATTCCCGGTTCCAATGTCTCCCGGTTCCAATGGTTCCAGCTTCAGCGGTTCCCGGTTTCTGTATTTCCTGCTCCTTGGTGCCTACTCTATGATAACTAGCATATCATAGTCCCATTTTTTATTCTGGTCAAGCACTTTTTGTTCTCTCTCCGATAGGAAACGCTGCTCCGGGTTCCCTTCTCTCTCCCATAGGAAACGCTGCTCCAGGTTCCTTTCTTTCTCCCCTCAATTCTCTTCTGCGGCGGCAGAAGCGGCAGAAGCAGTCTCTCCCAAGGCGGAACTCGTTGCCTCTATTCCGGTGCTTCCTTCCGCCGTCGGCAGCTCTTTGATTTCCTGCCCGGCATCAGCCGAAAGCAGGGCTTCTTCCTGCACTTCCCCGCCCACGGGTTCCTGCTTCCCGGAATGCCCGGGACCGCTTCCGTTCTCTGTCTCAAACACGGTGACACGTCTCACCTTTCTTGCTCTGCTGCCTCCCTCCGAACGGTAACAGGCATCGGATTGCATGCCTTCAAACCGGGCTATGTACGCCGGAAGCGGCGCAGGATCTTCCGGACCTCCGGTTCCCGCCTCTGACGAGGCAGAGACCACCGGATTCGCATCGGCTGCACTTGCGAAGGCTAAGACTCGCTCCGGCTTCCATTCCGTCCGAGTTCCGGAAACCAGGGAGGTAGCTCCATGCACATAATGTGCATAATAGGCCTCCGCGTAGGGAATGCGGACGTGGCTCATAGAGCGGTCGGACAGGTTGTAGCGCTCCCAGCGCACGCCCCACTCCACTGCGGCCGCGGCCGGCGTGGGCCAATTCTTCTTTGCATAGCTTCTCACAAATGCCTGTTCTCCCGCCTCCTGACACAGAAATTCCAGCTGCGCGTAGAGATCGGAGCGCTCTTTTCCTGCCGCTCTCGCATATCGTTCCAAATTGCTCCGCCGCTCAAAGCTCCATTGTCCCAGCCCGTAGCCGTCTCCCCGTCCCTGTTCGATGAGATCGGGATTCAGGCCGCTTTCCTGCTGAAAATTGCCGAGGACACCGGCGATCGCCGCATTGTTCCAGCCCTTTTGCTTCAAATAGTTCCAAATGATATCAGAGACCCCCAGATTCAGGGAGAGTCGGTGACGCCCCTCATTGGAATAGGTGAAGGCCTCACAGCGGGTTCCCGGCGTCACTGCCATATACCCGTCCGCCCCCACAAAATAGGAGTCCGGCGTCAAACGGTTCTTCAGGATTCTCCCGTATTCATCACAGTAGAACCAGCGATCCCCCTCCTCCTGAACCCAGCTGTCGGAGACAGGAACTCCATGTTCATCCGCATAATATTCGATTTCCCCCACCAAGAACCGTCCGATGCTAAGGGTTCCGTCCTCTGCAAAGTGATACCGGAAACCGCCGATTCGGAAAAATGTATTGCAGACCATGATGCCGGAGGCATTCAGGTAGTAGTAAGTCCCCCGGTCAAACAGCCATTGTCCCCGCACCAGCCTGCCTTCCGGATTCCGATACTTCCATCCTGCGGAGCCCGGAACCCAGTGTCCCGTTTTTTCCTCTGTTTTCTTCGGTTCTCCGGAAATGCCGTCTTCCCTCTCCTGCCTGACCGGATCCTTTTCCATGTTCTCTTCCGCCGCAGCGTCGGTCAGCGTCTGCTCCCCGGATCCCAGGATTCCTGTGTCGGTGGGCGCTGCCTCCCCCACCCCGCTGATCCCTGCACCGATCTGCGTTTTCTCCTTCGACGGGAGGGCTCCTGTGCAGACCTGCGTTTTTCCGCCCGCTCCCAAGATAACCGCTCCGGTCAGCGCCAAAAGAACTGCGGCAGAGCACAAGCGCTTCTTTTCTCTGTGAAGCCATGGTTTTAACCATTCCCACATATCGTTTCTCCTGTTGACATTCAAATATGGAACGGAGTCCTTCTCCGCTTCCGTTCCCTACCTCCTCATCCCCTAATTATGGAAACCGCAGCCCAAAGTATGGCAGTGCCATCTCCAAAAAGCAACATTATCTTATTATTTTTAATATTTTTTTAACATATTAACGAAAAAAAAGTCCGGATCAACAGATCCGGACTGAGCAGAGGAAGAGGGACTCGAACCCCCGTCTTCGGTTTTGGAGACCAACATTCTACCACTGAACTATTCCTCTGTGCCGTGATTGACTTCCGTTCAATCACGCGCTTAAATATACCATTTCAAAGAATTGATGTCAAGTCATTCCTTTCCTTCGTCAAATAAAAACCGGATGGCCTCCTCCACACCGGCAATTCCCTGACAGCGGATTCCCTGGGGCACATGGAGTCTGGAGACATTGGATTTTGGAAGAAGACACCGCTTAAAACCAAGCTTAGCCGCCTCCCTCACCCGATGCTCCGCCAGGGAAACCGACCGCACCTCGCCTGACAGTCCCACCTCACCGAACAGGACGGTATCGGCGGGAACCGGAAGATCGCGATAGGAGGACACAATGGCAGTCACAACCGCCAAATCCATCGCCGGTTCGCTGAGCCGCATCCCGCCTGCAATATTCACGTAGGCATCCAGACGCGACATGGGAAGCCGACATCTTTTTTCCAGAACCGCCATCAACAGGTTGACGCGATTATAATCAATCCCGGCTGCTGTGCGGCGCGGCAGCCCAAAGGCGGTCTCCGAAACCAGCGCCTGCACCTCCAGAAGCAGAGGACGGGACCCCTCCATTGAGCAGGCAACCACGGCTCCGCTGGCGTTGACCGGCCGTCCCTCCAGCATGTACTCCGATGGATTCAAAACCTCCTTAAGCCCCTTCTCCGTCATCTCAAAGACTCCGATTTCATTGGTGGAGCCGAAGCGGTTTTTGACGGCGCGGAGGATACGATAGCTCGCATTTTTTTCGCCTTCAAAGTAAAGCACGGTGTCCACCATGTGCTCCAGCATCCGCGGGCCGGCCACCTGCCCCTCCTTTGTCACATGTCCCACAATAAACACAGCGGTGCCGCTTCTCTTTGCCAGCTGCATCAGGAGACTGGTGGACTCGCGAACCTGGGATACGGAGCCCGGTGCGGCGGTCACCTCCTCGCAGCACATTGTCTGAATGGAATCGATTACTGCAATTTGAGGCTGATCCCTGTATATGGTCTCTTTGATCTGTCCCAGATTCGTCTCGCTTAAAAAGCGGATGTCCCCCTTCAGCTCCCCGATTCGCATGGCGCGAAGCTTAATCTGACGCAGGGATTCCTCCCCGGAAATATAGAGAACCTTGCAGCCGGACGCCGCAAAATTTTGTGAAATCTGAAGAAGAATGGTGGATTTCCCGATACCGGGGTCACCTCCCACCAAAATGAGGGAGCCCGGAACCGTGCCGCCTCCCAGGACGCGGTTAAACTCCTGAAAGCCTGTATCAATCCGCGTCTCCTCTCCGATTTCCACCATAGAAAGATCCACCGGCATCAGGGCAGCTTTTGGGAATGCTGTGCTGCCCTCGCCCCCTTCCCGTCCCGGGAGGGGAGCCTCCACCATGGTGTTCCAGGCGTGGCAGGAGGGGCACTGTCCTGTCCATTTGGCTGCTTCAAAGCCGCATTCACTGCAAAAAAAACCGGTCGTTCGTTTCATCTTTTACCGAACCGCAGCCTTTCTGACCCGCTTGCCTGCAGGAAGCCTTTCCCCGGAGGCACCGGAGGCTCTTAGGCTTCGCTTAAGGACCGGCTTTAGTTCCAGCCTTTTTTCCTCCGGCTTCTCCGCACAAATGCAGCGCACCTTCACCGTGTCACCCTCTTTGATACGTCCGTCCAGCACGGCTTCCGCCAGCCTGTCCTCCACTTCGTTCTGAATTGCCCGGCGAAGCGGACGGGCTCCGTATTTGGGATCGTAGCCCTTATCAATCAAAAACTCCTCCGCTTCCGGCGCCACATCCAGCTTAAGCTTCATCTGCTGCATGGTTCGGGTTTCGATTCCGGCAAGCAGAATTTTGACGATTTCCTTCATGTTCTCCCGATTCAGCTGATGGAACACAATCATTTCATCAATACGGTTTAAAAATTCCGGCTTAAAGTAGCGCCGCACCTCCTCCATGACGCCCTCTTTCATATGTTGGTAGGCCGTATCTGCACTTTCTCTGGCTGCAAAGCCGAGAACCTTCGGTGCGATGATACGGGAGGCTCCGGCATTGCTGGTCATGATGATTACCGTGTTCTTAAAGTCCACCCTTCTTCCCTGCGAGTCGGTGATATGTCCGTCGTCCAGCACCTGAAGCAAAATATTAAATACATCCGGGTGCGCCTTCTCAATTTCATCGAATAAGATCACAGAGTAGGGGTTCCTTCGCACCTTCTCCGAAAGCTGTCCTCCCTCTTCATATCCCACATATCCGGGCGGAGATCCAACCAGTTTCGACACGCTGTGCTTCTCCATATATTCGCTCATATCCACGCGAATCAGAGACTGCTCCGTTCCAAACATTGCCTCTGCCAGCGCCTTGCAAAGCTCTGTCTTTCCCACTCCGGTGGGTCCCAGAAACAGGAAGGAACCGATGGGGCGGCGCGGATCCTTTAGCCCAACGCGGCCGCGGCGAATGGCACGTGCAACCGCACCGACTGCCTCCTCCTGTCCGACGACGCGGCTGTGCAACACCTCCTCCAGCTTTCTCAGGCGCTCGTTTTCTTCCTCCGTGAGCTTTTGCACCGGAATTTTCGTCCACGCGGAGACCACATCGGCGATCTCATTTTCTCCCACCGAACACGTTCTCTCCGCCTTATCCTTCTCCCATTTTTCCCGGATTTTTTCGATCTTCAGCCGCTTCTTTTCCTGCCGCTTCTTAATGGTTCCAGCCTGCTCAAAGGCTTCTGCCTTGACAGCCGCCTCCTTCTGCTTTTCCAGCTTTTCGATATCTTCCCGCAGCGCCTTGATTTCCTCCGGCTCCATATAGCCGGACAGACGGGTGCGGGAGGCTGCCTCATCCACCAGATCAATGGCCTTGTCCGGCAAAAAACGATCGCTGATATAGCGGGCAGAAAGCTTGACTGCCGCTTCTATCGCATCATCTGTGATCCTCACCTTGTGGTGCTGCTCATAACGCGGACGAAGACCGGTCAGAATCTGAACAGACTCCTCCTCAGAGGGCTCCTGTACCGTGATCGGCTGGAATCTTCGCTCCAGAGCTGCATCTTTTTCGATGTACTTTCGGTACTCCTCTATGGTGGTGGCTCCAATCAGCTGCAGCTCTCCCCGCGCCAGGGAGGGCTTTAAAATATTGCTGGCATCCATAGCCCCTTCAGCGGATCCCGCGCCTATGATCGTGTGAATTTCATCAATAAAAAGGAGCACATTCCCTGCCTGCATCACCTCCTGCAGCACCTTTTTGATTCGTTCCTCAAACTCGCCCCGGTACTTGGATCCGGCAATCATCGCCGACAAGTCCAGTGTCACCAACCGGCGGTCGGCGATGGTTTCAGGCACCTCTCCGGAAACAATGAGCTGTGCCAGTCCCTCCACCACCGCAGTCTTTCCCACCCCCGGCTCTCCGATGAGACAGGGATTGTTTTTGGTTCTCCTGCTCAGAATCTGCATGACTCGCTGCATCTCCGGGGCTCTTCCTATGACGGGATCCAATTTTCCCGCCCTTGCCAGTTCCGTCAGATCCCGGGAATATTGATCCAGGGTGGGCGTCTCTGTGGCATTGTCTTCCCCGCCGGATCCGTTCTGCCGGAAGGAATCGGCTGCCCCAGGATGTTCTTCCCCCATGGCCCCGTACAAATCGGCATAAATCTTCGGCACATTGGCTCCCATGGTATAAAGGAGCTGACTCGCCACACATTTCTTTTCGCGGATAATCGCGATCAGCAGGTGCTCCGTCCCGATCTGCGGCGCTCGGAATCGCTCTGCCTCGGCGTGGCTTCGCTCAATTGCCTTGCGCGCCATAGGCGTATACTGGGGCTCCTCACTCAGCATCACCTGATTTCCCGAGGAGATCAGCTTGTCCATCAATTCCAGCACGCGCTTTTCCGACACGTCGTTTTTCTTCAGAACCCGCGCCGCCACGCCGCTCTCCTGCTGCACCAGTCCCAGCAGAAGATGCTCCGTTCCGATGCGGTTTTGGTTCATATCACGGGCGGCCCGGTAAGCAAAATTGATTGCTTCCTTCGCCTGCTCGGTAAAGTAATCTGCCATATTGATTTTTCCTCCTGATGTATCTGCGCCGGGTATCGGGCACATTTTCTCATATCTTAGGCCTCTGTCAGCTCCGGCATTTCCCTGCGCAGATAGCTGGCCCGCACTGCATCAATCCGCTCTCTGTCCACCGGTCCCTTTTCCCTCTCGATGAGGTTGGAGGGCTGAACGCCGAGATACAGCCGGTAAAGGCTGCAGGGCTGTTCCGTCTTCACAATTCCGTCTGTGATTCCGGCCATCACACTGGACAGATACCGGAGCGCATCCCGCACCGTAAGCTTACGCGCATATTTCAGCAGTCCGTAGGCCTTAAAGGTCTCGTCCACCCGTTCCAGCCGATGTTCCTCCACTGACCGCCTGCGCACCTCATTTTCCTCGCTGTCCAGTCGGGACGCCACCTTGGAGACCAGATCCAGAATCTCCCGTTCCGTCAGTCCCAGAGTCTTGGAATTGCAGATATCGTACAGCGCTCCGTAGTTCTCTCTCCCGTTTCCATAGACAGAACGGATGGTGACGCCGAATTGGGTCATGGATTCCAGAAGGGAGAGAAAGTGGCTGCTCATGGAAAGAGCCGGGAGATGAACCACCACATTCGCCCGCATCCCGGTTCCCACATTTGTGGGAAATGCGGTGAGATATCCGTATCTTTCGTCAAAGGCATAATTCAGGTGCTGGTTGATTGCATCATCCAGCCCACTGGCTCTGTCCCACAAATTGTAAAGATGAAAATTGGGAGATAAAAGCTGGATCCGGATGTGGTCGTCCCCGTTCAGGATGACAGACACATCCTCCGATTCGCTGAGCATCAGCCCCACAGGTCTCTTTTTTTCAATGATGCTGGTGCTAAGGATGCGCCGCTCTCTCAGCGCCATTCGCCTGACCTCCGGAAGCTCCGAGACCAGGATGCTCCTCATGGTGCTGCCGCCGGCAGTCTCAATTGCCTTAAGCTCCCCCTGCACAGTCTGAATCATTTCCCCTGCAGCCTTCGCGTCCATGCGATGCGGAAACGGAAGGTCCGCGCAGTTTCGGCTCAGACGAATGCGGCTGGAGACATAGTTGTTGGATTCCATCTGCACTTCTTCAAACCACTTAGGCATCCGGCAGCTCCTCCTTTTCCAGCGCTTTGATCTCATCCCGGTACTTGGCCGCCTGCTCATAATCCTCCCGGGAAACCGCCTCCTTCAGCTTCCGCCGAAGCTCAACAAGCGCCCCGGAACCAGTGACCCGGGTGTTCGGATTTCCGTCCTTGTTTTCTGCTTTTCTCTCCGGTGATCCGCTCTCAGGATTCATGCTTCCCGGGAGCTCCTTTGCGAGATTTTCCGGAACCATGCGGCAGCCGTACTTCGGCTTTTTCCCCTTGTGCTGTTCGCTTCCCTGCAGCTGACGAATGCTGTCCCTCACCAGAATATCAAAAACCTCATAGCACTCCGGACATCCAAAGCGGGATGCCTCCACAAAATCCCGATATCCGGTTCCGCAGTTCGGACAGACAATACGGGCATATTCGCTTTCCTCCTCTTTTCCCGCCTCGGCCAGAAGTCCTGACAGAATGCGAGACAGGGGAAATTCGATATTAAAGAGGGATAATTGCTCAAAATTCATTTCCTGCGCACACTGCGCACAAAAATGATGCTCTGTTTTTACTCCGTTCACGACCTCCGTGTACTGTATGGTCGCCTCTCTGATCTTGCAGTTTTCACAAATCATGTTCATTCCTCCAACGAACAGCTTCCGAACACATCGTACAGCTCATCCACAAGCCCATGCGCGTCCTTCCGATTCACACCGTTACAGATTCCGCGCGCAAGCACGACGGAAAGCTCCCGCTTCATTTCCTCAATGGCACGAAGCTTATCCATGTCAATGCTGACCACCGCGCCCTTTCTTCGATCCAGCTTAATAAATCCCTCCTGCCGTAAAATCGTATATGCCTTATTGACGGTGTGCATATTGATTCCCACATTCTCTGCCATCTGACGCACAGAGGGAAGGTTGTCCCCTTCTCGAAGCTGCTCCATGGCGATTCCCCGTATGATCTGATTGATCAGCTGCATGTAAAAGGCCTCATCGCTGTTAAAGTCAATGTAGATATTCATTCATCCCCTCCGACACTCCATGCATTTGTTATATCTATAATATAACAGATTGCACTTTCTGTCAATCCACATCATCAAACCCATGAGGAACAGGACATCAAACGGGAATGGCAGCCGGCCGGCAGCGGGCCGCAAACCGGAGTCCCCCGGGCGGTGCGAAGCCATTGTGAAAAAACGAGAGGCTCCGCGATTTCACGAAGCCTCCATTTTTTGATTCCTGTCAGCGGCAAAGACTGCTCAGAGATCGATGGTCTCAAAATCGTCGTCATCCTCCGGGGATGCTCCCGCATCCGCTTTCTCCTCTCCCACGGCTTCCCGAAGAGGCGCCTCCTGCTGCGGCATGGGACGGGTGTCATCCCTGTCGTCATCAAACGCATCAGGCACTTCCTCCGCTTCCACCTCCAACTCCTCTTTGGCTTCCCAATCCTGTTTCAGGGAGACCCCGGTTCTTTCTGTTCTGGTTCGAAACGCAAGGAGCAGCGCTGCTGCGGCCGCAGCCAGTGCCGCTGCCACTGCGGCATACAGCTCGAAGGTTCTTCTTCTGAGTCTCGCCTTGGTCCGTTGGAGCTCCGATGCCTCCAAAGCCTCCTTCTCCCCATCTCCTGCCGATGCGTCGGTAAAGTAGCGCTGAATGGTTTTTTCGGAAAGATCAAAGCGGTAGAAGTTCTTTTCACCTTCGGCGTTCATGCCGTAAAACACGCAGAAATTCTGTCCGTTGTCCGTTTTTCCAATCCATCCGTCTACGGTTTTTCCGTTCAGATTCAGACGATTCGGAATCAGATCGGAGGGAACCGGAGTGTCCTTCCCCAGCGGAATTGCGGTGACCGCTCTGGCGCTCATGCCCACCTCCACATAGGGTGTCCAGTGATCGGCCGTGGCATCATAAAGGAACAGATTCCCCGCACCTCCCTCTGCCAGCAGATACATGAGCCGCAGGTTATCATCCTTTCCCTTTCCGGAGAGCACCGAATTCCCGTGGTAATTGTACGTTTCTGCCGTAAAACTGGAGGGAAGCAGGGATTCGTCAAAGCTGTCGGCGACCTGGTAGCTGGTTTCTCCGATCTTCACCGTCTTGCTCTGCTGCTCCTCCTGCTCGGTGGGCGTCAGACCCTCCTGCTTTGTAACAGCAATGGCATAGCTCCCCAACTCAGCTCCGTTTTCATCTGCCACCCGGATGGTGATGGTATTTTCCCCCAGCTTAAGATCCTCATTTCCGGAAACCGTAACCTTGGCGCCGCTCTTAGCCGGAACTGCGCTGACTGCGATTCGCGTAACCTCATCTCCGACAGTAGCTGTGTAGCTTGTCGTCTCCGGCGAAAAGGCCGGCTTCAACTCACCGGGGGTCATACTCAGAGAAGAAAGTGCCGCCGATTGGGTTCCCTCGGACTGTGAGGCGCCACCTCCCACCGTGACCTTGGCGCTTCCCTGATGGGTCAGCTCCGCAATTTTTTCGTCCCTGTCGTAGACTTCCGCGGAGGTGACCGTGACACTTCCGCTTCCTTCCTTCAAAGCCTTAAAATGAATGCCATAATACCACTCACTGGCATCGGTGGTTGCCTGCCCGGTGAGATGAAGCGTGCCTGCTCCTCCCTCTGCGTTGTCTCCGCTCACAAATTCCAGGATAGAGGCATCGTACTTCAGCATAATGTCGGCACTTCCCAGTGCCGTTCCGCCGTCGGAGGAGACATGCATAGAGACAGTCACATCCTCTCCCGGAGCTGCAGTGGGATCATTAAAGCTGATCTTCACGCCCATGGCAAAGACCGGAAGGCTGAAAATCCCACTGATTGCAGCGCTTAAAATCAGTGTCCGAAGGGTGGAAATGTATCGACTGTGCATTCTGTTCATTCAACAACCGTCCTATTCTGTTCAATTGGTATTGCCGGAGGGACCCACCAAGGATACCCTCGCATCGGAAGCCGCAGGGGCAGCGCCGAGGCCGGAAGCACTTCCGCGGCTTCTGTCTCCGCCTTCTCCGTTTCCGTTGTCTCCGTTTCCGCTGTCTCCGTTTCCGCTGTTTCTGTTTCCGCTGTCTCCGTTTCCGCTGTTTCCGTTTCCGCTGTTTCCACTTCCGCTCTGTCCGCCGGACTGCCGCAGGATCGTAACCGTGTAGCTCCTCCCGTCTCCGTTTTCGGCGGTCACCCGGATCGACGCGGTGCTCTGATCCCCGGACAGCGTGAATGTGCCGTCACCCTCCGTCCGTGCTTTTTCATCAATTGTCTCCGCCCGGATCTGCAGGGAGCCCACAGAGGGATCCACAATCAGATCATAATGATCCGTATCCCTGTCAAAGGACGGGGTCAGCCGGAATCCGTCAATCGTCAGTGCACGCAGCTTATTGTTGGGATTCCCGTCGCCCGCCGGCGCTTCCGTCGGTGTCTCCGGCATGCCTTGAAAAATCGGGATGCTGAATACCAGTGCGCTTTGCTTCAGCCCCTGGCTGTAGGCTTCTCCCAGCTTGAAGCCTTCGCTGGCGGCGCCCTGTACATTGGTCATGTACTGATGCCGATACCGGTTCTTCGAGGTCACATTGAATTTTTTCAAGTAGAAGGTATCCTGCCCTGCCCCGATAAAATTCTCTCCATAGTACTGTGCGCCCCCGACAACCGCCTTTTGAACGGAATCCCATGGTCTCCCATAGGAGCCGGGCTGGGAAGCCCACCAAAGACCTCTTGTCACTGCGTTCATGGTTCCGTCTGCATACGCCTGGACATTAAAGAAATTGTAGATACCCGGATAATTGGGCGATGTTCCGCTGATCAGACCGCTGCTTCCCTTATTGCCCTGCTCCTGAAGAATCATGGAGGTAAGAACATAAGGGCTCACACCGGATACACGCGCCGCCTCCAAAATAAGGTCAATGTAATTGACGGATTCCCGGGAGACGGAGGTGGAAGCCGATGCGGCATTCCCACTGCTGTCCGCCTGATCTGCCGTGGGATCTCCCAGGTAGCTCCCTGTGCTGTGTCCGATCACAGCGCGGGAACGAACGGTGAGACGCCCTCCCTCCGGCTTCGCGTACCGAAGGTTCTGTGTGGCGCCGGACACCGAAGGGGCGGAATCCCGTCCTTCCTCCGCAGCAGCGCTGCTGCCCTGGGATGCTTTGATTTTTCGGAGCGAATCGTCGGAAACTGCTCCCTGGGGCGCGCCGCTTATGACGCCGATGAGTCGGGACGCGCCCGATCCATCGGATGAATTCTCTGCACTGGTCCCCCGGGATGCCTGCGATTCTGCTCCTCCGGAGGGTGCTGCCTGCGTCCCGGGCTCTGTCTCCCCGGAGGGCGCTGCCTGCGTCCCGGGCGCTGTCTCCCCGGGGGGCGGCGAGAGGCTCACCTGTTCTCCCCCTCTCTGGGGCTCCCATGCTGTCCCGGATGTTCCGCCGGAAGAAGGCGCCGAAGAAGGAGCCATAGAGCCGCTGGATTTTCCCGCAAGAAAGGTGCCGGAGGCCAGCGTTTCCACTCCCTCTGCCGTCTGCGTGGCTGCATCATAGCTCTGCTTCAGGAACGCAAACACATAAGAGCTGTTCAGAAAATTTCTCGGATCCATGTAATAGCGCAGAATACCCTCACTCGCCGCAACCCAGCTGTTTGAATCAAATCCCGGCCACCGGTTATTTTCCCAGTCAAAGGCTCCGGTTTCCAAGGACTTCCAGGAGGAACGAACGGAGGTGTGAACCAGATTTCTCCCGATTACTCCCTCATTTTTGATCGCTTCTTCCCAATCCACACCAGTGTGATACGCGCGAAAGATCCAATTCGGATACTCGGCATGAATTTCCCGCAGCTTCACCTTATAGCTTTCGGGAAAGCCCTCCTGTGCCAGCTGGGCTTCAAACGTCCCATCATGGGTGTAGACCGCCGCCGCTCCGAGATAAGACCGCTGTACATAGCCGATTCCCCCCTGAAAGCGGATCTTTGCCCAAGTCGTTCCGTCGGAGCCCCGAAGCTCCTCCAAAATGGAAACTGACGTTCCGTTTCTAAGGGAGCCGATCCTCCGGAATCCGGTTCCGGCTCCTTCTCTCACATTCAGTGTGCTTGCCTGCACGTGGGAAGTGGCTGCCGCAAAGCTTTCCAGTCCCCACGCCATTCCGGAGCTCAAAGGGAACTGTACCGGCGCCTGAAGCAAAAGAAAAGCAGCAAGTACTCCTGTAAACACTCTTTTTCCTGTTGCCTTTTTCATCTGGTTTCATCTCCGTCCGCGACGCGCTGATCCCGCTGCGTCATTGCTGTTTGTCTCCCGTTTGCTCTGCATATATGTGTCTCATTATAATAATTCCGGATAATGAGGTCAACCGAACGACTGAAATTGAAAGAGAATATTAAATACCGCCCCGGTTTAGATTTTAACCGGAGCGGCCCTTCTTCACCTCTTATTGTCTTTCCTTCAGACCGGATATGCCTTGGCCTTCAAATCTGCCTTGTCGATGTCCATTCCGGTCTGCTGCGCCTGTCTCCACTTGAAGAAATCAAGCGCAACCTGGGGAAACAGTGCATAGGAGAGCACATCCTCATCCTGCTGCTTCCAGGGGCCCACCTCCTGCTCATACTTCGGAAGCTGAGGCGCAATCAGATCCGCCGGCCGACAGGTAATCGGCTTCTCGTCTCCGATTATCTTTTTTCTCACCTCCGGATCCACAGGCTTCACCGTCTGCCCGAATTCACCCATAACCAGCTTCTTCGACTCCTTCGGAACCATCTTATAGCGTTCATGGGTCAGCACATTCATGACTGCCTGTGTCCCCACGATCTGAGAGGAGGGCGTGACCAGGGGCGGCTCTCCGAAGTCCTTCCGGACCCGCGCCACCTCCTCCAGTACTTCCTGGAGAAGATTCTCCTTGTGCGCCTCTGTCAGCTGCTTTAACAGGTTTGAGAGCATGCCCCCCGGAACCTGATAGCGCAAGGTATTGATATTGACGCCCAGCAGCTTCGGACTTAAGAGTCCGTTGGCAATATACTTCTCTCGAATGCCCGTAAAATACCTGGCGATCTCGGTCAGTTTTTCGATATCCAGCCCCGTGTCTCCGGGCATTCCCTTAAGCGTCTGCACCATGACCTCAGTGGCAGGCTGGCTGGTGCCGAGTGCCAAGGGCGAAATTGCAGTGTCGATGATATCCGCTCCTGCTTCCACCGCCTTTAAAAGTGTCATGGATGCCACGCCGGAGGTGTAGTGGGTGTGAATGTCGATGGGCAGCTTGGTGGAGCGTTTAAGCGTAGTGACCAGCTCCTCTGCCGCATAGGGCGTCAAGAGCCCCGCCATATCCTTGATGCAGATGGAGTCCGCGCCCATTTCCTCAATCTGCGATGCGATCCCGGCCCAATACTCCACCGTATAGGCATCTCCCAAGGTGTAGGACAGTGCAATCTGCGCCTCTGCCCCCTCCTTTTTACATGCCTTCACCGCTGTCTGCAGGTTTCTCAGGTCATTCAGACAGTCAAAAATGCGGATGATGTCAATGCCGTTTGCCACAGACTTCTGCACAAAATACTCCACCACATCATCTGCGTAATGATTGTACCCCAGGATATTCTGACCTCGGAACAGCATCTGCAGCTTGGTATTCTTAAACCCGTCCCGCAAGAGCCGGAGTCTCTGCCAAGGGTCCTCATGGAGGAAGCGCAGACAGGCGTCAAACGTGGCTCCCCCCCAGCACTCCACCGAGCGATATCCGATCTGATCCATTTTATCAATGATCGGCAGCATCTCATCTGTCGTCATTCTGGTCGCAAACAGGGACTGATGCGCATCCCGCAGAACAGTCTCCACTATCTGTACCGGTTTTCTCTGCTGTCTTTCCATGATTTCTTCTCCTAACGTATTACTTCACGCCGAAAATAGCCATGAACGTTCCGGCTGCGACTGCTGTGCCTATTACACCTGCCACGTTGGGTCCCATGGCGTGCATGAGAAGGAAGTTAGTTCGGTCGGCCTCTGCCCCCACCTTCTGCGCCACCCGGGCAGACATGGGAACTGCGGAAACACCGGCGGCGCCGATGAGCGGATTCACCTTGCCTCCCGTCAGCTTACACATCAGCTTGCCGAGCAGAACGCCGGCTGCTGTTCCGAACGCAAATGCAACCAATCCCAAAAATACGATTTTCAGTGTGTCTGCCTTCAGAAAGGCCTCCGCACTGGTGGTGGCGCCGACGCTGGTTCCGAGTAAAATGACTACGATGTACATCAGCGCGTTGCTTGCAGTTTCCGTCAGCTGATGCACCACGCCGGATTCCCGGAACAGATTTCCAAGCATCAGCATTCCCACCAACGGCGCCGTGGTGGGAAGAATCAAACATACCACCACGGTGACAATGATCGGAAACAGAATCTTCTCCAGCTTGGAAACCGGACGAAGCTGCGCCATCTTGATTTTTCTTTCTTTCTCCGTCGTCAGTGCCCGCATGATCGGCGGCTGAATGATCGGCACCAGGGACATATAGGAATAAGCGGCAACTGCAATTGCACCGAGATACTCCGCCTGTCCCATTTTTCCCGCAAGGAAAATTGACGTGGGTCCGTCTGCTCCTCCGATGATGGAGATCGCTGCCGCCGCCTTTCCGTTAAAGCCAAGCAAGATCGCCATAAAGTAAGCGATATATACACCGAACTGTGCCGCAGCACCAAGCAGAAAGCTCATAGGATTGGCGATCAGGGGACCGAAATCCGTCATAGCTCCGACTCCCATGAAAATCAGCGGAGGCAAAATTCCCCATTCATCCAGCGTGTAGAAATAGTAGAGCAGCCCCCCGTTCCCGTCCGACGAATGCGCGGGATCCGCCATAATGTCCGGATAAATATTCACCAGAAGCATACCGAATGCGATGGGAACCAGGAGAAGCGGCTCAAACCCTTTGGCAATTGCCAAGTAAAGAAAGGTAAGCGCCACTGCGATCATGATCAGGTTTCCGCCGGTCAGTGAAAAAAACGCGGACTGATGAATCAAATTATTGAGTGTGGTGACTAAATACTCCATCTCTTTCCTTCCTCCGTTTCAGACTGAAGTCTCCAGCGCCGCTCAATTCAAAGTCGCCAGAACCTCTCCTGCCTCAACGGACTGGTTGACCGCTACTTGAATACTTGCAACGGTACCGTCCTCCGGAGCCACAATTTCATTTTCCATCTTCATCGCTTCAAGAATCATAATGGTATCACCGGCATTGACCCGATCTCCGGCCTTTTTGTCAATGCTGAGAATCTTGCCCGGCATGGGCGCCTCCACAGAAACCCTTCCGGCTGCCGCCGGTGCTGCCGGAGCTGCTGCCGGTGCTGCTGCCGGTGCTTCCGGTGCCGCCGGAGCTGCTGCCGGAGTCGCCGCTGCCGGTGCCGCCGCCGGAGCTGCCGCCGGAGCTGCTGCCACCGGTGCTGCTGCCGGTGCCGCCGCCGGAATGGTGATGACCGGTGCGTTCTGAGCCGCCGCCGTCACGCCCTCTTCCACCTGTACCACATAGCTCTGTCCGTTGACTGTAATGGTATATGTTTTCATTCTTTTTCCCTCCTGCCGTAAGCTTATTGTCATAATCCCTGTCTTCTGTCTCTCCGCGATATGCGGCGAATCGAGCGAACCACCAGACCATCCGGTCCTGCATCTTCTCCCTGTGCTGCCATGACTGCAGCGGTGAGCACTGCAATCAGCTGTGAATCAAAGCCCTCTGCTTCCACAGCAGCCGCTGCAAGAACAGCCAGTGTCTCATTGGAGATCCCGGTCTGCTCCCCCGGCAAGACCAGCGCTTCTACGCTGGTGCCCTCCGGAATCACCGCGGCTCGCACCTGTTCCGGAGAAATCCGCTCCGATACGTTGTGTGCTACGGCAGGCATCGGCTGTGCTTCCGCCTGAAGCCGTGCATGTTCCGCCTCTTTTTTTCTCTCCTCCCCTGCCTTTACCATATCGTTGATCAGCTTGAAGCGGCTAATGATAAATGCGATAAAAATCAGGACGAGAAAGACGGTTCCCATGCCGATCAGCAGATTGAAGCCTGCATCCTTCATCTTCTCCGAAAGTGTCTCCACCTTGTCAAAGGACATCTGCAAAATACTGCCATCGGCGCGGTTGAAGCGGACAGTCATCGTGGCGTCCCTCTTCTCACAGTGAAATGACAGCTGGGCAACATAGCTGTCCTTAAGGGCGCGAACTTCCGCGTGATCCATGGCGACAAAATCACCTGCAAGTTCCTTTAAATGCTGCCAGCTTCTCAGCCCCTCCAAAAGTGCTGTGTTATGTTCCGCCTCAAACTGTGCAATGTAACGCTCCAGAGTCGCATCGTCAAATTGGACAATAGCCTGCAGATTCTGCTCCGCGATCCGCTGAATCGCCGCCTGCTCTTCCTCCCCCGTGGCAGCAAGAACCGGCCTTGAGAGCGACAGCATTGCGCCGAAGCAAATCAGCAGGGTCAGAAAAATCCGTTTTATATTCTGCCTCATCTCTGCCCCCAATCAGATGGTTCCGTGTTTTCTAACGGAGATGCTCTCGCTCTTGGTAAACAGCATCTCAAAGGCCGCAATCACACGCTTTCTGGTCAGCTGCGCATCGATGATATCATCCACATATCCCCGTCTCGCCGCACTTTTCACATCGGACTGAAGCGCCGTATAGGCGTCTACCTTTTCCTGATAAAAGTCAGCCTTGTTTTCTGTGTTCTCCAGCTCCTTTGCATACATGATCTTCACGGCATCGCCTGCTTCCATGAGGGAAAGCTTTGCGGCCGGCCACGCCAAAACCACATCTGAGACTGTCTTCGGTGCAAACAAGTTGTAGGCAAGCCCGTAGGTCTCTCCCGTAAACAGCGTAACCTTCGGGACGGTCGCAGACGCATAGGCAAAAATAAGGGAAGCTGCTTTTTTTGCCAGGTGCCGCTCGGAAGAGAGATCCTTTCGAAATCCACTGGCCTCCGCCAGCGTGAGGATCGGAATTTGAAATGCATCGCAGAAACGCACAAAGCGACTCGCTTTCTCCACACCTCGCCAGCAGACTGCATCCGACGCCACTGCCACTGCTCCCACGGTGCAGCCGTTCAGTCGAATAAACGCCGTCGTGACGCTGGCTCCGAAGCCCTTTCCCGGCTCTATGACGAAGCCGTCATCCGAAATTGCCGCCAGCCGTTCCGACTGATCCAGCGCTGCAATCTCCGGAACCAGGCGGTTCAGGCTGTCCTCGCAGCTCTCATAGGAAAGATCGTCCTCAAAGCTGGCAGGAAGCAGGCGAACCAGACTGCGAATTCCTTCCGCAATCTCCTCTGCCGTCCCCACAAAATCAGCGATTCCGCTCTCCTCGCTCTGAAACACTGCAGAGGCAGTATCCGCTGTCGAAGCTCCGCTGCCCGAAAGGGCATTCGGCACGTGCAGAAACAGTCTTCCCTCTGCCGTCTCCATGAAGGTGAAATCCGCCATGGCAGCACTCACCGCCATGCTGCCTCCGCAGCCACCGTAAATTGCCTGAATCTGCGGAACAACACCATTCGCCGCGGCCTGACAGCGGTACAGCTCCCCGAATGCATTCAGCGCATCGCCGGCCTCCTCAAGACGCAGACCCGCGCAGTCAATCAGGCCAATGACCGGCGCTCCCATCTTCATTGCCATTTCATAGATGCGTCCAATCTTTTTGGCGTGCATCTCCCCGACGGAGCCGCCGAGCACCCGGGGATCCTGACTGTAGAGATAGACAAGCTTCCCGTCGATGGTTCCATACCCGGTCACCACGCCGTCTGACGGCGTTTTCTCCGCCGTCAGATTAAAGTCGGTGTTTCTCGCGGTCACCCAGGCTCCGAGTTCCACAAAGCTGTTTTCATCCAGCACTCCCCGTATCCTGCGCGCCGCAATTGAATCATTTGCCTGACCCATACTGCAACCTCCGTTTTCCATGCTTATCGTTTCCTCAGAAGCTCTGTTCCGCTGATTTTTCAAAGCTGCGGTCCGGCGGAAATCAATGCCTTGCCCGCTTCATTTCCCTCGTACTTCACAAAGTTTTTCATAAATCTCTCAGCCAGATCCTTTGCCTTTTCGTTCCAGACGGAGGCGTCTGCATAGGTGTCTCTGGGATCCAGAATGCCGCTGTCCACCCCCGGAAGCTCCGTGGGAACCTCAAAGTTGAAGTACGGAATTTTCTTGGTAGGCGCCTTGTTGACATCACCGTTCAGAATGGCGTCAATGATACCGCGGGTATCCTTGATGGAGATGCGCTTTCCGCTTCCGTTCCATCCGGTGTTCACCAGGTATGCCTTTGCGCCGCTCTTTTGCATCCGCTTCACCAGCTCCTCCGCATATTTAGTGGGATGCAGCTCCAAAAATGCCTGTCCGAAGCAGGCGGAGAAGGTGGGGGTGGGCTCGGTGATGCCGCGCTCCGTTCCGGCGAGCTTCGCAGTAAATCCGGAGAGGAAGTAGTATTTGGTCTGCTCCGGCGTGAGAATCGATACCGGCGGCAGCACGCCAAAGGCATCCGCAGAGAGGAAAATCACATTTTCCGCCTCCGGACCGTGGGAAACAGGCTTTACAATTTTCTCAATGTGATAAATGGGGTAAGAAACGCGGGTATTTTCCGTGACGCTCTTATCTGCAAAATCAATTTTTCCCTGTGCATCCACCGTGACATTCTCAAGGAGCGCATTTCTGCGGATCGCATGGTAGATATCCGGCTCCGACTCTTTGTCCAGGTTAATGACCTTTGCATAGCATCCGCCTTCAAAGTTGAAGACACCGTTGTCGTCCCAGCCGTGTTCGTCATCCCCGATGAGAAGACGCTTCGGATCCGTGGAAAGTGTAGTCTTGCCGGTTCCGGAAAGTCCGAAAAAGATCGCGGTGTTTTTGCCCTCCAGATCGGTGTTGGCGGAGCAGTGCATGGAGGCGATTCCCTTCAGGGGAAGGTAGTAGTTCATCATGGAGAACATGCCCTTTTTCATTTCGCCGCCGTACCAGGTATTGATGATGACCTGCTCCCGTGTGGTGATATTAAAGACCACCGCAGTCTCGGAGTTTAAGCCCAGCTCCTTGTAGTTTTCCACCTTGGCCTTGGAGGCGTTGTAGACGACAAAATCCGGCCGAAACACTGCCAGCTCTTCCTCACTCGGCCGAATGAACATGTTTTTAATAAAGTGTGCCTGCCACGCCACCTCCACGATGAAACGAACAGCCATACGGGTATCCGTATTTGCTCCGCAGAACGCATCCACAACAAAGAGCCTTTTATTGGAAAGCTCCTTTTTCGCAATATCCTTCACTGCTTTCCACGCCTCTTCGGATGCAGGGTGGTTGTCATTTTTGTACGCATCGGACGTCCACCAGACGGTATCTTTGGAGTTCTCGTCCATGACGATGAATTTGTCTTTCGGAGAGCGTCCGGTGTAGATGCCCGTCATTACATTGACTGCGCCCAGCTCCGTCAGCTGCCCCTTTTCAAATCCGGTGAGTCCCTCCTTGGTCTCCTCTTCAAATAAGAGCTCATAGGACGGATTATAGACCACCTCCTTGGTTCCCGTGATTCCGTACTGTGTCAAATCAAGCGTTTCCATAACTGCCTCCTTTTTTGTGTATCCGAAGTGATATTGTGTGAAGCCTCCATTGTTTTCTATTTAACAATTATACTGCAGCCATGCGGCTTTTTCCACCTGCAATTCTTTCATAATGCCGAAATGTGAAGGTGAGATCGAAATAGCTTTCCTCCTCACTTTCCATGGTCAATTCCCACTCAGTGCTGTGATCCAGATTCTCCAGGAAGCGGTCCCCGTCGTAGGAATAGTCGACCCTGGTGATATCGGCAGTACTGCAGTACGGAAGGAAGAGACGGTAGACCTCTTCTCCTCCGCAAAGGCAGAGCTCCGCGTCCGGGATTCCCTGCAGCAGCTCCAATGCCTCTCTCTCGCTGCGACAAACAGTCACATTTCTCGGTGCGAAATTCGGATCTCTTGACAGCACAATATGCCGCCTCCCGTAAAGCGGCTGTCCTCCGGGCAAATCCTCAAAGGTCTTCCGCCCCATGATCAGGGTTTTCCCCATAGTTTCTTCCATAAAGAGCCTCTGATCCTTCGGAATTTTCACCAGCAGCCGTCCGTTTTTTCCGATCGCCCAGTTTTGATCCACAGCGGCAATCAGCCTCATGCTTTTTCTTCTCCTTCTTCGCCGATCTCCTCCGGATCGAGACCAAGAATCAGCTCTTTCGCATAAGGGAGTGTGAGAATCCAGTCGCAGAACCGATGCCACTCCTCCAGCTTGTGGGCGCGCCTCGCATAATAAATATTGACCAAAGTCTCGTAGTTCATGGTGCAGGTGCGAAGCTGATTGTAGCCTTCTGGGAGCAGCTGAATCATGCTGTACCAGGCGCTCTTATCCTTGGTCTCAACAAATTCCCTTCTGAGCGCTTCCAGTGTTTCAATCAGGCAATCAAGAGCTCTTTTCCCCTCAGAGGTCAGCTGTTCGTTTGAAAAATCCCCCCGTTCAAAGGGCTTGGCATGAATCTTGTGCATGGTGGAGGTAGAGTTTGCCACGGTCGCAACCTTGTAGGTGTCATATTCCTTCCACCAGTACAGCGGCGCCGTAATGTCCACCGACACAAAAATCTGGCGTATAAATTTCCGGTGGTCGGTTCCGGCTTTTCTTAACCGCATCGCCAGACTTAAGTCATTCGGGCCGAGACAGTAATTTTGATTTTCGTCGTAGCTGCTGTCTGAGCGCGCCCAGGAATTCATGGGATTCCTCGCCCCTCGCATGGCATTTTCCAGATTCATGACGGCGGTATGTTCCAGTTTGATCATTGCTTGCTCCTTCACTTCGTTTGATTACCCGGAATCTCCCGCTTGTTCAGCTCCTGATACCGGGCATATGCTTTTTGCAAAATATTCCTCTCGTTGGCAAATTTAAGAAGATGCCATGCCTCATGATACTTATAATAACCGGAATCCACAAAGAATTCCTCCCGCTGCGGTTTGCTGTAATAATTGTCTGCGCGCATCAGGTACCAGTGGACCCGCTTGTCCACAAGCTCCGTCTGCGCATGAAAGGTGTACTCGCTCTTTCCCACATATTCCACAATCTCCGCATCGACCCCTGTCTCTTCCTTCACTTCCCGAAGCGCCGTCTCCTCGTGGCTCTCTTCCGCCTCCACCGTTCCCTTCGGCAGCACCCATCCCTCATAGCGATTCTTGTAGTTCTTGTAAAGCAAAAGAATCTTCCCGTGAAAAATAACGACGCCGCCGCAGCTCGTTGCCTCCAGCATTGCAATTCCTCCTGCGTGCAGTCCTCAAATTCATTAAAATCAGTATATAATGCCTCCTCCGCAATCTCAACCGGGAAAACAGTTTTCTCCTCACTGGACGCCGCGCTTCATGTGCCCTCTGGTGAAGTGCTCGTAGGGCTCACTTACTCTCTCTCCGCGAAGAAATGATGCTGCGCATTGTTGGATGACCTTCCGACTCTCCGCTTCATTTTCCGTGGTCAGCAGCACCCGAATCGATTCCGGTCCCAGCTCCTTCACCTGTTCTCTCATGCCCACAAGACTCAGCGGCAACGCATTGAAAATCTGATTGAAGCAGAAGCTGCAACGGTTTTTCACCGGCATATCCATGCCTCGCCTGTCCCGGAGCATGAAAAGGGCCGGAACCCCATCACAGCCTGAGACCGTCTTTTTCAAGCACTGCGCCGTCACCATCATGGAAAGACGCCCCGCTGCCACCAGCTCGCTTCCGCTGCACCCAAGCTCCGAAAGCTCTGCCCGGTTCAGCTCCACCGGCAACGTGAGTCGAAAAGCGCCGCACGCCGTCAGAACCCGCCTGGCCTCCCGGTTCATCCCATACACCTGATAGTCAAAGCAAAACGGAGGAAGCGGTTTCCCATGAGCCTCATAGAGCGCCCGAAAAAATCCCGGCGTTTCCAGGGAACGCATCACCAGACCGTCTGCCTCCGTATCAATCAGCGTCTCTGCATGCCTGGAAAAAAAACGGGCGGCCTCCGCCCGGAATATCTGCGGCGTTCCGATGTAGACCTTCTTTCCGCTTTCCCGGATTTCCGTTGCCCACTTTTTCCAGTCCTTTGCCGGAATGCAGTCCGCGTCAAAGGACAACTCTGTGACCTCCGGACAAGAAAGGGCGGCGGCAATTTGCGCTTCGCTTTCACAGCTGACATGCAGAAAACGGATTTCCCCTTTTTTCTCTGCCGGAAGAGGAAACACATCCTTCTCCCGATCCCGGTCATTGTGCGTCTTTGGATCCACCTGCTCACGATGAAAGCGGCTGCAAAGTGCTTGTTCCAGGGATGCGACAGCATCCCGGCGCAGTGCATTCAGCTGTCCCACCGGAAGAAACAGACCCTCTGAAAGAGAAAGCTCCAGATGCTCCAGATGAAACGGCGTCCCGCCCATCTTCATCATCCGCGTTCGAACCTCTGCCTCTGTTGCTCCGCAGGTGTTCGCACGCTCCGGACATTCCCCCACTGCTTCCGCCTCCGCTCCCCGACAGGACAGCCGGAAGCGCATGGGCTGACCGGCTGCAAACACAGCATTTCCCCGGATCGAAATCTGCTTCTCTTCCCGCAGGTAGCTTTGATCCAGTCTCTCCGAAAGGGCTGCGTTTTCCTCCCGAAATTCCGGCTTCCCGGAAAGCGCCAGCATGTCTGATCCGTTGTGCTGAAAAAAGTATCCGGGTGTCTGCCCTCCGCGGTCGAACAAATCCAGAAGCTGCCTTCTGTCTCTGTCCTCCACATGGTAGCCCTCCGGCCCCTCCGCGGCATACCGATCCAGATACCGCCTCCAGATTTCCACAACTCCTGCTGTATAGCGGGGACCCTTCATTCGGCCTTCGATTTTAAAGCTGTCAATTCCTGCCTCTGCAAGGACAGGGATCAAATCCAGACTGCAAAGATCCCGGCAGGAAAGGAGATATGCTTCCCCTTTCCTGTTCATGCGTCTTCCGTCTTTTTGCAGCGCGTAGGGCAAACGGCAGGTCTGCGCACAGCGTCCCCGATTTCCGCTCCTTCCTCCGATCAGGCTGCTCATCAGACACTGACCGGAATAGGAATAGCAAAGTGCGCCGTGCACAAAGGTCTCAATCTCAATTCCGGTGACCCGCTTCACCTCCTTCAGCTCTTCCAGGCTGAGCTCCCGGGCGGGAATCAGGCGCACCGCTCCCAGCTGCTTCCAAAAAAGACCGCTGTACGGTCCCGTGACAGTGGTCTGTGTGCTGGCATGCAGAGGGAGCAGAGGAAACTGCCGGTGCAAAAGAGAAAACGCCCCGATATCCTGGACGATTGCCGCATCCAGCCCTGCCTCGTAGTATGGGGAAAGATAGGCGGGAAGCAGCGACAGCTCCCGATCCTTCATCAGCGTATTGACCGTAAGATGTACATGCACCCCGTGGAGATGAGCGTAGCGGATTCCCTCCAGCAAAGCGGGTGTGTCCGCATTTTCGGCATATGCCCGGGCGCCGAACATGCTTCCGCCCGTATATACCGCATCTGCCCCGGCATTGACTGCCGCCCGTAGGCTCTCCATTGAGCCGGCCGGAGCCAGAAGCTCCGGACACTTATTTGCTGAGGAATTCATCGATCTCCTTTTCCAGCTCCGCAATTCGTTTTTGCATTTCATCGACGCGCTTTTTCAGCGCATCCTCCTGGGCCTGCTCCTGCTTCAAACGTGAATCCGCTTTTTCCAGCTCAAGGCGTTTCTCCACAATTTCCCGTTTCAGCGTATAGACCTCCGCCTCGTGGGTCTCCGCCTCTCTCCGGAGTCTCTCGCTCACTGCCTTTTCCTTCATGTAGTCATCTGCCAGATTCAGCCAGAGCATAAGCTTTCGATAGTTGGAATTCCGACGGCTGTACTGCCGCCCCTGCTTCAGCTCTGAAAGCTTTCCGTTGATATAGGAAGCCACCTTCCGGAGATAGTCCTCATCCCCGCCCGTCAGCAAAATCAGCTGTCCGTCGATCATAACCTCTGTTGCTTCCTGCTCTTCGGGGCGTTCCTGCTTTTCGCCCCGCACCCTTCCCTCGTTCATTTCCCTTCACTCCCGTCGTTGATTTCGATTCCAAGATGCCGGCAGGCACGCTCCGTTGCAATGCGCCCCCGGGGCGTTCGCATCAGAAAGCCGTTCATCAAAAGATACGGCTCGTACACATCCTCCAGCGTACCGGCATCCTCCCCCAGCGCCGCGGCCAGGGTATCCAGCCCCACCGGCCCGCCCGAAAATTTTTCAATGATGGTGCTGAGAATGGCCCGGTCTCCTGCGTCCAGCCCCAGCTTATCCACATCCAAGGTATCCAGTGCAAAATTTGCCGCTTCCTGCGTGATCACCCCGTCATACTTGATCTGTGCAAAATCGCGCACACGTTTCAAAAGCCGGTTGGCAAGGCGGGGAGTTCCCCGGCTTCTCCTTGCGATTTCTGCCTTTCCCTCCGCTTCGATTTCCACACCCAGCACTTCGGCAGACCGGGCCACAATCTCCTCCAGTTCTTCATTGGAGTAAAACTCCAGTCTCTGCACCACGCCGAATCGATCGCGGAGCGGCGCGGAGAGAAGCCCGGCCCGGGTAGTGGCCCCCACAAGCGTAAAATGCGGAAGCTCTAACCGAATGCTCCTTGCGCTGGAATCCTTTCCCAGCATAATGTCAATGGCAAAATCCTCCATTGCAGGGTAAAGAACCTCCTCCACCTGACGGTTCAGGCGGTGGATTTCATCCACAAAAAGAACATCTCCCTCTCGGAGATTATTGAGAATCGCCGCCATTTCCCCCGGTTTTTCGATTGCGGGACCGGAGGTGATTTTCAGATTCACCCCCATCTCGTTTGCAATGATACCGGACAGAGTCGTCTTTCCAAGGCCCGGAGGCCCGTAAAACAGAACATGATCAAGGGATTCCTCCCGAGCCTTTGCAGCATCGATGTAAATTTTTAACGTCGACTTGATTTTTTCCTGACCGATGTAGTCCCTTAAGAGCCGCGGCCTGAGACTTTGCTCCAGCTTCTCCTCCTCCGGACGCACCTCGGTATTGATAATTTTTCGTTCCATACCCTTCCTTACATGCGGTCTCTGCCCTTTCGATTCGGCTCCTTTGCCGTTCAGAGACGAAACTGCTTCAACGCCTGCTTCAGGATCTCCTCACTGCTCATGCCGCTCTGATTCGAGACCTGATGTACCGCTTTTCCCGCCTCGGAGAGGGAATATCCCAGCTGTGTAAGCGCCTGCACTGCTTCCGTCGCTGCGCTGCTCTGCAGTCCGCCCTGTGACGTCTTCTCTGCGCTGTCTCCCCCCAAAGCCAGATCATCCATGGAAACGCGATCCTTCAATTCCAGTATGATACGCTGCGCTGTCTTTGCCCCGACTCCGGGAGCCCGGGAAATGCACTTTGCATCCGCAGTCAGAATGGCAAGCCTCAGCTCATCCGGCGTCAAAACGGACAAAATCCCAAGGGCGCCTTTCGGTCCGATCCCGCTCACATTGATGAGCTGGCGGAACATGGAAAGATCCCCCCGGCTCAGAAATCCGTAGAGCATCATGGCATCGTCCGCCACTTTCAGGTGGGTGAAAATCTGAATCTCCTCTCCGATCGGAGGCAGCAAGTCCAGCACGGAAAGCGGCACATGAATCCCAACGCCTATGCTGCCCGCCTCCACAACGATCAAATCTGCATCGATCTCGGAAAGGATGCCCTTTACATATGAAATCATGACCTCCTCCATTTTACGCTACACTAATCAGCAGTTTATCACAGCCTTTCCAATCTTACAACGAAGGAGTATACTGAATCCGCAGGAGGTGACGTATGAAGCTCTTTACAACGCCGGTATCCGTCGTAGCGGGCGATCTTCTGAAGCCATTGTGTAAGCCGGAGGAGGTTCTCTTTCTCGACATTGAGACCACCGGTCTCTCTCCTTCGAAGGCGCAGATCTATCTGATCGGTGCCTTAACCTTTCATGCAGACTCCGGGTGGATGCTGCGGCAGTGGTTTGCGGATCGTCTCTCCGCCGAAGCGGAAATACTGAAGGACTTCTTTTCTCTTGCTGCCTCCCGTCGGCTCCTGATTCACTACAACGGGGATCGCTTCGACCTTCCGTTTCTCAAGCGCTGTGCTGCGCAATACGGGATCCGCCCGCCGTTTGCAGCCCAGAAAAGTCTGGATCTGTACCGGGTGGCCCGCCGTCTCCGGAAGCTTTTTCCGACAGAGCATGTGAAGCAGCAAAGCATGGAGCATTTTCTCGGCATTTCCCGGGAGGATCACCTGCAGGGCGCAGATCTGATCCCGGTCTATCAGGATTGGCTTTTGACAAACGCTCCGGATCTGCTCCAGACACTGCGCCTTCACAACCAGGAGGATGTTCTGAGTCTGCCGGCTCTCCTCTCCCTCCTCTCCTATCGGGATTTTTTTTCCGGCTCCTTTGAATGTATGCAGCCGAAAGTCGAGGAATCCCGGCTTTCCTTCCCCTTTCGGAGTGCCGTCTCACTGCCAAAGCCCGTGTCCTGCCGCTTGTCCTCCTTTGATCTGTCAGCGCTTGAGGATTGCCTGACGCTCACGGTTCCTGTCTACAGGGGCGCCTTTCTCCATTACTTTAAAAATTACAGAGATTATTATTTTCTTCCGATGGAAAACCGGGCGATTCATAAAAGTGTCGCGGAATTTGTCGATCGAAGCATGAGAGTAAAGGCCAGCGCCAAAACTGCCTACACAGTGCGGGAGGGATTGTTCATTCCTCTGCCCGGGCAGGCGGAGGCATTGCAGGAAGCTTCTCCCGGGCTTCTCTTCTTCCGGCGAAGCCATCAGGACAAAACCCTGTATACAGAGCTTTGCCCCCCGCTTCTTTCCGATTGCTGCTTTCGTTTAACCTATCTGCACTCCGTTCTGAAGGAGGGTGGTGTGCTTTCTTCCTGAGCAGTTGCAGCTTCCTGGGAAGGCAAGTGCCGGTACGGCTCCTGCGCTTCGCCTTTCCGAAGCCCGCAAACGCCGGTACGATTCCTGCGCTTCGCCTTATGGGTAGAGCCGAACACATCAGACCCCGAATAAAAACCGGAAGGGATGAATTACGATGAAACTGCGCAATGCCTGGTCTCATTTTCTGACCATCACCTTACACAAGCTGATTGTAATGAAGCTCTGCTTTCGAGTGGGGCTTTACCGCCAGGGGCTGCTCCACGACCTTTCTAAATATACGCCAATTGAGTTTTTGAATGGTGCCCGTTACTATCAGGGGGACAGAAGTCCCAATGCTGCAGAACGAATGGAGCGGGGGTATTCTGCAGCGTGGCTCCACCACAAGGGGAGAAACCCCCACCATTATGAATACTGGATCCAGGTGAATCAGAAAACCGGGGAATGGGAAGGCGTCAAAATGCCGCTTCGCTACGTGCTTGAGATGGTCTGCGACCGCATTGCCGCTTCCAAGGTCTACAACCGAGGCTCCTACACCGACCGCACCCCCCTTGACTATTACCTCCGGGTCAACGAAAAAAAGCGCCTTCATCCTGAGACGAGGGCGCTCCTTGAGCAGCTTCTTACCATGCTGGCAGAGCAGGGCGAAGACCGCACCATTGCTTACATGCGGCAGCTTCTTACGTGCCACAGGCACCGTTCGTAGCGCTTTCGTTTCCGCTCTTAAGAAGCAGCTCCTCTAATTCCGCCTTGTGGAAGCTGTATTTCTTCCCACAGAAATGGCAGCTCAGCTCAACCGGCTTCCCCTCTGCAAGCATTTGCTTCAGTTCCTTGGTGCCGACCGTTAGGAGTGCTCTCTCCACCCGTTCCTTGCTGCAACCGCAGTGATACTGACAGGGAATTCGGTCTGTGATCTTAAGTGTTCTGTCCTCAAGAATAAACTGAAGAATCTCCTCCGGTGTCATTCCCCGGCGAAGGAAGTCCGTGACAGATTGAACCCCCCTCAGACGATCCTCCAGCTTCTCTGCCACCTCATCCGGGCAACCCGGCATCAGCTGAATCAGAAATCCGCCGGCACAGCGAAGCACATTTTCCTTTTTCATCAGAACGCCGAGGCCAATCGCCGTGGGGATCTGCTCGCTGTTCCCATAATAGTAGGCAATATCTTCTGCAATTTCTCCCGAGACCAGCTCAACCTGACCGACATAAGGCTCCTTTAAGCCAAGATCCGAGATGACGGTTAGGGTTCCCTTTCCGATCGCCCCTGCCACATCCAGCTTTCCCTTTTCATTTGCCGGGATCAGAACCACAGGCTCAAAGGGATAGCCCTTCACATTTCCGCCGCAATCTGCCGTGACCAGCAAACCGCGCATGGGACCGTCCCCATCCATCTTCAGCGTTAAAAGATCCTGCTGATCCTTCATCATAGCGCCCATCATCACACCTGCGGTCAGAAGCCTTCCCAGCGCCGCCGTCACCACCGGGCTGGTATTGTGGATTTGTCTCGCCTCCTCCACCAGACCTGCGGTTGTGGCCGCAAATGCACGGATCATCCCTTCCTCTGCAAAGGCTCTCACCATGTAATCGTGATATTCACTCATCTCTGTCTTTCCTCTTCCCGTATTCGCCCAGCGTGATCAAAAGTCTCTCTGCACTGTCATCCGGCATGGTCAGGGTGTCCGCATCCACGCAGTCCAGCCACTGCAGCCCTGCCTGAAACGCAGCCTGCTTCAGCTCCTCCACCGTGTAGGATCGCTGAAAATGGGTTTCCGTGAAGCGCCGAAACCGCTCCTTCTGTCCCTCCTCCCGAATAAAAAGCGTCAGATCGTATTCATTGATCCGCGTCTCCGGATCATAGGAGTTTTCCCAGATAAAGCTCCCGATGGAGCGATTTTCTGCGATGGTGTGATCCGCCAGAATCTCTTCGTATTTTCTCACCGTATTCACATCAAATACAAAAATCCCGTCCGGATCCAGATAGTTGTTCACCAGACGGAACACCGAGACCAGATCCTTAAATTCCGTGATGTAGTTGATGGCATCACAGCGACTTACGATTGCTCTGCAGGTTCCGTACAGCTCAAAGGAACGCATATCCTGGCACAGGTAGAGAATATCCTCTCCGCTCTTTTCTTTTTTCTCCAGTGCGATCTCCAGCATTTCCTCGGAATGATCGATTCCGATCATATCAAAGCCGCTCCGGGATAGCCGCTCCGTCAGATTTCCGGTTCCGCAGCCGAGATCCGCGACGATTCCCTCCCGAATTCCGTGCTCCGAAAAAATCTTAAGGATCTGCCTGCACCACTCCTCATAGGGAACATTGTCCATAAAGAGATCATAAACACCAGCAAAGCTGGTATACGCTTCCACCCGCACGCTCCTTTCCATCCGTCTGACAGACCTGACAACAGAAGCGCCCGCTTCCACGGGCGCTTCTCTCAGGGCTCCGGACCGATCAGGCATTTTTCCCGCAGCAATGTTTATACTTTTTCCCGGAGCCGCAGGGACAGGGATCGTTTCTCCCCACCTTCGCCGGCTTTCGTATGGTTCCGCTGGCCTTCTGCTCCTTGTAGAGCTCCTTCCTGCGTGCCTCTGTCAGGATGGAGTCCCATGCCTCCAGACCATAGAGCCAGTCCGCCTTTGCCTCCACCATGTGGTAATAGAGCTTCTCCGGGTCAATCTCCAGCTTTACCTCGGTGTCCTCATCCATGGTCTCAATCGGGTTTTCCTCATGCAGACTCTCATTAATTCCGTCCAGAAAGCCTGTCATGGTCTGAACATCTGTTTGGAACTTCTCTGCCAGCTCCCGAACCGTCCCCCGCTCCACATGCTTGACATCGGAAAGAAGCTTCTCATAAATGCCCTTTTCCGTCAGAAAATAGTCCTTCCAGAGGGCTTCCTTTTCTTTCTCGTTCGTGCCGTCTCCGTAAGCCTTGGTTCTCCAGTTTTCCAATAAGGTCATAAAAGCACCGCCTTTTCTGCTGTAATGGAACGATTATATCCTACTTTTTCTCCGTTTGCAAATCGGATTCCGGGATCCTTCGATAGCAATATGTCTCCCCCGCCTTTTCAATGCACTGCACCTTCTGATAATCTCCGGTGTCCTTTGAAAGTCTGCGTCTTTCAAGAAGATGGGACAGGAGGCGCTGAAACAGGCGGGACAACACTGCAAAGGTGGGAATGCCCACCACCATGCCGACGATCCCCCAGATTCCCCCGAAAAACAGAATGGAAAACAGCACCCAGAAGCTGGAAAGACCGGTGGTGGAACCCAGAATCCGGGGACCTAAGATATTTCCGTCAAACTGCTGAAGAATCAAAATGAAAATCAGAAACTGCAGCATTTGAAGCGGAGAAACCATCAGCAAAATGAAGGCGCCGGGAATCGCGCCGATAAAGGGTCCAAAGAACGGAATCACGTTTGTAACCCCGACAAATACACTGATCAGCAAACTATACGGCATTTTCATAATGCTCATGCAGATATAGCAGATGACTGCGATGATGCAGGAGTCGATCAGCTTCCCGATGATAAAGTTGGAAAAAACCGTCTTTACATAGCGTACCTCTGTCACAATATCATTGGCAGTCGGAAGCGGAAACAGTGCATAGATGGTTTTTTTGCACTGCGCTGCCAACAGCTCCTTCATGTTTAACCCATAGACCATGACAATGAGGCCAATGAAGAAATTTTTCAGAAAGACCAGGATCTTGACTACGCCTGTTGTCATCTGGGACAGATATTTATTGAGGTTTGGCAGAAAGTCGCTGGAGATCCAGCTGTTCACCGTCTCATAGAGCTGATCGTACAGCGCAAGCACCGTGGCCTCTATTTCCGGATTTTCGCCGTCCAGCATTCTCTTCAGTCTCGAAGCGACAGAGCCCGCACTTTCCGGCAGGCTGTAGCAAAGCTCCGTAATGCCGGAGATAATCTGCGGCAGCAACATGGCGATCAGGGCTGTCACAACTGCAAGAATTATCACCAGGCTCAGCACCGTGGCAAGGAACCGGGCCAACACGGCTGTCCGTCTCAGAAAACGCTGCCTTCCTTCCCCTGAGAGCCCTTTTCTCTTTGCGTATCGCTCCGCCAGCCCCTTCAATCCCCGAATTACCCGATTGTAGGCAGGCGCCGTCAAAAAGGCCATCACAAAGCCATAGATAAACGGCATCAGAACATGGATGATGGAAGCGAAGAAACGCCCCACCTCATTCAGATTGTTCAGCAGGGAAAATACAAGAAGAGAGGCCACCACGACTGCCAGCGCCGTGAGCCCCCATGCAATATAACGGTGATGTGTTTTTTTATTGATCATCTGATTCCTCTGAGTTGAAAAAGGGCAGCGAAAAATCGCTGCCCGATTATACCAACAGCCCCGAAATGCCGGTCTTACGTATTGACGCCTGGCTGTGCCAGGTGGGTGACCGCATCTGTCCATCTGCCTTCCGCTCGAGGCGGCCTGACATCCTCACAGAAATAAAGTCTCCCTGTCAGATATTTGCAGGTTCAAAATTGGTAAGATTGTCAAACATTTCAGGTGCTGCAAAGAACGTGCGTCCTCCGGACGGAATGACCCCCGCCGCTGCCGCCTGGAGCCCATTTCTTCGTCACGATCCATTATACCCTGGGAAGAATCGAAAGTAAAGATATTCGTCCGAGTTTCCCTCACTCCTCCTCAGAATGATCCACTTCAATGCGGTAAATCATATATTCTCTGTCCGGGCGATAACCGAATTTTTCTGCCATGCGCGAGGAAAAGAGATTGGCGGCCTCCCATCGCCTTTCAATCCCGGAGTCTGCACAGTCTTCAAGAAGCCTGGACGTCAGCGCAGTGGCAATCCCCTTGTTCCGGTATGCTTCCGCTGTGGCCACCTTCACTTCCATCAGCCCCTCCGGGAATGCATAGGCAGCGCAGCCCCCCACGATTCGATTCCCATGCAGCGCCAAATATCCGATTCCAAACTGCAGAAACTGTTCCTCATCCGCAAAAATCGAGACGAAGTCCACCTGCTCTGTCTCTTTTATCGCTCTGCGATACCATGCGGCATCCAGCTTTTTCAAACGAACCAGATCCGGCAGTGCCGCCGCAGTGTTCCGGCCACAAGCGGTCTCTACTTGCTCCGGCGCAGAAAGCGCATAGCGCGCCGATGTCCGGAACCTGCCTGCAAACTGCTCCTCCAGCCACTCGCACCAAAGGGTACTGTCCGGGACAATGTTCGTATCGGCACACTCCCTGCAGATCGTCAGATAAAGATCGATGGATTCTGCACCTCGGGGGGGGAGTCCGAGAAGATAGCTGAAGGCGCCGAGAGAAATCAGACAAAACGACGATTCCTCCGGCAGAGGCACCCAAACGCGCCCCATCCTTCCCTCTGCCGCCGCGCGAACAGGGATCTCCCCATGCCCGACAGACAAGTGACGAATGCTCTCACGCCTTGCCATTCCCAGTTCAACCATATCCCCTCCTGCATCGCACGCAGCGGTAGTTCGGAACCAGTCCATGTGCTTGTATTATAGCATACTTTCTCCTGGAAGTACGTTTTTATGAAATGACTTCCGCTTCCGTTCCTCCTTCTGTCTCAGCCGCTGTCATTCTGCCGACAGAATCGAATTCATCCAGTATTTCCTGCGCCGGAGGCGGTGTGAGTAAGCTCACTGCCAGCATCGAAAGGAAGCCGGCGGCAAATCCCGGAATGAGAGAATAAAGCCTGGTCGCCTGCCCCAGTGTGGCGCCGCCCAGCAACGGAACATAGTCCCATAGGATAACAGTCAGACCGCCGCCCAGCATACCTGCAATCGCACCGCTTCGATTCGACCGTCTCCAAAACAGAGAAAGGAGCACCACCGGTCCGAAGGTGGCCCCAAAGCCTGCCCAGGCATTGGAAACCAGCCCCATAATTGAGCTCTCCGGATTCCATGCAATCAAATAAGCGAGAATGGCCACAGCAAAAACCGAATATCTGGAAAGTGCAAGTGCCGTCTTTTCGGAGGCCTTCGGATTCAGAATCCCCCGGTACAGATCCTCAGTCAATGCGGAGGAGGTGATTAAGAGCTGAGAGTCCGCAGTGGACATAATGGCAGCCAGAATTCCGCAGAGAAAGATTCCGCCGATCAACGGAAACGCATACTGATGGGTAAAAAGCTTGATGATCATCCGAATGAAAATGTTTTCCGCTTCCGCCCCGTCCAGTACCACCGGCATCAGATAAGCGCGTCCGAGCCACCCGATCAGGCAGGCAAAGGACAGAGAAAGCGCCACCCATACCGTCGCAATCACCTTGGACTTTCTAAGCTCCCTCTCCGAACTGACCGCCATAAAGCGCGTCAGAATATGAGGCATTCCGAAATAGCCCAGTCCCCAGCCCAGATTGGAAAGGATCGTCACCCCGCGAATCGGTTCTCCCCCGTCATAAAAGAGACTCGAAAAAGAGGCGGCGCCGCCCTGCACACCACTTTGATCAATGAGCGCCATAACCTTAGCGCCTCCGAGAGAGGCATAAGCCAGGATCGGAACTGCCAGAAGACCCACCAGCATCAGCATGCCCTGCGCAAAGTCCGTCTCGCAAACTGCCATGAAGCCCCCCAAAAAGGTGTAGACCAAAATGACCAGCGATCCGATGGTGATCGCCACGTGATAGTCCAGCCCGAATACGGTGGAAACCAGCTTTCCCCCGGATGCAAACGCCGACGCGGTGTAGACCAGAAAGAAAAGGAGAATGAACACCGAGGACACGCCAAGCAGGATGCGGCTCTGATCCCGGTATCGGTTTTCAAAAAAGGCCGGAAGTGTGATGGCATTGCCCGATATAATGGTGTACCGCCGTAGGCGCTTGGAAATCAGCAGCCAGTTCAGCGTGGTTCCGATAAAAAGGCCGATGCCGATCCATGCCTCCCCGAAGCCATACAGATAAATGGCACCCGGCAGACCCATCAGGAGCCAGCCGCTCATATCGGAGGCTTGTGCGGACAGGGCTGCAACCCATCCGTTCAGCTTTCTTCCCCCGAGATAGAAATCCTCTGTGTTTTTGGTGTTGGCGGAGCAATAGGCTCCGATGCCGATCATGACCAGAAGATAGACAACAAATGAAATAAAAATGAAAACTGTGTTTCCGTTCATACAACTCCTTCCAAAGGAAGGACGCGGCTGGGAACTTGCCGCGTCCAAAATCGGACTTGATTCTATCACACCTTGCTCATCCGGGCAACAGCCGGAGCCCTCTTGGATGAAAGGTTAAAGCCCCGCAACGGGGAACCCGGATCGCTCCTCGTTTCACAGATTCAACAGGGTTTTCAGAAGTCCTCTGCCGATGCTCGCCCCCACATTTCCTCCGATTCTTCTGCCGAAGCTTCCGCCGATTGACTTACCGATGTTATTGCCCAGCTCACGCCCGATTGTCCCCACTGCCGCGTTCCCGATGCTGGCAGCCGTTCGCTTTTTCTTCATTTCATCCCGCTTTTTCTGCTTTTCCGCCTGCCGCTCCTCCTCGTCTTCCCGCTTCTTTTTTTCTGCCTCTTTGGCATCCGCATCGTATTTTCTCAGAAGGCGCTCGTATGCCGATTCCCGGTCGATGGGCTCTCCGTATTTTTCGTTCAGCTCGCTGTTTACAATCATCTGCTGCTGCACCGCTGCATCTGCAGCTCCCATCAGAGACTGGGGCGGGAGAACATCTGCAATGCGGCAGATTTCCGGTGCGCCGTCCTCCTGCAAAAACGATACGACTGCCTCTGCTGTCCTCAGGTTCTGCATGGCCTCCGCCGTGTCAAACGCCGGATTGACGCGAAACGATTCCGCTGCCGCCTTGATTCCCTTTTGCTCTGCCGGCGTGTAGGCTCTCAGCGCATGCTGTACCTTGTTTCCCAGCTGAGCGAGAACGGCGCCCGGAATATCGCCGGGATTTTGTGTGATGAAGTACACCCCGACTCCCTTGGAGCGAATCAGCTTGACCACCTGCTCAATTTTATCGAGCAGTGCCTTCGGCGCGCCTTCAAACAGCAAGTGAGCCTCATCGAAGAAAAAGACCATCTCCGGTTTTTCCCGGTCTCCCACCTCGGGCAGCCGTTCAAACAGCTCTGTCAAAAGCCACAGCATAAATGTGGAGTAGATCAGCGGATCTCCGATCAAGGAGGTAGAATCCAGAATATGGATCATTCCCCGGCCGTTCTCCCCCTGCTGCATCCAGTCGGAAAGCTCCAGCGCCGGCTCGCCGAAGAAGTGATCTCCCCCTCTCCCCTCCAGCGACACCAAGGCGCGCATGATGGCGCCAATGCTGTTTTTTCCGATGTTTCCGTAGCGCATCCGGTAGTCGGACGCATGCTCCTCAACATAATTCAGCATGGCGCGAAGATCCTTCAAATCCAGGAGCAGGAGCCCTTCCTCATCTGCGATGCGAAACACCACATCCAGGAGATCTCCCTGAATTTTATTGAGTCCCAGAAGGCGGGCAAACAGGAGCGGACCGAACTCAGAGACCGTCGTCCGGAGCGCCGTTCCTCTCTTTCCGAGAATATCCCAAAACTGAGTCGGATATGCGTGAAAGGAAAAGCCGCTCTCCTTCAACCCGAAACGCTCCATGCGTGCTTGCATGTCTGCACTGTCCTGTCCGGGGCAGCACATTCCGGAAAGATCCCCCTTGACATCCGATAGAAAAACCGGAACCCCTGCATCCGAAAAGGATTCCGCCATCACCTTCAGCGTAATCGTTTTTCCCGTTCCGGTTGCACCCGCAATCAGTCCGTGGCGGTTTGCCATGCGCAGTAAAATTCCTAAGCGCTCTGTCCGGCTGCTTGCGACCCATATTCTGTCATCCCAATACATGCATCCATCCTCCGCGTCTTTTTTCTGTTGCCATCTTTTTATCTTCTATTCTACCAGCAAACGGCTCCTCAAACAATCAAAAAGAGTGCGCAAAAAGGCGCCGCTGACAGCCAAAGGCCGCCTGCGGCACCATCCGTGTTCCAGTCCTGTCTGTTGCATCGGATCCGGTCCCTGCTCTCAGATCTCAATCCTGTACTCCGGTGCTGCGTCTCCGTTCACCACATAATACGCTGCTCTCTCTTCGGGCTTCACATACAGTTCCACCTGCTTAACCGAGACGCCCGGATGTGCCTTGTGATAAGCAAGAATTGCAGCCTCTCTCGTCTCCTCCACCGACACCTGACGCCCTTCAAACTCGACATAGATTCTGCAGGCCGGCTCCTTCTTCCCGGCTTTCACTGCTTTTCTGGCAGGTTTCGCCTCAGAATCCCGGGTATTTCCCGCCTCTTTTCCTGCAATCGACTTCTTTTTAACCTGTTTCTCTGCCGCTTCGGCACGCTTCTTCCCCCGGACAGTGCCGGATTCCCCAGTCTTTTTTTCTGTCATGGTCTCTCCTTCCGATTTTCTTTCCTCATCAGATCTCGACAACACATCTCGCATACAGGCTTTTTTTCTGTCTGCTGCTCTTCGCTTTTCTTCCGCTTCCCCAACGGATCGAACTGCCTCTGTCCTGGCAAGCGCCTCTTTTAATACACTTCTCTTATCAATCAGCACAATGTTTCCTCCGAAATGACTGGAATTTTCCGGATTATAGCGCCCGGCGCTCTTCTTGTCAATCACAGATCGGGGGAATCCTCCCGTTTCTCTTTTTACTTTTTGAGTAAGCTATGCTAAAATAATCTCAATTTTCTTCAGTCAAAATCAGTGTTCGGAGGACTTGGGCGATGCAGATGAAGCTGTTAATGGATCGGATCCGCAGAGACGGCAGAGTAGAAGGAGAAAACATTTTGAAGGTCGATTCCTTTCTGAACCATCAGATCGATGTGGAACTGCTGGATGAAATCGGCCGTGAGTTCAGGCGCCAGTTTCGAGACAGAACCGTCTCCAAAATTCTCACCATTGAATCTTCCGGGATTGCAATCGCCTGTATTGCAGCGCGATACTTTTCCTGTCCTGTGGTCTTTGCCAAAAAGACCAAATCCCTGAATCTGTCCGGCGATGTCTACACGGCCAGCGTAGAGTCCTTCACCCACAAAACCGTGAATGACATCATTGTCTCCAAAAAATTCCTGCAGGCGGATGATCACATCCTGATCATCGACGATTTTCTTGCAAACGGCAAAGCGATTCTCGGTCTCTCGGATCTTGTCCGTCAGTCCGGTGCCGAGCTGGTCGGCGCCGGGGTCGTCATCGAAAAGGGATTTCAGGACGGCGGGAAACGTATCCGGGAAATGGGAATTGACCTCCACTCCCTGGCCATCGTCGATGCAATGGACCAGGAGACAGGCATCCGATTTCGTGAGGAAGCCCCCGGGGAGGAAATGCTTTAACAAAGGGGAACTCAAGTCACCGGTTCTCTGTTCTCCGAAACAGCGCCACCACCTCCGCCCCCGGCGTCTGGGGAAACATGTCCACTGCCAGTGCCCGCTCCAGTTCATAGCCCCCCTCCCGCAAGCCCTTAAGATCCCGGGCCAGGCTGGACGGCTTGCAGGAGACATAGATGATCTTCGGGACGCCGTAGCGCATGAGTTTTCTGAGAGCCTTGGGATTCACCCCCTCTCGCGGCGGATCCAAGATCATGACATCCGGCAGCTCCTCTCTGTCATCCAGTACCTTCAGCACATCCCCTTCAATAAAATCGCAATTTGTGATCCCGTTTCGTCTGGCGTTCTCTCGCGCGGCTGCCACCGCCTCCTTGACAATCTCGACCCCCACCGTCTTTTCCGCCGCCTTTGCCACCAGCTGCGCAATGGTTCCGGTTCCGCTGTACAGATCAAACACGGTCTTTCCGCCGGTGTCTCCCACGTAATCCCCCACCTTTTCATAGAGCAGCGCCGCGCCGTCTGCATTGTTTTGAAAAAAGGAAAATGGACGAATCTGAAAGCGGAGTCCGGACAGCTCTTCCTCAAAATATGGTCTCCCATACAGGGTTTGTGTCCCCTGATCCAGAATGGCATCGGCAACGGAGTCTGTGACTGTATGCAGGATTCCCACCAGCTTTCCCTCCAGTGTCAGCGCCAGAAGGCACTGCTTCCAGCCTTCCATCAGCCCTTCGATCTCAAGCGGCTCACGGGTAAACGGACTGCCCTCCGGTGGCGCCTGATACCCGCCTTCGGACACAGTCACCAGATCCGCCAGTATTTCTCCGCTGTGGGTTCCCCGCCGGACCAGGAGGTGACGCAGATAACCGTCATGCCGCAGCTTATGGTAAAAGGGAATGTTCCGCTCCGAAAAGTATCGGAGTGTGGCTCGCAGAATGCGATTGAAATCCTCGTGCACCAGGCGGCACCCATCCGTCGTCACAATGTCGTAATGGCTCTCCCTTTTGTGCATGCCAAGTGTCAGCGGACCGCCCTGTACGGCGTCGCCGAAGGAGTATTCCATTTTCATGCGGTAGCGGCTTTCCATGGGGCTCCCGAACATCCCATCCCAGACAAAGGGACGCCCTGCCGCCGTTTGCAGCAGGGTTTTGATCTGCCTCTCCTTCAGCTGCACTTGCGTTTCGTAGGGCAGCGTTTGATAAAGACATCCGCCGCAAATTCCGGTGTGTATGCAAGGTGTTGTTTCTGTTTCGAGGGGAGACGGAGCTACGACGCGTAAAACCGTCCCTTCCCCGCGGTCGCCCCACCTTTTGGTGATGCGATACTCCACCACGCGGCCGGGTACCGCATGCCGAATCAACACCCTTCCATCTTCTCGCTCAATGTAGCCGTGGTCCGGAAACACCGTATCTCCAATGACTCCGACCGCAATTTCTCCCTTTTTCATCCGATCCCTTCTTCCTCGTACCGCCCTGCTTTCCCATTCTGTCCCATAAAGAAGGCGCGTCGTCTGCACGGCGCGCCCAACGAATCCTTCGCAATTCCTTCCATTACGACTGATTCCGATGATCAGTCCTTCTCTTCCCCTGACTTTGAGGAGGTCTTCGGCATCTCTTCATCTTCAAAATCATCATCAAAATCATCGTCGAAGTCATCCAGATATTCCGGCGTCATAAAACGGTAGACCGCATAAGCGATTCCTGCCATGGCCATGATAATTCCAATGACCGCCAGAACCGTAATCAGAACATCCTTCTGATCCCTTTTCTCTGCCTTTGCCTTCAGAGAATTCATTAAATCCTCCAATTTCATCAGCGCTCCAAGATTCTCCATCCTAACCTCCTGTCCCTATCAGGCTACTCAATCTGCTTTCAATATAACACGCATTCAGCATTTCTGCAACTTGGCAAAGCCTGCAAACATTTTTTTTACTCCGTGCTCATCAAAGTCCACCGTAACCTCATAATCCCTTTTGCCATCCACAATATTCAAAACCGTGCCCAAACCAAACCGGGCGTGCCTGACCCGATCCCCCTTCTGGTACTCCAGATGATCCGCCTTCACCACCTGAAAGATCTTTCCGAAGGCCGCCGGCTTGTCCGGCTTTTTCCATGCGGGTTCGTTCCGCTTTCGGCAGATCTCCTTCCCACTGCTCTCCCAGGGAAGTGCGCCCTTTCCACTCTCTGCCCCATCGGTAACGTGCATACCCCTCTCCGCCGGTCTGCTGCTCCTGTCCGTCGTCTCCTTCAGCGCATCCGGAATCTCGCGAAGAAACACGGATTCTCTTGACCAGTGGGTTTCTCCGTTGATCATACGGCTTCGGGCAGAGGTCATGCTGAGGCGATTTCTGGCCCGGGTGATCCCCACGTAGCAGAGGCGCCGCTCCTCCTCCAGCTCCTCCGGATCATCCAGAGAGCGGTTCCCGGGGAACAGCCCGTCCTCCATTCCCGCCATATAGACCTCATCAAACTCAAGTCCTTTGGCGGCATGCAGCGTCATCAGCGTCACCTTTTCGCTCTCCTCGTCCATCCGATCGATGTCTGCAACCAGCGCAATCTCCTCCAGAAACCGGGACAGGCGGCTGATGGAATCTGCTTCCGCCAATCCGGATTCCTCCGGGAGAATGTCCTCACTGTTTTGTTCAAAGCCCACTGCCTTGTTGATCAGCTCCTCAATGTTTTCCATGCGAGTCTCGGCTGCAATCTCTCCTTCCTCCTTTAAGGATGCTGCATAGCCGCTGTCTGAAAGCACGGACTGAATCAGCTCCGGGAGCGTTTCGGTCTCGCTTTTTTTCCGCAGCGCCTCAATGAGCAACACAAATTGCTTCACGCGCTCTTCCGCCCGCCCCAGCACTCCCGCTGAAGCTGCCCTCTTCAGTCCTTCATAAAATCCAAGCCCTTCAGACGCCGCAAAGGCCGCCGCCTTTTCCTCCGTTGTTGCGCCGATGCCCCGCTTCGGCACATTCAGGATCCGGCGAACCGCCAGGTCATCCTGTCCGTTGGCGATCACCTTAAGGTAAGAGAGAATGTCCTTGATTTCTTTCCTCTGATAAAAGTTCACCCCTCCCACCAGTTGATACGGGATGCCGTGATAAATCAGGCGCTCCTCCAGCAGCCTGGACTGTGCATTGGTCCGATACAGAACCGCAAAACTGCTGTAGCGGCCGTCCCTTGCCCGCATTTTGATATCGGATGCGATTGCCTCTGCTTCCTCTGCCGCAGTCTCAAAGCGCAAGGTCCGAACGGGCTCTCCTCCGGTTTGTTCCGTCCAAAGCTTTTTTTCCTTTCTGCCCCGGTTGTTCCGAATGACTGCATTCGCCGCATTTAGAATGCTGGCTTTGGAACGGTAATTCTGTTCCAGCTTCACAACTTTGGCTCCCGGGAAGGCCGTCTCGAAATCCAGAATGTTATGAATATTCGCACCGCGGAATTTGTAAATCGACTGATCGTCGTCGCCGACCACACAAAGATTTTTATACTTGTCCGCCAAAAGGCGGATGAGATGAAACTGTGCCAGATTGGTGTCCTGATATTCATCCACCATGATATAGCGGAAGCGCTCCTGGTAAGATTCCCGCACCTGTGCATCCGCCGTCAGCAGCTCCACCGTCTTTCCGATCAGGTCATCAAAATCCAGTGCATTGTTTCTTCTTAGCAGCTCCTGATAGCGCCGATAACATGCCGCAATCTTCTCCTCCTGCCAGCCGGCCGCCTCCTTTTGGTATTGCTCCGGCGTGATCAGCTCATTCTTTGCTGCGGAAATCGCTGCAAGCACAGCCTTCTCCTTGAGCCTGATTCCTCCGGACGGATCCTCCTTAAGCACTTGCCTCATCGCCGTCCGCTGATCCTCTGCATCATAAATCGTAAAGTGGTTGTCAAATCCGATGCGGTCAATGTATCTTCGCAGGATTCTGACACAGGTGGCGTGAAAGGTTGCCACCCACACCTGCTCTGCGCCGTGGGACACCAGCTGATCCACCCGCTCTCTCATTTCTCCTGCTGCCTTGTTGGTAAACGTGATCGCCATGATATTCCAGGGCGCCACCTTCTTTTCCCCAATCAGATAGGCGATACGATGGGTCAGAACCCGTGTCTTTCCGGAGCCCGCCCCGGCCAGAATCAGTTCCGGGCCCTCCGTACAAAGCATCGCCTCCCGCTGTTTCTCATTCATGTTTCTCTGTAATGCCATTTTTCCTCCCAAGTCCCATGAGAACAGGCAGAAAAAACGGGCGCGAGCGCCCGTTCCGGTTTCTGCTGATCTCCTCAGTCCGTTTCTTTTTTTTCTTCCGGCTCCATGCCAATGCGCTGAAATACCAGCTCATATCCGTCGCTCCCAAAATTGAGAGAACGATTTACACGGCTGATGGTGGCGGTGGATGCCCCGGTGCGTTCAGCGATCTCCAGATAGGTGCGCTTCTCACGAAGCATCTTCGCCACCTCAAAGCGCTGTGAAAACGAAAGCAGCTCGTTGATCGTACAGACATCCTCAAAAAACTTGTAGCACTCCTCCCGCGTCTCCAGTGTGAGAACCGCGTCAAAGAGATGATCCACCGATTCTGAATGCAGCTTACTATTCATTCTCGCCTCCGAATAGACGGTGTGTTCACACCGCAAATAACTGATTTTTTGTTTTTAGTGTACCATAGTAAAATGTTAAAGTAAACAAGTAAGATTGCCTTTCCTAACGCTTTATACTATAGTAGAAACCGTTCAGTACAGAAAAGGAGCAAAGGTTATGGAAAAACAATATTATCATCTTTCCGGAAGCGGTTATCCCTCTCACCGCAGACATCACAGGCGGAGAAGGAGACGCTCCCGTTTCCCCCTTCCCCTTCGGATCACTCTGATCCTTTTGATTCTGCTTGCCCTTGTTCTGATGATCGGCAAGCTTCGCCGTGGGAAGAGCGCAGACTCTTTACCGTCTGCACACGGGGAGGAAACCCTCGGTGAAGGCAATCCCCAGTCCTCCGACGGTACCCCCGAGAGCAGCATACCGGACGAGACCACACCCTCTCAGCCTTCGGAGGAGCAGCTTCTTTCTGAGGCGGAGCTTAAATTTGCCCAGTATGACTACGATGCTGCCATCGCTCTGGTGAACAGCAATCCGGAGCTGGCGGCAAAGGAAGCCGGCGCCTCCCTCATTCGACGCTGTGAAGAGATCAAGCCCACCCTGGTTCGCCAGGACATCTCTCAGATCACACATGTCTTTTTTCACACGCTTATTATTGATACCGCCAAGGCCTTTGATAATGACAGCCGCCAAAATGGATACAACGACGTTATGACGACCAAAAGCGAATTTGAAAAAATGATGCTGGAAATGTACAACCGCGGCTATGTTCTGGTTCGGATCCACGATATTGCCCACGAGATTGATGATCCCGAGCAGGGAGGAAAAAAGATGGTCGAAGGGGACATCCTTCTGCCGGAGGGAAAGAAGGCCTTCGTGCTGTCTCAGGATGACGTCAACTACTATGAGTACATGGACGGCGACGGCTTTGCCAAGGATATTACCATCGGAGCAGACGGGAAGCCGACTACGGAAATGGTGACAGAGGACGGATCCGTTGTGACCGGTTCCTTTGACATGGTTCCCATCTTAAATGACTTTTTGAAGGAACACCCGGATTTCTCCTACCGCGGTGCGAAGGGAATCATCGCCGTCACCGGATATAACGGTGTCTTCGGCTACCGCACGGATCCGTCCTATGAAGGGACCAACCCGAATATCGAGGCGGACCGGCAGAAGGTTCGCGATGTTGCCCAGTGCCTTCGGGACGACGGTTGGGAACTGGCTTCTCACAGCTGGGGACACCGGAATTACGGAAAAATCAGCATGGAAGAGCTTCGAGAGGACAATGAAAAGTGGCAGGAACGGGTTGGAAGCTTGATCGGCGGCACCGACATTCTCATCTACCCCTTTGGAGCGGATATCGCAGACTGGCATCCCTACAAAGCGGACAACGAACGCTTTCAGTACCTGTGGGGCAGCGGATTCCGCTATTTCTGCAATGTTGATTCCTCCCCTTACTTTGTGCAGATGGGAAAGGATTTTCTCCGTATGGGAAGAAGAAACCTGGACGGATACCGCATGTGGCAGGATATGACCGTAAAGAATCGCACCGCTGATCTCTTCAATGCGTCCGATATCTTCGATTCCGCACGCCCGACACCGGTTCCCGGTTACACCGGCGGGTGATGTTCCCCGGGCAGGTCTCTTTTCCTTTGCGTTCTTCCGCAGAAAAAATGGACGCGCTGCAAGATCTCCCTTGCAGCGCTTTTTTCATGCCGTGACCAGCGGGAGAAGCTCCTCCGCCCGTTCAATGATTGTCTTCGCGCCGAGGCGCTTTAAAAATTCCACACTTCGAAAGCCCCAGCTCACGGAAACACAGGGAATCCCTGCCCGCTCCGCTGTCTGCAGATCAATCTCGGTGTCACCCACATAGATGGCTTCCCCAGGAAGAATCTTTAGGGCATCAAAGCAAGCCTTAAGCATATCGGATTCCGGTTTTCTGCGAAGTCCCTCCTTTTCCCCGATGGAAAAATCAAAGAGACCCGGGAACAAATCTGCGCAGAGCGGCTGCACCGCCTCATCCGGCTTATTGGACACCACAGCCGTCAGAATGCCTGCGCTCTTTAAACCTCCGATGAGTTCCGGGATCCCGGCATAGGCTCGGGTCTTATCCCTGCAGTGCTCCGCATAATAAGGCTTATAAACACGCAGGATCCGCTCCGCTTCCCGTCTTCTCTCCCGGTTCGGTGTCTGCTCCGAAGGACTCCCCGCTCCGATCTGAAGCAGCGCAGCCTCCCCTCTGATCCCGGCCTCCACTGCCAGTGCCCGCTTGATCGCCACAAGGGCGGCACTTCCGAAAAAGAAGCGCACCAGCTCCGGCTCATAGTCGTGCTTATGACCGCACCGCCTCATCGCCTCGTTCAGCGAATCTGTCAGATCTTCCAGTGTGTCCAGTATGGTTCCGTCCATATCAAATATCACAGCTTTTATCATTGGAAGCTCGCAATCCCGGAAAGAGGACCTGTCAGGACCACCTCCTCCGCATAAAGCACCGGACCGTATCCTCCGTATTCCCGTCTCTTTTCATTCTTTATTTTCGCGCGAAGCTTTACCCAATCTCCGCTCTTCAGGCGTTCTGCTCCGGCATAGCGGCAGAGCCATCCGCAAAACTGGATATCCGCCTCACAGCAGGTCATGACTCGGCGGCCGGGCACAAACAAATTCTTTGGCGCATTATGCGGTCGCATCACTTGAGCGGTCAATTCCACCTCTTTTCCGTCGTAGCGCTCCGGTCGATCCATGGAGTCAACATAAAAAGTCGCAAACATCTGAGGCTCGATCTGCAGGTGCTCCGCCTTGATATCATAAGGGAGCTCAATGTTGAAATCCCCGCGGATCTCCCCCTGTTCCCCCTCAAAGACGATCTCGGCGCCAGGGGCCATGGCCCGAAGAGAGAAATAATAGGATCCCAGCTTTTCCTCCGGGATTCCGTCTGCCCGATTACAAATCACCAGCTCCGTATTTTTCAGCATCGGCCCCATGTAGGGACGCATATTCTTAAGATAAAGCTCCAGAGTGGACGCATCAAACAGGCTGACCTGCTGATTCAAAAACCAGAGATCCGGCAGCTTCAGCGCATCCTGCATCCACATCCCGTTCCACTCAATCAGGACACGTTCCGGGTGAAATTCCTCCGACAGCGCCCTCAGCTTCTCTTCCGTCACCTCCTCAAGGCGCTCCATAAAGACACCTGCCGTCTTTGTCTTTTTAAGAAAGGCGTCGTCATACTCCTCATCGCCCTCCTCGCAGACAATGAGAAGAGTCGTTCCTTCCGTCTGAAAATAGGCCTGTTCCATTGTAAATTTCAGAAATTTTGTTTTTCCCGCTTCCAAAAAACCATTGATTAAAAAGACCGGAATGCGATCCTCCTGGTCGGTATTGTTATCTGCCATATCACGCCTTGAACTCCTTCTCCAACATCGCTTCTTTCAGGTCCACCCCGATCACACACACCTTTCCGGTGTAATCCGGCGCTCCGAAGCGCACATCCACCTCTCCCGGAACCAGATCAAAATAGAACCATTCCTTTTGATCCTTGGATTGCAGCATGCCCTTGCAGCGGATCACCGTTCCGAATTCCTCTGTCTCCGACATGCGGCTCAGGACGGCCCGCAGGTGCTCCTCCGTGATGGGGGGAAGCTGCTCCATTCCCCAGCTCTCAAACACCTCGTCTGCATCATGACCGTGGTGATCGTGATGACAATGGGCGTGGCAGTGCTCCCCGTGGTGATGGTGCTCCTCGCCGTGGCAGTGATCCTGGTCATGGTGGTGCCCCTCGCCGTGGTGATGCTCCTCGCCGTGGCTGTGCTCCTCGTGGTGGTGATGCTCCTCGCCGTGGCTGTGCTCCTCGTGGTGGTGATGCTCCTCGCCGTGGCTGTGCTCCCCGTCATGGTGGTGCTCCTCCACTTCCTGCAGGAGCTCTGTCTTCAAATCCACCGGCTTCTCCAGAATTTCCAGAAGTCTCTGTCCGCTCAGCTCAGAAATCGGTGTCGTAATCACGGCAGCGGTGGGATTGATCTCTCGGATCAGAGCCACCGCCTCCTCAATCTGCTTCTGATCCGCCACATCGGTTCTGGACAAGACAATCGTAGTCGCAAACTGAATCTGATTCCGGTAAAACTCCCCAAAATTTTTCAGATACATTTTGCATTTTTTTACATCTGCCACCGTCACAGCCGAATTGCTCAGAACCCCCAGTTCCTCCTCGACACCGGCTACCGCCCGCATCACATCCGACAGCTTTCCTACGCCGCTGGGCTCAATGATAATGCGATCCGGCTCATACCTGCTCAAAATTTCTCTCAGCGAGGCGGAAAAATCGCCCACCAGAGAGCAGCAGATGCAGCCTGAGTTCATTTCCCGAATTTCAATTCCGGCATCTTTCAAAAACCCGCCGTCAATTCCGATCTCACCAAATTCATTCTCGATGAGAACCACCTGCTCCCCCGCCACTGCTTCCTTCAGCAGCTTCTGAATCAATGTTGTCTTTCCGGCACCCAAAAATCCGGAAATCATGTCCACCTTTGTCTTAGACATTGCTTTTCCCTTCCCATTCCTTGTTTTATTCATGATTGCTGCGCCCATATCAGACGCTTTTCAAAATAACAGACCTGATTCTTACCGTTCCGGTTCCCTGCCTGCGGATCTCGGCAGACGCTTCAACACTTCTCCCGCCAGCATGCCGATCAAGGCGCCTGTGACAGTGCCCGCCATCAGCAAAACGGGAAAGTACCAGAACACGCCTGTCGTTTTCACCACAAAGGCCGCAGCTCCAAGCTGCCCGATGTTATGCGCAATTCCGCCGAATATGCTGACCCCTGCCTCACCAAACCACCCGCTTTTTTCCGCGGCAATCATGCAGATCAGGCTGCATGCCGCACCTGCCATGGAATAGAGCAGCGCCGCCATATTTCCGAAGGTGAATCCCACCAGTACAACGCGAACGAAAGACAGGAGAACAGCCTCCTGTTCCCCCAAGCGGTACATGGCGATCACCGTGACCAGATTGGCCAGTCCCAGTTTGACTCCGGGAACGCCGATGGAAATCGGAAGCAGGGTCTCAATATAGCCCATCAGCATTGCGAGGGCGGTCAATACGCCAAACAAAGCAACCGATCTGCTGCGCTCTTTTCCTCGTTTCATTCTTTTCCCTGAACATAAGACAGAAAAGCAGAAGGCACGGCCCCGACGAGCCATGCCGACTGTATCAATCGATATTTACGCCCGCGATCTGAATATTGACGTCAAGAACCTTAAGCCCGGTCATGTTCTCGATCGCATTCAGCACTCGTTCCTGTACCTTTTTGCTGACCTCCGGAATGCTGTAATTATACTTCACATTCAGCGAAAGATTGACAGATACGTGTTCCTCCGTCACCTCCACCTTGACGCCTCTCGACAGGTTTTTCATCCCGAGCCTTGCCACCAGATCATTTGTGATATTTCCGGCCATGGAATCGACTCCTTCGACCTCCGTCGCCGCCAGACCTGCAATCACCGCCACCACATCATTTGCGATGCAGACCTCTCCGATCCGATCTCTCGCTTCGCTCTTCCTCATTTCCTCGTTGTCCATACTCAACTCCTTCCAGACGCAGAAACAACAGACTTATTATACCAGAACGATCAAAGGATTCCTAGTGTCACTTGTGATACGGAGCATGGGTTCGAATGCGATAGCTTCGGTAAAGCTGCTCCAAAAGAATCACCCGCATCAGCTGATGTGGAAAGGTCATATCCGAGAAGCTGAGCCGGTAATCCGCCCGCGACAAAACCGCAGGAGACAAGCCCAGCGAGCCTCCGATGATAAAGCTGATATCGCTCCCCCCGATTTGCTCCCATGACGCATGGGCGGCAGAAAATGCCTCAGAGGAAAGGTGCTCACCCCGCAGATCCAGTGCGACGCAGAAGCTGCGGTCCCGCAGCCGCAAGAGAATCCGCTTTCCTTCCTTTTCCTTGATCTGACACGCCAGGGAAGCGGGGGCCTTGTCAGGAGTCTTTTCATCCTTGACTTCAATGAGCTCCAGACGGCAGTAGGCAGAGAGTCGCTTTCCATATTCAGAAACCGCATCCCGCCAGTACCTCTCCTTCAGTCCGCCGACTGCAATGACCGTCACATTCATTCGATCACCCGGAAATAATATCCCACACCCCACTTGGTGTGGACATAGCGAGGTGCGCTGGGAGAAGGCTCAATCTTTTCCCGCAGTCTCCGCACGTGTACATCCACCGTCCGCTCGTCTCCCGCCTCCTGCGCCCGGCTGCCCCACACCAGGGAAAGGAGCCTTTCCCTGCTGAAAACCTTATCGGGATTCGTGATCAGAAGCTCCAGAATATCGAATTCCTTTGCTGTCAGGTTGACCTCCCGTTCTCCCAGCATCACCCGCCTGCTGTCAATGTCAAGCCGAAGATCCCCCGCCTTCAGAACGTGCCCCTCCTCTTTGTTTTTCTCCTGAATCTTCTGATCTCTGCGAAGAATCGCTTTGATTCTTGCCTTGACTTCCAAAATATTAAAGGGCTTGGTAATGTAGTCATCTGCACCGTATTCCAGCCCGAGGATCTTGTCCATATCGCTTCCCTTTGCCGTCAGCATGATAATCGGAACCTCCGAAAATTCCCGAATGGCCTGACAGACCTCCATGCCATCCCGCTTGGGAAGCATAACATCCAGCAGAATCATGTCATACGCCTTTTCCCTGGCTTTTGCGATCGCTTCCTCCCCGTCGTAAGCGCTGTCAACCTCCATGCCGTCCTGCTCAAGACTGAACCGGATCCCCTTTATGATCAGTTTTTCATCATCGACGACCAACACCTTTATCATCTGCCAAAATCCCCCCCTGCTTCCTCCCGTGCCGCTGCTCTTTGCTACTCGGTCACAATCCGATCCCTGATTTTTTCAAAACCCTTGTCCTTGATGCCGGGAACCTGCTTCATTTCCTCTACGTTCTTAAACCCTCCGTGCTCGCTGCGATAGCGAAGAATCCGCTCCGCCTTCTGTGCACCGATTCCCGGAAGCGTCTCCAGAAGCTTCTGATCTGCCGTGTTGATGTTGACCCTCGCTCCGGCATCCGACTGCGACGGATCTGCCCCGGACCGCAAGTCCGCATTCTGCCCGAATGTGGGAATTTCCGCTCCTCTTGCCTGTTCTTTTCTCTCTTCCCATTCTGCCTGATCCGGGACATAAATCATCGCGCCGTCCCGGAGCGGTTCCGCCAAATTCAGGGCCTCCTTCGCCGCTTGCTCTGTCAATCCTCCGGCCCGCTCCAGCACATGCGCCACCCGCTCCCCCTCTTCAAAGGAATAGAGATCCGGGCGTCCGACTGCCCCGCAGACATACACGTAACAGGACGGAGCCGGCTCCTCCCTCTCTGAACCTGATGCTTCCGATTCCGGTTCGACGGGATTTGCCTCTCCCCCCGTCTCATCGGATTTTGTCCCATCGAAAGCCGCTTCAGCTCCGGCCTCCTGTTGGAATGCTTCCGTCAGAAGGTGGGCTTCCTCTCTCCCGCAAGCCCCCAAAAACCCGCTGAATCCGAGAAACAGAGGGAACAAAAAAAGGGTGAAGCGCCCAAGTTGTTTTCTGATGCCGTTTTTAAAAGTTTCGATACGTTTCAAAGCAGCCTCCCTTCCGGAACGCTGCCGAGCCTGCCTCTTTATTCTATATAAATTTCCGCCTGTTTACAATATCAGGACAGCGGTATTTTACAATTCACGCAGTCGCTTTGCGGCAATCAGAAGATGCTTGGCCAAAACGGAGGTGGTCACGGCGCCGATTCCCCCCGGAACCGGCGTCAGTGCGCCGGCCTTTTTCCTGACGCCGATTTCATCCACATCGCCGCAGAGCATGCCGTTTTGATCCACATTGATTCCCACATCCAGCACAACACAGCCCTGGGAAACACAGCTTTCATCGATAAGTCTCGGCCTTCCCGCCGCCACAGCCAGGATCTCGGCCTTTTGGCACTCGGCGGGAAGATCCCCTGTCTGAGTGTGACAGATGGTAACCGTGGCATTCTCCTTCAGTAAAAGCATGGCGAGCGTTCGCCCTACCACCAGGCTTCTTCCCACCACAACCGCACGTCTTCCCTCAATCGGAATGTGATAGGCCTTCAGCGTCTCAATGACCGCTTCCGCCGTGCAAGGCGCAAAGCCCCTTTCCTCCCCGGCAAAAACCCGGGAGATGTTCACCGGGGAAATGCCGTCCAAATCCTTGTCCGGATCAATGGCCTCATCCGCCAGATTTGCGCGGATCTGCGGCGGAAGCGGCTTCAGCAGAAGAATGCCGTCGATGGACGGATTTCGATTGATTTTACGGAACGCCTCAAAAAAATCCGGCTCTGACACATCCTCCGGAAACAGAAACTGCTTTGCTTTCAGACCAAACTGCTCCATTCGTTTCATGGCCCCTCTCTCATAGGAAAGCTGCTCTCCTCTTTCCCCGAGACGCACGACCCCAAGGGTGGGAACATAGCCGTCCAGCTCCTGCAAAAGCCGCTTCGACTCCTCCTTGATCCTCTTTGCCGCCAGACTTCCCAGCAGCTCCCTGCAGCCTCTCTCCTCATCCCGATCCATCCCCATCTATTCTCCTCGTTTCCGTCAATTTTAATCATTTTAACACAACACCGACCATTTTGTTTGTCTTATTTGCTCCTGCAAAAGTTATTGCATTTCCATGCGTAAAGATGTATATTTATGAAAAGATTTTCATCTCAAGCCAACTGAAAGGGGTCTCCCATGAAAAAAGAAAAAGTGGTGCTCGCCTATTCCGGCGGACTGGATACCACAGCCATCATCCCATGGCTCAAGGAACATTTTCACTACGATGTGATCTGCTGCTGCATTGACTGCGGGCAGGAGAGTGAACTGGAAGGACTCGATGAACGCGCCAAGCATTCCGGTGCTGCAAAGCTCTATGTGCTGGATGTCAACGACGAATTTGTAGAGGACTACATCATGCCCTGTGTCAAGGCAGGGGCCGTCTATGAGAACCGATATCTGCTGGGAACCAGTATGGCCCGTCCGCTGATCGCCAAAAAACTGGTGGAAATTGCCCGCAAGGAAAAAGCCGTCGCCATCTGCCACGGCGCCACCGGAAAGGGCAACGATCAAATCCGCTTTGAGCTGGGAATCAAGGCGCTTGCGCCCGATCTGAAAATCATTGCGCCCTGGCGTATGACGGAGCTCTGGCCTTTCTGCTCCCGGGAGGATGAGATTGCCTACTGCCGCGAAAAGGGGATTGATCTCCCCTTTGACGCCTCACACAGCTACAGCCGGGATCGAAATCTCTGGCATATTTCCCACGAGGGTCTGGAATTGGAGGATCCGAATCTCGCCCCCCGCTACGAGGATCTGCTGGTGCTGAGTGTCACCCCGGAGAAGGCGCCGGATGCCGTAACCGAGGTTTCCATGTGCTTTGAGAAGGGGATTCCGGTCAGCATCAACGGCCAGCGGATGAAGGTCGCAGATATCATTCGTACACTGAATCGACTCGGCGGGCAAAATGGAATCGGCATTGTGGACATCGTAGAGAACCGGGTGGTGGGCATGAAATCCCGCGGAGTATACGAGACGCCCGGCGGCACCATCCTGATGGCAGCGCACGAACAGCTGGAGGAGCTGGTTCTGGATCGGGCGACCATGGCATCCAAAAAGGATCTCGCCAACCAATTTGCACAGATTGTCTACGAGGGGAAGTGGTTCACCCCGCTCCGAGAGGCCATCCAGGCATTTATGGATGTCACGCAGGAGGTGGTGACAGGAGAGGTTCGATTCCGCCTTTACAAGGGGAATATCATAAAAGCCGGTTCCCGCTCTCCCTACTCTCTCTACTCGGAGTCCCTCGCCTCGTTCACAACCGGCTCCCTCTACGATCACCACGACGCAGATGGCTTCATCACCCTGTTTGGTCTTCCCCTTAAGGTGCGCGCGCTGATGCAGCAGCAGCATGCAAAAGCCGAAGCGCCAAACGCCGGACAGAACAAAACAAGGGCAAAGAAGAAGACGGCCGACACGAAAGCCGGGAAAACAAAGGAAAAGACGAAAAAGAATTCCAAAAAGAAGCAGTAAACAAACGGAAACGGGTCTCACTGTCAAAGGAGCGCCCGTTTCCGACTTTTTTATTCTGCTGTCTGCATCAACCGTTTCTTACTCCTGACTTACAATTTCCACCTCCCGCTTGGAATCATAGCCATCTGCATCTGCCGCCTCCAGCACCCGGTTTCCGAGAATCACAGTTTTGGAGACCTTGTCTCCTGCAAGATACCCGTGGGCGGCTTCCAGAATTGACACTCCCAGACCATAGGGCGGCTCGGAGATGGATGCCTCAATTTTTCCTTCCTTCATCGCATCTATGGTGTCGTCGATGCAGTCGCAGCCTATGATGGTAATTTCATCCAGACGACCGGCTGCCTCAATTGCTTCCACCGCACCCAGCGCCATTTCATCATTTGCCGCATACAGACCATCAATCTCCGGATTCGCCGAAAGAATATTTTCCATGACACTCATGGCCGTGGAGCGGTCAAAATTCGCCACTTCCGACTGAACCACCTTCATCTCCGGATATTTCTTGATTTCCTCCGTAAATCCCTGATGCCTGTCCTGTGCCACATTGCTTCCCATGATGCCCTGAAGCTCCACAATCTTTCCCTTCTCGCCCAGTGCCTTGGCCAGATAGTCAGCTGCCATTGCGCCGGATTTCACTGCATCGTATCCGATATGGGCCACCACATCTCCTCCGTTTGCTCTCCGATCCATGGTAAAGACCGGAATCCCCGCCTCGTTACAGGCTTCAATCGAAGGAATAATGGCGTCCGAATCACAGGTGTCCACGATAATTGCTGCAGGCTTCATGGCAATCAGATTTTCGATATCCTTTGCCTGCGTTGCCGGATCATCCTGCGCATCCGTCGCTACAATTTCAATTCCGTAGCGCTCTGCCGCATCCTTGACGCCCTGCTGAACTGAGACAAAAAACGGATTGGTCTGCGTATTCATGGAAAGACCGATCATCACATCTCCCTTGGCATCAGTTCCCGCCCCGGAGCTCTGGGCTGCTGCACTGCTCTCGGCTCCCTTCGTATCGGCTGCCGTTGTGGCAGAGCTTCCGGAAGAGCAAGCCGCCAAGGACAACGCCATCCCTGCTGCCATCGCCATTGCTGCAAAATTTTTCTTCATTTCAAATCCTCCTTTTTCCTGCTCTATCCCGCAATCCGCGCGGGAATTACGGACGGCATCTGCCGTTACGCTTCCGTTTTTGCCGACAGCTCGCTCACCTTCTTATCCACCAGAACCGCCAGGAGAATGACCGCTCCCTTCACGATGTTGGTGGCATGCGGATCGATCTTTAAAAGTGTGAGCAAATTGTCAATGATTCCCATAATAATGGCGCCAACAATCGTGGGGAGAATGAATCCGCTGCCTCCACTTAAGCTGGTTCCTCCCAGAATGACCGCTGCAATGGCATCCATCTCAATGCCCTCTCCTCCGGTGGATTGCGCAGAGGCAAGGCGGGACGTCAAAACGATTCCGGCGACGGCGCACATAAAACCGTTAATCGTGTAGACCGCCCATTCCGTCGCCTTGGTTCGAATACCGGCGAGCCGCGCCGCCTCCCTGCTCCCGCCAAAGGCATATACCGCTCTTCCAAAGGGGGTCTGCATCAAAATATAATGTCCCATCAGAAAGAAGATCGCCACCAGAAGGATCGGAATCGGGATTCCAAACAGGCTCCCCTTGCCGATGATCTTATACACTGCATTCTTAATCGCAATCGGGGAACCCTGGGTGTAGACCAGAACACAGCCCCGCAGCAGCGTCATCATTCCCAGCGTTGCGATAAAAGCAGGAATTCCACACTGTGCGACAAAGAAGCCGTTCAGAAACCCGCACAAAATTCCGACCAACAGGGCGACCGCAATGGCCAGCGCCACATGGTCCGTGGACCTCAGAATCCCGGCAGATAACGCGCCGGTCAATCCGACGATGGAACCGACGGAAAGATCAATACCTCCGGTCAGAATGACAAAGGTCATTCCGCAGGCAACCAAGCCGCCGACCGCCACCTGACGGATGACGTTGAAGAGATTTCCGACACTCAGAAAATTCTCGGACAAAAGCGTAGCAATGAGACAGAGAAACAGCAAGATCAAAACCGAGCGATAGAGATTGATCTTTGATATCAGCATTTTTTGATTCGGCTTCTTCATTCTTCAATTCCTCCCGATTCATAGGCCAGCAGCTTCTCCTGACTCAGCTCTTCTTTGGAAAGCTCCAGAATGCGGCGCCCCTCCCGCATGACAATCACCCGGTCGCTCATGCCGATCATCTCAGGAAGATCCGTCGAAATGAGAATGATACTTTTTCCTTGTCGGGTCATCTGATCCATAATCCGATAAATTTCGGCCTTTGCTCCCACATCCACGCCTCTCGTTGGCTCATCGAGGATGAGAACCGGCGTGTCGGTCTCCAGCACCTTCGCAAATACAACCTTCTGCTGATTTCCGCCGCTCAGCTTTCCCGCAAGCTGAAAAGGTCCGCTGACTTTGATACGCAAGCGATCAATTTTTTCCCGGACATGCTTCAACTCTTTTTCCTGATCCAGCCGAATGCCCCGGGTAAATTTTTTCAAAGAAGAGAGGGTCACATTTTCCCTGATGCTTCTTCCCAGCACCAGTCCTTCCTTCTTTCTGTCATCCGATACAAACCCGATTCCCCCTGCGATGGCCCGGTTCGGATCGGAGCAGTCGATTTTTTTTCCATTCACAAAGATTGCTCCCGACTCCATAGGCAGGGCGCCGTAAATCATTTTGGAAAGTTCAATTGCGCCGGATCCCATCAATCCGGAAATTCCGAGAATCTCTCCGCGGTGCAAATCAATGCTGACATCATAAACACCCTTCCCGCAAATATTCCGGGCTTCAAACACCAATTCTCCCCGCCGATACTCCCGTCTGGGATAAAGTGTATCTACGCTTCGTCCCACCATCATGGAAACCACCTCCCTGTAGTTGGTCTCCCTGATGTTCTTAGTCGCAATATAGCGCCCGTCGCGAAACACCGTGAGCCGATCCGCTATCTGAAAAATTTCATCCATGCGGTGGGAAATGTAAATGATGGAAATTCCCCGTTGCTTCAAATCTTGAATTGTGTCAAACAGGATCTTGATTTCCTCTTCCGTGAGAGCCGCTGTGGGTTCATCCATGATGATGATTCTGGCGCCAATCGTCAGGCACTTTGCGATTTCCGTCATCTGAGATTCTGCTACGCTCAAGTGCTTTACCCGCGTCCTGGAGCCTATGTTCAGCTTCAACCGCCCCAGCACCGCATCCGCATCCCGGTACAGCTTCGCCCAGTCCACAGCGCCGCCCGCCTTTTGGGGCAGTCTTCCCAGATACATATTCTCTGCCACCGTCAGCTCAGGAACCATGTTGAATTCCTGATAGATCATGGCAATGCCCTGTTTTTCCGCATCCCTCGTGGAGTGAAATACCACCTCGCTTCCATCCACATACATATGTCCCGATGTGTAAGGCTGTGCGCCGGCAACGATCTTCATGAGGGTGGATTTTCCGGCTCCGTTTTCTCCGCAAATCGCATGAACCTCTCCCTTTTTGATCTCAAGATGTGCGTCCTTCAGCGCCGTTACACCGGGAAATACCTTGACTACGGATTCTATTTTAAGAACACACTCATCCATGCCCCTCTCTCCCATCAATAGGCGCAGCCGCAGGTCAGTATGACATTGGTATAGCCCGTAAATTCCCCGGTCAAAACAATGGCCTTTGCATGCTCGCTCTCCCGCTTCAGCTCCGCATGTGGAACGTACCTGACCGGAAGTCCTTCCGGAAGCAGGGAAAGGGCTTTTTTATGGAATGCCGGGGTCACTGTTTTTGCTTCATTGGCAAACAGTGCCTCCTCCACCACCAGACAATGCAATAATGCCTCCAGCACCTCCAGATACCCGGGGCTTCCTGCTTTCCACCCCAGATCAACGCGCTCCACCCCCTTTGGAACCGGCAGCCCCGCATCTCCGATCACCAGCGTATCCCGATGTCTCAATTCTCCCAGCACCCGCAGAAGCTGCGGATGAAAAATCCCCTGCTTAATCATTGAACTTCCTCCTTGTGTTCCGCAAGAAAACGGTCGATTTCTTCTCTCTCCGGCATGGAAGGTGTGGTTCCGATTCTCTGTACCGACAGGGCGGCGAGTGCACTGGCGAATCGAGCGGCCTCCCAAATATTCTTTCCTTCCGCAAGTGCCGCAACCAGTCCCCCGTTGAAGGCGTCACCCGCACCGGTCGTATCGATAGCTTCCACCCGAAACGCCGGAATCAAGCTCCGCTTTTCCTTCGTTGCGAGGTACACCCCCCGTGAGCCCAGCGTGATCATAACTGCTTTGACTCCTTTTGCCATAAACCAATCCGCCGCTTCCCCGGCCTTGGCTTCCTCTGTCACGGGAATTCCGGTCAGAATCTCTGCCTCAACCTCGTTCGGTGTGATCAGATCAATCCGGGAAAGCAGGGAATCGCTGATCGGCTGTACCGGCGCCGGATTCAGGATTACCTTCACCCCCTTCGCCTTTGCCATGTCCACCAGCTGTTCCACAGCGGATCCGTTGGTCTCCAGCTGCGTCAGCAGATAGCCGGATTGAGAGAGCAGGTCGGATAGGGACGACACTTCTTCCTCCGTAATCGTATTGCAGGCGCCGGGCACCACAACGATCGCATTCTGACTGGAATGTTCCTCCACCATGATCAGCGCCGCTCCGGTCTCCGCCTGATCGGTCTGAAAGACATGGGAACTGTCCATGTGCAACTGCTTCATGGTATTCAGCGCCACCTCAGCAAAGGTATCTCTCCCCAGCTTTGTAACCATGATCATATCGGCGCCGGCTTTATGCGCCGCTACTCCCTGATTGAAGCCTTTCCCCCCAGGTCCCAGCTTGAATATGCTTCCCTTGACTGTTTCCCCCGGCACCGGAAGATGAGGCGCCCTTCCCATCAAATCCACAACAAAGCTTCCGAACACAATCACTGGTTTTCCCATGCCACTGCCCTCCAATCCCAAGCTTTTCTGACTTAAAATCCGGTGTCGGACACATCCATATCCGCCGTTTCCTCCCCTCCGCGCCGTTTTCAAGCCGCGGGAGGCCGAGTATGTAACCGGTTACATATTGAAGAGAAAAAATAGACGGGATTTCAAAATCTAAAGCTCCCTACCCCTCCATTTTCTCGGATCCCCGCCTGACAAGCCTGCAGGGTACATGAACCTGCTCTTTTTTTCCGTTGCAGCACTTCTTTTTTATCTTCTGAAGCATCAGGTTCATGGTCTCCCGCCCCTGACCGTTAAAATCCCGCTCCACCACTGTCAGCGGATAGTCGATGAGCTTTAAGGTTTCAATCTGGTCAAAGCCGATCAGCGAAATATCAACCCCAGGCCGCATGCGGCGCTCTGTAAAACACTTTAATGCGCCGAGTGTGGTATTGTTGTTTGATGTAAAAATAGCAGTGGGAGGATGCTTCAAGGCAAGCAGCTCTTTTGTTCTTTCATACGCCTTTTCTATTTTAAAATCTCCAAACACGATGTACTCATCTCTCACTGCAATTCCATGATCACACAGTGCCTTTCGGTATCCGTTTAATCGCTCTCTCCCGGGAAGTGAGGTAACCGGTCCCGCGATGGTCGCAATTTTCCTGTGCCCCTCCTGAATGAGCGCCTCTACTCCGGAATAGCTCCCGCCGAAATTATCGGCAAATACACCGTCCATCTCCTGCCCGTAGGCATCGCGGTCGGCGAGAACAACCGGAATGTTTTTCCGCTCCAGCTCAAGTAATTTCCGACTGGTGAAGCCGTCCTGCTCGGAGACCGGCGTGATGATCACTCCGGCCATGTACTGGCTCTCGATGCCCACCAGGGCACTGTGCTCCTTCTCTCCCGACTCTCCCGTGTCGTAGAGAACCATATTGTAGTTTTCTTTTTCGGCGATTTCGCCGATCCCGCCGATCAGACTCGAAAAAAATTCATTGGTAATATCCGGTACGATAACGGCAATACTGGAGGCCTCCCTCATGCTCAGGCTTCTGGCAATCGCATTGGGTACATAGCCGGACTCCCGGATCACCTGCAGTATCTTCTGCTTTGTCTCCTCCTTCACGTAACCGGACTGATTGATCACTCTGGAAACAGTTGTTGAGGACACGCCGGTCTTCTTCGCTATGTCCCTGATGTTCATGCTACTCCCCCATGTGTAACCGGTTTCATGTATGATATTACCACGCTATTTTTGAAATGTAAATATCAATTATGCATTTTTTATAATTTTTTATTGTTTCTCCGCTCTTTTTTCGGCGGATTCCAGATATCCGGGGACAATCTCACCGACTCCGTTCAAAATGATGCGGGGACGGTAAGGATACTGGGCGCACATCTCCCGGCTGGTCACACCCGAAAGCACCAGAACCGTGTCGAGACCGGTTTCGATTCCGGCTATGATGTCGGTATCCATGCGGTCGCCGATCATCACCGCATTCTCCGAGTGCACGCCGAGCATCCTAAGACCGGTTCGCATCATCAGTGGATTTGGCTTGCCCACAAAGTAGGCTGCTTTTTCGGTTGCCAGCTCAATCGGCGCAATCAGCGCCCGACATGCCGGTGCAATTCCGCTTTCTGTGGGGCCCGTCAGATCATAGTTGGTCCCGATCAGCTTCGCCCCCGCATTGACCAGACGGATGGCCTTTGTAATCTGCTCCAGGTTATAGGCAGAGGACTCTCCCACCACCACATAATCCGGGTTCACGTCATTGTAGGTGATTCCCTTGTCGTAGAGCGCATTCAAAATTCCGTGTTCTCCCACCACATAGGCACTGCAGCCCGGCGACTGATTATCCAGAAAATAGGCTGTCGCAAGGGCGCTGGTATAAAAATGCGATTCATCCACCTCAAGCCCCATGCGAGCCAGCTTCTGCTGCAATTCCTTCGGCGTATACTGTCCCGAGTTTGTGAGAAACAGGTAGTGCTTTTTGTTCTCCATCAGCCACCTGACAAATTCCCGCACCCCGGGAAGAATGAGGTTCCCGTGGTAAATGACGCCGTCCATGTCACAAATAAATCCGTCCTTGCTGCGCAATGTTTCCATCGAATATTTCCTTCTCATCATCTCATTCCTTTCCCTTTGTTCTTTTCCTGCAGTTTTTACTCTTTTCCTGCGGCTTTTACTCTTTTCCTATGGCTTTTGTTCTTTTCCCGCGGTCTCCGTCCTCTTCCTTACCAATCTGTTTCGGATCATCTTGACGCCCTCCCACGCCTCTATCATACCAGAGCGGGGGACCGGTCACCAGCACCTTTCCGAAAAACAGCGCCCAAATATCACCCGGGACTGTGCTATACTACTTTCAAAACCTGCACGCTGCTTTGCGTGCCGCAAAGGAGGACGCAATGAACAATCGCACAGAGCACGATTCCATGGGCGAGATTCAGGTTCCCGCCGACCGTTACTGGGGAGCACAGACTCAGCGAAGCCTTGAAAACTTCAGGATCGGAACGGAAAAAATGCCCAGGGAAATCATCCGCGCATTTGCCTATCTGAAGGAAGCCGCCGCCTTGGCAAATGAACGGCTGGGCACCATGAGCGGAGAGGAACGCCAAGTCATTGCGGCAGTTTGCGCAGAGATCCGAAGCGGCGCGCTGGACGAAAATTTCCCCCTGGCAGTCTGGCAGACCGGCAGCGGAACCCAGTCCAACATGAATCTGAACGAAGTGATTGCCAACCGGGGAAATGAACGGGCGGGAAGGAAGCTGCTGCACCCGAATGACAGCTGCAACCGCTCCCAGAGCTCGAATGACACCTTTCCGACCGCCATGCATATCGCAGCAGTGCTCAGCATAAAAGAAACTCTGCTCCCGTCTGTCCAGGCTCTCATCGAGACATTTCGCCTCCTGGAGACAAAAAACCGCGGAATTGTAAAATCCGGACGGACCCATTTGCAGGATGCGGTTCCCATCTCCTTCTCTCAGGAGATCAGCGGGTGGCGCGCTTCCCTTGAGCAGGACGCTTTGCTCATCCGCCAAACCCTCCCCCCGCTGTCCCAGCTGTCTCTTGGCGGAACCGCCGTGGGAACCGGCTTAAATGCGCCGGAAGGCTTCGATCGGGAGGCCGCCGAAGCCCTCTCTGCGCTCACCGGAACGGAATTTCGTCCGGCGAACAATAAATTCCACGCGCTGAGCGCAAAATCCGAGCTTGTTTTCGCCCATGGCGCACTGAAGGCCCTTGCTGCGGACATGATGAAAATTGCAAACGACATCCGCTGGCTGTCAAGCGGCCCCCGCTGTGGACTCGGAGAAATCCGGATCCCGGAAAATGAACCCGGAAGCTCCATCATGCCAGGAAAGGTCAATCCGACACAATGCGAAGCGGTTACCATGGTTGCCGTGCAGGTCATGGCAAATGACTGTGCGGTCGCCATGGCGGCAAGCCAGGGGAATTTTGAACTGAACGTGTTTATGCCGGTTCTGATCTATAATTTCCTCCAGTCCGTCCGCCTCCTCGCAGATTCCATCGGCTCATTCAACCAACACTGCTGTGTGGGGATTGTGGCAAATCGGGACAAAATGTACGAGAACCTCCACAATTCCCTCATGCTTGTCACCTGCCTGAATCCTTTCATCGGCTACGAAAATGCCGCAAAAACTGCAAAAAAAGCCTACGCTGAAAACATCTCCCTGAAGGAGGCCTGTGTTCAGCTCGGCTTTCTCTCCGCAGCCCGCTTTGACGAAGTCTTCCACCCGGAAGAAATGACAAAGGAAAGGCAGTAAGGTCAAATTTCGTTTCTCTCCAGCAGCCGTTTGCAGGCTGCAATCTCCTGTTTCATCGCCTTCGTTCCGGGCGCGCCGATCGTATTTCTCCTGTCGACGCAGGCTCCCATGGACAAAGCGTCGTACACATCGGCCTCAAATTTCGGACAAAACCTCTGAAGCTCTGACAGACTCAGCTCCTCCAGTGCCTTCTGCTCCGAGATGCAGTGCAGCACCAGCTGACCGATGATCCCGTGGGCATCCCGGAACGGAACCCCTTTCCCCACCAGATAGTCCGCCGCATCCGTGGCATTCGTAAACCCTCCGCCGGCACTCTTTTCCATCCGGTCTGTGCGAAATTTCATGGCATGCAGCATACCTTCCATAAGGCACAGGCTGTTGTTCACGGTATCGATGGCGTCAAATGCCCCCTCTTTGTCCTCCTGCATGTCCTTGTTGTATGCGAGGGGGAGGGCCTTCATCGTCGTCAAAAGCCCCATGAGATGACCGTAAACCCGTCCGGTCTTTCCCCGGATCAGCTCTGCGATGTCCGGATTTTTTTTCTGGGGCATGATGCTGGATCCAGTGGAATAGCTGTCGTCGATCTCCACAAAACGGTATTCATCGGTGTTCCAGATGATGATCTCCTCTGACAGGCGGGACAGGTGCATTTGTGTTAGGGACAAGGCGGACAGGTACTCAATCAGGTAATCCCGGTCGCTCACCGAGTCCATGCTGTTTCTCGTGGGCGCATCAAAGGAAAGCGCCCGGGCCGTCTCCTCCCGATCCAGGGGGTAGGTCGTCCCCGCAAATGCCCCGGCACCCAGCGGCGATTGATTCAAGCGCTTCCTGCAATCCCTCATTCGATCCCGGTCACGCAAAAACATCTCAAAGTATGCGCCCATGTGATGAGCCAGCGTTGTGGGCTGCGCCTTCTGCAAATGGGTGAAGCCCGGCATGATGGTTTCTGTATGCTGCTCCATCATACGAAGGAGCTCTTCCAAAAGCGCTGTGATTCTTCTCTCCGTGTCCTCCAGCTCATCCCGGATGTAGAGCTTCATGTCCAGCGCAACCTGATCGTTTCTGCTTCTTCCTGTGTGGAGCCGCTTTCCTGCCTCACCGATTCGCTCTGTCAGGATGCCCTCAATAAACGAGTGGATATCCTCGTATGCACCGGATTCGTCAAAGCGCAGCGCACCGCTTTCCAGGTCGGCTGCAATCTTCTCAAGCCCTTCCTTGATTGCTTTTCCATCTGCTTCCGTAATGATCCCATTTTTTGTCAGCATATCTGCGTGGGCAATGCTCCCGCGGATATCCTGTTTCCAGAGCCTGCAGTCAAACGGAAGTGAGGCATTGAATGCCTGCACCAGTGCATCCGTCTCTTTGGTAAATCTTCCTCCCCAAAGTGTTCTCATGGTTTGTCCTCCTGTTATTGCTTCGTAAGCTCAGAGCACATGTTCTCCGAAATTCCGTGCTCCGCTTTTCTCCTGAACTTCAAGCGCCGTTTCCCCTTTCTCCCCGCAGATCTCCGCCTCTCAAACACAACGAGAAAAGCAAGAAAAAGAAGGGCGAACAGCGTAATCACCCCCCCGGGGATCAGTCCCTTGGGAACGTAGCGAAAATAAATTTCATGACTTCCTGCCGGAATACGAAGGGATAGAAAGGTGCCGAAATACGGTTCGGTATCCACTCGTATGCCGTCCATTTCCACATGCCATCCGGCGTCATAGGGAATGGAGGTCAGCAGCACCGCCGGTGCATCCGACCGGACGCTTCCCCTGATCTCCGTGTCCGAGAAGTGCTGAATTTGCATCGGATATTGCACCATTGCTTCCCGGAGCCGATGAAGCGCCTCATACCGGAAGCGGTAGACCTTCAAATCCAGCTTCTGTTTTCCCTCTTTCTCTGCATTCTCAAAGGTGGCGGAATCCCCGCTGTAGAAGGTTCCCAGCTCCATAAAGTAGCGCCGCTTCAGATTGTCAAAGGTCCTGGTGCTGCCCTGAAGCGAAACCTTCACCTGATCCAGCTTTGCATTGGTAGAAAAGGCGTAGTATTCCCCTTCCTCTTCCGCGACAAAGCTTGCATGCTGTCCCTCGGAAACCACCGGAATTTCCTCCAGCACATCAGGGACCTTCATCAGACGGCAAAGTCCATTCTGTACCTCTGCCGGATTTTCCAGGGTTGTGGTCCAGTTCACCTCCAGATCCGACGGAACCACATATCCCAGGGGGAACACATCCGGATTCTCATAAAGCACCATCCCGCCGGATTGCCCCACTTCATTCAGCGCCCGATTGTACGCCGTCGAGGGGTAAAACCCATAGCGGACACAAAGAAGCGAATCCACGAGAGGGGTTGACCCGGTGATGCTGTAAGCATTCACCGAGGATTCGCAGCCCACATCTCTCATAAAATCCGAGAGGGATTTCTGCGCCGTGGAGGAAAACAGGGATACCGATGGAAAGTTAAGCCACGCCCCATCATCCTTGCTCTTTTGTTTGACCTTTTCAAAGCGGAAAAAGTCCTCCTTCGGCGCCATGTCCCTAAGTGCCCGGATATCACGGTTATCCTCCGTGTACTCGGTTCGGCTCGTGGTGGGAACGCTGGTCACCGCCAGATTGATGGTGCCCTCTAAAAAGACCGCAAACAGCAGGAGCGCAAAAAGCCGTGACCGCCGTATGCTGCGCGTACGCCAAAGGCGAAGCATCCACGCATAAAACGCCACCAGGAACATCGCCGCATAATAAACGGCAAAGTGAAAATATTCCGCCTCTGCAAACTTCTGACAGAAGAGAACAAACCCAAAGCTCATCCCAAAGGACAGGGTCATATCCTGCCCGGTGTTTCCGCCCGTCTCATCCAGCGTGCGGTAGCAGATGGTGAGCACAAGGAAAATGTAAATAAAGCTCTGCCGGGCAGGCAACGAATTCGGATAGTGAAAGCCGTGCCAGATATAATTCAGAACATTGACCGAAAACCCGGCGAGAAGAAACAGCAGCAACATCCCGTAAACAACCCGTTCCCGAAGCGGGATGCGGCGGTTCAGAAAGTACAGAAGCGAGAGCTGGAGCACCGCCGTACCGCAGTACAGATTCGGCCAATGCTTCAATCCGATCTCACACTTTACATTGGCCAGATGGCGCGCCAGCATATCCAGAATGGGAAAATATGCTTCAAAGGTCTTTGGAAAACTGAATTCACCCGAAGCCGTGCTCTGCAGGGCAAATATTTCGGGGAGCAGGATAACCGCCGAAATCCCGCCGGCAATCAGCGAGCAGAGGACAAAGCGAACCGCCGCTGCCCCGATTTCACTCGGCTTAAGGGAGGAAAGGCTGACCAGTGCCACTGCATAAATAATCAGGAACAGGCAGATCATGATGGAAATATAATAATTGGAGCTGATGCTGACCGCCAGTGCGACCGTGTAGAGGATGCTGTCCTCCCCATGGATCAGCTTTTCCGTCCCTCTCATAATAAAAGGGAACAGTAAAATGCAGTCCAGCCACATCACATTCCAGCTGTAGGCCGCCATGTAAGCGGAAAGTGCGTAAAAAATACCGAAAAGCGCCGCACTCTTCATTCGATGTCTGCCGTGCTCCTGAAGGTACCATGTCATGGAAAGGCCGCAAAGCCCGGTCTTTAGCACGATTAAGAGAGTGATCCATTCAATGAGAAAAGACTTGGGGCAAAATACGGTCAGCCAGTTCAGCGGGCTGGCCAGGTAATAAGCGTAGATTGCCGAAAAATTCACACCGAGGCCCACATCCCAGCTGTAGAGAAGGCTCTTTCCCTGCACCAGCTTTTCCTGAAATTCAGAGAAAAACGGAGCGTACTGATGATACAGATCCGTCCGCAAAAAGCTCTCATTCCCGAAGGGAAAAATCCCCCTCTGAAAACATATCAGCAGCAGCGCCAAAACCGGCACTGCAAAGGAAATAAGAAGCGCCTCTCTACGGCGCGCTCTTGCTGCACTCCGCATGCTGTTCCTCCGATCCGTTTTCTTCTTTCATGTGCTGTTCGCCCCCTTGACGCTCCCTCTGTCCCCCGGTCAGGCCTCTTTTGCGCCTCGCTGATGATCTACTCCGGCGCCCTGCCGAAGCCCCGCCTCGGTGCTGTCCGCTCACGATCCCCTTCGCACTTCATCGGTGACCTTCATTCGGGCGCCCCTGCCGAAGCCCGGATGCTCCCATCCAGGCGGATCATGTAGCCGTAATATCCATCGGTTCCGTCCAGAAGCTTCATGCCCTTCTCCTCCCCCAGTGAAAAGCAGGAGGTGCTGAGTGCATCACAGATTCCGGAGGAGGGCCCCACAATGGTGACGGAGCTGAGTCCGTTTTGGTAAGGCATCCCGGTTTTCGGATCCAGAATATGATGGTAGTGAACCCCATTCAGGTCAAAGCATCGCTCATAGATTCCGGAGGTAACCACTGACTGATCCCGGACGGAAAGCCGCTTCACCACCTCGCTGCTCTCCCGCTCCGGCTTTCGAATGGCAATTTGGAATGCTTCTCCGCCGGGCTTTTCCCCGACACAAAGCACGTTTCCTCCAAGATTAATGATTGCGCTCCCAACTCCCTGGCTGAGAAGATATTCCTTAATCCGGTCGGCAATGAAGCCCTTTGCCACCGCCCCGATGTCGATCTGAGTCTGATCATCCTGAAAGCGGATGCATCCTTGCTCAACCGATACCCTTCTGTAATCAATTTTTTTGACTGCCTCCCGGATCTTTGCTTCCTCCGGAACCTGAGCCTTTCCGGAGCGAAAATCCCAAAGCTCAGACAGCGGCTGCACCGTAAGATCAAAGGCCCCGTCTGTCTTTTCGCTGTATTCCAGTCCGAGTCGGACGATATCAGGCAGTTCGGAATCTGTCTTCCAGACTGTCACTCCGGCTCCCCTGTGATTCATCCGGAAAAGCTCGCTGTCCCTTCGGGAGGGGGAACATATATCCTCATAGCGTCGGCACAGGGCAAAGGCGCCATCCAAAATTTCCTGTTTTTGATTGTCATACAGAGAAACCGAAATCACGGTATCAAACAAAAATCCGCTCTGAACCAGCGGTTCCTTGTTTCTCCGAAGCAATCGGTTCCCCGGATCTGTCCACATTTTCAGACCTGCTGCTATCATCAGAAAAAGTATGCACACCCCCGCCAGGTATGCATACTTTCCCACGGACTTCTGTCTCAAGCTTCCTCCATTCGGATCCGTCATCCGACCTCAGCTCCTGTTTCCGTTGTTCTTCAAAATCACGTCATGGCTTCCGCCTTCCACAATGGAAGTGGAAGAAACCACCGTGAGACGTGCCTTTTCCTGCAGCTCCGGAATGGTGAGTGCGCCGCAGTTGCACATCGTCGAGCGAACCTTGTAGAGCGTTGACTGCACCCCTTCCGCCAGCGGTCCTGCGTACGGAACATAGCTGTCCACTCCCTCCTCAAACGAGAGCTTCTGTGCTCCTCCCAAGTCATAGCGCTGCCAGTTCCGTGCGCGATTGGAGCCCTCGCCCCAGTATTCCTTCACATAGTTCCCGTTGATCCGAAGCTTGTTGGTGGGACTCTCATCAAAGCGGGCAAAGTACCGCCCCAGCATCACAAAGTCCGCCCCCATTGCCAGCGCCAATGTGATGTGATAATCGTGCACGATGCCGCCGTCTGAGCAGATGGGAACGTAGATCCCTGTCTCCTTAAAATACTCGTCTCTCGCCCTTGCCACCTCAATGACTGCAGTCGCCTGACCTCTTCCGATTCCTTTGGTCTCGCGGGTAATGCATATGGAGCCGCCTCCGATGCCGACCTTGACAAAATCTGCCCCGCACTTTGCAAGGAACAGAAAGCCTTCCCGATCCACCACATTGCCTGCTCCGACCTTGACATCCTCACCATATCGTTCGCGAATCCATGTGATGGTACGGGACTGCCACTCGCTGTAGCCCTCCGAGGAATCAATGCAAAGCACATCGGCTCCCGCCTCAACCAGAGCCGGAACCCGCTCTTCATAATCCTTTGTGTTGATTCCCGCTCCCACAACATAGCTCTTGCCGCTGTCCAGAAGCTCGTGGACATTTTCCTTGTGACTGTCATAGTCCTTTCGAAATACCATGTACTGAAGCCGCCCCTCCTCATCGATGAGAGGCAGGGAATTGATCTTATTGTCCCAAATAATGTCATTGCAGTCATGGAGACTGGTGGTGCCGGGAGCGGTTACAAGGCGTTCAAAGGGAGTCATGAATTCCGTCACCTTCAGGTCTATGGGCATTCTGGAAAGCCGATAGTCACGGGACGCCACGATTCCCAGCAGCCTTCCGTGGGGACTTCCATCCTCTGTAATAGCAACCGTCGAATGTCCGGTCTGTTCCTTCAATTCCAGTACGTCTCCCAGCGTCGCCGTGGGGGGAAGGTTGGAATCGCTGGTCACAAAGCCCTTTTTGTAAGCCTTGACTCTCCGAACCATCTCTGCCTCACTCTCCACACTCTGAGAGCCGTAAATAAAGGACACACCGCCCTGCTTTGCCAGCGCAATGGCCAGCTTGTCTCCGGAAACCGATTGCATGATCGCAGAAACCATGGGAATGTTCATGCGAAGGGGACAAGGCTCCTCTCCCTTCCTGTACCTGACCAGCGGCGTCTCCAGGCTGACGGAAGCCGGAATGCAAGCCGACGATGAATAAGCCGGCACCAACAGATATTCCCCGAAGGTTCTGGACGGTTCCTCAAAATAAAACGCCATAACTTTTTTCCTCCACCACTTAGACTCATCTGCCTGCAATAGTTTACCATCTGCCCTGCATCCAATCAAGCGCTTAGGCGCCGCCGAACCGAAAAACAATTCCGATCACTGCCGAGACTGCCAGAAAAACAGCCGGATGCAGCTTAACCTTCTTCATCGCCACGTACAAAAGGACTGCCAGAAGCACTGCCTCCCAGCGAAACAAATCCAGTATGCGGCCGCCCTCAAGGAACAGCGGCACATTCAGCAGAGAAAGCTTCACCACCAGAAAGCAGGCTGCGGAAATCAGCGCCACCGATGCAGCCCGCAGACCATAAAGCACCCCCTGTACCCGCTTATTTTCCGCAAACCGATTCAAAAACCGGGAGACGATAAAAATGACAATGACAGACGGAGTTACCACGCCGATGGTGGCCACCAGGGATCCCGGAAACCCTCCGCTTTCAAACCCCACATAGGTCGCCATGTTGACTCCGATCGGTCCGGGTGTGGACTCGGAAACCGCCACCATATCCGCCAGCTGCTCATAGCTGTACCAGCCGGTCTTGTCCGCGATATCATAGAGAAAGGGAAGTGTGGCAAGACCGCCTCCGATTGCGAACAGCCCTGCCTTGAAAAACTCATAAAACAATTCCAAATACAGCATTATCTTCCCCCTCCTTTCTCTTTTAAGGTCTGAAGGAGAATCCCCGCTGCGCCGGAGAGTACAACATAGATTGCCGGGGAAACAGAAAACAGGACAGAGCAAACAAATACTGCTCCGAAAATCACCGCAGTGGGAAGATCCGCCACTCCCTTCTTAAACAGCTTGGTGACCGCGTTCAAAATCAGGACGCAGACGCAGACCCGGATTCCGGCAAAGGCGTTCCGCACCGCTGCCAGATCCGCAAAGTTGCTGATAAACGCCGCAATAACGGAAATAATGACAAGGGACGGAAAGACCACGCCGGCTGTGGAGAAGATGCCTCCCAAAATTCCTCTTTGCTTATATCCGATAAAGGTGGCAGTGTTCACTGCAATGACCCCCGGTGTACACTGTCCCACTGCATAGTAGTCCATCAACTCATCTTCCGTCGCCCAACCACGATTTTCAACCACTTCCTTTTGCAGCATCGGCAGCATGGCATACCCGCCTCCGAAGGTCAGCCCTCCGATTCTCGAAAAGGTAAAAAACAAATCCAGCAATTCATGCATTCATCTAATCTCCTGTCATCTCGTTTTGTGCGTTCTTAAAATGCGGGCTCCGGCATTCTCCTTCCGGAGATGTCGGAGCCTGTCTCATTCAATTTCCGGTCTGAGCTCTGCCTTTCCTCCCATGTAGGGCCGGAGCGCCTCCGGAATACGGACGCTTCCGTCCTCCTGAAGCTGATTCTCCAGCAGTGCAATCAACATGCGGGGCGGCGCGGCCACCGTATTATTCAGGGTGTGTGCAAGGTATTTCTTTCCGTCTGTGCCCTTCACCCGAATGCGAAGGCGTCTCGCCTGCGCATCTCCTAAATTGGAGCAGCTTCCCACCTCAAAGTACTTCTTCTGCCGCGGACTCCAGGCCTCCACATCACAGGACTTCACCTTCAGATCTGCCAGGTCGCCCGAGCAGCACTCCAACGTGCGAACCGGAATATCCATGGAACGGAACAAATCCACTGTATTCTGCCACAGCTTATTGTACCAGAACCCGGACTCCTCCGGCCGGCAGATGACAATCATCTCCTGCTTCTCGAACTGGTGTATACGGTAGACTCCCCGTTCCTCCAGTCCGTGTGCCCCCTTTTCCTTCCGGAAGCAAGGGGAATAGGATGTCAATGTGTAGGGAAGCTTCTCCTCATCGTTCATGCTGTCGATGAAGCGACCGATCATCGAGTGTTCACTGGTCCCGATGAGGTAGAGATCCTCTCCCTCAATTTTATACATCATCGCATCCATTTCCGGAAAGCTCATCACCCCGGTGACCACATTTGAGTGAATCATGTAGGGCGGAATCACATAGGTAAAGCCCCGGTCGATCATAAAATCTCTGGCATAGCTCAGCACCGCGGAATGAAGCCGCGCAATATCCCCCATCAGATAATAGAACCCGTTGCCTGCCACCTTATGGGCGGAATCCAGATCGATGCCGTGGAATCGTTCCATGATGTCCGTGTGATAGGGAATCTCGTAATCCGGAACCCGGGGCTCGCCGAATTTTTCAATTTCCACATTGCAGCTGTCATCTCTTCCGATCGGCACCGTGGCATCGATCATCTGCGGAATCACCATCATGTCGTTCCGGAGCTTCTCCGCGATCTCTGCCTCTCTCGGCTCCAGCTCTGCAAGCCTCTTGTTGATATCGGAGACCTTCTGCTTCGCCTGTTCCGCCTCTTCTTTTTTCCCTTGTCCCATCAGGCTTCCGATCCGCTTGGAAATGCTGTTTCGCTCGGAGCGGAGCTGATCGGCCTCCGCCTGCGTTTTCCTGCTTTCTTCATCCAGCGCAATGACCTCATCTACCAGAGGAAGCTTCTCATCCTGAAATTTCTTTCTGATATTTTCTCTCACCGCGTCCGGATGTTCTCTCAAAAACTTAATGTCTATCATGGTTTTTCTCCCCCCTACAGTTTACATGCAATTGTACACCGAAAACAGCTTCTGTACAAGACAACCCGGCTCAGCTGATGAGCATTCCGAGAAGCCCGTAGGAAACAATCGACATAATGATGGTTGCCAGCAGCACGCCAAGCGCGATGGCTCCCATCGCCTTCGGTATCTTCATTTCCATGAGAGCCGCGACCATGGAGCCTGTCCATCCGCCCGTCCCGGGCAGCGGGATCCCCACAAACAAAAGAAGCCCCAGAAATTCACCCTTTGCCAGGGCTTTTGATTTGTTGGCGGCGCGCTGCTCCAGTTTTTCAACCAGCCCGCGCACCGGCGGGATTCGATGAAGCAAAAGAAACATCCGTTTTAAAAACAGAAGAAGGAAGGGAACAGGAAGTACATTCCCTGCTATGACAAGCGGAATCGCCTTCCACAGATCCACCTTCAGCAGAGATGCCACCAGCAGTCCGCCCCGGCACTCAAGGATCGGAACCAGCGAAACAAGAAAGACCACTGCCTCGGCGGAGATTCGATCTCCCAGGTGCGCGGCAAACCAAACTGCAAGACTCTCCATAACAAGCTTTCTCTGCCCCCTGTCTTTTTCTGTCTTTTTCTGCCTTTTCTTTGTTCTGTCCCTGATGTCACATGGTCAAGTAGCTCCGCTCCTCTGCCTTCGATCCCGGGTTTCCATGACCAGCAGCCCGCTTCCATCCACCGGACAAAAGCAGATTCTTCCCTCCGCCTCAGAAAGCTCGTTGCTCACCGTGAGCGTGGGAGAGCCCTGATCGCTCAGGCGCTGTGCCGCCAGCGGGTAACGGAACCCTTCCATCGTCACAGACTCCACTGCGCCGCCAATCGGGAAGATTGAGAGGTAATGTCCCCACTGCTCCGAACGGGGGACGACAATACGCTGCATGCCCTCTCCCGTGTAGCAGCAAATGCGGTTCTGCTCATCCAGAAGAATCAGCCGAAGCCCCTGCTTTGCCTCATAGTAGCAGAGGCGGATGTTGGAAAAGCCGTGATCTGCTCTTCCGCCCAGCGCCCCCAACACAATCCCCTCCCGGATTCCGCGCTTCCGCAGCGCTTCTGCGGCAAGCTCCAGATCCGATGCATCCTTCTCGGGATTGTATCTCTCCACGCGCCCTCCTTCATACTGCTTTAGAAGAGGCGGTTCTACGGTATCGAAATCGCCGAGAATCAGATCCGGCTCGACTGCAAGCGCTGCACAGATCTCAAGTCCCCCATCCGCCGCAATAACAAAGAGTCGGCTCCGCTCCAACGAATGCAGGACAGAGGAGGCGAATTCAGGAGTCAGATCGCCTCCTGCTAAAATAAACCCGCGTATCATCGGCCGGTCACCCTTCGCCAAATGCCAGCAGTTCTGCCACATTTGCCTCCATATCCCCCTGAAATACTGCAGACCCGGCGACAACATTATCTGCCCCCGCATCCAGCACCTCCTGTATGGTGTTTCGATTGACTCCGCCGTCCACCTGAACAGAAAGAGCCGGATTCCGGAGGTCTGCCATCTCCCGAACCCTACGAATCTTGTCCGTACAGTAGGGCAGGAAGGTCTGCCCGCCGAATCCGGGATTCACACTCATAACAAGTACCATGTCAAGCTGGGGAAGAATTTCCTCCAGAACAGAAACCGGCGTGGCGGGATTCAGGGCGACGCCCGCTTTTGCTCCTGTCTGTCGGATGTGCGTCACGGTGCGATCCAGGTGGCGGCATGCCTCCGCATGCACGACGATAATATCTGCCCCCGCATTTCGGAAATCCTCCACATATCGATCCGGCTCCAGTACCATGAGGTGTGCGTCCAGCACCAGCTTCGTCTTTTTCCGAATGGATTTCAGCACCGGCATGCCAAATGAAATACTCGGCACATAGGCTCCGTCCATCACATCAAAATGCAGGTTTTGAATCCCGCATTGCTCCAGACGGCGAATTTGTTCTCCCAGAATCATAAAATCCGCCGACAACAAAGACGGCGACAATGTGAATTTCATCCGTACCTTCTCCTCTCCGACAATTCCTTCATCAGCCTTCGGTAGCTCTCATACCGGCTCCCCGAGATTTCTCCGGAGGCAACCGCTGCCTTTACGCTGCAATCCGGCTCCGAAAGATGCCTGCAGCCGGAATACCGGCACTGACCCTCCCGTTTCCAGAACTCGGGAAACAGCTCCCGCAGACTGTCCTGATCCGCATCCACAAACACGCTGGTAAAGCCCGGTGTATCCAAAAGATAGCTGTCTTCTCCCATGGGAAACAGCTCCGTGTGTCGAGTCGTCTGCTTCCCGCGGGATATTTTCCTGCTGATTTCTCCCGTCTCCATTCGCGCATCCGGACACAGCAAATTGGTCAACGTGGATTTTCCCACGCCGGAGGGGCCTGCAAGCACCGTGATTTTCCCCTTCAAAAAGGCTTTAAGCCCATCCAGCCCCTCCAGGCTTCGGCTGCTGAAGGAGAACACCGGATATCCGGCGCTCTCATAAATTGCTGCGTACTGCCGCCATTCCTCTGTCTCCGCGAGATCCGCCTTGTTCCAAAGGATCCCTGCTGGAATTCCCTGTTTTTCCACCATCAGCAGATACTCATCCAGAAGAAACAGCTGAGGATCCGGCTTTTTCAGTGCCAGCACAATAAGCACCTGGTCCACATTGCTGACAGCCGGGCGAAGCAGCACATTTCTTCTGGCGGCTATTTCCGTAATACTGGCTTCACTTTCTTCCGTCGCTGCAGCCTCAAACTCCACCCGATCACCGACCAGCGGTTTCTGACTGTCCTTTCGAAGGATTCCTCTGGCCTTACACAAGAAGCGCATTCCCTCATGCTCCACCAGATAAAAGCCTGCAATGCCTTTTATAATTGTCCCCGTCATCCTTTACTGCACCTTAAAAAACTGAACTTCATAGCTCTTTAGCACGGTGTCGCTGTCTACCTGCACAATCTCCACATATCCGGTATTGACACCATAGGCGCCTTCAATCGCCTTGAACCGAACCGGCATAATGGTATCTGCCGTGACGGTGCGGGGCTCCATCAAGGTCTGATAGACTGTTTCTCCCCCCACCTCCTGGCGAAGCCGTATCATAACGGTCACGCTTGTGAGTGCGGAATTCGGTCCGATGAGATTCTTCAGCTCGTAGGTATTGTTAATGGATGCCACGTAGCGGGAATTGGGATCGCCCTCAATCGGCTCCACCGGATAATCCGTCTCCCGATTCTCTGATCCAATGCTGATGGTGTAATCCACTGCCGACCCGGCAACCACAGACAGTCCTGCCTGCTGCGCCTGTGTAATCACCACCCCCGCCTTCACCGTATCACTGTTGACCCGGCTCACGGTTCCCTCTGTCAGTCCGGCTGCCTTGATGGCCGCCGACGCCTCCTCGCTGCCTGAGCCCACAAGATTGGGAACGGTCGCCATCTTCTGCTCTGCTCCCTTGCTGATCACCAAAGTGACAACCTCTCCCGGTTTCGCTTTCTCCGGTGAATAGGAAAGAACCAGATTCACTGCCACCGTATCGCTGTACGCTTCCCCGGTTTCCACCGTAAAGCCTTCGTCCTTCAGCAGTTTGGTCGCATCCTCTGCATTCATGCCCTGCAGCTTCAGCGAGGACAAATCTGTCTCTCCGCTTCCCAGGCTCAACACCACCACAACCTTTGAATTTTTATCCACGACTGCTCCCGCTTCCGGACTCTGCCGCATCACCAGTCCCTCTGCGAACTGCTCTGAAAGCTCCCCCTTGGCAAGCTCCATCTGCAAGCCGTTCTTTCTTAACTCCTTCTCCGCATCTTCCCTGGTATTGCCGATGAGATACGGCGTGTAGGTCTCCTGCTCATCAATTGCGGAAGAGCGAAGATTCTCCCCGGATCCGGTTGATTTTTGACTCCCGGAACCGGAAAACATGCCGGAAATCTGAATGAACAGAAACAGAAGTCCCAGAGAAAACGCAATTGCAAGGGTGATCCCCACAATTTTTAAAAGCTGGTTGAGCCGCTCATCCACCCGATCCGTCTCCCCGGGCTCAGGTCCTGCTGCAGGCTTCTTCCGGCGATTCCTCATCTCCGCGCTTTTTCTTGCCACCTCTTTTCGGTCGATGGTGCGCGTATCCCCCGGCTTCCACGCAGGCTCTGTTTCGGCTGTGCCGTCCGGAATAAACTTCGGATCCTTGTACACCTCCTGCATATCGGAAATCAGAGCGTTGACGTCCTGATAGCGCTCTTCCGGATCCTTTTTGGTGCACTTTAAAATAATCTGCTCCAGACCTGCGGGAATTTCCGGCGCGTAGACAGAGGGGGGTGTCATCTTCTCCTCAATGTGAGCAAGTGCCACACTGACTGCAGTGTCCCCCTCAAACGGAAGCCGTCCCGTCACCATCTCATAGATGGTAATTCCCAGGGAATAGATGTCGCTCCGCGCATCCGTGTAGTCTCCCCGGGCCTGCTCCGGAGAAATGTAATGGACTGACCCCATCGCCTGAGAGCTCATGGTCTGTGCAGACACTGCGCGTGCGATTCCGAAGTCTGCCACCTTCACCTTCCCATCCTTTGAGAGGATCATGTTCTGCGACTTCACATCGCGGTGGACAATGCCGCGGCGATGGGCAGCGCCCAGCCCCCGGGCAACCTGTCCCGCAATTTCAAGGGCCTCCCGAACCTCAAGCCGACCCTTTTTCTGAATGTATTCCTTGAGCGTGATGCCGTCAACCAGCTCCATAACGATGTAGTGGAGCGCCTCCTCATCCACAACATCGTAGACATTCACAATATTCGGGTGATTCAGCGAACCGGCAGCCTGCGCCTCCATCTTGAACTTCCGGACAAACTCCTCGTCCGAGCAGAATTCCCGCTTCAACACCTTAATGGCAACATCACGATTCAGCTTATGGCAGTGGGCCCGGTATACCTCTGACATTCCGCCGCCGCCGATCATCTCTAAAATTTCATAGCGATTCTGCAAATAATCTCCGGGTCTCAAAATCATGCGGACGCCTCCTCTCCGAAAGGAAACACCACAACGGCTGAAATATTATCTCGCCCGCCTCTCTGATTTGCCTTCTCAACCAACTGGCGAACCACCTGCTCCGGGTCGGTGTTTTCCCGTATCGTCTGTGCAATTTCCTCATCCGAAAGCATGTTCGTCAGGCCGTCCGTGCAAAGCAAAAAGGCGGAGAGATCGCCCGCCGACAACTCAAAGGCATCCAGATCCACCCGCTCCCCGATTCCCACGGCACGGGTAATGATATTCTTGTTTCTGTTGTATTCCTGACTTCCGCGCTCCAGTCTCCCCGCGCTGACCAATTCCTCCACATAGGAGTGATCCCGGGTGATCTGTCTCAGTGTCCCCTGTTTTTCCAGCACATAGAGCCGACTGTCCCCCACATTGAACACGTGCAGTACGTCCCCGTCCAGAAAGGCCGCCGTGAGCGTACTTCCCATACCGGAGAGCTCTGCATGTGTTCTGGCTTCCTCGTACAGTTTCCGGTTGACTGTTTCCACTGCGGTGCCGAACGCCTTGATCGGAGGAATGCCTACCGACGCCTCCACCTCCGAAATCAGGCATTGCTTCAGCATACCGGAGCAGTAACCGCCGGCCTGCTGCCCTCCCATTCCATCTGCCACCAGAAACAAATTGGGAAGTGCGCCGATTGGCTTCGTACTGCTGAATACGACATCCTGATTTGATTTTCGGACCCTTCCAATGTCTGTAAGTGCCGCTGCTCTCATTCGTTCCTTTCCTCTGCTGTCATTGTCCGACAAGGGCTTGCCTCCCCTTGTCGGCGGATTTCGCCCTGCTGCATGCGGTGCCGACGTCTCAGCTGTCCGCAGGCACCGTCGATGTCCCGCCCCATTTCTCTCCTAATAGTAACATTTATGCCATTCTTTTCAAGACAGTTCTTAAAACGCAGCACAGCTGCCGGCGCAGATTCCTTCCATCCTCTCTCCACAACCGGGTTCACCGGAATCAGATTCACATGCCCTTTTCTATTCCGCAAAAGGCGGATCAGGCGCCTGGCCTCCTCCTCCGTATCATTGACTCCGGAAACAAGGCTGTACTCGTAGCTCACCCTTCTTCCTGTCTTTTCAAAGTAGACGGAACAGGCGTCCAGCACCTCCCGGATGGAATAGCGCGCTGCAATCGGCATCAGTTTTTTTCTCGTCTCGTCTTCTGCCGCATGGAGGGACAACGCCAGGGTAATCTGCAGACGCTCCTCTGCAAGTCTCAGAATGCCCGGAACAATGCCGCAGGTGGAAACCGTCACATTCCGCTGGCTGATGTTCGAACCGTCGGGATCGGAGAGAATTTGAAGAAAGCGGAGAAGATTGTCATAGTTGTCCAGCGGTTCCCCCGATCCCATGACCACCACATGGGAGACCCGTTCTCCGGTCTCCTCTTGAATCCGGTCAATCTGATCCAGCATTTCCCCGGCGCTCAAATTCCGTTCCAGCCCGTCGATGGTGGAAGCGCAAAAGCGGCAGCCCATGCCACATCCCACCTGGGAGCTGATGCAAACGCTGTTGCCGTACCGATACCGCATCAGGACACTTTCAATGCAGTTTCCGTCTGAAAGAGAAAAAAGATACTTTCTTGTCCCGTCCAGCTTTGAGATCTGAACGGTCTCCTGTTTTAAGCGGGTGATTCGGCTCCCCTCCTTCAGCTTCTCCCGCAGGGACTTCGGAAGATTGGTCATGTCTTCAAGATCCGAAACCTTTTTCTGATGGATCCAGGAGAACAGCTGCTTCGCACGGAAGGCCGGTTCTCCCAGCTCTGCCATGCATCGCCCCAATTCTTCCTTTGACATCGACTTCAAATCCCTCATGCCTCACGCCCTTCCTTTTTAAGCATCGAAAAGAAAAAGCCGTCGCTCCCCAGATCCTGCGGCAAAAGCTGCAGCCGTCCCTCAGCCATTGCCTGGGCGGCTTCCGTTCGAATTGTCTTCATTCTCTCATACAGCTTCGGAAGCCGCCTGCGCAAATCCATGGGTCTCAGTGCGGGACATTCCCGGAGAAGCCAATCCAGATTCTCCTCATTTTCCTCCCGCACCATCGTGCAGGTGCTGAACAGCAGCCTTCCCCCCGGCTTTACATAGGAAGCGGCATTCCGAAGCATGGTTTTCTGAAGCTGGGAAAGTGCAAAAATCCCCTTTTCGCTGACATTTTGCTTAATGTCCGGCTTCCGCCCGATGACGCCAAGTCCCGAGCACGGAAGATCGGCAATCACGAGATCGGCTGTTTCTGCCAGCTCCCTTCGATACATGGAGGCGTCCTGCTGCGATGGGGAAATGATCCGATTCCAGCCGCATCGGACTGCATTGTCCCGGATGACCTCCACCTTCTGTTCCAGCAAATCGAAGCTGTGAATCTGTCCCCTTCCCTCCATGTAAAGCGCCGCAGCCATTGATTTTCCACCGGGTGCAGCGCAGAGATCCAGCACAGATTCCCCTGCTTCCGGAGCCGCCGCCTGCACCGCAAGAGCGGAGCTGAGATCCTGCGCGAACGCCAATCCCTCCCGAAGAAGCGTCCGTCCCTCCTCTGTCTGACCGTCTGCCGTGTACAATACGGGGCAAAGCTCATTCGAACGCCATCCTCCTGCCAGAAGCAGACTCCGACTCTGATCTCGAATTTCCGAATCCGGGGCGCAGGGTACCAGTGACACTGTTTTTTCCTTGAGGAAAGCCGAAAAAATCTCTTCAGCCCTCTCTCTCCCGTACTGTCCCTCCAGCTTCTTTGCCAGCCAAATCGGAATGGAATATCGTTTCCAAAGTGCATCCGATTGACGGAGCGAATCCAGGATTTCCACCCGTTCCGCCGCAATGGTTCGTGTAAGGGCATTGACAAAGCCCTTGAGCCCCCGATACCCCCGCCGTTCTGTGAGCCGAACTGCTTCATTCGTCACGGCATGCGGGGGAATCCGATCCATATAGAGCAGCTGATAGACCGCCATGCGCAGTATATTCCTTACAACCGGTTTCATCTTCCTGACCGGCAGGGAGGAATACTGATCCAGAATTGCATCAATCTGAACCAGATATTCCAGCGTCCCGTGAACCGTTTTATTTAAGAATGCCCGGTCTTCAGAAGAAAACCAGGCATATTTGTCCCGCGCCCGATTCAGTGTCTCGTGGGAAAAGATTCCGTCCTCCGTCACTGCCATCAGACAGTCCAGCACAACTCGGCGCACATTCCATTCAGTCACGGTTTCTTCTTCCTCCGAACAAAATCAACAGGCGCAAAAGCTGGAGCAAGGAGGCTGCCGCTGATGCGACGTAGGTCATGGCCGCCGCGGAAAGAACCCTTCTCACGGCGCCTTTTTCAGTCGGAGGAAGAATTCCTGTCTCCCCCAGCTGTTTCAGTGCTCTTCTGCTGGCATCCAATTCCACCGGAAGGGTCACAAGCTGAAATAAAACGGCAAGGCCGAAGCACACAATTCCGATGCTCATCATCCGGTAGCCGAAATACAGTCCGGACTGGGCAATCAGAAGCCCGATCAGAATCATCGGCCAGCTGACATTGGAGCCAATGTTCACCAGCGGAACCATGGCGGAGCGGACTCGAAGCGGCATGTAATCTCTGTTGTCCTGAATGGCATGACCGCACTCGTGTGCCGCAACCCCGATCGCCGCTACGCTGCTCGAGTTGTAAATCGGCTCTGACAGCCCCAGTGTCTTATGGACCGGGTCGTAGTGATCCGTCAAATTTCCGGGAATCGGCTGAACCGTCACATCATAAATTCCGTTTGCCTCCAATATTCTCCTTGCAACCTCACATCCGGTCAGCCCGGTGCTGCTGGGAACCCGCACATATTTTGAAAAGGTACTGTTCATACGGGACGATGCCAGCACTGTGAGGAGAATGCCGATCAGCACCAGTATGTATGTCGGGTCAAAGAAAAACCCGTATCCGCCGTATCCGTACATTTGTCATGCTCCTTTCGTCAAAGCCGTCTCTCCGGGACCGGTTTTCATAAAATCCTCTGTTACAAGGCAACAGACCGTCCGAAGCGAAAAGCTCCGGTTTTCCTGTCAGCCGGAACGCCGGTCAGAAAAGCGCGCTCCCTCCCGGATTCTTGCACCCCGCAGATAGTCCTCGCTTCGCATGCGCTTCTTCCCTTCCGGCTGCACCTCATCCAAAATAAGAAACCCGTCTCCGGTCTGTACCCAAAGCTTCCCGGCCCGAAGGGCTGAGATGGTTCCGGGCTCTGCCTCCCGGCTCCCCCCCTGCGGCTCGGATTCCGCTGTCTGCGCCTTCCATATCTTCAGCATCGTTCCATTCAAAAAGCTGTAGCATCCCGGCCAGGGGCTCAGGCCCCGAATCCGTCGCTCAATCCGAGCCGCCGAATCCGTCCAGCAGATATTTCCCATTTCCTTTTTCAGCATGGGAGCATAGGAGCTTCCCTGCTCCCCCTGGGGTCTCGCCTCAATCTCTCCGGCAACCAGCCCGATGATCGTGTCCAGAATTGCTTCGGCAGCCAGTGCAGCCAGCTTTTCAAACAGGGAACCGCCGGTTTCATCCGCAGCAATGGGAATCGGATACTGCCGCAAAATATCGCCGGTATCCAGTCCTTCGTTCATCCGCATGGTAGTGATCCCGGTTTTCTCCCTTCCGTCAATCACTGCCTGTTGAATCGGCGCCGCCCCGCGGTACTCGGGCAGAAGGGATCCGTGAAGATTGACGCAGCCAAAGCGGGGAATTGAAAGAATTTCCCTGGGAAGAAGTTTGCCGTACGCTGCCACGACAAACAGCTCTGCTCCGCTCTCCCTCAAGACTCCCAGCAGGGAGGGATCCCGCATATTTCGGGGCTGAAGCACCGGAATTCCAGCTGCCAGCGCCGCCTCCTTAACGGGAGGAAAATGAACTGCCTGTCCTCTTCCCCGGGGCTTATCTTCTCCCGTAAGCACCAGCGTTACCTCATGTCCTGCCCGGATCAGCGCATTCAGCGGTGCAACCGCAAAATCCGGAGTCCCCATGTATACGATCTTCATGTGCCGCTCTCCGTATTCTCCCTGCTTTCCTCCAATTCCTCATTGTCCATCAGCTCTTCTGCAATTTCCGTGTAGAGATGGCCCTCCAAATGATCCATCTCATGGCAGATGCAGCGGGCAAGGAGACCCTCCGCTTCGATGGTGCAGCGCTCCATCCGTTCGTTCAGTGCTTCACATACCACCTGATTGGGACGGGTTACGATTCCTGTTTTTCCCGGGACGCTGAGACAACCCTCATATCCCCGCTGCTCCCCTTCCCGTTTCAGGATCACAGGGTTGATCAGCGTGTAGCTGCTCTCCTCGTCCGTCTCAATTACGATGATGCGCTTCAAAATTCCGACCTGGGGCGCCGCAAGCCCGACCCCGTTTGCATGTCTCATGGTATCGTACATATCCGAGATGAGTTCCTTCATCCGAGGTGTCATCTCCTTCACCTCTTTCGCCCTTTTATTTAAGATCGGATCGCCGATCTCACGTATTGTTCTGATTGCCATCAATGCCTCCGAAATCCATTCAGGAAAAATCATACAGGGCGGAAATCCCCCTCGGAAATTCCGCATGAAAGGCCGAATCCGCCCCATTTTTAATGTCTAACAGTATATCATAGGAGCTATGCTTAATGTAGAATAATTTTCTGAAGTAATCGTGAACTTTGTAAATCCCTGCGTCCACCGGCCCGATCCAGGTGACGCTCCACTGCTTCGCCCGTTGTTCCAGCCAGGTCTCCAAAAAGGCAGCCGACCGCACCAGACTCATCTCATTCTGGGAGGACAGCTGAACCGTCAGAAGATGCAGGGCAGGCGGATATCCTCCCGCCTCCCGGTAAGCCATCTCCGCCTCCATAAACCCGCGAAAATCCTGGGCTGCAGCGCTGCGGATGGCGTAGTGCTCCGGGCGGTAGGTCTGAATCACCACATCCCCCGGTCGTGTTCCTCTCCCTGCCCGTCCTGCCGCCTGGGTGAGCAGCTGAAAGGTTCTCTCCGCGCTGGTGTAGCTGCTGACGTAGAGCTCCGTATCCGCCGCCATGATGCCCACCAGCGTGACATTCGGAAAATCGTGTCCCTTCACCACCATCTGGGTTCCGATCAAAATATCCGCCTCTCCGTCTCGAAACGCCTTCAGGATATCATGTCCTGCATGCTTCCCGGCTGCCGCGTCCGAATCCATGCGGAGAACCCGCGCCTTCGGAAACATGGCTTCGGTCAGCGCTTCCAGCTTCTGTGTCCCCGTTCCGAAGGCCGCAATAAACGGGGATCCGCAGTCAGGACAGCGCTTGGGAAGCGGTATGGTGTAGCCGCAGTAGTGGCAGATAAGGCGCTCCTTTTTGTGAAGCGTGAGGGAGACGTCGCAGTGGGGGCAGCGAATCGCGTTGCCGCAGGAACGGCAGGAGACAAAATGGGAGTAGCCTCTTCGGTTCATGAAGAGAATGCTCTGCTCCCCTTTCCTGAGGCGATCTGAGATCAGGCGCTGCAGCAGACCGCTGAACACAGAGCGGTTTCCTCCCCTCAGCTCCTCCCTCAAGTCAACCACATGCACCGTCGCAGGGCGCGCGCCGCTCACCGCCCGCTGCCTCATTTCCAGAAGAACATAATCCCCCTGCTTTGCCCGGCTCCATGCGGTGGCGGAAGGGGTGGCGCTTCCGAGCACCAGCGATGCGCCGGAAAGCTCCGCCCTCTTTTCCGCCACATCCCGCGTTTCAAAGCGGGGTACCGTATCATTTTTATACGCCCCGTCATGCTCCTCATCCACAATAATCAGCCCCAATTCTTCAAAGGGGGCAAACACCGCGGAGCGAGGCCCGACGACGATATCTGCCTCTCCGGTGGCAGCCCGGCGAAACTGCTCGTACCGCTCTCCTGCAGAGAGTTTGGAATGAATAATCGCCACCCGGCTCCCGAACAGCTGTCTCAGACGCCGCACGGTCTGAAAGGTGAGGGAAATTTCCGGAAGCATCAAAATTGCCTGCTGTCCCTCCCTGAGTGTCTCCCGTATCATTTCTGCATAGACTTCCGTCTTTCCGCTTCCTGTGACACCGTAGAGCAAATAGCGCTCCCGTCTTCCGGATGTACGGTCACGCTGAAAACGGGAAATCACGGCGCGCTGTTCCGGAGTCAGGGGAAACGAAGGGCCCTGTGCTTCTTCCGGGAGCAGTTCCTCCTCGGTCCTCTTCCGTCTCTGGACGCGTTGCTTCACCGGCAGCACGGTTTTCAGCGCCTGATGCAGCATGCAGCCGTAATGCTCCTTCATCCAGATTGCCAGCTCCATCAGCTTTTCCTCTGCGGAGACCTCTTTCTCCGAGCACCCGGCAATCTCCTTGATGGCGAAGCTGCCCGGCGGCGCCTCCCTCTGCAGGGAGAGCACGTATGCGGTTTTCAGATGATTCCCCTTTCCGAACGGAACCTTCACCGCGGTTCCGGGGGAGAGGAGAGGCTCCAGCGCTTCGGGAACTGCATAGGTAAACGGGCGATCCACGCTTTCGTTTGTGATGCTGAGTATGACATTTGCGAACAGCCCCCGCCGTTTTGACCCTGCTTCCCGTCTCTGCTCTGCCATTGCCCCTTCTTTCGCCTCCGTTCCTTTTTCTCCGGACAAAGACATAACACCTTCTTTCTTTCCCTGCAGGGAAAGCAGCGGGCAGTTTCCTTCTATTCCGCTTTGCATCCCCCTGTCATGTGATCTGCCAGCTGAGAAAGGCCCATGCTGTTGGACCCCTTTAGAAGGACGGCATCTCCCGCCTGAATCGTGTCCCGGAGTGCCGACTCCAGCTCCGAAAGAGAAGAAACGTTTCGAACCAAAATGGCGGGATTTTCCTTCTTTGCGGCCGTTCCGATCAATGCCCCCAGCTCTCCCAGCGTAAACACCATGTCCGCCTCTCTTCCGGCGGCCAGGGTTCGTCCCATCTCCTCATGCAGGGCTTCCGCCTGTTCTCCCAATTCCTTCATATCCGCCAGCACGGCAATCCGCCGGGCAGCATTCTGAATGCTCCCCAGTATGGCGAGCGCCGCCTGCATGGATGACGGGCTTGCATTGTAGCTGTCATCGATCCAGGTCACACCGTTCACGAAGAAGATTTGCTGACGATGCCGGAAGCCCTGAAATCCCGAGAGCGCTTCCGCCGCTCCATCCAAATCCACCCCGTAATGCGCGGCGACCGCAAGGGCCGCTGCCGCATTCAGAACCTGATGTGCACCGAAAACCCGGAGTCTGACCCTTGTTTTCTGTCCCCCTGCGACAGCCGTGAAGTGCGCACATCCGTTTTCCATTGTTACATCCTTCACCTGCACCTGGCAGTCCTCCCCCATTCCGTAAAAGACCGGGTGAAGACCGTCCCGAAGCCGGCAACTCCGAAGCAGCGGATCCTCTCCGTTCAGAAAGACAACGGCGTGCTCCGCCATGCCGTCCTGAATATGCAGCTTCTCCGCAAGAATTGCTTCCTGGGTCTTAAGCTGTTGGATGTGGGCATAGCCGATGTTGGTGAGAACCGCCGTATCCGGTCGCACGAGTGCACTGATCTTTGTCATCTCTCCCGGCATGCTCATTCCCATCTCAATGACCCCGATATCATAGTCATCCTCCACGCCGAGGAGCGTAAGCGGGACGCCGATCTGACCGTTATGATTGGCAGGCGTCCGATAGACCCTCTTCCCGGCTGACAGCGCTGTGGCGATCATTTCCCGCGTTGTGGTTTTTCCCACGCTTCCCGTCACGCCCACCAGCGGAAAGGGGATGCGGTTTCGCCGGGAGGCAGCTAAGCGCTGCAACGCTTCCAGGCTGTCCTCCACGGCAATCAGGGCAAAGGGCTCTGCCCCCTCTTTTGTCGTAAGCCCTGCAAAGCCCTCCGAAGTCAGAGCCGCAGCAGCTCCTCTTCTCCTGACGTCCGAAAGAAAGCGGTGGGCATCCACGTTTTCTCCTACAAACGGAACAAACAGGCTTCCTCTTCCCGCCTCTCTGGAATCGATACAGATATGGGAAATCTCTGCTTCCTCATCCCCGAGGAGCAATCGCCCCCCACAGGCGCGTGCCACCTCCTTCACTGTTATTCTCTTCATCGACTCTCCTTCTGCTTCACATCGTTCATAACCAAAACATCGTGCTCCCGTATCACATCATTCCCATGGGGAATCAGCACCGCATTTCCGCGCTTAATCAGAATCACCAGCTGCCCGGCCTTCAGTCTGAGATCCTTGATCTTCCGATTCAGCTGTTCACTGTCCTTCTCCACCACAAGTTCAAACAATCGGATATCCGTCTTGTCCCGGGAGGTGACCGCGGTCAGTATCAGCTCGTCTCCTTCATGCAAAACCGTGCTGCCGTTGGGAACAATGTCCTGCCCGTCCCGTTTCAAGAGCACCGCCAGCGTCTTTGGCGGCAAAGTGATCTGTGCCAGAGAACGATTTTCCCAGACATGCCCCTTCGGGATCGGGCATCGAATGAATTCAACCGGAACCTCCGCCGTGTAATCGTTGAAGGTCTTCATGACATCTCCCTCGAAATCAATCATGTCAAGTGCGGCAGAAACGGGAGCCAGCAGTCCTCCCTGAACCAGAATGGACAGCAGGACAACTGCAAAAGTCGCATCAAAGAGGAACGAGTACCCCGACACGCGGGTAATGGCCATAATCGAGAATACAATGGCCGAGGCGCCCCTTAGACCTGCAAATGAAATCAGGAGCTGCTGCCTCCAGGGCATGCGGAACGGAAGCATAAGGAGGAATACGGCCAGCGGCCGCGCCACGAGTGTCAAAAACAGTGCAATGGCAACAGTCATTCCGAATACGCCGATCAGACGGGACGGATGAACCAGAAGACCCAGAAGGAAGAAGATCAAAATCTGCATGATGTTGCTGAGTCCCTCCAGCGATCGGATGACATCGGACTTGCCCCGAAAGCTCACATTGCCGAGAATGATTCCGCAAAGATAGACTGCCAGGTATCCGTTCCCACCAACGAGCGTGCTGAGAGAATAGGTCATGGAGGCCACGGCCACGACAAAGATAAAATCAAAGCTTCCGTCGCGAATATCGTAGTGCTGAACCACATAAATGCTGATCCGGGCGATGAGCACTCCGAGTAAAAGCCCCAGTCCGATCTGTTTTACGATCAGCATCATAAATTGAAGTACGCTCTGTCCGCCTGCACACATGGCAATGCCGATGAGTGTCAGCAAATAGGCGGAGGGATCGTTGCTTCCGCTCTCCACCTCAAGAAGGGAAGCCGTATTGTGTTTTAAGCTCAGCTTTTTTGACTTCAGCAGAGAAAACACCGCGGCGGCGTCCGTTGAGCTGACCACGGCGCCCATCAGGAAGCTCACATTCCAGGGGAGCTTTAAAAAGCTGTGGACAAAGAGACAGAGCGCCAGCGCTGTCAGCACCACCCCCGCACTCGACAGAAGAATCGCCTGTCCGGACACCGATCTGGCCCGACTCCAGTTCGTCTCAAATCCGCCGGAAAACATAATATAGATCAGGGCGAAGCTGCAGATCGTCTCCGACAGCTCATAGTTGTCAAATGCAATTTTCACCACCCCGTCCGATCCAAACATCATGCCCAGCCCGATGAAGGCCAGCAGCACCGGAATGCCGGTTCGAAGGGAGATATGATTCAGTGCCACGCAAAAAAGGAGCACCAGAGCTGCCAATAAAAGATAGTGATTTAACAAAAGCCTCTCCTTTCCGCATCAGGACGCTGAGGACAGTCCATGGGATTCCTTTCTCTTTTTTACTCCGTCATTTGCAGCAAGCCAATTCGGAAAGCGCCGCTTCCGCGGTTTCCCGATCCGAGAAGTGATGCCGCACACCGTTGATCTCCTGATAATCCTCGTGCCCCTTGCCGATGATGGCAATCATATCTCCCGGCCTTGCGTGCCTGATGGCATAGAAGATGGCTTCTCTTCTGTCCGCAATTTCAATAAAAGCACCTCCCGTCCCTTCGATGCTCCCTCGAATATCGGAGAGAATGTCCTCGGTTTTCTCCCAGCGGGAATTATCCGCTGTAATGACGGAAAAATCCGCCTTTCTGCCGGCAATCTCCCCCATGGCATAGCGCCGCTCCTTCGCCCGGTTTCCTCCGCAGCCGAAGACAACCGAAAGCCGCTTCGGATGGTAGTCTCTCAGTGTGTCCAAAAGCGCCTCCATGCTCACTGCGTTGTGCGCGTAGTCAACCATGACGGTAAAGGCACCGGAGTACACAATTTCCATACGACCGCTGACACGGATATCCTTTAAGCCGTCTGAGAGCACACTTCGCTCAACACCAAGCTTCCGGCATACGGCCAGTGCCGCCAATGCATTGTCAGCGTTGAAGCGCCCCGGTATACCCACCTTCACGGTGACCGCCTCGGTCTCAGGAGCTCGAAAGGTAAATGCAAGACCTACAAATCCGTCTTCCGCCTCATAGCGGATATCCTCTGCCCGGAAGTCGGCCTCTGCCCGTTCCGCAAAGCGGTACAGCGCTTCGCAATGCGCCCGCGCCCCCATGTAAGCTGCGTTCTCATCGTCCCCGTTGAGAAAGCCCCATCGGCACTGGGAGAACAGGCGCGCCTTACAATCCCGGTACTCTTCAAAGCTCTTGTGCTCCGAAGGACCGATGTGATCCGGAGAAAGGTTCAGAAAAACGCCGCAGTCAAAGAAAATGCCTCCTGTCCGGTGAAGCATCAGTCCCTGGCTGGAAACCTCCATGACAGCACAGCTGCATCCCGCCTGCACCATCTTTGAAAATGCCTCCTGCAGCTCGTAGGACTCCGGTGTTGTGTTCTTGGTCGGTGTGTGTGTCTCTCCAATCAGGATTCCGTTGGTTCCGATGAGCCCTGTCTTTTTTCCCGCCCGTGTCAGGAGCGCCCGGATCATGTGGGTCGTAGTGGTCTTTCCCTTTGTTCCTGTCACGCCGATCAGGGTGAGACGATCCGCCGGAAAGTCGAACCAGGCTGCAGACAGCTCTGCCAGTGCAAGCCGCGCATCCGGTACTCGAAGGATCGTAATTCCCGCCGGGAGTGTGCAATCGTGATCAATCACAGCTGCCGCTGCACCGGATGCCGAAACATCTGTAAGCTTCTGGTGGGAATCGAAGCTTGCCCCCTGCATGCATACAAACAGGCAGCCCGGAAAAGCCTTGCGCGAATCGTAGCAGATCCCCCTGATCTCAACCTTCCTTTCTCCCTGTACCAGCTCATACCGGAAGCCTCTTTGCTCCGCCTTTTCAATGACATTCATGTCCAACCTCCCATTACTTCGACTGATTCAGCAGCGCTTCAAACTGCTCTGTTGTCATAATGATGTCCCGCGGCTTCGTTCCCTGTTCCTCCCCGACAACGCCCGCTTCGCTCAGTTGATCCATGATCCGCGCCGCCCGGTTAAAGCCGATTTTAAACATACGCTGCAGGTTTCCGATGGAAGCCTTGTCCTTCTCTATGATGAAGCGCCCCGCCTGTTCGAACAATTCATCCCGTTCCGCGGCTGCGGCTGCGGCTTTGCTCTCTCCCCCCTGTACGATGTGGGCAACGGTCTCCTGATCGTAGGAAAGAGGCAGCTCCTCATTCTTGATAAACTCCACCACCTTCTGAACCTCGTGATCCGATACAAAGGCCCCTTGCACGCGGATGGGATGGGGCTCCGCCTGGGGCGCAAACAGCATATCCCCCTTTCCCAGAAGCTTTTCGGCTCCCACACTGTCCAGAATCGTCCGGGAATCCACTCCCGATGATACCGCAAATGCAATGCGGGACGGAATGTTGGCCTTAATCAGCCCTGTGATTACATTGACACTGGGTCTCTGCGTCGCAATCACCAGATGCATGCCTGCGGCTCGCGCCAGCTGTGCGATGCGGCAGATTGCTTCCTCCACCTCATTTTTGGATACCATCATAAGATCCGCCAGCTCATCGATCACAATGACAATTTGAGGCAGTAATTCCGGCAGCTCCTCCGGGGAAACACTTCCGCTTCTTCCCGCTTCCAGAATCTTTTGATTGTACCCCTTTAAATCCCGTACCGAGCTGTCCGCAAACTTCCGGTAGCGATCTGTCATTTCTGCCACAGCCCAGTTCAGCGCTCCTGCCGCCTTTTTTGGGTCCGTCACCACGGGAATCAAAAGGTGAGGAATGCCGTTGTAGACGGACAGCTCAACAACCTTCGGGTCAATCATCATAAGCTTCACATCTTCGGGACGGTAGCGGTACAGAAGACTCATAATCAGGGTGTTGATGCAGACCGATTTTCCGGAACCCGTTGCACCGGCAATCAGGAGATGCGGCATTCTCTCAATATCTGTCACCACGGGCTGACCGCCGATATCCTTTCCGACTGCAAAAGCCAGCTTCCCCCGGCTCCCCTGAAAGCCCTCGCTTTCAAGGAGATCCCTGAGATAAACCGTGTTGTTTTCCTTGTTTGGAATCTCGATCCCAACAGCGGATTTACCCGGAATCGGCGCTTCAATCCGGATATCTGCAGCCGCAAGACTCAGCTTGATATCATCTGAAAGCGCCACAATCCGCCCCACCTTCACACCCTGGGCAGGCGTCAGCTCATACCGGGTGACAGCCGGACCTCGGCTGAAGTTCGTGACCGTTACATCGACGCCAAAACTATGGAGGGTATCCTGCAGCTTTCGGGCGGTCTCCCGGTACTCGTTTTCCGCACCGGAAAGAGGGATCTGCTTCCCTCGCTCCAGGAGATCCAGCGGCGGAAAGTGATAAATTCCGGGCCGTGGTTGTCTTGTGTGTGCTCCGCTCTCGCCATCTCCCGGAAGGATCCTGCTGCCTGCGGTCCCGGTTCCGCGATTCTGAGGATCCGGTGACACTTCGCCGCCCCTTCTCTCCGGAGCGGCGAATGCATCTGCCTTCTCTCCGAGCTCCGTGCCTTCCGTTTGCAGGGCATCTTCTGAGCGCTCTCTGCCCTCTGTTCCCGCGCCGTCTTCTGCCGACATGAGGTTTTTCCCGGGTTCTGTATTCTTCTGCACTGCTTCTCCGGAAAATACGTTCCTTCTCTCCGGTTCCCCCGACTTCTGCCGAATCGGCGCCTCCGATGCCGGATCCATTGATTCCCACTGGAAAACAGGAGAACCACTGGAAGGCTTCTGCTCGTCTCCGTTTCGATTTAATATGGCATCTGCACGCTGAAATGCTTCCTTCAAATAGGGATCCTCATCGGCAAACACGGTATGGGGAATCATTACATCGGAAAGATCCGGCATCTCCGGGATTTTTTCCCTCTGATCATCCGTGGCCGCAGAATCTCCGCGGGGCACCGCCTGCTCCTCCCTCGGTTCCTGCGGTATACCCGCCGAAGCCGCAGCAAGTGCATGCTCAAAAGCAGGGCTCAGCTCCGTGCGGATGACGGAAGGAGAGGGATACTCTGCCTCCGACGAAGCAGCGCCTGTTCCCGGCGAGGCGGTATGCACCCCCGGAAAAGCAGCACCCATTTCCGGTGAGGCGGTATGCACCTCCGGAAAAGCAGCACCCATTTCCGGTGAGGCGGTATGCACCTCCGGAAAAGCAGCACCCATTTCCGGTGAGGCAGTATGCCCCCCCGGTGAGACAGTGCCCATTTCCGGAAAGGCAGCATGTGCCCCCGGTGAGACCTTATCTGCTTCTGCTTCCGGCGAGAGCTTAATCGCATCAAAATCAATCTGCCCTGTGCGGAGCATCACTTCGTGCGCACGCCGTGCCTCCTCATCCCGTCGGCGCTGCTCCGCACGAATCCTTCTCTCCTCCCGGTAATGCTCCAGATCCTGCTGTGCTCTCCGATACGCCTGATTTCCGCGCCTTCCCACCGCCCCCACAAAGGAGCGCTCCGTGATGACTACCAGCATGAAGATGAACAGCATGAGCAAAACCAGAAAGCTGCCGGCACTGCCCAGCAGATGCTTAAGTGCCAATGAAAGCATCCCGCCCAGCAGACCGCCCCCGCTCCCGCTCTGATACAGTGCAGCCGCATCCTCCGCTCCCACGGAGGCTTCTCCCGCAAACAGGTGAATCATCCCGCCGAGAGACAGAGCTGCCAAAACAGCGGCAGGAATTTTAAACAGCGCCCTTCCATTTTCCCGATTCGCAATCCCGTATACCACAGAGACAATCAAAAACAGCGGGAACACATACCCCAGCACGCCGAACAGCCCCAGCTGGAGCCCCTTCAAAGATGCACCTGCCGCGCCGCACAGCCCGAAATTACTGAGAAGAAAAAGCAGCGAAGCAACAAAGGTAAAAATGACAATCGCTTCCGAACGGTACAGTTTCTGCCGCTCCAGGTGCTCCGCCGATTGCCTCGTTCCCACTCCCTTCGTGCTCCGCCCTCCCCGTCTTTTTGCCGGGCTTTTTCGCGCAGATGCCGCTGTTTTCCTTCTGTTTTTTCCTCTTCCCGCCAATCTGAATGCCTCCGAACATAATTTCCGCCACCTGCCCAGTATACCACAAAAACGGGACGGGAAACACCTGTTCTTCCCGCCCCTCCTGTCTTCCGGCATACCGATTCTTCCTCACTCGATCCGGCAGTTCTCCCGGTTTCTAATCCCCAAGCACATTTCGAATGGTCGCCGGTCTTCGATACGTCCAGTTTGAAATCTTGATGCCGGATCGTCGGCTCGCAGCGTGAATCAGCTGCCCGTTTCCGATATAAATTCCCACATGGTTGATTCTTCCTCCGGAATTGGAGTAAAACACCAGATCTCCCGGTCGGATTTCAGCGGATGACACTTTTCTTCCCATCTGTGACTGGGATCCGGAATAGTGCGGAAGCGATACGCCGAACTGCTCCATGATCCGCATGCTGAAGCCGGAGCAGTCGCAGCCCCTGGTCAGGCTTGTTCCGCCCCATACATAAGGGTTTCCCAAAAACTGCATCGCATAATTGATGAGCTTCTGCCTTCTGGAAAGAGAGGCCTGCGCCGCCTCCTCTGCCGGCGAGAAACGAACTGCTTCATTCAGCGCGTAGCGGACATCCACAAACTCGCTCTTCACGTAACAGCTCTGCTCCTCCTCCAGTTCAATTTTAACCCAGCCATCGCTCTGCTCCAGAACCGGATAACGCTCACTGTTACTGATCTGCGTCCAGATTTTAGAGGACTCCCGGGGCTCGGAGCGTGCGTTCAGTACATCGGTGGTCACGATTGCCATCAGACTGGCATACTGCATCGCAAGATCCTTCGCCTGCTGCCCTGTCGCAATATACTCAGCCTTCACATACCCGGTGATGTCACCGGAATGGATTTTCAGCCATTCCCCCTCTGTTCCCAGAATATCACAGCCCGCCTTACTGGTCAGCTTGCCGATGATGGCGCCGTCCTCCTTGGCTTCTGCGCGAATATTCAGATAGCTGTCGACCTCAGAAACCCCCAGCCGATCGTACATATTCAGCACCATCTCTCTTAAATCAAGCCTTCTCGCTTCATTGAGCGAAAGCCTGATTTCCGCGTATTTATCGCTGATCCAGCCGCTCTTCAGCTTGATCCATCCGGCCTGCTGTCCCTCCACCTCATAGCGCTCATTCTTCAGCGCAGTGAACACTGCCTCGGACTCCACCGTCGGCTCCGAGCGGATATAGAGCTTATCCGCCTGTATGATGGCCCGCTCCTTCACTTCTTGCCGTGCTCGTTTTCTCGCCTCTTCTCCTGTCTTCACATAATCCGGATGCACGTAGCCTTCTATCCCGCCGGAACGAATATGAAGCCACCCGTCCCCGGTCTGATCCAGGATCTCACAGGCGCTCCCATTGTACAATTTCCCGATGATGTCCGACCCCTGTGCCCCGGTGTTGTGAATGTTTAGGTAGCCCTCTACCTCCACAATGCCGAGGTTCTGATAGGAGGCAATCACGGCCTCCACTGCTTCCTCTCTCTCCTGTTTCGCCTGTTCCTCCGCCGAAAGCGGAAGTGCTGACTGCAAAGAGGCATCCGCCGCCGTCGCAGTGCTGCGCCCGGATCTTCCGCCCCGTCTCAGCGGCATTCCGTTCAGGCAGACGGCAGCGCCGCAAATCAAGCCGATTCCCAGAAGAATCAGCGCTGCCTTCTGAACCGTCCGGCACCTTCTCCCGCCCCGTTTTCTACGACGCTTCTCCGGATGCATTCCCGCTCCCAGTTCCCTGTATTCGTTCATGGCACTCCTCAAAAGCTGTCCGCGGCCTCTCCCGGCTGTCTCCCGGATCGGGCACACCTCAGCTCCAATTTTTTCTATTTTACCACAGGCCGCAACAAGCGTATATCATCTTATCTTACAATCAGCATCAGAATCGGAATGGTGACAAATATCCCGATGGTGGAGAGCACGGAGCCCGCCGCCGCATACTGCTCATCCGCTCCGTATTCCCCTGCCATCACGGTGATCTGGGACACCACCGGCAGGGCTGCCTCCGTAATGAATACGCGCCGCGCCAAACCGTCAACACCGAACCCCCGACAGAGCAGCGCACAAATGAGCGGCGCCAGAAGGAGACGAATGATGAGCATTGCAGGAATCCCCCGCTCAAATTTCACGTTTCGGAACCCCAGCTCATACACCACATAGCCGCAGTACATCAGAGCCAGCGGCGACACCGTATCGCTCAGGTATCCTGCGAAGCGCATTGCCATCTCCGGCGGCCGAATGCCCGTCGTCAGCAGAAGAAAGGCGGCGATCACGCCAAGAATCGGCGGCTTTGTCAAAATTCCTTTCCCGAAGGAAAGAAGGTCTCTCTCCTCTTCCCGCCCTGTCCCGGAACGCTCAACCAGAATAACGGAGACGGTCTGCGTAAAAATCGTGCTGCCTGCATAGTACAGCATGACATAGGGTACGGAGATTTCTCCGAACAGCTGTGTCGAGATCGGCAAGCCGATGAACATGGTGTTCGACAGAAATGCCATCGAAACGAACACGCCCCGGCGATTGTCCGGAAGCTTCAAAAGCATCGCTGCAACCATGCTGATGAAAAGGGAAAGGAGAATGCAGCAGATGGGAACCAAAAACATGCTCCGCATCTCCATGAGCCCCTCCCGATTCAAGTGGTTCAGTACGCCGACAATGCAATTCATCGGCACTGCGATGTTGACGACAAAGCGGGCGATAAACCGCTTCTCCGCCTTCCCGATCCACCCCATTGCCCCCAGACCGCAGCCCACTGCCATCAGGCAAAAAATCATGAACACCGCTGACACTGCATGCAAAAATTCACCTGCCATATTCTCCCCTCCCGGAACGAAACGAGGCGGGAATCCCCTGCCAGGATCTCCGCCTCGCCCTCTCAATTCGCCTTGTCCCACACAGCCCAAGGTCACATCCATCCGATTGCGCGGTCTCCATGTTTCTCCCGGAAGCCTGCGCGCCTTCGACTATTCCTCGTCCCAGCTGTGGTAGACTGCCTGAACGTCATCCTCCTCGTCCAAAAGATCAAGGATGCGTTGCATTTTCTTTTTGTCCTCCTCCGACGGAAGGGTTACCCAAGTCTGAGGAATCATGCGTACCTCGGCCTCCAGCATCGGAATGTTTGCCTTCTCAAATGCCTCCCGCACGGCGGAAAAATCCTCCGGATCCGTCAGCACCTCATAGCTGTCCTCCTCGTCGCTGAAATCCTCCGCACCGGAATCCAGTGCAAACATCATCAGCTCATCCGCAGATTGCTCACACTCCTCCTTGTCGATGATGATCTGACCTTTTCGGTCGAACATGAAGGAAACGCAGCCCGGCGTTCCCACGTTCCCGTCTCCCTTGGAAAAGGCCGCCCGCACATTGGCCGCCGTGCGGTTTTTGTTGTCCGTCAGGGTTTCCACAATAATTGCGACGCCGGAGGGACCATAGCCCTCATACGTATTCTGCTCATAATTGACGCTGTCCAGATCGCCCGCCGCCTTTTTAATGCCGCGCTCAATGGTATCGTTCGGCACGTTGTTTGCCTTCGCCTTCGCGATCACATCCCGAAGCCTGGAGTTGTTGGACGGATCGGGTCCGCCTTCCTTAACTGCCACTGCAATTTCGCGGCCGATCACCGTGAAAATTTTTCCCTTCGCCGCATCATTTTTTTCTTTTTTATGCTTAATGTTCGCAAACTTAGAATGTCCTGACATGAATCCTAACTCCTTTGTACGAAATAATGTAACAATAGTAACACTGCCGTTTTTTTGCGTCAACCTTTATCCCCGGACCAGACAACCTTGACGCTGCGAATCACTTTGTTCTGTACCCTGAGAATGTGAAAATCAAATCCGTGGCTCCGCACTGTGAGGCGTTCGCCGTCGTTGGGGATGCGGTCCATACGGGCAACCAGAAATCCGTTCAACGTGTCGAAGTTTTCTTTTTCCTCCGCACAAAATGGGATTCCCGCAGCCTCCTCCGCCTCGTCCAAATGGGTCATTCCGCTCATGATCCAACTGCCGTCGGGAAGCGCCGTGATGGTCTCCTCTTCACTGTCGTACTCATCCACGATATTTCCCACAATCTCTTCCAGAATATCCTCCATGGTCACAATGCCTGCAGTCTGCCCGTACTCATCCACCACGATTGCCATATGGATTTTCTGGGACTGCATCTCCCGAAAGAGTCTGTCCAGCGCCCTGCTTTCCGGAATGAAATGCGGGCTTCTTAACAGTCCGGGAATGTCTGACAGCTTCTCATTCAAGTGCTTTTTTTCATGGGCGCAGATCATGGCGTCTTTCATATGAAGCACACCGATAATGTTGTCGATGTCCTCACGATAAACCGGAAAGCGGGAGTTCCTCCCCTTCCGCAGGAGAAAATCCACCGCCTCCGAAAGGGTCTGCTCACAGTCCAGAGCCACCACATTCTTCCGATGTGTCATGACGTCCTCTGCGCTCTTGTCGTTCAATTCAAAAATATTGGTGATCATCTCCGCCTCGTCGGACTCGACGATGCCCTGCTCATGCCCCTCGTTCACCATAGACATAATGTCCTCTTCCGTCAGGTTCTCCTCTCGGCCATCGGGATCAATTCCCGCAAGGTGAAGCAAAAGATGGGACAAAAGCCGCACCAGCACACGGAGCGGCAGCAAAAGCTTCATCAAAAGCTCCACTGCTTTGACAAACCGGAAGGCCCATTTCTCCGGCTGCCGCCGCGCTAAGCGCTTGGGGACCACCGAACCCAGCGTTACCATCAGCGCCGTGACAGGCAAAAACAGAACCAGCTCGGTCAGCGTTTCCGACACCGGAAGGGAGAAGAAGCCGGCGCAGCGCACAGAAAGCGCCGCCGCCGAAGCCCGCAGCAAAAGACCGCCGCCAATCAAGCCGGAGAGCAGGGACAGAATTTGCAGCGTGTGGATAAAAGCCCCCGGACGATTCATAATGCGTATGATGTGCGTCGCCTTTTCGTCTCCCGCCTCCATGCGCCGCGTCATGGCGGTCTCGTTCAAATTCTGTATTGCGGCGCCAAAGCCAAACATCAGCGCATTTAAAACGATGAATCCAATCAATCCTGCAATGCCGGGTAAGGGACTGTCCATAGAAAAGCGATCCCACTCCTTTCATGTTCCGTTGCTCAACGGATGCTGTCATACCGATCCTGAAACCAGTCCTTTGTTCCGACCTGCACTCCTTTTCGGAAATAGACTCTCGGGACCCGTCTGCTGATATCGCAGACAAATTCATAGGGAAAGCGGCCGGATCGCTGCGACAGTTCCTCCAACGTGATTGCCTCGCTCCCGTCCTGCCCAAGCAACGTGACCGCACTGCCGCGTTTTGCCTCCGGGTTGTCACTCACGTCCACCATCATCTGATCCATGCAGATGCGCCCCAGGATACGGGCTCTCCTGCCGGCAATCAAAACCTGGCCGCAGTTGCTCAAAGACCGGGGATAGCCGTCGGCATACCCCGCCGAAACGGTGGCGACCCGCATGCTGTGCTCGGAGCGAAAAATTCCTCCGTAGCTGATCTCCTCGCCGGCCTCGATTTCCTTGACATAGCTCACCCGGCTTCGAAGCGACATCACGGGGGAGAGGGGGAGGGTTTCTCCTTCCATCTCTCTCGAAGGCGCAATGCCGTACATTGCGATTCCGGCGCGCACCATGTGGAAATCGGTTCCGATGCCTCTCATGATCGCAGCCGAATTTGCCACATGACACCACTCAGGCTGTATGCCTCTCCGCTTCAGTTCCTCCAGAAAATGCTGAAACAGCAAGCACTGTCGGCGGGCGGAGGAAAGCGTTCTCTCATCGGCGCGATACAAATGGGTAAACGCACCCTCCAGCAAAAGCCCGCAGGATTCTGCCATCCGCTTTGCGGTGCTTACTACCTCCGGGGACGGCTTGATGCCGATCCGATTCATCCCTGTGTCCACCGCCAGGTGTGCCAAGGCCTTTTTCCCCACCTTCTCCGCCTGCCTGCCCATCGCCTCTGCTTCCTCCGCTGTAAAAACAGGCATTCGGACTTCCGCTTGAATGAGTGCCTCGTACTGCTCTTCCGGCACCGGACCGAGAATCAGAATCGGCTTCCCAATGGCGTGGCTCCGCAGATTCAATGCCTCCTCTGCCGTTGCCACGCAGTACCAATCCGCAAGCGGATCCAGCTCCCGTGCGATGGGAACCGCGCCGTGCCCATAGCCATCTGCCTTTACCACGGCTGCAAACGCGGTATGTGGGGCAAGTTTTTTCTTGAGCCATTCCGCATTTTGCATCAGCCGATCCAGATCAATCTCCGCAGCGACCCGTTTTTGCACCGTTCCCGTTTCTTCCATTTCTTCTCCGATCCTACACCGTGATCCCCGGTATCTGCCGCATCACACACGGGATCTCCGCTGCAATTTCCCGCGCAAGAATTCCATGTGCGGCACTTTTTTTCGCCGCCTCCCGTCCCGCGAGACCATGAAGGAAGGAACCGAAGGAGGCCGCCTGTCCTTCATCAAACCCAAGGCAAATCAGCCCCGCTATGACGCCGGTCAGCACATCTCCGCTCCCTGCCTTAGCAAGAGCAGCGGTGCCGGATGCCGTTCGATACAATGCGCCGTCCACCGTCGCAGTCACGGATTCCGATGCCTTGAGGCAGATCGTCACGCCGTAGCGATCCCGATAGGCAGCTGCCGCACCGGAAAGATCACCAAGAATCTCCTCCAAGGGGCGATTTGTCAGCCTTGAAAACTCCCCTACATGCGGAGTCAAAATCATGTTTTCCGTGTAAAAGCCTGTGAGAGACGGCTCCTCCGCAATGGCATTCAAGCCGTCGGCATCCACGATGACCGGTACATAGGATGCTTCCATCACATCTCCCACCAGACGCCTCACATAGGGCTCTCTTCCCAGTCCCGGACCCAGCACAATCACGCTGCTCCACGCGATGAGATCCGAAAGCTGCGCCTTCCACGCCTCCCGTTCTCTAAGAAGCGTCTCCTCTTCATACACCGCGATCACCGCCTCCGGAAGCTGAATCTGCAGAATTGCACGGTTTACCTCCGGGGTCAAAATACGCACCAAACCGGCTCCGGTTCGGTAAGCAGCCAGGGCGGAAAGATACGCGGCCCCGCTCATTCCCTTGGATCCTGCGATCACCAGAACGTGTCCGCAGCTTCCCTTATTTGCAGTCGGCGCCCGCGGCGGGATCAGACTCAGATCCGAAAGCTCGTACATCCGAATGCCATCATACGCTCTCATGGCTTCCTCCCGCTTCGATGCTCCCATTGTCCCTGTCGGCTTCTTCACCGGACGATCCGGCTTGTTTCCCCTCTGCCCCATTTCCAGGCGCACACGCTCCGTCCCCTGTCTCTCCGGGATCAGGCGGGGGATCCTCCCTCTCCAGCACAGCAAATGCCAGTGCCAGTGTCCTCGTATTGCTGATGGAGACCGAGATTGCCGTTCCTCCGATTGCCCGGCACCGCTCCTTCGCTCCGTGAAGAAGCGTGGCGTAGGGCTTTCCTCTCCCATCTCTCAGCACCTCGATCTCCCTGGGGGAAAACCCGGAAAATCCCGTTCCCAGGCACTTGGCGACTGCCTCCTTGACAGCAAAGCAGCCGGCCAGAAAGGAGCTGCTTTCTCCTGACTGCCGGCGTTCCCTCTCCGTAAAGGCGCACATCAGAAAAGACTTCTGTTTCAAAGCCTTCTCCACACGCGCTATTTCCACCAGATCCGTTCCGATTCCAATTATCATAATCCGAAATCCGCGCCCCGTTTCGCGTGAGCGGTTCCCGCCTTCTTTCGCATTTCTTTTCTGTTCTCTCCGCTTCCCTCCCGCGCCGCAAGCATCCGGTAGGAAAGCTGCATCAGACTTTCTGACAAATGCACGTTTTCGATCAGGACATCCTCTCCCAGCTGCAGATCTGTGTGTGCAAAATTCCAGATTGCCCGGACCCCCGACGCAACAAGACGCGTGGCAACCTCTGTCGCCTGATCCCTGGGAAGGGTGAGCGCCGCAATGTCGACCTCATTCTGCCGGAGGAAATGCTCCAGTTCCTTCAGATCATAGACCTTCGCCCCTCGAATCACGGTTCCGATCACGCGGCTGTCGATATCAAACAGTGCTTTTACAAGGAAGCCCCGCTTGCTGAAATTCTGATAATTTGCCAGTGCCTGACCCAGGTGCCCGGCGCCGATGATAATCACCTTGTTCTGACGGTCGATCCCCAGAAGCTTTCCGATCTCCCCATGCAGATAGCTGATATTATACCCGTATCCCTGCTGCCCGAAGCCGCCGAAATTATTGAGATCCTGCCGAATCTGAGAAGCCGTGACGTGCATGCGCTTCGCCAGATCTCCGGAGGAAATATGATCCACATTCTCCTCGATCAGATCGGAAAGATACCGGTAATAGCGCGGAAGTCTGGAAATCACTGCTTTGGAAATGTTTTCTTTCACTTTTTAACCTTCTCCTACCGGGTTTTCCCGGGGGAAACTCTCTGTCCCATATGATAAAATATCCAAGCCAGTATAGTGATTTTTTCGGTGCTTGTCAATCTTTCCACAAGTTGACCCCACAAAAACAGGAGGGACGCACCGCATGACCGGGGGTACGTCCCTCCTGTTCAAGCTATCTTTCCTTCTGCCGATTCCAAGGTCTTATCGAACTCCTTTGGATCCGGGAATCCCAAACGTTGCACGCTTTCACCGCTCGCCTATTCGAAGGGTTCCCCATGCTCCAAGCAGTAAGATCGGAAGAAGGAGCAATCTCAGCAGTTGCCCGGCTTCCCCAGTCTTGGGAAGCGTGCCGCCCGGTGTGGTCTGACTCGGAGCCGCCGGGTTCCCTTCGATTTCAGTCTCCGGCTGCGGCTCAACCTCAGCCCGGGGTCGGCTCATCTCGACTCCGGGTCCTGCCTGTTCCGAAGGAGATCTCTCTGCAGAGGCACCGATTACGCGGCCATTTCCGCCGCCGGAGCTTCGTCCTGAGCTGCCGGAGCCGGTTCCCTCTTCATCTCCGGGAGATCCGTGGGATCCGGAATCGCCGGGCCTTCTAAAACTGTAAGTAAACGCCCAGATATGATCTCCGTCCCCTGCTCCGTTCTTGGTCATCTCAATGCTGTAATCCGGAACCGAACCCGCTTCCACCTTCCAGCAAAGCGGAATCCTTCTTCCCGAAGAGTTCTGTCCCCCGCTGAAAACGGACCGCACCGGGATTCCTTCCGCGGCAGATGTGGGGTTTATCCGGAGAGGTACTCTCTCCCCGGCGCTCTCCTCCAGATCATTGGTGATTCCGGAATCAAGAAGGATTCCCTCCTCATAGGGAAAGCCCCGTTCTGCCGCGTTGGAATCACTGCTTTTCCGTAACTCCTCACCCTCGCCGGTCCATTCCTCGGCGGAGCCGAAATCCCCTGCTGCTTCCGCCGCCATCGATCGGTACATGCTTCTCCGGGCTCTCGCCGCATCGGAAGCACTCGCATACACCGGTACCTTTCCTTCCCAATACCACCCGCTCGCCGCCTCCGCTGTCACGGTCTGAATCAGCCGGTCAACGATGGTGCCGTCCGGAAGGCTGGGAATCAGGCGAAATGCCACCTTAGACGGACGCTTGTCCTTGTAGCCGGCATCGTTCCAACGTGCCCGAATTTGTATTCTTTGCGCTTCCCGCGGATCCTGCGGGTTCTGCGGATTCTGCGGGTTCTGCGGGTCCTGCGGGTTCTGCGGGTCCTGCGGGTTCTGCGGATCCGGTTTCCACTTTGCCCTGAGCGTCATGGGTCCTCTCATGGGCGTTGTGAAATCATAGGGCTCTCCCTTCTCCGTCTCCCAGCCGAAAAACGTAAATCCGTCTCTCCTTGGATCTTCCGGCCTGCCTACCTGCCTTCCCTCTGCCACAAGCTGCGGCTGCACCGGACTCCCGCCGTTCGAATCAAAGGTGACTTCTGCATTCCATTCCGCTCTCAGTCGAAAAACACTGTCATACATCGGGTCATAATCCGTTTCGTTCCATAGCTGCCAATCCCGATTATAATCGGAAAAGCGGTCTTTCTTCGTCCAATACGTCCGTTTCCCACCATTCCGAACCGGCTGTCCTTTGTAGGACTCCGGAAATTGCGTGTACCATCCGCCGAAGGTCCAATGCTCCTTTTTCGGATCCTGCGGAAAGTCCACAGAATTATCCTTTTTCACATGACGGATGATCGAATCCCCGCTTCCGCCAATGGTTCCTCCCTGCAAATCGAATTGAACATCCATGGAGCCAATCGGAATTCGAACACGCATGGAACCATTGGATTTCTTGGTATATCTGATTTTAAATGTTGCATACCCCTTTTTTATAACATAGTTCTCGCCGAAAACAGTCGTATAGGACAGGTGGTGCCCCTCCGGCACTCCTGCAGGATCCACTGTGATCGTCAGTTCCTCCCCCTCGGAATACCGGCCTCCGTCTCTTTTTCCCCCTTGAAGTACCTGGGGAACCTCCACGGTATGCCCCTTTGAGTCCGTCACGGAAATGGGGAGCCTTCTCCACATCTCTTCTATCTCCGGAACCCCAATAAAATTATTGCCGTAATAAATATGCCCGCTCCCCCGATTATAAAGGTCAAAGTCAAACCACAAGGGGAACTTACCTGCCTCGATCCGGCTCCACTTTGCCTTGAGTTTCATGTGCCCTGTCACAGGGGCTGTGAAGTCATAGGGCTCTCCCTTCTCCGTCTCCCATCCAAGAAATGTAAATCCATCTTTCTTTGGCGCTTCCGGTCGGTCTGCCCGATCTCCCTCTGCCACCAGCTGCGGCTGCACCAGGCTTCCGCCCTCCGAATCAAAGGTGACTTCTGCATTCCATTTGGCTCGCAGGACAAAAATATCGTCGTATATCGGATCGATTAATTTGTCGTTCCAGATTTTCCAGTCACAGCTGTAGTCGGAAAAGCGGCTGTCCTTCGTCCAATACGCTTTTTTTCCTGCATTCGGCTGCGGATTCCCCTGGTAGGTCTCCGGAAATTGCGTGTACCACCCGCCGAATGTCAGGCCTTCCTTTTTCGGGTCCTGCGGAAAATCCACAGAATTATCCTTTTTCACATGACGGATGATGGAATCCCCGCTTCCGCCAATCATTCCGCCCTGTAAGTCAAACTTGACATCCATATATCCGATCGAAATCAGCACCCGCATGGTGGGCTTCACCCTGTTGATTCCCGGATCATACATATTCTTATTGGTTTTATATGGAAGCTTAAACTTCGTATAAGGTTCCAGATATACGCGGCCGCAGCTATGGCTGCTTTCCGATGAATCCGTCAGGCAGTAGGGGTTCTTCAGCTTTTCGGAATCCACTGCCACGGTCAGCTCCTCCCCTCGGGAATACCGACCGCCGTATCTGACAAGGCTGTCGGCACCCGGAACAAAGGAGGTCTCCGCCGAAAAAGAATGGCCCTTGGAGTCGGTGATCGTGATTGGAAGCTCTCTCCACATTTCTTCCAGTTCAGGACGGTTGAACCCGTCCCCTCCGGGTTTTGTATGCCCATGGCCCGGATCCGGATAGACATGGATATCCATATCAAAGTACAGAGCATATGTTTCCTCCGCAAATGCGGTTCCTGCTCCCGGAAACAGACTGAATGCCATAAGGAGGAGCAAGGTAAGTATCACCTGCCGCTTTCTGCTCCTTTTATCTTTTTTGTTCCGTATTCCACCCTCTTCCATCATAAATATCTCTCCTTTTTCCATTCCGGCCGGGTGTTGCGCCGCCGGTTCCCTGTAAGCTTTTTAGGACCTTTTATTATACCACACTGCTTCTTTATGGAACAGATGGCCCCGATTTTTATTTTTCCCCTTCACCGGAAGCCTGCACTTATTGTCAAGCGCCTCGCATTCGGATATACTGAGGCTGAATAAAATCACTGAAGGAGCAGCCATGATTCTGAATGTTTCTCACCTGACAAAGACCTTTTCAGGCAATGCCATCATAACGGATGCCTCCTTTTTTTTAAATGAGAAGGACAAGGCAGCAGTCGTAGGATTAAACGGCGCCGGAAAGACCACCCTCTTCAATCTGATTGCAGGAGAGCTGACTGCAGATTCCGGCGATGTCTCAATAAAAAAAGGCTGCACCATGGGATATCTGCATCAGAACAACAATCTCGATTCTGATCTCACCATACTGGAGGAGCTGACGCAGGTGATCCAGCCTCTGCTGGACCTGGAAGCGCGCATGCGGGATCTGCAGGAGCAAATGAAGCACCGGCAGGGAGCGGAGCTGGAGGCGCTTTACGACGCCTATTCCCGCATGGAGCAAACCTATGAGCAACAGAACGGGTATTCCGCAAGGAGCCGGGTGAAGGGAGTTCTCACAGGTCTCGGCTTTTCCGAGTGCATGTTTCACCAGCCTCTCCACACGCTGTCAGGCGGTCAGAAGACCCGGGTCTTTCTCGGAAAGCTTCTGCTGGAGCAGCCGGATCTCATTCTTCTGGACGAACCCACCAACCACCTGGATCTGGCCAGCATTGAGTGGCTGGAGACCTACCTTATCAATTACCCGGGCGCCGTGCTCATTGTTTCCCACGACCGGTACTTTCTGGATCGGATTGTAAATCGCGTGATCGATGTGGAACAGGGGACGGTCACCGGCTACCTCGGAAATTATACGGCTTTCACAGAGAAAAAGGCTGCGCTCCGGGAAGCAAGACAGAAGGCATGGCTCAATCAGCAGCAGGAGCTGAAACACGAGGAGGCAGTCATAGCCGAGCTTCGCTCCTTTAACCGGGAAAAATCCATCAAGCGGGCGAGAAGCCGTGAAAAAATGCTGGAGAAAATGGAACGGGTCCTCCGCCCCGCAGAACAAAAGGCTGACATGGCGCTTCACTTTCACATGACCGAGAGCAGCGGCAATGATGTGCTGGAGGTGAACGGCATCTCCAAGTCCTTCGGTTCCAACACGTTATTTCGGGGGCTTGGCTTCCGCCTGAAGCGGGGAGAGCATGTGGCCATCATCGGCGACAACGGCAGCGGCAAGACCACCATTCTTAAAATTCTCACCGGACTGCTGTCCCCGGATGAGGGAAGCGTAACACTCGGCGCCCGGGTCACACTTGCCTACTATGATCAGGAGCATCAGGTGCTGCACCCCGAAAAGACTCTGTTTGAGGAATTACAGGACAGTCGGCAGGATATGTCCAACACAGAGATCCGCAACCTTCTCGCCGCATTTCTCTTCACCGGGGAGGATGTCTTTCGGCGTATCTCCCAGCTCTCCGGGGGAGAAAAGGGGCGCATCTCCCTGGCAAAGCTGATGCTCTCCCGCGCCAATTTCCTGATTCTGGACGAGCCCACCAACCATCTGGACATGGTGAGCAAGGAGGTGCTGGAGCAGGCAATTCGATCCTTTCCCGGCACAGTGCTCTACGTGTCCCACGACCGTTATTTCATCAACCGAACAGCCACCCGCATTCTGAATCTGACCCGGGGCGCGCTTTTCAATTACATCGGAAATTACGACTATTATCTGGAGAAGCGGGAGGATGTGGAGCAGGCGCATATGGCTGTCCCAGACCCCGCCCCGGGCAACAAGCCCCCGTGCGAAGCCGGTGAAACCGTCCCCTCCGGCGGACGTGCAGGCTGGGAGAGCGACAAGGCGCAGAAGGCGCTCCGAAAAAAGAGAGAGGCTTCGCTTCAAGCATGTGAAGCAGAAATTCATGCTCTGGAACAGGAGCTTGCAACCATCGAATCCTCATTTTCCGATCCCGGGCTTCAGCGGGATGCCGCCGCTCTGTTGGAGCTTCAAAAACAAAAGGAGCGCGCGGAAGCTGCGCTGACGAAGCACTACGAGACATGGGAAGTGCTGGCGGAGGATGTGCAGAAGGGAGGCGAAGCATGAGACGGTCTTCTAAACAATCAGACAACCGACCCTCCGGGTGGAGACGGGGGCTGGCTGCTCTTCTTATTTTCCTTCTTCTGCTTCTGTTCGGCGCGACGCTGATGGTGGGAGTCTCAGGAAAAGAAGATCAGCTCCCGCTCCTCCGGGCGCTGATCTTCCTGGATGTGACGATTCCCGCCGTGATCTACGGGTTTTTGCTCATCTCGCGTCACCGATAAATAAGTTCCTCTCTGCCCGGTCCGTTGGACACGATGGTGATGGGAACTTCAATTTCTTTTTCAATAAATTCAATATAGGCTCTGCAGTTTTCCGGCAGCTCTTCATAGCGCCGGATTCCCCGAATGTCGGTTTTCCAGCCGGGCAGCATCTTCAGCACAGGCTTGCAGCGCTTCAGCTCCGGCGTGGTCGGAAAGTCCCGGATCACCGTCCCGTCCAGCTTATATCCCACGCAGACCGGAATCTCATCCAAATATCCAAGCGCATCCAGAACGGTCAGTGCCACCTCTGTGGCTCCCTGCACACGGCAGCCGTAGCGCGTTGCAACCGTATCAAACCAGCCGACTCTTCGCGGGCGTCCGGTGGTGGCTCCGTATTCCCCCTTGTCTCCGCCTCTCTTTCTGAGCTCCTCCGCCGCGGCCTCATCCAGAATCTCGCTGACAAATTCTCCCGCTCCGACGGCACTGGAATAGGCCTTGGTGACGGTCACGATATCCTTGATTTCAAACGGTGGGAATCCGCCGCCGACGGCGCTGTAAGCTGCCGTAGTATGGGAACTGGTCACCATGGGATAAATGCCCTGGTCCGGATCCTTGAGGGATCCCAGCTGCCCCTCTGCCAGCACCGTCTTGCCCTCCTTCAGCGCATTGGTCAGAAATGCCCCCGTATCGCAGAGGTAGGGCGCAATTGCTTCGCGGTATTCTCTCAGAGTCTCCAGCAGCTCTTCTGCCTTCAGCGCTTCCTTGTGATAGAGCTGGGTGAACAGAACATTCTTCAGCGTGCAGATATTTTCAAGCTTCTCTGCCAACGCATCCTCGTCAAAAAGCTCGCAGGCCTGAATCCCGATCTTTGCATATTTATCGGAATAAAACGGAGCGATTCCGGACTTGGTGGAACCGAAGGCTTTTCCCGCAAGACGCGCCTCTTCATAGCTATCCTGCAAAATGTGATAGGGCATCAGCAGCTGCACCCGGTCCGAGATGAGAATGTTCGGGGTCGGAACGCCCTGTCCCACCACGGATTCCAGCTCCTTCACAAAGGACGGAACGTGAAGTGCCACGCCGCTTCCGATCACATTGGTAATGTTCTTTGAAAAAATCCCGGAGGGGAGAAGGTGCAGGGCAAAGCGCCCATAAGAATTGATGATGGTGTGCCCCGCATTGGCTCCTCCCTGAAAGCGGAGCACAATATCCGCTTCCTGTGCAAGTGCATCCGTGATTTTCCCCTTGCCTTCATCTCCCCAGTTTGCTCCTACAATTGCTTTTACTGACATCGCTTCACCTCGTCATCTGTTATGTTGATTTCTGATTGGTTTCTTCTAGATTACCCGCCGCATTTCCTCCATGCAGGCGGTCCTTTCTGCTTCCGGCATGCAGACGATGCTCCCTGCTTCCGGCATGCAGACGATGCTCCCTGCTTCCTGCTTGCAGGCGGTACTTTCTGCTTCCGGCATGCAGATGATGCTCCCTGCTTCCGGCATTCGAAGTCTCTCCGTGGGCTTTGGTTTCTCCCGTCACACCTGAATCTCGGCCTTCTCCCCGAGAACCGCCTGGTACTCCTTCAGCACAGGATCCACAACCTCCCTGAGATACTCCTCCACCTGCTCCCCGCTTCTGCCGATGTATCGCTTCGGTTCCAGCGTTTTTTTAAGTGCTTCCGGCGGAAGCTTGAAGGCGGGATCTGCCGCGATCCGTTCCAGGAGATCATTTTCCTTTCCCTCCTCCTTTATGCTCCGTCCCGCTTCCATCGACAATCTGCGGATTTTCTCGTGCAGCTCCTGACGGTCTCCGCCTGCCTTCACCGCATCCATCATGATGTTTTCGGTCGCCATAAACGGAAGCTCCGCCATCAGGCGCTTTTCTATGACTCTGGGGTATACCACGAGCCCGTCTGCCACGTTCAGATACAGCTGCAAAATTCCGTCCACTGCCAGGAAGCCCTCCGGCACGGAAAGCCGCTTGTTTGCAGAGTCATCCAGCGTCCGCTCAAACCACTGGGTACTGGCCACCAGCATCGGATTCATGACGTCGCTCATGACATAATCGGCGAGGGACGCCATGCGCTCACAGCGCATGGGATTTCTCTTATACGCCATGGCAGAGGATCCGATCTGCGTCTTTTCAAAGGGCTCTTCGATCTCCTTGAGATGCTGCAGAAGCCGAATATCATTGGAAAATTTGTGCGCACTCTGGGCGATTCCCGCCAGCACATTCAGAACGCGGGTATCTGTTTTTCTGGAATAGGTCTGCCCGGACACCGGGACACAGGCAGAAAAGCCCATCTTTTCTGCGATCATCGGATCAATTTTTCTGATTTTCTCGCTGTCACCGTCAAACAGCTCCTGGAAGCTTGCCTGCGTACCTGTGGTTCCCTTGCAGCCCAGAAGCTTTATGGTGGAAAGGCAGTGGTTCAGATCCTCCAAATCCAGCATCAGCTCATTGATCCAAAGGGTTGCCCGCTTTCCCACCGTGGTCGGCTGTGCCGGCTGAAAATGCGTAAAAGCCAGAGTGGGCAGCTCCCGGTAACGCTGGGCAAAGGAAGCAAGCTTCGCGATAACATTGACAAGCCGCGTCCGCACCAGCCTGAGCGCCTCTGTCATCAGAATCAGATCCGTGTTGTCTCCCACATAGCAGCTGGTGGCTCCGAGATGAATAATACCCTTCGCCTTCGGGCACTGCAAGCCATAGGCATAGATGTGGCTCATAACATCGTGCCGCACCACCTTTTCCCGCGCCTCTGCCTCTTTGTAATTAATGTCCTCCGCGTGTGAACGCAGCTCCTGAATCTGTTCCTCCGTGATGGGAAGCCCCAGCTCCCGCTCCGTTTCGGCCAGTGCAATCCAGAGCTTTCTCCAGGTTCTGAACTTCTTTTCCCGGGAAAAAATGTACTGCATTTCCTCCGAGGCATAGCGCTCCGAGAGCGGGCTTATGTATCGGGTGTAATCTGTCGCCATCCTGCATTCCCCTTTCATCGTCTGTTGTCTTTCGGTATGAACGGCAAAAAAGGAAGCTCAGGCTTCCTTTTTTAAAAGTGTCCGGACATCGCCGATTCCGAGTCTCTGATAGACTTCGAGATATGCGTCCCCCACATTTCCCAGCTTTCTGCGGAAACGGTCGAGATCCATCTTTTCATGGGTTTGGCTGTCCCAGAGACGCATACTGTCCGGAGACAGGGTTCCCATCAGCAGCAATTCCTCCTTGTGTCTTCCAAACTCCAGGTAGCAGTCGATGAGATCAATCCCAATCGAAGCAAAAAATCCGCAGAGGATCTCATTGACGTGAAACGCTGTCTTGATGAGTGTCTCAATCTCCGCCTCCCCGGCGAGCTTCAATGCAAGGCAGTCGTATCCGTTGATCATCTGATACGACACGCCCTCCCTGTCCAGACGAAGCTCCACCGTCGGAGCCGCCAGAGCATTCCCCTCCGGAAGTGCTGTCCTGTTCACAAACGAACCTGCGCTGTAGTTCCTTACCACAAGCGCAAAGGGAAGCCTCTCGGCATCCCGCATGAAAGAATCCCGATCTGTGAGCTCCTCCACAAAGGCTGTCTTGATTCCGTGGGTCTCCAGAAGGCGAAACAGATGTGCGCTCATGCGGTTGCAGACGGCTCCCTTGCCCGGGCACGCCTCGCTTCTTCCCTCTCTTGCATCCGAGACAACATCCTGATAAGACCACCACAGCAGAGCGGGATCCTCTGTGCGGTACACGGACGCCGTCCCGTTTTCTGACACCAGTTCTTTTCTTTCCATCCTGTTCTGTCCTCATTCTCAGCGAAGCACGTCGCCGATCACATCCGTCATGTGGTAATATCCCGGACGCTTGCCTGCGAGAAACTCCGCCGCAGCCAGTGCGCCCTGTGCCCAGATTTTCCGGGAATAAGCGGTGTGGCTGATCGTAAGCACCTCGTCCTCTCCTGCAAATATCACATCGTGATCCCCCGGAATGGTTCCGCCGCGGACAGAGGAAATTCCGATTTCCTTCGGGTCCCGCGCCTCATGGCGCTCTGCCCTTCCGTAACAATAGTGATAGGAACCGCCGCAGACTGCATTGACTGCATCTGCAATGGCAAGCGCAGTCCCGCTGGGCGCATCCACCTTGCGGCGATGGTGCTTCTCCACGATTTCCATGTCATATCCCTTGTCTGCCAGCACCCTCGCCGCATCGGCTGCCAGCTTCATCATGAGATTAACTCCCAGTGCCATGTTGGCACTCCTTAAAAGCGCTGCGGATTTGGACACCTCCTCCAGTTTTTTCTGCTGCTCCATGGTAAGCCCCGTTGTGCAGATAACCGCCGGTATTTTTGTCTCCGCAACAAAATGAACCACGTCATCCACTGCCCGCGCAGTCGAGAAATCAATGATGACATCCGCTGCAATGGCTTTGCACTCCGCCATTGTCTCGTAAACCGGGTAGTCAAAGCTCTGATTCGTGTCGAGATCGACGCCCGCGACGATCTTCATATCGTCCCGGACTGCCGCCGTCTCGCTTATCATCCTTCCCATATGACCATTACAGCCGTGCAAAATAATCGTAATCACAGAATTCCGTACTCCTTCATTGCTGCCTTCAACGAGCGCACATGCTCCTCCTCCATCTCACAAAGCGGAAGTCTGAGGGGCCCCACCTTCTTTCCCATCAGATTCATCGCGGTCTTGACCGGAATCGGATTGACGTCGATAAAGAGCTGATGAATCAGTTCCTCTGCCTCAATCTGCATTGCCGCCGCCTTCTTGACATCCCCATCCAGCATCGCGCGACAGAGCTCATGGGTCTTTCGAGGCGCGACGCCCGCCAACACGGAAATCACACCCTTTCCACCGAGGGCCATAATCGGCACAATCTGGTCATCATTCCCTGAGTAGAGATCAATTGGCGTTCCGTCCAGCTGCGCCAGAAGGCGCAGAATGTTCGTAAAGTTCCCGCTGGCCTCCTTCACCCCCACAATGTTGTCCACGTGCTTCACGAGATAGGCAATCGTCTCCGGCTGAATGGTGACCCCGGTCCTTCCCGGAATGTTGTAGAGCAGCATGGGAATCGCAATGGCCTTTGCCACTTCGGTAAAGTGACGGATCAATCCGCGCTGCGTGGATTTATTGTAGTAAGGGGAAACTACCAGAACACCGTCCGCTCCGCAGCGCTGTGCTTCCACTGACATGTACACGGCGCTGTCTGTCGCATTGCTCCCTGTCCCTGCAACCACCGGGATTCTCCCATGTACAATTTCGCAGCTCCGGCGTATTACCTCAATGTGCTCGTCATACGAAAGGGTGGAGGGTTCTCCGGTCGTCCCGCAGATAATGACGGCATCCGTCCCCTCGGCAATCTGTTCCTCCAAAATCTCTTCCAGCTTATCATAGTTCACGCTGAAGTCATCATGCATCGGCGTGATCAAGGCGACACCCGAACCTTCAAAAATGGCCATACACATCCTCCGTCAGTCAGGAAATCTGCTCTCTATACAGGATACACAATCCACATTTTCTTTCAATTCCTCCGGAAACACCCGTCCGGTGATCACCAATGCCATGCCCGAAGGGCGCGCCTCAATCAGCTGTTTCAGCTCCTTTACCGGAAGCAGTCCAAGATTCGTAAGCCCCAGGAGTTCATCCAGAATCAGCAGATCGCAGCTCTCCGTTGCCATCACCTTCCTGGCAAAGCCGATCCCGTTTTTGATCTCCACCAGCGCCTCCTGCTTCTTCTCCTCCGAAAGCTCCGTAAACACGCCATCGTAGGTTTCAAAGCTGAAGGCCTTCATTTCCGGCTCCAGTCTTTTCAGCACCCGCATAAGGCTTTCGTTGGCCCTTCCCTTCAAAAACCGAATCCATGTCACAGTCCTTCCGTCGGCAAGGGCCTTGATTCCCTCTCCGATCGCAGCGCTTGTTTTTCCTGATCCCCCGCCGCAAATGACCATAACCTTCGCCTCGGATCCGCTCATCGAAATAAGCCCTCCTTCAATCCGGTTATCGTAACACAGTTGTCCTTGAATTGCAAGAAATCCCGCACGTGTCCTCCCTTCGCACAATGTGCTTCGCATCCTTATAAATGGAATCGGCGGGAACCGTCCCCCGCACACTGCTTAGGGGATAAATATTCGTATGTCTTCCCACCACGGTTCCGGGATTCAGCACGGAACCGCACCCCACCTCGACGCCGTCCGCAAGGAGTGCGCCGATTTTCCGGAGCCCGGTTTCCACCTCCCCGTCGTCTGCGTGAATCAGAATGTTCTTGCGGTCACTCTTGATGTTGCTGGTGACAGCCCCTGCTCCCATGTGACTCCGATACCCGAGAATGGAATCGCCGATATAGTTGTAATGCGGCGTTTCCACGTGATCGAACAGGATACTGTTCTTAAACTCACAGGAATTCCCTGCAACGGAATCCCGTCCGATGATGACATTCCCCCGGAAAAAGGCGCATTGCCGAACCTCGACCCCCTCACAGAGAATCAGCGGTCCCAAAAGACTCGCAGTAGGCGGAATCTTCACCGAGCGGTGAATCCAGATATCCGCTCCAATCTGCTCGTATTCCTCCTTGGAAAGCTCCGGTCCGATCTGTCTGATGAAGTCGCCGATTTCCGGAAGTACCTCCCACGGATATTCCTTCTGTCTCAACAGTTCTGCGGCAATGGAACGCGCAAGATCATAAAGTGCTTTCGTTTTCAGTTCCTCTCGTTTCATAACACCCTGCTCCCTTCCCACCGGCAGCCGTTTTCCCCGGACTGCTTGCCTTTTCATCCCGTCTCGGCGGTGCTCACTTGGTTTTTCCTCCGCAGGCCTGTTCGGTCTCCGGTCTTCTTTTCCTTGACTGCGCCGCTCCCTTTTTTTCGCCCTGCTCCGGACGCCGCGCCTGCCGGGTAAAACGTTCGACTCTTTTCAAAGGCTTCCCGGAGACGGTACCCTGCATTCATCCGCTTCACCTGTTCAATGCGGCGCGCAACAAAGTCTCGGAGTTTCTCCATATAGGCTTCCGGGGTAATGCTTCCCTCGGAGACATACGTAAGCCCCTTCTCCCAGCTGGCGGTGAGCTCCGGGTTTAAAAGCTGCCGCATCGACAGCTCCACCGTCTCAAAAATCATCTCGCCAAGCTGAGTCGGCGTGATAATCTGCGTCCGTCCGTTCAAAGCAAGGTAGCGATTGTTGACCAGCTTCTTCAGAATTTCGGCCCTCGTGGCGCTGGTTCCGATGCCGGAGCCTTTGATCTGGCTCCTCAGCTCCTCATCCTCGATCAGCTGTCCGGCATTTTCCATGGCAAGGATCATGGAGCCGGAGCTGTAGCGCTTCGGAGGAGCTGTCTCTCCCTCCTTGATCCGGTATCCTCTGACGGCAAATACACTTCCCTTTCGAAGCGCAGAAAGCATGGTGCGAAGCGCAGGATCGTCGGCGTCTCTGCTCTGGGATTCCTCGGATCCCGTTTCCCCATCTTCCTTTTCCTGCTTCCCTTCTCCGCCTTCCGGCTCTGCTCCGCGCTCCGGCCCCACGGCAGCTTCCCTGCTTGGTTCCGTCGGCCTCCGCCCTGCGACCTTCTGCCAGCCTTCCTCCCGGCAATACCGAAAGGAGACAAAGAACCTCTCTTTCCCCAGTGCCAGCTCAAGACTCTGCTTTTCAAACACAGCCGGCGGATAGAAAATCGCAAGAAAGCGCCGACATATCATCTCATACACATTCCGTGAAAGCGGCTTCAGCGTGCGTAACGCCCCAAGCCCCTGACCGGTGGGAATGATGGCATAGTGATCCGTGATCTGCCCGTCATCGGTATAACGGGATTTTGCAATCCCCCGATAGGCCCCCTCCGCCATCACCTGCTCTGCAAAGAATGCAACAGTCGGAACGTTCCTCAGACCGGAAATATTTCTCTGAATTTCCTTGGCCACTGCTGTGGACAGCACGCGGGCGTCCGTTCTGGGATACGTGACCAGTTTCTTCTCGTAGAGCTCCTGCACAAGCTTCAACGTCTCATCCGGGCTTATCTTGAATCGCCTGGAGCAGTCATTCTGCAGCTCTGCAAGATTGTAGAGCAACGGAGGCTTCTTCACCTCCTTCTTTTTTTCATTCTTGATAAGCACCGCTTCCTGCGGCGTAAGGCTCGAAAGCTGTCCGATCAACGCTTCGGCGTCTTCTTTCCTTCGGAACCCGTTTTCCTTATAAAGCTTCGGAGACTGCGCATAAAGGGACTGCTCACAGCTCCTCCACTCGGCCTCCACGCTTTGCCCGCCCCGTTCAAAGCGGCCCAGCACACGGTAAAAGGGTGTCTTTTCGAACTCGCGGATTTCCCGCTCCCTGCGGACGACCATTCCGAGCACACAGGTCATCACCCGACCGACACTCACCACCGTGTGATCCCGCTTTAGAAACGCGGAGAGCACTCCCCCGTAGCGCAGCGTCAACGCCCGGGAGAAGTTGATGCCCATGAGATAATCCTCCTGCGCGCGCAGATAGGCGGCCGCGCTCAGATTGTCATAAGCGCTCCAGTCCTTTGCCTCCCGGATGCCGCGGAGAATCTCCTCCTCCGTCTGAGAATCGATCCAGACGCGCTTTCTTGTTTTACCGGTCACCCCTGCCATCTGATCCACCAGACGGTAAATATACTCTCCCTCCCGCCCGGAATCCGTGCAGATGTAAATGGTGTCAATATCCTCTCTGGTCAGCTGTCTTTTTACAATCTCAAACTGCGCCTTTACCTCCGGAATGACCTGGTAGAGAAAATGCTCCGGAAGAAACGGAAGTGCATCCAGATTCCAGCGACGCAGCGATGCATCGTATTGTTCGGGATAGCTCATGGTGACCAGATGTCCCACGCACCAGGTCACAACCGTATCCTCATTTTCCAGAAATCCGTTCCGGTTTCTTCCGTTTACCTTCAGAACCCGGGCAAATTCCTGCGCGACACTGGGCTTCTCTGCAATCAATAATCGTTTCAGTCCGCTTCCCCCTCATCCATTCCCGATATAAACTGGTACACTGTAAAGTGGTGATATTCCTCACCTGCCCGGAAAACCGCCTGCTTCCATTCCGGATGATGAACCGCATCCGGAAAATACTGGGTCTCCAGGCAGTAGCCGGCGCGAAAGCCATAGCTTACATCTCCCTTTCCCAGCGCCTGATTCTCTCCCAGAAAATTTCCCGTGTAGAACTGAATACCCGGCAGATCGGTGTAAACCTTCAGCATCCTCCCGCTCTCCGGATCCTTTACCCGGGCGGCCAGCCGCAGGGTTCCGTCGAAGCCGTTGATTACATAATTATGGTCAAAGCCTCCTGCAATGGTAAGCTGCTCCTCCGGCGCTTCGATATCCTGCCCGATCGGCTTGTTCCATGTGAAATCCAGCGCCGTTCCTGCGGTCTCCCTGAGTTCTCCCGTGGGAATCAGCCACGGATCCACCGGTGTGAAGCGGTCTGCATTAATCCAGACCTCCTGCCCCAGGATGTCTCCCGCCCCGTGGCCCTTCAAATTAAAATACGCGTGATTTGTCGGATTGATGATTGTCGTTTCATCAGACACTGCGCGGTACTCGATCATGACAGAATCCGTGTCTGTCAGCGTGTAGGACACGGTAAACTCCAGATTTCCGGGATATCCCTGCTTCCCGCTCTCTGACTTCAGATGAAAACAAACCCGGCTCCCCAGCTTGGATTCCTCCGTCTCCGCCTGAAACAGCTCGCCGCCAAAAAAATTCGGACCGGAATGAAGATTGTTCCGATTGTTGTCATTCTTCTCCAGCCGAATTTCTTTTCCATCCAGCCGGAAGCTTCCCCCTGCGATCCGGTTGGCATTTCGACCGACGCAGGCTCCCAGAAACCCATGGTTGTCTGCATAGTACTGGGGATGGTCATACCCCAGAAGAACGTCGCCGGGCTCTCCCGTGCGGTCCTGCACCGTCATGGAAACCCACGCAGCTCCCATGTCGGTAAAGGATGCCTCCGTCCCGTTTGCATTGGTCAGAGTAAAAAGCTGCGCACTTCTTCCGTCGCGCAGCGTCCCGAAGGTTCGAATCTTGATTGCCATAGGCTCCTCCAAAAAAAGACGAAGCAGATTTCTCTCCTTCGTCTAATATACCACGATATTCGATTTTTAAAAACCTGAGTCCGACTTTTTCTGCCGGGAATGCACATCACCCCCGGAGCGCCGAAGGGCGAAGCCGAAGGTTTCTTGGATCAGCGTCCTGCTTCCTTCGGCTCAATGTAGGAAAGCGCGGTCAGTGTCTCTGCGCAGAGAACCGCGCCCCCTGCCGCACCGCGCACCGTGTTGTGGGAGAGACCCACAAATTTCCAGTCATAAACGCTGTCCTCCCGCAAGCGGCCGACGGAAATTCCCATGCCGTTCTCAAGGTTCACATCCTCTCTGACCTGCGGGCGATTTTCCTCCCTCAGGTAGCGGATGAACTGCTTCGGCGCACTGGGAAGCTCCAGCCTCTGCGGAAGTCCCGCATATTCCTCCAGCGCCCGGATGAGTGTCTCCCGATCCGTTTTTTTCCTCAGCTTCACAAAAACCGCCGCCGTATGGCCATCCAATACCGGAACCCGAATGCACTGGCAGCTGATCTTCGGCGTCAGTGCAGGAACGATCTCACCATGTTCGATCCGTCCGTAGAGCTTCAAGGGCTCCTTTTCACTCTTTTCCTCTTCTCCGCCAATGTATGGGATGATATTGCTCTTCATTTCCGGCCAATCCGAAAAATTCTTGCCTGCGCCGGAAATGGCCTGATAGGTTGTGGCAATCACCTCATAGGGCTCAAATTCCTTCCATGCGGCCAGTACCGGCGCATAGCTCTGAATTGAGCAGTTCGGCTTGACCGCAATAAAGCCGCGTCTGGTCCCCAGACGCTTTCGTTGATCCCGAATAATCTCAAAGTGCTGGGGATTGATCTCCGGTATGACCATGGGAACATCCGGCGTCCAGCGGTGCGCACTGTTGTTGGAGACAACGGGGGTCTCCCGTCTGGCGTATGCCTCCTCCAGCCCACGAATCTCCTCCTTCGTCATGTCAACCGCAGAGAAGCAGAAATCCACCTGTTGGGAAATGGCGTCCACCTCATTGACATTTCTCACCTGCATGGCTTGATATCGTCCGGGCATGGGCGTTTCCAGCTTCCAGCGCCCTCCGACTGCCTCTTCGTATGTCTTTCCTGCACTCCTCGGGCTCGCAGCCAGCACCGACACCTCAAACCAGGGGTGCTCCTCCAGCAGTGTGAGAAAACGCTGTCCCACCATGCCGGTGGCGCCGAGCACTGCAACCTTCAATTTTCGATCTAATTTCATCTCTGCTTCCTCCAAGCCTTATTTACATGCCATATCATACCCTTGGCTCCCTGAGAATGCAAGCGCCATTTTCTGTAATGCGAACATTTGTTTTTTTCACAAAGACACCCATTCTCTCCGAAGGCTACTTTAATCTGATCGGAATTCCGCATTCCAGCTTCCAGACCGCATCCGCCTGCTCCGACAGCAAAACCGAGAGGCGGCCGATTACCTCCCGTTCCGCCCGCTCTTTTGCATCCTCAGGGACAATTCCGTTCCCCACTGTCGGAAGAATCAGCACTGCGTCCCGGTACCGATTCCCGATCTGCTCTGCTTTTTCTCTGAGCATGTGCCCGGCCTCGATATCCCCCTTCTGCAAAAAAATTCGGATCAAAGGCTCCAGCTCCTCCCGATCAAGATCCGGGGAGATTCGTTTTTCTTCCTTGCGATTTCCATACCACTGCTCCACAAAGCGATGCTTCCCCTGGAATGCGCCGCCGATCACAAGGGTTAATCGCTTCTCCCGAAAGGAGAGAGGAATCTCCGCCTTTCCCAGGGCAAAGGTGGCAGAGGGAAAACAGGTCTTTGATGCAACAATCTTCGGATAGACCGCCGCCGCCGCCCGCTCACATACATTTCCCACGCCGGTAACCTTCTTTACAAAGGAGGATTCGGAAAAGTGACCCGGCACACGTAAAAGCTGTTCTGCAGAAAAAACCCGGTAGGATGCCTGAAGCCTATCCTTCAGGGAGAGAATTGCTGCCTCCTGCGCTTTCAGATCAATGCTTGCGATCACCCCCACTTCCTCCGGTGAAATCCCCTGCCGCTTCAAAAAAAGAAGGCAGGAACGCAAAACCTCTTCTGCATCCGCCCCTCTTCTGCAGCCAATTCCCAGACAGTACGGTCTGGGGTAGAGGAACAGGCATCTGTGGAGGAGAGAAGCAGCCGACACCTTGTTCTCTTCGTCCTTTCGCCTCTCCGCGGGAGGGGCCGCACAAATATGGATGTGAAGCGCTGCGTCCCCGCTCTCCGGATCTTCTCGGATCAACCCCTCCGGCAGACTGCCTTTCCAGGGAAGCTCACTGGAAAATCCAACCTGTTCTCCCCGAAGCAGCGCCGCACTGATGGATTTTGCCAGCATCCGATCGGACAGCTGAAGACCATGCTCCTTTGCGAAGAGATCCACCGCAAAGCAATGATTCAAATCGGTGGCAGTGGAAATCACAGCCTCAGCTCCCGTTATGCTGGCGATCTCCACTGCGGCGGCATTGGCTCCCCCCACATGTCCGGACAATAGGGCGATGCAGTGCATTCCGTGTTCATCCAGACAAAGAACCGCCGGATCCGAAAATTTATCCTTCAGATACGGCGCGATTTTTCGCACCGCAATTCCTGTGGCGCCAATAAAAATCAGCAGCTCACAGCTTTGAAACGCCTCCCGAACCGCCAACTCCGGAACCATATTTCCTCTTTGCTCCAGCGCTTTCTTCAGTATCGCTTTCTGCTTCTCTCCCCGCTCGGTATAAGCATAGATTGCAAGTCTCATGCGTCCCATCCCTCTGCCCCCATCGGCAAATAAAAAAAGACCGAAGAACGGAAATCCATTCCCCGGCCTGATCGGTCAACAATATCTTACTGTGCATCCTGCGGCATCTGTTCCTCAGCCGGTTCTGCACCCTCTGCTTCGGAATCACTGTACACCATCTCATCCCCCTGAGCGGCTTCCAGCGCCTTCATGCTGAGAGAAATCTTTCTGTCCTCTCCGTTAAAATCCACAATCTGTGCCTCTACCTCATCTCCGATCTGAAGGACGTCCGCCGGCTTGTCAATATGTCTGCGGGAAATCTGAGACACGTGGAGCAGTGCATCCACACCCGGCTCCAGCTCCACAAAGGCGCCAAAATCCGTCATGCGTGCAACGCGGCCAACCACAATGCTGCCCGGCGCATACTTTTCTGCCGCATGGAGCCACGGGTTCTGATCCGGGAACTTAAGGCTCAGCGCAATCTTGGTTCCCATAATATCCTTGATCAGAACGGTAACCTTATCACCGGACTTGAAGATTTTCTTGGGATTCTCAATCCTGCCCCAGCTCATCTCGGAAATGTGGAGCAAGCCGTCCGCTCCGCCCAGATCCACAAACGCGCCGAAATTGGTGACATTCTTCACCACACCCTCGACCACATCGCCCGGCTTGATTCTTGCAAACAGTTCCTTCTGCATCTCTGCCTTTTCCGCCATCATCAGCTGCTTGCGGTCGCCGATAATGCGTCTTCTCCGGGGATTGAATTCCGTGACGACAAACTGAATCTCCTGATCTGCGTACTTGGTCAGATCCCTCTCATAGGAATCCGAAACCAAGCTGGCGGGAATAAATACCCTTGCCTCATCCACCAGAACGCTCAGACCGCCGTTCAGAACCTGAACCACCTTCGCAGTGAGAACCTCATGGTTATTGTAAGCTTCCTCAAGGCGCTTATTTCCCCGATCCGCCGCCAGTCTCCGGTACGACAGAGAAACCTGACCGTCCCCATCGTTTACCTTCATGACCTTTGCCTCCAGCTCATCACCAATCTGCACCACAGTCCGGAGGTCGAGGCTGTTGTTGTTCGTGTATTCATTTCTGGTGATAATGCCGTCTGACTTGTAGCCGATGTTCAGGATAATCTGATCCTCTTTCACATCCAGAACCGTACCGCTTACGACTTCCCCATTGTGAATGGTCTTAAAAGACTCCTCAAGCATTTGTTCAAAACTCTGCTCTGACAATTGTTTGAACCTCCTCAATAATATGTTTTGGGGTAGAAGCCCCCGCTGTAATACCAATCCGCCTGAACGGCTTCAGGACTTCAGAACTGATGTCTTCCGCAGTCTGAACAAAGTAGGTGTGTTCACAGACCCCCCGGCAAATTTCAACGAGCTTACGTGTGTTGGAACTGCTCTGTCCGCCTATGACGATCATTCCGTCGACTGAGGCTGCAATTTTTGCCGCCTCGGTCTGCCGCTCTTTGGTCGCATTGCAAATCGTATTAAAACACGCTATATCATAACCCAGATTTGAGATTTTATCAACAATCTTTTCGAACTTTACCAGATTATATGTGGTCTGTGCCACGATACTCAGAGGAACGTCCTCTTCCAGGTGAAGTGTCTCCACCATTTCCTCCGAATCCAGCACCTCCGTATCTGCTCTCCCCCAGCCGCGGATCCCCTCCACCTCCGGGTGATTCGGATTTCCCACAATCAGCACCCTTCTCCCCTTGCCATTCTCCTCCTGTACAATTCGGTGAATTTTTGAGACAAAGGGGCAGGTCGCATCCACGATGCGGAGCTGTTTTGCCTCACAGAGCTCATAGATCTCTTTTCCGACTCCGTGGGATCGGATGATAACGGTTCCTCCCTGCACCTGCTCCAGCTCCTCTTTGCCGTGCAGAACCCGGATGCCCCGCCTCTCAAGATCCTTTACCACCTCCTCATTGTGGATGATGGGACCGTAGGTACAGACAGATTCCCGGTTTTCCTCTGCCTCCCGGTACACCGTCTCCACTGCCTTTCTCACTCCGAAGCAAAAGCCCGCCGATTTCGCCGTCAACACCTCTCGCACACTGCACCTCCGTCACCGCAATGTTTCCTTGGATTCCCGCTCCCGCACCAACGCGAGAATGCGCCGGACCACCTCGTCCACCGTCAGCTCCGAGCTGTCAATCAACACTGCATCCTCCGCCTGCCGGAGCGGCGCAGTCTCACGGCTTCTGTCCCGCTCATCCCGCTCACGGATATCCCTCAGGATATCCTCCGTTTCACAGTGCTCGCCCTTGGAACGCAGCTCCTCCGCACGCCGTTTCGCCCGCACCTCTGCGCTGGCTGTCAGGAAAATTTTGGTGTCCGCAAAGGGAAGAACCACCGTTCCGATATCCCTCCCGTCCATCACCACCGGACCTTTCTCCGCAGCGTTTTGCTCCAGCTTCATCACTGCTTCCCGAACCTCCGGGTAAATGCTGATTCTGCTCGCCGCATTTCCGACCCGCTCATCCCGGATCCGGTCCGATACGTCCTCTCCGTTCAGAATGATGCGCTGCTCCCCGTCTGCAAAGGAAAGCACCACATTGGCATCCGCTACCGCACGACTCACTTCTGCCTGCTCCCACTCGGAAATATTCCGGTTCAGTAAGAACAGCGCCATCGAACGAAACATGGCGCCGGTATCGACATAAACCCACCCGAGAGCCCGGCTTACCGCCTTTGCAATGGTGGATTTCCCCGCCCCGGCAGGACCGTCAATCGCAACTGCTCTTATCCTTTTTTTCTCTGTCAAAGGTTCCGCCCTCCATTTTTTCTTCACCGATCAAGGTTGCATAAAAGCGGCTGCCGCCAAACGCGGCCGCCGCCTGAAAAGTTCCCCAGCCTTACAGTCGATGGTGCCGTTTCCTCTTATGCTGCAAATCCGTTTGCCCTGTTGTAGGCTGCACACAATGCATTGAGATTCTTGATCTGGATATGCAGCGCCACAAATGCACCCACTCCGCAGAGCATCGAACCAAACAGCACCCAAAGGAGATAGGTGGTTCCGTTCTCCTCAAAATGCATGCCGTAACGCGGCGCATTTTCCGCCAGGCGGTTGCAGAAGCAGTAGTTCCAGTAGAGGCTGTAAATTCCGCAGGTCAGGAAGGTAAAGATGATGTATTTCACAATTCCCGTGGTCTCTTTCCCGTCTCCCGCGCAGACCACATTGATGTCGTTTGTAATGGCATTCACATAGAGATAGTTGTAAATTCCGCAGGTGACCAGACTCAGTAAAATCACCACGGCAAGAGAACGGTCTGACTTCACAGCAACCATTCCCCGGGGAAGATTGGTTCCGTCGCCCTGGGTGTAACCGTTATTTCCTGCTTCCATATCGCGGTAAGCTCCTTTCTGATTTCCCTGATGATTTCCCTGAAAAACTGTCTGTGCCAGATCTTTGATTGTCTGCGCCGACTCCTGTACTGCGCCGGAGGCTCCCAGCTTGGAAACTCCGGACAATGGATCCGCCCCGATCGTATGAAACAGGAAGAATAACCCGCCCACGTATAACATCAGGAGGAACAGGATGCCGAAAAACGAGGCGGCAGAGCCAAAGCCCCAAAAGAGCATGCCAATGATCATTCGAAGAAGTGTGAGAAGAAGCAAAGCAGCAGCTCCGACTCCGGACATCACAAAATACGCGCCGGAATCTTCCTTCTTCCACGCCTTTAACATGACAATCATCAGCCCTGCCATCAATGCAAAGACTGCGGCGAGCAGAACACTCAGTCCCATGCTTAAAAAGCCGCCTAAGGCGAATCCGCCAACGTGATATCCTGAGATCCAGTAGTAGCCTGAAGTCAGGTGAATCAGATAGGAGACACCTCGGAAGAAATTCTGAAATGCATTAATGATAAAAAGCGCAAGAAAGACTGCGGCGAAAATTTGCACCGGTGAGGGCGTATTGCCTCCGCCGTTTCCGGAAAAGACCCCGGTTCGATCGGGAGGAACTGCGCCGCCCCCGCCGTAGCTGCCGCTCTGGGTATTCGCTCCATTTTGAGTACCGCTGCTCTGAGCATTCGCTCCGCTCTGAACGTAGCTGCCGCTCTGGGCATTCCCTCCATTCTGAGTACCGCTGCTCTGAGCATTCGCTCCGCTCTGAACGTAGCTGCCGCTCTGGGCATTCCCCCCATTCTGAGTACCGCTGCTTTGAGCATTTGCTCCGCTCTGAACGTAGCTGCCGCTCTGAGTACTCGCCCCATTCTGAGTGCTGCCGCTCTGGGCATCGCCGCTGCTCTTCCAACTTCCTTCCTCCTGCTGTCCCGCTCTTTCCTCTTTGCTGACGTCGCCTTGCGCGCACGCCGCATTCGGTGCGGGCGTCCCGCAGTTCGGGCAGAATTTGGCGCTGTTCAGTTCAGTCCCGCATTTGCTGCAAATCATGACATATCCTCTCTTTCTATTTTTCATTGATCAGGGCTTTTACACACTGCTCCAGTCCCCTCAAGACACGAAACAGAATCCCTTCCGAAGGGTCAAAAACAACGACTCGCTGGTTCGGATGACAGAGGCGGATCACATAGACCACCAGGAGCAGCGCAATCATGATCCCCCAGATGGCATTGACAACCCGCTTCGGAATCCGCCTTCGGAGGCAGAAAAGAACCAAGGCCGGTACAGGAAGCCAAAAGAGCGGGTGAAAATACAGAGCCAGCTCCAGATTCCCCTGCAATAAGGCGTGCCAGGCGCGGCTCATGCCGCAGCTTGCACAAGAAACTCCAAAAAACAACCGAAACGGGCAGGTTGTGATTCCCATCATATCCGAAACAATCAGCCACAGACCGATCGGAAGGATCCAACCCAGCTCTTTCCATTTATTTCTCACGTATCACTCCACCCTGTTCTACCTGAGATTAGAGATTACAAACCAATTGTAATACGAACGGGCCGGATCCGCCACCCTGATTTTTTGGAATTTCCGTAAGCCTTAGTCCAGTGCTGCGTGCATACCGGCGAGATATCCGGTTGACCAGGCGATCTGGAGATTAAAGCCTCCCGTCATGGCATCCAGATCCAGAAGCTCCCCTGCCAGATAAAGTCCGGGGACCCGTTTAGATTCCATGGTGGAGGGATTGACTTCCTTGACATCGATCCCTCCCTTGGTGATGATTGCCTCCTGAAACCCCCGGAGACCGGTCACCGTATAGGAAAGATGCTTCGAGGCCTGAACCATGCGCCCTCGCTCTTCCCTGGTCATGTCGCGGATTTTCCGATCCGGCTCTACGCCGGACTGCCGAATCACCTCCGGAATGAGGCGGGCGGGAAACAAATCGGACAGTGCATTGCTCAGATTCCGATTCTGCTGTCCGGAAAAATCACGAAGGAGCCTTTGATCCAGCTGTTCTTCCGAAAGTGCCGGCTTCATATCAATCTCCAGGCGCAGATTCTTCTTTTTGAGCTGAGGTCCGATGACGGCACTTGCCGAGAGAATCACCGGACCGCTGACGCCGAAATGTGTGAACAGCATCTCGCCGAAGCTGCTGAATCGCTCCTTTTTCTCATCCAGGATCCGAATTGCCACATGCTTCAGAGAAAGTCCCATGAGGGATGCGGCAATCGGCTGTTCCCGGAGCACCAGCGGAGTCAGCGAGGGATACAGCTCCGTCACACAATGCCCCCACTGTCTGAGCATCCTGTGCCCTTCTCCGGTGGAGCCTGTGGAGGGATAAGAGAGTCCCCCGGTGGCCACGATCACCCGCTCCGCCTTAAGGACGCTTCCGTCCGCAAGGCAAACCCCTGTGATTCGTCTGGTTTCTCCGTCCTCGCACAGCAGCTCCTTCACCGCAGCGTGAAGGCAAATCCTCACGCCTGCCTTTCTCAGCGCGCGCTCCAGCGCTGCAATCACATCCGAGCTGTGATCGCTTACCGGAAACACCCGTCCGCCCCGCTCCACCTTGAGCGGACATCCGTTGCTCTCGATACATTGCATCACATCCCGGTTGGAGTATGCCCGAAACGCGCTGTATAAAAACCGACCGTTGGATACCACCTGTTCCTGAATGGTTCTCATATCCGCAGCGTTTGTCAGGTTGCAGCGTCCCTTCCCGGTGATGAAAAGCTTTTTCCCCAGCTTTTCATTCTGCTCCAGCAGGATGGTATCTGCGCCGCTCTGTGCCGCCGAAAGCGCGGCGATACACCCTGCGGCGCCGCCGCCGACCACAATTACCCGCGCCATCTCTCTCCCCCTGCTCAGATCTGTGTCAGGACAAAGATATCGTAAATGGAGCGAATCGCCGCCTCAAAATCCGCGCTCTTGACCCCGACGATGATGTTGAATTCACTGGATCCCTGGTCGATCATCTTCACATTGACATGTGCGTGGCTCAGCGCCGCAAAGACACGGGCCGCTGTGCCTCTCTGATCCTTCATGCCTCTCCCGACCACAGCGATCAGAGCCAGATCATCCTCCAGCGCGATGTGATCCGGATGCACTGCGCGGTGAATGCCCGCCACGATTTTCTGCTCCCGGTCCAGGAATTCCGAGCGGTGTACCACGATGGTCATGGTATCAATCCCGGACGGCATATGCTCCAGGTTCATGTTGTTGTCCTCAAAAACCTGCAGCACCTTGCGGCAGAACCCCACCTCAGAGTTCATCCTGTCCTTATCAATGGTCACGGAACAGAAGCCTTTTTTCCCTGCAATTCCCGTGATGGTGTACCTGGGCTTCCGGCAGGTGTCCGCCACAATCATAGTTCCCCGATCCGATGGGCGATTGGTATTTCGGATGTTGATCGGAATTCCTTCCTTTCTCACCGGAAAAATGGCGTCCTCATGCATGACGCCCGCTCCCATGTAGGAAAGCTCCCGCAGCTCGTGATAGGTAATGGTGTCAATGACCTCCGGATTTTCGATAATATGGGGATCCGCACAGAGGAAGCCCGACACATCGGTCCAGTTCTCGTAAACATCCGCGTGAATCGCCCCTGCGATCACAGAACCGCTGACATCGGATCCCCCCCTGGAAAAGGTTCGGATTCTGCCATCCGCCGAAATGCCGTAAAAGCCGGGGATCACCGCTCGCTCCAGATCCCGGAAGCGAGAAGCAATCCGCTCCTCCGTCGTATCGCGATCCAAGGTTCCGTCCTCAAAAAAGACGATGATCTCCGCCGGATCCACAAATTCATAGCCGAGATAATTGGCCATAATTCTTCCGTTCAGGTACTCTCCGCGGCTGGCGGCGTAGTCCCTCCCGCTTCCGTTTTTCAACTTTTCCGCAATGGTCTCGTACTCATTCCGAAGATCCAGCTCCAGCGCAAGACCGCTGACAATCGCATCAAAGCGGGCTCGAATCTCCGAAAAAACCGCGGAAAACCGATCTTCATCCCCTGTCGCATCGTAAAGACGGTACAGGAGATCGGTCACCTTCGTGTCATCCTCACTTCTCTTCCCCGGCGCACTGGGAACCACATATCGTCTGGAGGAGTCTGAGGAAATGATCTCCTTCACTTTTCGGAACTGCTCTGCACTTGCCAGCGAGCTCCCGCCAAATTTTACTACTTTTTTCATCCCGGTATCTGCTCCTAATGATCTCTTGCTTCCCCGCGGTCCATGCAGCGGGGAAGGAATGGCAAGATTGACAGGATCGTCAATCTTGCCACTTTGAAATTGCCTATAATCATACCATCCTTTAGCGGAAATACGCAACACCGGACTCAAAAATTTTCATATCCTGCCGCTGAGGAATGTTGATATTCACATAAGTTCCGATGCGCTCCGGATGTGCCATTTTCCCGTAAATGCGTCCGTCTGCACTGGTGATTCCCTCAATTGCGCAGTAAGAGCCGTTCGGATTCCAGCTTTCATCCATCGTGACCTCGCCGTCCGGATCGCAGTACTGCGTGGCAATTTGCCCCCGCTCCATCAGCATGCGTATGGTCTCCTCCGGCGCTACAAACCGCCCCTCTCCGTGGGAAGCCGCATTGGCGTACACGCCCCCCAGCTCGGCTCCCCGAAGCCAGGGCGAAAGATGAGACACCACCTTGATGGATACCATGCGGCTGATGTGTCTTCCGATCGTGTTCATTGCCAGTGTCGGAGCATGCTCCGTCTGCTCCTTGATGTGTGCATCCGGAACAAGACCCAGCTTGATCAGAGCCTGAAAACCGTTACAAACGCCCAGCATCAGCCCGTCGCGTTCGGAAAGAAGGGCTTGAATTTCCTCGCGAATCACCTGGTTTCGAAACACTGTGGCGAAGAACTTGGCGCTTCCCTCCGGTTCATCTCCCGCAGAGAAGCCCCCCGGGAACATGACGATTTGCGCCTTTCTAATCTCCTTTCGGTAGCATTCCACCGAGTCCATGATGTCCTGCGGCGTCAGGTTCCGAAAAATCGGCGCCGAAACAGTTGCCCCCGCCCGCTGAAATGCGCGCGCCGAATCATACTCGCAGTTCGTTCCGGGGAACACCGGAATGAACACATGGGGTCTGGCAACCCTCTCCTTCAGAATCCGAACCTCACCGCCCCCGTAGCAGCATTGACTCAGCGCCTTCTGTTCTGTTTCCTCCGTCCGGGTCGGGAACACCGATTCCAGCGTCCCTCTGTAGGCCTTTTCCGCTTCTTCCAGGGGAATGCGGATGGCGCCGCAGGTCAGCACCTGTTCCTCTGTGACCGCTCCGATCTCTTCTCCTCTCACCTTCAGCGCAACCCGCGCCTCCTTTGGCACCTCCAGCAGAAGGTTGCACCAGCCGGGCGCAAACAAAAGATCTTCGCAAAGATCCGGCTTCAGAGAGGCGCCGAGGCGGTTTCCGAACGCCATCTTGGCCACTGCCTCAGAAAGGCCGTGCCGCTGAAGCGCATACGCACTTTTCACCCGCCCTGCTGCAATGTCTTCGTGAAGTCTGCTGTACTGTTCCTTCAAATCTTCAAAATCCGGGAGCAAATCATCGTCTCTCCGAATCCTAAGCAATACCAGTAAATCCCCTGCTGTTTTAAGCTCCGGAGAAATGATCTGCGCCCCGGATCCGACCCCCACTGCAAAGCTCACCAGCGTGGGCGGAACATCCATCTCGTTGAAGCTGCCCGACATCGAGTCCTTCCCTCCGATGCTGGCAAGACCAAGCCGAATCTGTGCATCATATGCGCCGAGCAGCGCAGAAAGCGGCTGTCCCCAGCGCAGCGGCTTGCCGGGATCCATGCGGCCAAAGTACTCCTGAAAGGTAAAATGCAACGTTCTCCAGTCCCCTCCGCAGGCTGCTGCCTTGGCCACGGAATCTGCCACCGCGTAGACTGCTCCGTGATACGGGCTCCACTTGGAAAGATAGGGATCAAAGCCATAGCTCATGATGGTCACCGTATCCGTTTCCCCCTCCGGAACCGGGATCTTGGCCACCATGGACTGCGTCACTGTCATCTGGTACAGGCCGCCGTAGGGCATGGTAACGGTTCCGGCGCCGATGGAGCTGTCGAACAGTTCAACCAGCCCCTTCTGGGAACAGACATTCAGATCGGCAAGGGTTTTGAGCCATTGCGCCCTCCCGTCGGAAACCCGGTCTGTCTGAAACGGACTGTCCTCCGGAACCGGCATTTCCACCTCAACCGCCGCGGATAAATGGGCGCCGTTCGTATCCAGGAAGCGGCGGCTGATGTCCACAATGGTCTGTTCTCTCCAGCGCATCACCAGCCGCGGCTCCTCTGTCACCACAGCCACCGGCACTGCCTCCAGATTCTCTTCCTTCGCAAAGCTCAGAAACTGAGCCACATATTCCGGGTCAATCACACAGGCCATACGCTCCTGCGATTCGGAAATGGCGATTTCCGTCCCATCCAGACCCGCATACTTCTTCGGAACCCGGTCCAGATCAATGTCCAGCCCGTCCGCCAGCTCACCGATCGCCACCGAGACGCCTCCCGCCCCGAAATCGTTGCACTTCTTGATGAGCCGACTCACCTCAGGCCGGCGGAACATGCGCTGCAGCTTGCGCTCAGTCGGCGCATTTCCCTTTTGTACTTCCGCCCCGCACACTTCAATAGACTCCGTGGTGTGTACCTTGGAGGAGCCGGTTGCTCCGCCGATACCATCCCGTCCGGTCTCGCCTCCCAGCAGGACAATCACATCCCCCGGCACCGCACTTTTTCTGACCACATTCCTGCGCGGCGCCGCTGCGATCACAGCGCCCAGCTCCATCCGCTTGGCTGCGTAGTCCGGGTGGTACAGTTCCTTCACATAGCCTGTCGCCAGACCAATCTGGTTTCCGTAGGAGGAATATCCCCGGGCCGCCTCCGTGACGATCTTCCTCTGGGGAAGCTTTCCCTTCATCGTCTCCGAAAGCGGAACCGTGGGATCGGCAGCGCCGCTGATTCGCATCGCCTGGTAGACATAAGTCCGACCGGAAAGCGGGTCGCGAATGGCGCCGCCAAGGCAGGTCGCCGCACCGCCAAACGGCTCAATCTCCGTCGGATGATTGTGCGTCTCGTTCTTGAAATTGACCAGCCATTCCTCGCTCCTTCCGTCGATTGTAACCGGAACGATCACGGAGCAGGCATTGATTTCGTCTGTCTCCTCCTGGTCGGTCAGCTTTCCCTCCTGCTTCAGCTTGTACATCCCCATCAGCGCCAGATCCATCAGACAGACAAATTTATCGTCCCTCCCCCGGAACAGTTCATCATGATCCCGCTTATACTGCCGATAGGTTCCCTCCAGTCTCTCCCGATAGGCTCCATCCCGGAATCGGACGTGAGTGAGTTCCGTCCGGAAGGTGGTATGACGGCAGTGGTCGGACCAGTATGTGTCAAGCACACGGATTTCCGTCATGGTAGGATCCCGCTGTTCCTCCCGGAAATACCTGCGGACACAGCAAAAGTCCTCATAGGTCATTGCCAGATTCAGGCTGCGGTAGAGCCCGCAAAATTCCGACTCGGTCATCGTCCGAAAGGCTTCCAGCTGTGCGATCCTCTTCGGCTCGGGATGGGTGATCGTTAGTGTCTTCGGCTTCTGTTCCCCGGTCTCTCTGGAGTCCACCGGATTGATACAGAATTTTTTTACAGCCGCAAGCGCTTCCTCTGAGAGATCCCCGCTCAGCACATAGGTGGTGGCAGAGCGGATGACTGCTTCGGATTCCTGATCGATCAGCTTCACGCACTGAACTGCCGAGTCCGCCCTCTGATCAAATTGACCCGGGAGAAACTCCACAGAAAAAACCAGATCTCTCTCCTCCTTCGGAAACTGTTCCTCATAGCAGAAGTCAAGAGGCCGCTCAGAAAAAATCGTTCCCTTGGATTTCAAAAAGGTCTCGTCCCTCATATTCTCGATATCGTACCGAATCAGAACGCGGACTCGGCGGATCTCACGGATACCCAGGTAGCTTCTGATGTCTCCCAGCAGCTCATGTGCTCTTACCGCAAAGTCTTCCTTTTTTTCAACGTAGATTCTTCTGACTCCCATAGCGCTCCTTTCACTCCATAGCCTGCACGCTCATTTTCAAAAGCGCACGCACTTCCTCCTCGGGGGTGCGAAGCCGTTCCGCCAGCTCCTCCGGCGATGCCTCTCGCCCCAGTTCCGTCGCCATGACACGTGCTGCCTCCATCAGCTGGTTGACGCGTTCTGCCACCGTTTCTGCCCTTTGTCTGCTGCAGCGTTCCTCCGTTTCCGCCTGCTTCAGCGCAGCTCTGACTGCCGCGCGCACATACCCGGACAATCCGGTCTCTTCTTCCTGCTGCCCTTCCCCCGCGGCCTTGCTCCGCCCAATGTACTCCTCCACAGCGGTAACCAGTGAAAGATTGGAGACCCCGATCATCTCGGAAACCCCCATTTCCCCGCCGATGAAATCCTTGACAATCGAGAGAGAGGGCATCAGATACGATTCAATCAGGCGTTCTCTTGCCCCCCTGTCCCCCTCTCCGGCTTTTTGCAAGGCCTCTGCCTCTTCCGCTTCCGTCAGTGGTCTGATCGCCTTCAATTCCTCCAGATAAAGAGAAAGAATATCTTCTGCTGTCTCCCGTTCAGAGGAATCTCCCGCATCTGTCTCCGGGGATCCGGCGCCTGTATGTCCTGTTCTCCCCTCTCGGTCTGCGTTTTCCTCCTGCATGCCGAATCGTTTCACGTTTCTCTCCTCCCTGTTGTCCGATCTGCCGCACCTCACCTGCTACAATTGACTGACCACAAGCCCGTTTTTCTCAAAAAAGTTTCTGAGCCAGGCATCCCACCAATCCTCCAGACTCCGATCCGGCGGAAACAGGCGGAAGGAGGCCAGGCTGACACAGTGAAGCTCTTTCTTCTCAAATCGAAGGTTCAGAAAAAAGGTTCCCGGCTCTGCGTTCGGTTTTTGCGCCGTCTCCGGAAGCAGACGTTCCTGTTCCCCCGGAGAAAGCCGGAGCGTAAGGTGAAAGGACTGGGGCGTTCTCTTTCCGCGGATCAGCTGAAAACACACGGGCTTCAGCTTTCCCCAAGTCGTGTACTCCTCAATCTGCTGTTCCTCAAGCTCCTCATCCGTGTACCAGCTCCGGTGGGAGGTTCCGTCGATGGAAAAGGTGCAGAAGGTCCGGAATTCTGCCTCCTGCAGCAAAAATGAATCAAAGCAGCTTCCCACAAAAAGAGCCTGCGTGAATGCCTTAAGATCCTCCGCCCTGTATCCTTTCATCTCCCATTGCCCTCCCGGCTGCCTCAAAAAAGTCCTCGCCCTGATAACCGCGGCCGATCAGCTGCTCCACACGCTTCCAATCTCCGCCGTCCATCTCAATCCGCTTCTCCAAAAGAAAGCGCCGAAGCGCTTCTCCGATCCGTTTCTTTGCGCGCTCCGCCTGCATGCTTTGTCGTCTGATCTCCGTCGCCGCCTCGTCAAAGCTGTCCACGATTTTTACGATGTACAAATGCCCGTCGGACTCAATCACATCACTGACCGCTCCGTCCTCCAAATTGAACACGGCGGTCTCCACCTCCTCAGGAAGCTCTCCGCGCCCCACCTTAAGGTCCACCGGCCTGCCCTTTGCATAGGTCTTCGCCAACAGATAAAAATCGGCTCCTTCCATGGCGCGAAGGTGAATTTGTTCGGCATCCTCCGTGTTGTCCACCGCAATCTGCTGAATGCGGATGACCTTTGCCTCGCTCTGACTCACCTCCACATCCCGGGCCGCCATGATTTCCCGCTTGCATTTCAACGCCAGCCCGTAGCTCAAAAAAAGCGCCCTCGTTCCCTCCTGATCCAGCCCGTTTAGCTTCGGCTCCTGTCGCACGGAATCCTCGTAAAAACGATCTGCTGCGTCCTCCAGACGCTTTTTCTCCCCATCGGACAGCTTCACCTCTCGCTGCTCCGCCATCCGATCCATGGCCGTCATCTCAATAAAAAAGGTTTTCAGCCGCTGAAGATACCTCTTTTCATACGTCTCTCCGCCCTCACCCGCAGCCACCCTCCAAATGGTGTCCGTGTAGACCTGCTCCGCCTCACGAAAGGCGGACAGCGCCACCAGCGCCATCTGCTGGGCACTGTAGGGCACCGGAATCTCCTCCGCCTCCTGCTGTTTTTCCGCACTGCACCCCCCAATCAGGACAGTGATGCAAAGCACTGCAATAATCAGCCGTTTTTTGAATGACATGCTGCGCCCCCTCCGAGGGCACGATAAGAGCAGGCTGCGAACTGTCTGTTCCCCCGCTGCCTGCTCCTATCAGTGATAGAAAATCAATTGAATCGCGGCTGCAATCAGGATGCCCAGCACCGCTCCGCAGCAGACCTGCATGGGCGTATGACCGATCAGCTCCTTCAGTCTCATCTGCAGCTTGTCGGGATCATCGAAGTTCCAGAAATCCTCCTGCATCATCATATTGAGCAGTCTGGACTGCTTTCCCGTCTCTCGCCGCACACCCATGGCGTCGGTCATTACGACCATTGCAAAAATAAAACTGATTGCAAACTCAAAGGACCCGATTCCGTAGCAATAAGCCGCACTGGAAGCAAGACCGCAGACAGTCGCACTATGGGAGCTGGGCATGCCGCCGTTTCCGTACAAGCGCTCCACCCGGATGGTTCCCGTCGTAAGCAATTCCAGAAGCATCTTGATAAACTGTGCAATGAACCAGCTCGCTACGGCACTCATCAAAATCTGATTGGATAAAATCTGGTTTCCTATACTCATTCTGTCTTTGCCCCTGCCAGCCAGTCATAAAGTTCCTGATACTTAAGCGCAGAGCGCTTCCAGGAAAAATCCTGTTCCATTGCTCTGTCCACAATTCGGTTCCAGTCTCTTCTCCGGTCTCGGAATATCATTTTTGCGTAGTTTACGACACGAAGCATCTCGTGCGCGTTGTAATTGGCAAAGCTGAATCCGGTTCCGGTTCCCTCGTACTCATTATACGGCTCAACGGTGTCCCGCAGTCCCCCGGTTTCCCGCACGATCGGAACCGTTCCGTAGCGAAGTGCAATGAGCTGTGAGAGTCCGCAGGGCTCAAAGAGAGAGGGCATCAGGTAAGCGTCGCAGCCGGCATAGATGCGGTGTGCCAGCTCCTCCGAATAGTAAATCTGGGCAGACACCCTGTCGTGATACTTCCAGTCAAAGTAGCGGAGCATATTTTCATAGCGCCCCTCCCCTGTGCCCAGAACAATCAGTTGCACATCCTCCCCGCAAAGCTCATCCATGACACATTGAATCAGATCCAATCCCTTTTGTGACGTCAATCGGGACACGATCCCCAGCATAAAGCATTTGTCATTCTCCGCCAGTCCCAACTGGCGCTGCAGTGCCAGCTTGTTTTTTTTCTTTTCCTTTCGGAACCGATCCAGATCATAGTTTTTTACGATCAGCGGATCCGTCTCCGGATTGTAGATCTCATAATCAATTCCGTTGACAATGCCCCGCAGATCGTTTCTTCTTGCGCGCATAAGACCGTCCAGTCCTTCCCCGTAGAAGGGAGACTGAATTTCCTCCGCGTAGCTTTCGCTCACGGTGGTCACAGCATCCGCATAGACGATTCCGCCCTTCAGATAATTCCCGTTCCGATACGCCTCCAGCTTGTCCGGCGTAAAGTAGTAGTCGGAAAGTCCGGTGAGGCGCTGCACCGTCCCCACATCCCACACGCCCTGGAACTTCAGATTGTGAATCGTGAGCACCGTCTTGATCCCGCGGAAAAATTCCCCACCCTGAAAGTGATCCTTGAGATAAACCGGGATCAGCGCCGTCTGCCAGTCATGACAGTGGATGATATCCGGGCGGAATCCGATAACCGGCAGCGCAGAAAGCACTGCCTGTGAAAAAAACGCAAATTTCTCCAAGTCATACAGCCAATCTCCGTAGGGGGCATAGCCGGAAAAATAGCCTTCATTGTCGATCAGATAGTAGGTGACCCCTGCATCCTCATATTTCAAAATTCCCACATAGCGATCCTGACCGTTATAGTACATATAGAAATGATTGACGTAGACAAACTTGGCCCGCATTTCTTCCGGAATGCAAAGATATTTCGGGATGATCACACGCACATCAAAGTATCTCTTGTCACAGCATTTCGGCAGTGCGCCCACCACATCCGCAAGCCCTCCCGTCTTGACAAAGGGAACCGCCTCTGAAGCCGCAAACAGTATATTTTTCAATTCTCTCCTCCCATCAACGTCCCGCTTCCTTCAATTCATCTGCCAGACGTTTCATTTCCCGGGCCGTTTCAAGAACCCCCTCTGTGATGACGCTTCCGCCGATCAGACGTCCCAGCTCCCCCACAATTTCCTCGCCGGAAATTTCGCGGATCCTCGTCCTGGTTCGGGTTCCGTCGCTTTCCTTCTCAAGCAGGTAATGGTGATCCGCCATGGCCGCGATCTGCGGAAGATGGGTGATGCAAAGCACCTGACGCGCGGCTCCGATCCGGTACAGCCGCTGGGAAACTGCCTGCGCCGTCCGTCCGCTGATTCCCGTGTCAATCTCATCAAAAATCAGACTTTCCATCTGATCCTGTGCGGCCAGCACTGTCTTTAGCGCCAGCATTATTCTCGACAGCTCTCCTCCGCTTGCCACCGCCCGAAGGGGCTTCACCGGCTCGCCCCGATTGGTGCTGATATAAAATTCTGCCGTGTCAATTCCCTGTTCCGAAAGCACGGCGCCTTTCCGAAATACAACCGAAAAGACAGCCTCCGGAAAGTTTAGCCCCCTGAGCTCTCTGATGACCCGTTCCTCCAGAGAACCGGCGCTCTCCCTCCGAAGGGACGAGATTTGCTCTGCTTTGCTTTGAAGCGCGGTGCAAAGCGCCGCTTCCTCATTCTGCAGGGCTTCCCGGTTCGTCTCAAAATCCTCCAGGGATTCCAGCCGCTCTTTTTTCTCGGAAAGAAGGCGAAGAATCCCCGGCACATCCTCCCGGTACTTGTCCTGCAGCCTTCGAATCTGATCCAGACGCTCCGCAATGTGTGCCAGCCTCTCCTCATCGCATTCCGTATCATCCAGATGCCCGCGAATCTCCCGCAGCGCGTCATCTGTGAGACTCTCAAGCTCAATGAGCTGCTTTGCCAGATCCTGAAGATCCGGTGCGTAGGGCAGCGTCTCACTGACTCTTCGAAGCGCTCTGGAAACGGAGCCCTCCTCCAAGCTTTCTCCGGCCTCGGAGAGCGCCTGACGGATCCGTTCTGCATTGTGCCCGCGGGTGTATTCAGTCTGGAGCCTCTCTTCCTCTCCCTCCTCAAGGCGCGCTTCCTCAATCTCCTGAATTTCATAGCGCAGGAGTTCCATTTCCCGTGCGCGCAGCGCATCATCCTCCCCCTGCTTCAATCTGTCGCGCAATTGCTGATAGCGTCGATATAAGCTCCCATAGGACGCCTTAATCTCCTGCAGCGCATCACCTGCCGTCAGATCAAGAAAACGAAGATGGATCTCGGGATCAAACAGCGTCTGCACCTCATGCTGTCCGTGGATGTCGATGACAAGCGCCGCCAGCCTTCTGAGGAGACCTGCCGTAACGGTTCGGTCATTGATGCGGAATGTGCTCCGATCCGCCGTGATTTTCCGGCTGACAATCAGCACGCCGTCGCTCTCCGGCTCCACGCCCAGCTGGAGAAGCCGCTCCCGCTTCTCAGCCCCGGAGATTTTGAACACCAGCTCAATGTACGCCGCGTCCGCCCCGGTGCGTATTGCTTCTCTTCCGCTTTTCCCCCCCAGCGCTGCCGCGATGGAGTCGATCAGAATCGATTTTCCCGCCCCTGTCTCTCCGGAAAGCACATTTAATCCCTCCCGAAACTCCAGATCGGCCTGTTCGATCAATGCAAAATTTCTGATGTGAAGCTCCAGAAGCATATGTTCTTCTCCTATCTCGCAGCGGTGATCATTTTCTTGACCTTTTCCATCAGGGTAAGGGTGTCGTCAATGGTTCTGACCGCGCACATAATGGTATCATCTCCGGCGATACAGCCCACCAGCTCGCTCAGATGCATTGCGTCAAGGGATGCCGCAACAGCCATCGCCATGCCGGCAACCGTCTTGATGACCAGAATGTTCTGTGCCCGATCCATGGACACAAATCCGTCTCTCAAAATACGAATGTACTTTTCTGAGTATCCGTCCAGCTTCTGCATGACGGTGTATCGCTGCTTCCCGCTGTCCATCGATACCTTCGTGAGCTTTAATTCCCTGATATCTCGCGACACGGTGGCCTGTGTCACAGAGAAACCGGCTTCTCTCAGGCGCCAGGCCAGCTCCTCCTGTGTTTCAATCTCATACTTTCCAATCAATTCCACAATTTTGGAATGTCTTTCCAGCTTCATTTCGGGTCTCCTATAGTGCCGACATCTTTTCCCGGAGCTGAGAAAGAAAGGATCCTCCCTCCAGGCGAATCAGTCTGGTTGTTGATTTTGATTCTTCAATCAGAACACGACTCCCGGGCCTTAGTTCCCGCACCAGCGCGCCGTCAAAACTGACACTTGGCGTCCCCGCCGTTTCCTTCGGAATGACAACTTCCAGCCGATCCTCTGCGCGGAGGACAATGCTTGAGCGGTTCAGGGCATGCGGGCAAATCGGAGTCAAAATCTTCATGCGTGCGACCGGATCCACGATGGGACCTCCTGCACTCAGATTGTACGCCGTAGAGCCTGTGGGAGTCGAAATAATTATACCATCAGCCTTATATTCATTCAAGAAAACTCCGTTGACACAAACTTCAAAATGAATCGGTCCCGAGCTGTAGCGCCGGGACACCACCAGCTCATTCAATGCAAGCTGTGTGTCTGTGACGGCGCCTGTCTCATCAATCAGTCTGCTTTCCAGCATCATGCGTTCTTCCAGCTGAACCCGATCCTGCAAAAGGGCGCGGATCAAAGCCGGAATCTCCGCTTCCCGGTTCACCGCCGTGAGGTAGCCCATGTGTCCCAGATTGATCCCCACAATCGGGATTCCGCTTCCGGCGATGCAGCGCGCGGCCCGTATCATGGTTCCGTCTCCGCCCAGGGTAATCACACAGTCCGTTTTGCTGTCCATCATGCCGCATTCCATGCTCCCGGAAGCTCGAACTGCCTCTGCGCCCTCCGAAAAAAGAAGCTGCCGCACGCGCTCCGCGCATTCCGGCGCCTCCACTTTTTTTCTGTTCACAACCAGCCAAAAACGCTTCATTCCCGCTCCTTTTTTGAGACCAGAGACGCATGCGCTTCTCTGACCATGGCAGCGATCCTCTCCTCCGTCACCGGCATGAGATCCGGGTATGCACACATCCGATCCGGAGAGATTGTGTCCAGGGACAGATCGTAAAGATATTCAATGTTCCCCTCCGGTCCCCGAATCGGAGAATAGGTGAGACCCTGCACCGAAAAGCCGGTTTCCTCCGCGTAGCGAACCGCCGCACGGATTACCTCTGTATGGACGGCCGGATCCCGCACCACGCCGTGCTTTCCCACCTTTTCTCGCCCCGCCTCAAACTGGGGCTTGATGAGAGCCGTCACCTCTCCATCCCCCTTAAGGAGCATCCGAACCGCGGGAAGTACCTTTGACAGGGAAATAAAGGAGACATCAATGGAAGCAAAATCAATTGCCTCCGGCACTTCCTTCCGTGTCGCATAGCGGATATTGGTTTTTTCCAGACAGACAACCCGGGAATCATTCCGAAGTCCCCAGTCCAGCTGCCCGTGTCCCACATCCACCGCATAGACCTTTGCTGCGCCGTTTTGCAGCATGCAGTCGGTGAAGCCTCCGGTGGAAGCACCCACATCCATGCAAATTCTGCCGGCAAGCTGTACGCCGAAGCGCTCCACTGCCTTTTCCAGCTTCAGTCCGCCGCGGCTCACGTAGCGCAGTCGGCTGCCCCGCAGCTCAAGTTCCGCCTCTGTCGAAAATAAGCTGCCCGCCTTATCCTCCTTCTGCCCATTGACATAGACAATTCCGGACATAATCAGCGCCTTTGCCTTTTCCCGGCTGGAGGCCAGTTTCTTTTCGACAAGAAGAACATCCAGACGCTCTTTCATGCCACCCCCTGTTCTTTCCCGTACACAACTGCTCCTTCAAAGCTTGAATCGTTCTCGTATTTTTTGAATCACGGAATCGGAATCAATTCCCAGGTGATTTCTCAAAACAGAGACATCCCCGTGTTCCACATAAGCGTCCGGCAACGCAATATGCAGGACGGAGACCTCCGGGTGATGCGTATGCAGCCAATCCGCCGCCTTCATTCCAAAACCGCCGGTCAATACATTTTCTTCCATGGTGATGATGCGCCTGTGGCTTCTTGCAAGGCGCTCAAGCAGCGCTTCATCCATCGGCTTAATAAAGCGGGCATTGGCAAGGGAGCAGGGATGCCCCAGCGCCTTCAGCTTCTCTCTCACATGCTCACCCGTGCTCACCATGCTTCCCACTGCGACAATTGCAGTCTCCGTCTCCTCGTAGAGCATTTCGCCGCGCCCGAACTCAATTTTTTCTCTGAACTGCTCCAGCCCGCGATACGCTTGACCCCGGGGATATCGAATCGCAATCGGTCCGCCGTAGCGCAGTGCAAATGCCAGCTCATCCTCCAGCTCCCAACGATTCTTTGGAGCAAGTACAGTCATATTCGGAATACAGCTCAGATACGAAAGGTCAAAAATCCCCTGGTGGGTCTCGCCGTCCGCTCCCACCAGTCCTGCCCGGTCCACCGCGAAAATGACCGGAAGGTTCTGGATACAGACGTCGTGCAAAATCTGGTCAAACCCCCGCTGCAAAAAAGAGGAGTAGACGGCAACCACCGGCTTCATTCCCCCTGCCGCCAGTCCCGCCGCGCTGGTCACTGCATGCTGCTCCGCAATTCCCACGTCGAAAAACCGCTTTGGGAAGCGTCTTCCGAAGGCGGCAAGCCCCGTTCCGTCCGGCATGGCTGCCGTCACCCCCACAATAGAAGGATCCTGCTCTGCCAGCTCAATCAGCTTCTTTGAAAAGACATCTGTGTAATCCGGATATTCCTTGATCTTTTTCGACTGTCCCGTTCCCGGGTCAAAGGAAGCCACGCCATGGAAGCGATCCGGATGGAGCTCCGCCGGCCGGTAGCCCTTTCCTTTTTGTGTGAGGACATGTACAAGCACCGGGCGGTTTAAGCGCTTCGCCTCCTCAAAGGTTCTAACCAGCCTGCGGATATCATGCCCGTCCACAGGGCCCAGGTAGGTGATTCCCAGATTTTCAAACAGCATGCCGGGAATAAACAGCTGCTTAATCCCGTTCTTCGTGTTCCGAAGATATTCCACCATGCTCCGCCCGATCCCCGGAACCCCGCCGATTTTGTCTGCGATCTGTTCCTTCAGCCTGTTGTAGCCCTCCGAGGTACGGATCGAATTCAGGTACTGAGACATGCCGCCCACATTCTCCGAGATGGACATGTGGTTGTCATTTAAGACGATGATGAAATTTTTTTTCAGTCTCGCCGTATTGTTCAGCGCTTCATATGCCATGCCGCCGGTCAGTGCACCGTCTCCGATAACGGAAACCACGCTGTAATGCTCCCCCCGCAGATCCCTGGCCTCTACCATGCCGATTCCGGCGGAAATGGAGGTGGAGGAATGCCCTGTGTTAAATGCGTCACAGGGGCTTTCCCCCCGCTTCGGAAATCCGGAAATACCGCCGAAGCGGCGCAGACCGGAAAAATCTTTTTTCCTTCCGCTCAAGATTTTATGCGTATAGGACTGGTGTCCCACATCCCAGATAATTTTATCCTTCCTCGGATTGAACGCCAGGTACATCGCCATGGTCAGCTCCACCACGCCGAGATTACTTGCGAGATGACCTCCCGTCTCGCTGATGCTTCGGATCAGAAATGTCCTGATTTCCTTTGCAAGCCTCGGAAGATCCTTTTTTGGTATGCTCCGTATATCCTCCGGAGCATTGATCCTTTCTAATATCATCTCGTATCCTCTTTCCGATCCTGCCGTATGCCTTTGCTCCGGACAAGGAACTCAGCTTCGCCTCTCAGTCAGCATGTCGATCAGAGAGAGCAGCATCTCCTTGTCCCCCGGAAGCTCCTCCAAAAGCTCTTTCGCCTCTGCCGTGAGCGTTAAGACCTCCTTCTCCGCCCGTTCCGGTCCGTAGAGACTTACGTAGGTCGTCTTTTGATTCTTCTCGTCCGAATGAATCGGCTTTCCCAGCTCCTCCTCTGTGGAGCAGCTGTCTAAGATATCGTCTCGAATCTGAAACGCAATGCCCACTCTTCTCCCGATCTTTTCCATGATGTCCAATTCACTGTACGTCGCCCCGCCGATCACTGATCCGATCATCAGTGCGGCTTCGATCAGTGCCGCTGTCTTGAGTCGATAGATAAAGCTCAATTGCTCCTCATTCAGCTTCTTTCCGGTCTCCTCCACATCGGCGGACTGACCTCCCAGCATGCCGCGAATGCCGCTCTTCTCACCCAAAATCCGCATGGCCTCAGCCGCCCGGGACGGCGAAGCGCTGTCCGCTGCGCTCTTCCCGACGATGGAAAGTGCCTCCAGCATCAGCCCGTCGCCTGCGAGAACAGCCATGGCCTCGCCATAGCTGCACCAGGTTGTGGGTTTGCCCCGGCGCAGTGTGTCGTTGTCCATGCAGGGCAAGTCATCATGGATCAGAGAAAACGTGTGAATCATCTCAATCGCTGCCATGAAGGGGGCCACATCGCCGATCCAGGCATCCCGGCTCTCTCCGCAATTTTCAGCGAAGCACCGGCACGCCTCGTACATCAAAATGGGACGGATACGCTTGCCTCCGTTCTCCACTGCCTCGTTCATCGCGCGGACGACAGTTTTCTGAAGTCCCTTCTCCGCCGGCAGAAACTGCTGAATCAAGCGATTGACTTCCGTGCTGTCATACTGAAATCCACTCATATCTCTCCCTCACCGTCCAGAACAAGGATGTCCTTCTCCACCTGATCGATCCTTCCGTTGATGTCCTTCACAAGCTTCATTCCCTGCTCATAGAGGGAAAATGACTGCTCCAATGAAACCGCTTCGTCCTCCATGCTGCGAAGAATTCCTTCCAGCTGCTCCAGGCAGCTGTCAATCGTGGGCAGCGGCGGCTCTTTTTCTTCTTCCGGCAGCTTCTCCTGTATTCCAGCCTGCTCCTTTTGTGTCTCAGACAGCTTCTGCTGTCCCTCAGGCGGCTCCTTTTGCGCCTCAGGCAGTTCCTTCTGTTCCCCGGGCTGTTCCCGCTGCGGCTCTGACTGCTTCCTTTGCGCCTGCTGCGTCCGTTTGCCTCCGGCAGTCCCTTCCATTGCTTGTCTTTTCCTCCTGTTTCATCTGTCTTTCATGGTTTTCTGTTCATCCGTACCCGATGCTTGGGCTCCACTCCCAAAACAGCGGCTTCTGCGCTTCCATCGGAAAAATACAATCGAACTTTTTGATCCTGTTCCAGCTGTAAGACGGAGGACACGGCTCTTCCGTCCTCACCCCGGACATAGGCATATCCCCCCTGCAGTCTCCTCTCCGGAGACAGCGCCTCCAGCCGCAGCACATCCTGCTCAAAACGCCTCGAAATCCGCTGATATATTCCGTCCATGGCGCGCCCCATGGCAATGCGAAGCTCCTCCGTGTGCATGCGCCTGGTGCGAAGCATATGACCGGGCGAGCGGAGACGCAGCGCAAAGGACAGGGTCTGCACTTCTTGTTTCGTTCGTTCCAGACAGCGCTGCAAATTCTTTTTCAGCAAAATCCGTTTTCCCAGCAGGTCATCCAGAAATGAATTCACATCCAGTACAGCCTGTTCCGCTGCGGCACTCGGCGTCGGAGCCCGAAGATCCGCCACAAAATCAGCAATGGTAAAATCTGTCTCATGACCCACCGCCGATATCACCGGCGTCTCACAGTCAAAAATTGCCTGGGCAACCTCCGTCTCGTTAAACGCCCAAAGATCTTCAATGGATCCGCCGCCCCGCCCCACAATAATGACATCCACCTTTGCCCGATCCAGCGCCTCGATGCCGCGAACAATGCTGGGCGCCGCCTCTTCCCCCTGCACCAGTGCGGGATACAGAATCAGCTGAACAAAGGGATTCCTCCGTTTTGCAATGCTTATGATATCCTGAATTGCCGCTCCGGTGGGCGCTGTCACAATTCCGATTTTCGAAGCGAAAAAGGGGATGTTCTTTTTGTAGCGCCGGGAGAACATGCCCATTTCCTCCAGCGCTTCCTTGTTCCTCAAAAAAGCGGCGTAAAGGTCTCCTCTCCCCTCCGCCTCAATGCTCGCCGCATAAAGCTGGTATACGCCTCGTTTCTCGTAGATCTCAACGGAGCCGCTTACCACCACCTTCTGCCCTTCCTGCAGCCGAAACGAAAGGCCCTTTCGCTGATTTGCGTACATCACGGCGGAAAGCGCCCCTCCGGCATCCTTCAGGGTGAAATAAATATGTCCCGAACTGTGATACTTCACATTGGACACTTCTCCGCGCACCCGAAGCTTCCGCAGCAAAAAATCCTGCTGAAACAGATTTTTCAGGTAGACGCTGAGCTCTGCAACGGTGTAAATTCCGGCCATATCACACCAGCTTCGCCAAAATTCCGTTTACAAAGGCCGGAGCATCATCTCCGCCGAATTTTTTTGCCAGCTCTACCGCTTCGTTGATCGCCACCCGATCCGGCACGGTCTCATCAAAGCAAAGCTCGAAGCAGGCGAGACGCAGAATGGTAAGTTCGACTCTCCCCATACGGCTCAGCTTCCAGCCCTCGGAAACCGCTTCCAGTTTCTTGTCAATTTCGGGGAGCCTTTCTAAGCAGGCATCCACCTTTTCTCTGCATTCCGCCTCTTCCTGTTCGGAAAGCTGAACCAGATGCACCAGCCGGATTCTCCCGTTCTCATCGGTCTCCTCCTCCGATTTGGACTGGAAGTAGTCCTCAATCTGCTCCTTCGCTTCCTCCGGAGGATAGAAATCCGTACAGAACAACAGCTTAAAGCAGTGCTCTCTAAGCGCTCTTCTTGTCATAACGCTTCCTTTCATGAAGATGGTTTCTTAGCGCAGTATACAGCAAATTCTCTTGCTTCACAAGGATATCTGCCTTCCCAAGGAAAAGGACCAGAGGATTCGCTCCTGCACCTTTCTTCCCTCCATCATTTCCAGCGCCCGGCTGTAATACGAAAGCTGCTTTCGATAGCGCTCCGAAAGCACCTCCTCGCAGCGGACCCGATCCGTCTTATAATCGACAACAATCATCCGGTCTCCCTCCGAAAACCAGGCATCCATCACGCCCTGCACCAGCACCGGCTCTTCGCTCCTTCGCTCCGCCTCGATTTCGTTTGCGGGAAGCGCCATGACAAACTGCGCCTCTCTGTGCAGCTCCCCCCGCCGCGCTGCCGCAGCCATACGAAGTCCCAGGGGAGAAACCAGCAGCGTTTTCAGATCCTCTTCGTCGAGCAGCGCCCGCTCCTCCGGAAGCAGATCTCCCTGCTCCTCCAGCGTGTCCAGAATGATGCGAACGGCGGCGGTCGGATTCGAAGCCCCTTCGATGATGCCGTAATCCAGCTTTTCCATGACTCGGTGGTACACCGTCCCCCGCTCTGCCGCCGTCTCACCCTCTGCTGCCGTCCCGCCGGGCTTATGCCTTTCCGTTTCCGATTCGGCGGATGGCTCCAAAAAGCTTCCGTTCCCCTGCTCCTCTTCCCGTTCCCCCAAATATTTCAGCTCCGAGACCGAACGTTTTACATAGAGGCTCACATCCTCCTCATAGGGGTAGGACTGTGTCAAAAAGCGGAACAAATCCATGTCCCCCTCCTGCTCCGCTTTTCTCCCCCGTATCAGTGCAAGAAGTGCCTCCCGCATCTCGTTTGAATCTGTTTCCTTCCCATTCTGCCCCGTATCGTCACATGCCGGTGAAAGGATGCGTAGAGAAATGCCGCAATGTCCGGGATCTCCCGCCATGGCCGTCAGGACCCAGTCCAGGATACAGCCTGCCGCCCGCAGATCTGCTCCGTTCGGACGCCCCCTCATCTCTCCCACTGCCGTCTCCGCCTGTTCCGAATCCGACACTGCAGCTGTCAAAAGAAGCTTTTCCTTTGCCCGCGTCATGGCAACATAGAGCACCCGGAGTTCCTCCCCCAGCGCCTCCGTCCGGAGATATCGCGCGATGGCATTCTTTTTCAATCCGGTCCCCCTGGTTCTCAGCCCCAGGTCCACGATATCCGCCGCAAGACCCATTTTTTCATCCATGATGATGCCGGCCTGTGTGTCCCGAAGCTGAAACCGCCGCCCAATTCCCGCAAGAAACACAATGGGAAACTCCAGTCCCTTCGATTTATGAATGGTCATAATGCGAACTGCATTGCCCGCCTCCATCCCCGTCTCCGCTTCTCCGTAATCTGTGTCATATTTCTTCAGCAATTCGATGTAGCGGACAAAGTCATAGAGACCCCGGTACCCCGTGCGTTCATAATCTCCTGCCTTCACCATCAGCATGTCAAGATTTGCCTTCCTGACCTCACCGCCGGGAAGCGCCGAGACATAAAGATCATAGCCGCTGGTTTCCAGAAGCTCCCGGATCAGCGCCGGAAGGCTGAGATAGCTGGCACGAACTGCGGCCTCCTCCAGAAAAGAAAAGGTGCGGCGAAGCTTTGCCGCCGCCTCCGGATAGCGGGGGGATTGGCTGACCGACCGAAGCCGCTCGTAAAGAGAGAGAACCTGCTTCTTCCCGGGTCCCGGATCTGACGCCTGTTCCGACTCCTGCGCCTCAGAGAGCAGCGCCGCCAGCTCCTCGGCACTGAGCGACCCCATGGGAGAATGGAGCACTGCCGCCAGCGGAATGTCCTGCATCGGATTGTCAATCGCCGAAAGGAGCGAGAGCACCGTGCGCACTTCCAGTGCGTTAAAGTAGCCGGTCCGCTGCTCTGCCACTGCAGGAATCCCCTCCTGCATCAGTACCTCCACCATTGCCTCTGCCTGTCCCTGGGCAGAACGAAGAAGAATGACAATATCCCGAAATTCCGCGGGACGCAGCTGTCCCAGGGAGGCATCGTATACCTTAGTTCCCCCGGACGGGTCCACCAGGGACCGAATCCGCTCCGCCATGAGATGCGCTTCGGTCTCCGCCTGCTTTTCTTCCTCATCATAGGCGGAAATCTCTGTGAGCAGCAGCTCGGTCCGATAGGGAGATCCTTCTGTCTCCCTCCCCCCGCTCTCTGTCTTTTCTTCCTGCGGCTCCGGATAGGACGCTCCCGGATAAAGTGCGGCATCCTCATCGTAACGGATGCCCCCCACACGTTCATTCATCAGCTGAACAAAGACTCGATTGGCTGTATCCAGCACTTCCCTTCGACTCCGAAAATTTTTCCGGAGATCGATTCTTGTGTCAGTCCCATCCTCCACCGGCGCTGCCTTCGTGTGCTTTCGATAGCACCTGTATTTTTCGGCAAACAGCGCCGGCTTCGCCTGACGAAACGCATAAATCGACTGCTTAATATCCCCCACCAGAAACATGGATCCCCGGTCCATGGCCCGGAGCAAGGCCTCCTGGACACCGTTTGAGTCCTGATACTCATCCACATAGATTTCCTGAAAGGACGCTGCGACCCGTTCCGCCAGTTCCGTCTTTTCATATCCTTCTTCTGTTTTTTCCCAGAGCAGCGAAAGTGCAATATGCTCCAGATCTGAAAAATCCAGCAGGTTTCTTTCCCGCTTTTTTTCCGTATACGCTGCCCGAAATGCCCGCGCCAGAGCAACCACCGTGCGTATGGTGTCCGCCTCCTGCAAAAGATCCGAAGCCGTTCCGGCATCGTCCTCCGGAAGATAGCTTCGCAAAAGCTTCTGCATCTCTCCCTTCCAAAAATCCCGGAGCGTCTTGGCCTGCTTCGCCTTTTCCTTGTCCACCGTTTTCGGATTGGTTCCGATTCTTTGCCACTCCCTGAAGGCGTTCAAGATCCGCCGCACATCGGCATACTGTTCCGCATTCGAAAGCTGTCTCAGAAGAGCCGCCTCCGACGCAATGGCAGCTTCATAACCGGAGGGACCGTTTTCCTCTCTGCAAAGAGCCAGTGCCTGCTCTGCTTTTTCCAGAAGGTCGGCGGCCTCTTCCCGGAGCTCCTTAAGAAGATATTGCATCCAGCTTGTGTGTTCGATGCTCTCTCCCTCTTTCGCAGACTGATCTGCTTCCTGCTCACAACGATCCAGCCAGTCATCCGGCCAGGCTGTACTCTCCGCAAAGCGACAGACCGACAGGAGCAGCTCCGAAAGCCCTAAATCGGTTTTTCCCCGGGAAAACCCGTCTGCAAAGCGCAGAAACCCTTCCTCCTTGCCCGCGTACTGCTCTTCCAGAAGCGCCTCCATCACATCGCTTTGCATCAGTCTTAATTCTTCTTCTCCCCCCACCCGGAACGAAGGATCCAGCGTGGTTTCATCCACATGCTCCCGGATCAGGCTCAGACAGAAGCTGTCAATGGTCGTAATTTTGGCGCCGTCCAGCAGCACCGTCTGCCGCCGGAGACGGGAGATGGCGGCAGGATTCCCCCCCTGACCGGAAGCAGTGTTCAGCTCCTCCTCCAGGCGCTTGCGTATGCGCTCCCGCATCTCACTCGCTGCCGCTCTTGTGAAGGTCATAACAAGAAGGGAGTCGATATCCACCGGATCATCACAATTGCTGATTCTTCGGACAATGCGCTCCGTCAGCACGGCGGTCTTTCCGCTGCCTGCAGCGGCGGAAACCAGAAGCCGTCGGTTTTTCAATTGGATGGCCTGACTCTGTTCCTCCGTCCATTTCATTCTTCGCCCTCCTCTCCGCTCTGTTCATCCATCTCGGCCCAGACCTTAGCCGCAGACCGCCGGATATTCTTCCGGTAGTGATACCCGCCGCTCCGAAGATCAAAGCCGCAGACCGCGCGGTAAGGGCAAAATGCGCATACATCCCGTCCTCCCTCAAGCAGCGGAGAGGCCGCCGCTGCGCCGCCGAGTATCTCGGCTCCTGCCCGCTTCACCTTTTTTCTTACGTAGTCCCGAAGCTTTGCAAAGCGGGGAGCAAATACGGCCTGCTCTCCCACCTTTAATCCGCTTTTTTGAAACGAGAGCGGAAGAAAGTCGCCTGCCCGCTCCGGATCCTTTGCCAAGTGTCGCAAGGCATCCGGCTCTGCATTCACCAGACCGCTGGGCTTAAGCTCCTTCAGCGCCTTCAAAAAGGCGTCCTGCTCCGTTTTGGCCTCCTCTCGCCGAAGAAACGGATCATCAATTTCAGCGTAAAAAACCGCGCCGGGGATAACCGAAACCTCCGGTCGGGTCTTTTCAAGAATCTCGCTCACTGCATCCAGATAAACAATCAGCTGAATCTGGGAACCGCTCAAAAGGCGGTACGGCTCCCAGCTTGTGCTTCCTGTTTTATAATCGATGATTTTTACGTACAGTCTGTCCCCCTCCTCACAGAGATCCACCCGATCCGCCTTCCCCTGCAGCTTCAGGCTCCCGCCGCCGGAAAGCGGCACGGAAAGAGCCGATGCCTGCTCTGCCGAAAAGGAGAACTCGGCGGCAGCCGGTCTGTAATCTCCCTGCCGAAGCCGATAGGTCATGATGCCCACGCTTTTTTGAACGACGCGTCTCAGCTTTTCCGTTAACCAGATATTCCTCGCGCTGTCTCCGTAAAGCCCGCTTTCGTCCCGGCTGATCGCCTCATCCACACAGCTGTCCACAAAGCGCATCCGCTCCCCATCCTCCAGCCTCGCAAGATCCATCCGGCGGTTTCCCGCCCTCAAAAACACCAGTTCAATGGCGCGATGCACCAGAGAGCCCATGTCCCTTCTCTCAAATTCAAACGCCTTAAGCTCAGACAGCTTCAGCCCGTAGCGGTAAAAATGACTGCAGGGACAGCGAAAAAACGTCTCCAGCCGCGTCACGCTTCCAGAAATTGTCTCCCCGTAGAGGGCGCGGGCCGTGCCTGGGGTGAGCTGCTCCGGCTGATAGCAGAAAAAGGCCGCATCAATCAGCTGTTCCGCCTTCTCCCTGTGGGCTCTGTCGTCACAGTACCGGAGAAGAAGCGCCTTCGTGTCCCGAGGCAGCACCTCCGGATTGCCATCGGCGCGAAGTGCCCGAAAGTCAGAAATCAGATCTCGCTCCGCCTGAATGCGGGAGTAGTAAGCCTGCCCACTCCTTCCGGGGAGGCACTCCTCCAGGCCGGGGAACAAATAGAGCAGGTGGTTGATGATTCCGGACGGCCTCTGTGCCCTGCCGTCCCGCCCCAGCCTGGGAAAGGAAAGGAGGAGGCGATCCGACGGCTGCGTGACCACGCGGTACAGGTAAAAACGCTGTGTGCAGAGATCCTCTCTTGCAGTCGGCGCCAATACGAGACCGTTCACTCGAAGGAGCTCTTTTTCTCTGTCATTCAGGATCCCGCCTTCCTTTTTCTTCAGCGGAAGAATCCCGTCATTGGCTCCGAGAAGAAACAGTGCCCGCACGTCTCCCAGCCGGCTCCTCATCAGGTCACCGATCATAACCTGATCGGCAAAAGCGGGAATCTGTCCCACCCGGATTTCCCGGAGTCCCGCATCCAAAATTCCCATCATATCTTCCCGGCTCACAGCTTCCTCCCCGATCAGATCCTGCATTTCCGTCAGAATCCTCACGGTTTCCGCATGGACATCCGAAAATTCCCGGGCGTGCTCCGCATCCTTCTTCTGCTCAAAATCCTCCTTCAAGTGCTGCAGCTTTTCCTCCGCATGACACGCCTTCATAAGCAGAAGCAGGCACTCAGCGACTGCTCCGACTGACGCCCGGTTTCCCTCAAAAGCCTCCCGAAGCGGCAGCAGCAGCTGAAGTGCCTGATTTTTAAACCCATTCAGTGCTTCCATGTCCGTTCCTGCAAGTGCTTGGGGAACAAAGATCCAGTCGGAGGACAATTTCTGAAAACCGCGCACGCCGCAGAGCGTCATGTAGCTGTTGCAGCGCGCCAGCATCTCCCGGTCTTCCGTGACCAGGCCGCACTTCAGAAAGCGCAAAAAGCTGCGTCCCGAGAAATATTCCGACACGCAGCCCAGAGCCGCTCTTAAAAGCTCCGGGAGCGGATTATAGGCGACGCTCAAGCTCCGGTCGATGTGGAAGGGAATTCCCTGACGCCGAAATTCATCGCCCAGCAGATCGGCACAATTTTCAAAGTCAGCGGAGATCACGGCAATCTCCCGCCAGCGATATGCCTCCCCTTTGACCAGCGCCAGAATGTTCTCCGCAGTCTGCTTTGCTTCCTCCATCGGATTGGCCGGACACAGGAGACGGATTTCCCGGGCATCCGCTGCCCGGACGGATCTTCTGGCTCCATCGTAACGAAGAAAATGTGCCTCCAAAAATGCCAGTGCGCCATCCTTTGAAAAACGCCGGATGTCCCGCATCATACGGTCTTCTCCGTGGGAAGCCCCACATGCAGAGCCCAAGTCGACAATTCGTTTGACCAGCTCGACACTCATATAGAACAGCGACTCCTCCGGTACGGTCCGGTAGGGGTTTACCCCTGCTCCGATGGTGACAGTGAATCGAAGCGACTCCGCCGTCTGCATCAACTCCTCGATGACCCGGTACTGAAGCGGGGTGAATCCGGTGAATCCGTCAAAAAGGAACACTGCTCCCCGAAGCAGCGCGCTCTCTCGAATCTGGGCAGCGAACAGCTCCAGCAGCGCTTCCTTCGGCAGTCCCTTTCCCTGGCAGTATTCCAGAAATCCCCGGTACAAAACGGAGAGATCCCCAAGCTTTTGTCGGAGTGGCAGATGGACAGGCTTCCCCTCCAGGTGCAGCAGATCATCCGGGTGGATCCCATACTGCATGCATTCGGAGAGCAGAGACTTGACCTGCTCCGTAAATCCGGCCTGCCGCATGCGCTCTCCCCAGACCGTAAGCTCTTTCCTTCGTTCCGAAGCGACCCGGCGCAGCACCATCGCCTTTCCGCTGTCATCCATCACATTCAGGTGCCTCATATTTCGCTCTGCAAACACACGAAAGGCGAGACGGTTAAAGCTCACGACTTCTATGTTTCCCGACGCATGGCGCGGATGCAGCTCCAGCAGTTTCTTCTGCATCAGCACACCGTGCTGCTCGGGAACCAGCACAAAAAACCGCTTCTCCGGATGCTCCAGAGAAGCCCCAATCATCTCTTGAAACGCTTCACAGGTCTTGCCGCTCCCGGACGGCCCGAATAAAAATGCGTACTGCAACCTCTCCTCCTTTGTCCCGCTTCTAAGGAGCCTCAAGCCCTCAATTCCACCGCCCGAAGAGATCCGGCGGCACCTGTGCCTGGATGAAAATTCCATCTTCCCGATACTCTTCCCGGCATATGGTCCCCCGTTTTCGAATCAGCGAAATCGCTCCCGCATCGGAATACGGAAAGAGATGCTCAAAGCTTAGCCTTCTCTGCAGCAGGCATGCCCGGAGCATTTCCTTCAGCGAATCAATTCCCTCCCCCGTCTTTGCTGACAGCTTGATCTGCCGGGACGCGTGGATATCTCTCGGCAGACGACGTTCCGAAGCCAGGTCCCATTTATTGAACACGGCAATGATCTCCCGATCCTTTAAAACACCCAGATCACGCAGCGTCTCATAGACCACCGCCATCTGTGTATCCGCCTCCGGATTGCTGGCGTCAATCACATGCAAAATCAGATCGGAGTACTTTGCTTCCTCCAGCGTGGAGCGAAAGGCCTCCACCAAATGGTGGGGCAGTTTCCGAATAAACCCCACGGTATCCGTGAGCAGCAGTTCCTCCCCTCCCTCCAGCCTGAGCATGCGCGTGGTGGGATCCAGCGTCGCAAACAGCTGATCCTCCGCAAGGATTCCGGCATTTGTCAGTTGATTTAAAAGAGTGGACTTTCCCGCATTGGTGTAACCGACGATGGATACCACAAAACTTCCGGCCCGTGCTCTCGCTCTTCTTGTCACCTGGCGATGCCGCTCCAGTTCCTTCAGCCGCTCCTTTAACAGTCCGATGCGTTCATGAATGACACGGCGATCCAGCTCCAGCTTTTGTTCTCCCGGTCCCCTGGTTCCGATGCCTCCCCCCAGCCGGGAGAGTGAGGCCCGAAGCCCTGTGAGATGCGCTGCGGTATATCTGAGCTGTGCCAGCTCCACTTGGATCTTTCCTTCGGCAGTCACCGCATGCTTCGCGAAGATATCCAGAATAATCATGGTGCGATCCATCACCTTCACCCCCAGCGAAGCCTTCAAATTTTTCATCTGTGCCGGGGAAAGCTCATCGTCCGCCGCAATTCCGTCGGCATCCGTCTGAGCAATCAGTTCCTTCAGCTCATCCAGCTTTCCTTTCCCGAAATAAGTCGCGGGATCTGCCCCTTCCCGGCGCTGAATCATCTCTCCCACACACTGGGCCCCGGCTGTCAAAAGCAGAGCGCCCAGTTCCTTTACGGAACGCTCTGTCCCATCCTGCTCTGCGCGGCAGATTCCAATTGCTATCACCCGCTCAACGGCCTCCCCTGTGCTGAATGTTTCCGTCATTCTCCCTCCGACTGCAGAATCTCGACTCTACTTTTCAAAAAAGCAATCTCGTGGGTCAGTGCCGGGTCGTCCGATCCGTACTCCGCCGCGATGGCCTCCATTTGCTCCAGCGCCTCCCGGTATTCCCCTGCATACTCTCTTCGGACCGCCTCATTCATCAGCAGCTCCCGTCGCTGTGCATCCAGCCGGCTCCTCTCCTCTTCCGAGAGCCCTTTCTCCGAAAGGCGCTGTTCCAAAACAGAACGCCCCCGGGAAAAATATTCCGCCGCACTGTCCGTATCTCCGGACGCCACAAGAAGCTTGCCGATTCGCGCCATCAGCTCCGGATTGTCCGCATCCACCTCTGCCGCCTCCCGATAGTACCGGAGTGCCAGCGAGCGCTCATTCGAATCGCTGCTCTGCAACAGCGACTCACCCAGGCTGTACAAGGCATCCAGATGAAAATCCGAAAGTCCCGCCTGTTTTTTTCGGAGTATGTCTGATGCCTCCTGATATAAGGCAATGGCATCCGTTTCGGCACCCCCCATTTTCACGGTGCAGACCGCCAGCATGTCAAGATACTCTGCCCGCCGCGAATCCGATTTCAGAAGCTGTTTATAGCACGCCGCAGCCTCCTCATAGCGCCCGGAGCGAAACTCTGCCTCCCCCAGATACCGGAGAATATCCGTCTCCGTTTTGTCCTGCTTCGCGGTTCCGTAGTAATCCATGGCGTGGCGAAAGGACTCCGCCGCCTCCCGGTAGTTTCCCTCCTGCATCGCTTCAATTCCTGCGCGGCGGTAGTCACGCACCGTTTCCAGCCTCTCGCCGCAGCCCGCCAAAAGAATCGTCAGCGCGGACCAAAGCAGTGCGCCAAGAACCAGCGCCCGCATGTTTCCCTGTGCCCTCTTCAACTGCTTTCTCTCCTTCTCAATCCATCCCATGCTCACTGAACGCCGGTGCTGCCGAAGCCCCCCCGGTTCTTCTCTCCCAGCGCTTCTGCCTCCAGAAAACAAAGGGACGGCTGGTGCTGCATAATACGAAACTGACAGATGCGGTCATTGACCCGAATCACGGTGTCCCGCATGGCAAGCGCGGGGAAAAACCACTGATCCCCGTCTCCACAATAGCTTTCATCAATGACCCCCATGGAATTGGCCTGCAAAATCCCGAATTTTAAAAAGGTAGAGCTGCGGGGAACCACATGTGCCTCATATCCCTTTGGAAGAGCCAGCCCGATGCCCAGCGGAATGAGCTTGAATTCTCCCGCCTTCATAGGAACCTCCTCTGCCGCCCGAAGGTCAATCCAGTCGCTTTTTCCGTCAATATAACGCAGGCGCTCAATCTGATCCGTGAAATACTTAATTCTGATTTCCACTGTCTCTTTCCTCCTCATCCGCCGCGGCTTCGCCGGGTTCCTCTTTCTTCTCCGGTACCCCCGGCTCCGTCCCGAAGCGGTAATTGATCTCTTTTCTCACTTCATCCTCGATCTCCGCCTCCTGATCCGGCGTTACCGCCGGAAGATCCCGCCTGGAATCCACGCCGAAGCGGCGAAGAAACTCCTCGGTGGTGGCAAAGAGCGCCGGTCGTCCCGGCGCGTCCAGACGTCCCGCCTCGTAAATTAACCCGTACTCAACCAGGCGATTCACTGCATGGTCAGAGGAAACCCCTCGAATGGTGGCAATCTCTGCCTTTGTGACAGGCTGACGGTAGGCGACAATCGACAATGTCTCCAGCACAACCTGACTCAGCACCTGCTTTTTCGGTGTCTTCGCGACCCGAATCAGTGCGTCGTAAAACTCTCGTCTTGTGGCGAGTTGCCAGCTGTCCTCCAGATGCAGCAGCTGAATGCCTCTTCCCTCCGCCTCGCAGCGCTCACCCAGACGCGCTGCAACGGCAGCTGCTTCTTCTTTGGAACATTGCAGCGCTTCGGCGAGCAGTGCAGTCTCCACGGACTTTCCCATGGTAAACAGCACTGCTTCCACAACGGCCTCCTGCCTTCGCGCTTCTTCTGTTGTCATGCAGCACTCCTCCGATTCTTTTTCTTTCTCGTTTCTCTCCGTTATTATATCTTGTGGGCGCTTCTCTTGTCTACTTGATCAAAACAGCCGCTCCGGCGGATGCCAAAGCGGCTGTCTCTCACTGTTTCACCGTTTCCCGCTCTGCGCGGTAGCCCCGGGGCGTGACCATTTTCCCCCGCACCTTAGTAGTCTCCGAATTTCCGATAAATATGGTGCAGAACATATCGACCTCGGTCTCCCGAAGCTCCTGCAGGGAGCATAGCCGCACCCACTCCCCCTCCCGTCCGATCTTGTTCGCAATTCCGCAAATCCGTTCCCTGGGAAGAACACGAAGAAGAATGTCGCAGGCTTTTTGCAGGCAGTCCCGCCTTCTTCGGCTCCCGGGATTATAAAGGACCAGAACAAAATCCGCCTTTGCCGCCAGCAAAAGTCGTTTTTCGATGGTGTCCCACGGGGTCAGAAGATCGCTCAGGCTGATCACCGAAAAATCATGAACCAGCGGAGCGCCGAGAAGCGCTGCACCGCTCTGCGCCGCCGTCACGCCGGGAGCCACCTCAATTTCAACCTCCGGGTACTTCACCCCCAGCTCATACAACAACCCTGCCAGACCGTAGACGCCTGCGTCTCCGCTGCAGATCAAAGCAACTTTCTTTCCTCTGTTTGCCTCTCGAAGCGCAATTTCACAGCGCGCCTCTTCCTGACGCATCCCGGTGGTCAGATACTCCTTTCCCGCAAAGCGGTCCCGGATCAGCTCCACATAGACCGGGTATCCAACAATGCAATCTGCTTCCTCCAAAATCGCCGCGGCCTGCCCCGTCATCCTCTCATAGTCACCGGGACCGATTCCCACCGCAAACACAATCTTTCTCATTCCTTGTTCTCCCTTCGTGGGGGAACCGGGTTTCCCTCTGCGCCTGTCGCCTTCCGATATGCGGTCTCAAATTCTGCAGCGTACAGTCTGGAGCGGGCGTAGTCCTTTTGTGCCACCACATCCCCCACAAGAATCAGTGCCGTTCTTGTGATGCCCTTGTCCCGCGCTGTATCTGCCAAGGTTCCTACGGTACAGAGAAAACGCTTTTCTTCCGGCCAGCTGGCCTTGTATACAATCGCAGCGGGAGTATCCTCCCCATATCCGCCCGCCAGAAGACGGGCTGCCAGCTGATCTGTCATGCCTGCCGACAGAAAAATTACCATCGCAGCGCGGTGCGATGCAAAGGATTCGATCCCCTCTGCCTCCGGCACCGATGTGCGCCCTTCCATGCGGGTAATAATCACGCTTTGCGACTGACCGGGGAGCGTGTATTCCAGGTTCAAGGACGCCGCCGCCGCAAAAAGAGAGCTGACCCCCGGCGTGCTGTCATAGGCAATGCCCGCTGTTTCGAGAAGATCCATCTGCTCCCGCACCGCACCGTACAGGGAGGGATCCCCTGTGTGAAGCCGGACGGTGGTTTTTCCCTCTGCCTCCGCCTGACACATAACCTGAAACACCTGGGTCAGTGTCATCTCTGCGCTGTTGTACACCGCACAATCTGCTTTTCTCCCTTCTAACAGTGCGGGATTCACCAGAGAGCCTGCGTAAATCACCACATCCGCCTCCCGTATGAGGCGGTCTCCCCGCAGAGTGATGAGATCCGGCGCTCCCGGACCCGCACCCACAAAATGCACCATGCTCTTTTCTCCTTTCCGAATGTCAACGCTCCCTCAGCTCCTCAATCCATGCCCCGGCGTCTCTTGTCACACCCAGTGCACCGAAACGGTTGGAAAAGAGAACGGCCTCCGCCTTCAATCTGCCCTCTGACCATGCCTCCAGCTGATGCTTCACCCGCTCTGCCATCTCCTGAAGAACGGGACGATCCGCACCGTAGGCCCGGAGGACGCCCACGGCTTCATCCATGGAGATGCAGCCCTTGATCTCTTTACAGATTCGGGCTTCCGTTTCCGGCTGAGCCATGGCTGCCAGCTCTGCTGTGATCTCCATGCGGCGGTCTCCGTAGCGGGAATGGGTATTTCTCACTCCGCCTGCGATCTTCACAAGCTTTCCGATATGCCCGATCAAAAGCAGCTTTTGAAACCCTGCGTCCGCTGCCATCTGGACTGCATCCGCCGCAAAATTGGAGCATTCCACCGCACGCCCCGAAGAAATTCCGCAGGCTTCTTCCAGGAAGCTCCTTCCGTAATTTCCCGGCACCATAACCAGAATCGAAGCGCACTCCGCCCTTCGCACCCGAATTTCTGTCCGAATCGTATGCAGCAGTGCTTCATCGCTCATCGGCTCCACGATTCCGCTGGTCCCGAGAACCGATATTCCCCCCAAAATTCCAAGCTTCGGATTAAAGGTTTTCTCCGCCAGCGCTTTTCCCGCCGGGATGCTGATCACGACTCGAAATCCGCCGGACGGGGCGGTCGGCAGTCCCGTTTTCCCGCTTCCTTCGTCAGAAACGGAAGCGGCTGCTTCCAAAACAGCCTCCCGAATCATGCGGCGCGGCGTCGAATTGATGGCGGCGTTTCCGATGGGCTGATCCAGCCCCGGTCTTGTCACAATTCCGATTCCTTCTCCGCCCTCAATCCGGACCCCCGGGGCAGCGCTTCGAAACACCTCCGCATAGACCAGAGCGCCGTCGGTCACATCCGGGTCATCGCCGGCATCCTTTCTGACTGCACAAGAGACAGATGCCTCCCTCACCCGGATCTCAAGAATCTCCAGGCAGAGCGGAATTCCCTTCGGCGTCATAAGCCACACATGTGTCTGCTCCGGTTCTCCCAGCAGCATTTTCACCGCCGCCTTTGCCGCGGCAGCCGCACAACTCCCCGTGGTGTAGCCGCAGCGCAGCAGATTCCCGTCCACCTCCCGAAAACAGCTCCTGTTCATCGCTGATACAGCTCATAGAGCAAGGCGTTGCAGATCGCAGCTGCCACATTGCTGCCGCCCTTTCGCCCTCGGTTTACAATTGCCGGAACCCCGCTCAAAAGAATCTGTTCCTTCGCTGACACCACATTGACAAAGCCGACCGGAACCGCGATGATTAGCGCCGGGCGAAATCCCCGCCGGATCAGCCTGTCGAGAGAGAACAGTGCAGTCGGTGCATTCCCGATTGCAAAAATCAGAGGCGCATTGATCTTTGCCGCCCGCTCCATGCTCACGGAAGCCCTTGTGATCTGCCGCCTTCTCGCTTCTTCTGCCACATCGGGCTCCGCCATGAAGCAGTGCAGCTCTCCGCCAAGGGCTTCCAGCGCCCGTCTGTTGATTCCGGCCCGCGCCATATTCGTATCTGTCACGATATGCGCACCGCCTGCTAACGCCTGTTTTCCCTTCTCAACCGCTTCCTCCGTAAAGGTCATGGTGTCCGCATACTCAAAATCCGCTGTGGTGTGAATCACCCGGTACATGACAGACCGAATTTCCTTCGGAAAGCAGATGCCTCTTTCCTTCAGTTCCTCTCCGATGATTCGAAAGCTCTCCCGTTCAATATCCCACGGGAGAAGGTGTTCCATGGACATGCCCTTTCACTCCTTTCAGCGCCTCCACAAGAATCCGATTCTCCCGCCTTTTCCTGACTGCGATCCGATAAAAACCGGGACGAAGACCGTAGAAATTACTGCAATTCCGAATCAGAATCCCCTGCTTCCTAAGTGCCTCATCATAGCGCAGCGGGTCTCCCTCTCCCCGCTCCTGTTCCTCTGTAAAAAACAGGTAATTCGCCTCTCCCGGATAGACCCGAAAACCCAACGCTTGCAGGGCGCCGGTCAAAAATTTTCTCTCCCGACGAAGCAATTCTCTGGTTTTTCTCATGTACGCCGGAGATACCTGGGTGAGCCCGGCGATCTGTGCAGGAACCGACACACTCCACTCCGGCTGCAGCGCCTTCATCCGATTCCTGAGATCGGCGTCTCCGCACATGAGAAAGCCCATGCGAAGTCCCGGCAGCGCATACGTCTTTGTCAGTGCATTCAGAATCAGGAGATGGGGATAATCCTTAAGAAGCGGCATGAGACTCTTCTCCCTCCACTGTTCCGTAAATCCGAGGAAACACTCGTCCGCAAGGAGATAGCTTCCCCATGCCTCGCAGCGCTCCAGAATCTGTACCATGCGTTTTTTCGGAATGCAATTTCCCACGGGATTGTTCGGCCGACACAAAAATATCATATCCGGCCGCTTCCGTTCCATGATATCCAGAAAGCTGTCCCGCAGCTCAAATTGCTCTGCCTCCAGGAGCAGAGCATGATCTGCCCGGACTCCGATGGCCGCCAGCGCGTGCTGGTAACCGGAAAAGGTGGGAGCCGGAACCAGCGCGGTATGCGGTGATACCGCCTGCACCGCGAGAGAAATCAGCTCCGAAGCCCCGTTTCCGCAGAGCAGCATATCCGGGGAAACACCGAGCACGGCGCCCAGCTGCCCCCGCACTCCGCGGCTTTCCGGATCCGGATAGCACATCAGCCGATGGATATTCTGTTTCAATGCCCGTCTGATTTCCGTCGGAATGCCCAGGGGATTGATATTCACGGAAAAATCCAGTTTGATCGGCGGATCGCCGTAGATGTCTCCGCCGTGTCGCGGAAGCTGATCCATTTCTCTGCCTCCTTTCTACATTCCTTCCTCCAGAATACGGTAAATCCGTTCCATATCAAGGTGCCTCCGCAGTCCCTCCGAAAGCCTGTCATACTGCACCTCCTTGTACGCCCGCCGGGTTCCATCCGGCACTGCAGCCCCCTTAGGACGCGGGCCCCCCCGCCGCTGCCAGAGAAAGGCTGCCATGGCGTTCACGATTTCTCCCCGGTCAAAAAAACCGTGGACATAAGTGCCTGACGCCAGCGCTCCGACTGCTCCATCCTCCTTCTCCTCCCCGCTGATCCGATCTCTCAGGCGGCAGAGCCTGCTAACCTCCGCCGTCCGCCGGCTTCGCCCCATATGAATCTCATATCCCTCCAGGGGAACCGGTGCGGAAAACAGTCCGTCCACAGTTCCCTCCACTCGGGTCCTTGTCTTTTGATGGGAAAATACGGTGCGAAGGGGCAACAATCCCAACCCCCGCATACTCCCCCCCGTCTCAACTTTTCTCGGATCGGAAAGTACTTCTCCCAGCATCTGAAATCCGCCGCAGATTCCAAAAACAAAGCTTCCCCTCCGGGCAGCAGAGCAAACGGCTTCCTCCAGTCCTGTCTCTTTCAGCCAGGTAAGATCCTGCATTGTGCTCTTACTTCCGGGAAGGAGAATCAGATCCGGTGTGCCCAGCTGATCCCGCCGCTTCACGTAGCGCACATACAGGTCCGAAACGCAGAACAGCGGATCAAAGTCCGTAAAATTTGAAATTCGGGGAAATTTCAGAATGGCCACATCCAGCTGTCCCCGGCTCCGTTCCCTCTCTTGCTTCCCTTTCTGCAGGCGATCCGAAAGGGAGTCCTCATCATCCAGCTCCAGATCCAGATAAGGGATCACCCCCAGCACCGGGCAGCGGCTTCTCGCCTCCAGCATGCGAACTCCGGGCGTAAGAAGTGTCTCATCTCCACGGAATTTATTGATGATGAGTCCCTTCAAGTAACGCCTCTCGGCTTCCCCCAGCAACAGCTGCGTCCCCAGAAGCTGCGCAAAGACGCCGCCGCGGTCGATATCCCCCGCAAGGACCACCGGCGCTCCTGCCATCCGTGCCATTCCCATATTGACAATGTCATCCTGATTCAGATTGATCTCTGCCGGGCTCCCCGCTCCCTCCAGAACAATGATATCATACTCATCCTCCAGCGACCGGTAAGCGCGAAGGATTTCCGGAATCAGGTGTTTTTTGTACCCAAAGTAATCGCGCGCGGAGAAATTGCCGCGCACCTCGCCGTTTACAATGAGCTGCGATCCCATCTCGGTGGTGGGCTTCAGAAGGATGGGGTTCATGCGGACATCTGCTTCAATCCCTGCCGCCTCCGCCTGCATGACCTGTGCTCTGCCCATTTCCAGACCTTCCATCGTCACAAAGGAATTCAGCGCCATGTTCTGGGACTTAAACGGGGCGGCCCGGTATCCGTCTTCACAAAAAATCCGGCAGAGTCCGGCCACAATCAGACTTTTCCCCACATTGGACATGGTTCCCTGTATCATGATGGCCTTTGCCATAGTTCATCCTTTCCGCTTTTTTCTGATTTCCGACAGGTAGGCATCATCGATTCTTGCTCCCTCAAAGCTCTCCATACCGTTCATAACCGCGCAGGCTGCGCGGATCAGCTGAAAGGCGAGGGGACAGCCGCTTCCCTCCCCCAGCCGCATGTGCAGCAAAAGCCACGGCTCCAGTGAAAGTGCCTGCGCCGCAATTCGAAACCCCGCCTCATCGGATTGATGAGAGGGAAACAAAACATAGCGGACACCGGCGTGCATCCGATATGCAAGCAAGGCGGCTACGGCAGACACAAATCCGTCCATAACCACCGGAAGTCTATGGAGGGCCGCGCCGAGAAACAAACCGCACATCGCCGCCAGATCAAACCCTCCCAGTGCCGCCAGCACCTGCAGTGCATCCCGTCCGTCGGGGTGATGAAGGGCGAGGGCCTTTCGAATCACCGCCTGCTTATGCAGGTATCCCTGATCCGATAAGCCGCCTCCCCTCCCGGTTACCTGCAAAACCGACGCACCGGTGAGTGCTGCCAGCACTGCAGCGGAGGTGGTGGTATTTCCGATTCCCATCTCTCCCACTCCCAGGAGATCCACACCGTCCTCCGCCGCCTGTCCGGCAAGCTGCATTCCGGTGAGAATGGCCTGCAGCGCCTCGCCTCGTGTCATCGCGGCTTCCTTCAGAATATTACCGCTTTCCCCGGCGATGCGGCGGTTCAGAATGTCCGGACATTCATAGGGCTCTTTGATGCCCACGTCCACCACCTGCACCTCACAGCCGAATTCTCTTGCAAGAGAGGACATCCCCGTGATTCCCCGGGTCATATTGACGGCCTGTGCCGCCGTCACCCGCTGCGGCGCAATGGACACGCCCTCTGCCACAACGCCGTTGTCCGCGCAGAGCACAACAATCCGGGTATGATTCACCGCATTGTGCAGCTTCCCTGTGATTCCTGCAAGCTTCACTGCGATCTGCTCCAGGACCCCCAGACTTCCCGGCGGCTTTACCAGCCGCTCCTGATAGGCTTCCGCCGCTTCCGCCGCCCCCCGGTTCGGGTCCGGAATTTCATTGAGGAGCTGACACAGCGCCTGCTCCAGCTCCGCCTCCGATTTCATGCCGGGCTTCCTCTCTGCGCTCATTCGAATCCTCCTACCCCTGCACCGGGGTGCAGTTTTCCCTGACGCTTCGCCGCAAGGAGAAGCTCCTCCAGCCTCCGGTTCATCGGTCCCCGTGCAAATCCTGCGTCAATGACCGTCTCGCAGCACTCCATTCTCTGCATCGCCTGATGGAGCGCTGCAGTTCCGATCCGGAAAAAGGGCTGTTCCTCAATGACTTCTGCGGCGAGCAGCTTCGCCACCCGATAATCCAGATCATTCGGATACAAAATCCCGGCAATAAACGGCCGATTCTCCCGCTGCAGCCTGCGGTAAACCGGAATCCCGCTCCCGCCGGAGGAAATGACAAAGGTTTTTGCCTCTCCCTTTGGCGCCGGCAGCTCCATGCTTCCCAGCAAAAGATCAAAATAACCCGCTTCCAGGCGATACAGCCGCTGAATCCCCTCCTGATCCAGTACCGTCTCCGGAGCGCCTGCAGCCCACACCTTTTTGCCATCGACACAGAGAATGCGATCCGATATTTTCATGGCGAGATCGATCTCATGGAGTGACATCAAAATGGTAATTCCTTCCTCCTTGGCGAGTCTTCGCAAAATAGAAAGGAGCTCCAGCTTGTAATGAATATCCAGAAAGGAGGTGGGTTCATCCAAAACAATAATCTCCGGCTCCTGGCAAATGGCTCTCGCCAACAGGACGCGCTGTCGCTGTCCGTCGCTGATGTGATTAAAATCCCGGTCTGCAAAGGAATCTGCATGCACTGCTAAAAGAGCTGCCTTCACCTTTCGTCTGTCCTGCTCCGTCAGGAGCCCCAGCCGCCCGGTGTGGGGGTAACGTCCGGCTGCCGCCACCTGGAAGCAGCTCATCAGCTCGGTTTTCCTTTGCTCCGTCAGAAGAGAGGCCTGCTTTTTCGAGCGTTCGCGAAGGCTTAGCTCCCCCAGCTCTCTCCCCGCTACCAGCACTCTGCCGGAAAGGAGACGAAGCTGTCCGATCACGCTGCGAAGCACCGTGGATTTCCCGGAGCCGTTGGGACCGATCAGCGTGACAATCTCTCCCGGCTCTATCTTCAAATTGACGGGTTCAAGCAATGCCCTTCCCCGGTATCCCACCGAAAGCTCCCGAAGCTCAATTGCCGGCTGCTCCTTTCCGGTTTTCCCTGCCCCGGTCCGACTGATGGAAGGTCGTCTCTCCTCCACCTTTCCCCCATTTCCTTTCCTCATATCTGATCCCCCCGACGCCTGAATATCAGCATGAAAATGACGACCGGCGCGCCGAACAAGGAGGTGACGGTGCTGATATCCAGCTCCATCGGGGCGCATGCCAAACGTGCCACCAGATCACAGGCAGCGCAAAATACCGCTCCGCCGAGAAAAACTGCGGGCACTGCAAGAATCGGGCGCGCCGTCCCCAGCGCGGCTTTCACCAGAAAGGGAACTGCAATCCCCACAAAGGATACGGGACCGGCAAACGCCGTGACGCAGGCGGAAAGCAGACTTGACAGAAGGATCAGAAGCATCCGCATGCGCAGCACATTCACTCCCACACTCCGGGCATAGCTCTCCCCCAGCTGCAGGGCACCGATGGGCTTGGACAGGAGAAATACAAAAAGAACTGTCAGGACAGTCAGCACTGAGGCTGCGGTCACCTGCTCCCAGCTGGTTCCGGAAAAGCTTCCCCGGGACCAGCTGTGAATGCTCACGATCTCCGAATCGTCTGCAAAGTTCACCAGAAAATCGGTGATGGCGGAGCAAATGTAGCCGATCATAATTCCTGCCACCAGAAGCGCTGACATCCTGCGCACCCTTTGGGCGATCAACAGGAGAATCCCCATCGAGAACAGTGCGCCGAGAAACGCCGCCAGGATCATCCCGGTGGACGGAACGGGAATGCCCCTTCCAAGACAAAGAAGCATCACCAGAACAACTGCCATTTTTGCGCCGGATGAAATCCCGAGAACAAAGGGACCTGCAATCGGATTGTCAAAAAAGGTCTGCAGCAAAAAGCCGGAGAGCGCCAGCGCACCGCCTAACAGGGCGGCCATCAGCACCCGGGGAGCCCGGATCCTCCAGATGATGTTGTACGCGCTGTCCCCTGTCTCTCCGATTCGGTGAAGGAGTACGGCAATCGTCTGTTCCGTGGAAAAGCGCACATTTCCCACCCTTGCATTCAGAAAAATCAGAAAGAGAAGAAGAAAAATAAGGACAGCAAACACCAGTCCAACCCGCAACTCTTCCCCACCGTTTCTCTCCGTTGTTTTGTGTGTTCCCTCTTCTGTCACTGCCCGGTTCCTCACTTCTCACTTCTCATTTTTCACTTCTCACTTCTCATTTCTCATTTCAGCCGTTCCAGGAACCGCATGTTTTCTTCTCCTTCGTCCGTGAGCATGTGGTGAAAATCCTCTGTCATCTCGGCGATGCAATCTGTGGATTGGTACATATCCTTCTTCACCTGCCACAGTCTGCCCTCCCGTACTGCCCGAAACTCCCGAAACAGCGCATCCCTTGCGATCAGCTCCTTCGCACTGCGAAATGGTGCGCCGATGGTCGCATTGTATACAAGAAAATCCGCATCCTTCGCCCGCTGGTAGAACTCCTCGCGGGAAATGGTCATGGTGGCGTTTTTGCTCGTTTCGTCTCTCAGGTCAGAAAAAACAGAGGTGCCGCCGGCGATCTCCAGCATTTTTGTGATGTAATCCGTTCCCTTTCGCACCACTGCCCCGCCGTCTGCATTGAGATAAAAATAAGCGACTGTCTTTCCGGTTGCCTCAATTCCGGAGAGCGCCTCCATTTTTTTGCGTTCCTCCTGAAAGAATGCCTCCGCCGCCGCTTCCGTTCCCGTCAGCACCCCGTAAAGGCGCACCCACTCTGTCCGTCCCAGGGGATGGGGTTCGTAGCTGGACCGATCAATAAAAACCGGGATGCCCAAATCCTCCAGCATTTCCTTGATTTCCGGTTTATGCAGGATCATGGTGGACTCAATCGCAAGATCACAGCCTTCTGCGGTCAGCCGTTCAAAATCGGGGGCGCTGTAGCGCCCCGCGAACAACATTTTACCTGTCTCCAGCGCCCGCTTCGGCGCCTCAATGTACCATCCGTCCACATCGGTTCCCGTAAGCCGAATCCGATTCATCGCGCCCGCCCGATCAAACAAGGACATGGCGGCAGTGGCCGCCAGATAGATTTTTTTCGGCGGCTTGGGAAGAATCACCCAGCTGTCCGGCACCCCCTCCGGCACCTCCTTGCCCTCGGGAACCAGCAGATAGCGCGCCGAATCATGCACGTCAATCAGATCATAGCCTGCCTGGTAGCGGTACAAATCAAACCCCGAGGCATACGCTAAGGCAAGACGGGACTCCGGCTTTTGTCCGGCGACTTCCGGTGCTTCCGTCAAATCCCCTTTCGTCCCTGTCTCCCCTGTCCTTGCTTCCTTTCCGGAGTCGGCGGGAGCAGGGCTGTCTGCCTTCGGATCCGATTCTGTACTCTGCTCCCGGCCACTGTCTTCTCCTGCAATCTGCACGGAAACCATGTGGGCATACCACGTTCCTTTTTTCCCCAGCAGCGCCAGCGGAAACTGCTCTCCCAGCTTCGGCACAGGGATATCAAAGCCGTACACTTCCTCCGTCAGCCCATCCGGATACCGCACCGTATCGACGGTGGGCTCCAGCCATGTGGCCCCCTTCTTCTCCGCTTCCTCCGCTGTTCCAGGAAACAAATTGACAATATTTTTGGAAGGCAGACTGATGTGCAGCATCATCTGCCCGCCGGAAACGGTCAGCTCCCCCATGTCATGGTATGCTTCATTTACATGGAACATGGGGCTGTCCGTCTGAAAGCTTGCCTGATAGACTCCGTCATCCGGAGGTACGAACCCCACGGCATGCTCAGCGCAAGGCGCCGATGCGGCTCCCGCGTCCGTCCCGCAGGACGTCTCTTTGCTCCGGCTGCAGCCTGTGGGCAGAAGGAGGGAAAGAAGGAGCACAGGCAGAATCCCGTATATGGTCTTCTTCATCCAAGTATCCCTACGCATTACTGTACCACCGCTCCCACATGATCCACGTAGATCATCTGGATCGCTTTCACGTTCCCAAGCCCCTTAATCTGAGTCTCAATCCGATCAAAGGAGCCATCTGCCCGGAATTGGCTGAGCCAGGAGTCCTCCTCCTCACCTGCCATGTCATTGTTCGCATGATCTCCGGCCACCACCATGCAGGGACGAAGGGTGACACTCCGGTAACCTGCCTTCTTCACCTTTTCAATCACCACATCGCAGGCCGTGTCCTCCGGCTCTCCTTCCACCGTTCCGATGAACACATTGCGGTATCCCAGCTGGTCGATCTGCTTCTGCAGCTGGCTGTAGCTCACCTTTGCCACATGAGCCGTCCCGTGACCCATCATCACAAACGCCATTCCGTCCTCTGCCGCCGCTTCCGGGCTTTCGTACCCTGCCTCTCTTACGGCTTCGGCGGTCAGCGCCTTCACCACGGCTTCCTTGTCCTCATTGATTTCATTGGCGTCTGCACCCACTTCTCCCAGCAGGGGCTCCGCAATTTTCATGCTCTCGAATTGAGGACGATATCGCTCTGCCGTCTTTGAAAGTTCATCGTATTCCGCGCCATGCATCAGGTGTGTCGGTTGAATGACCAGATGCTTCACACCGTTTTTCACGGCGCGCTCCATGGCCTGCTCCATGTTGTCAATCGCAATTCCGTCCCTGGCAAGAATGTGATTGATGATAATCTGCGCAGTGAATGCGCGGCGCACTGACCAGTCCGGATAAGCATTCTGAATGGCTCGCTCAATTCCGCCTATGTCCTCCGCGCGGCTGTCATTGAAGGAGGTCCCGAAGCTCACCACCAGGATCTCATTCTCTCCGATGTTATCCTGATTCAGCGGATTGTCTGCCGCTGCATCTCCGGTATCCCGCCCGAAATAATCGGGATCCGCAAAGTGTCCCTCCACCAGCTCCTTCTGCTCCGGAGTCAGTGCATCCCAGGCCTCCTTCGCCTCTTTGCACCGTGCCTCTGTTTGTTCCGTCCACTCCTGCACGTAAATGGCATCAATCATTTTCGCCACCTCATCTGCTGCCGCCTGATCCGCAGTTTTCCCCGCCTCAGAAGTCATCTTCTCCGCTGCTTCAGAGGCTTCGCTGCTCTCCTGCTGTGTCTTTGCCTTCGGCTCATCACCCGCTTTGTTTGCCTGACTTCCGCCGCACCCGCTGAGAACTGCAATCGACAGCGCCGCAGCCATCCAGCAGGCTATGGTTTTCTTTCCTTTAACGATCTTTCTTCTTTTCATCTGTCTTTTTTCTCCTTCCTGTTGCTTGTTTCATGGTATCCGCTTCCGTTTTATGTCGCTTGCTCCCGCCTGAGACGGCTTGCCCGGTATGCACTGCAGCGGTCGACAAAGCGCTGCGCAAACTTCGGATTGGACGGATAGTAAAGGTGCGGGAAGCCTGCCATCAGATTTTGACGGCACACCATGCAGGTCCAGCTTCTTCCGCTCACCGGTTTGACCGCGACACAGTCCTCACCGTTATGCGTGGACTCACAGTAGTGAAATTCATGGCCGCGTATCCGCTCCCCGGGCTGCAAATAATCCTCTGCTCCTCCCTCCTTTCTTCTAAGCTCCAAATAGCCGAAGCGCTGCATTCGCTCCTCCAGATGTACTTTCCCCGGAAGCGCGCCCACCATGGGATGCGGAACTCCGTTTGCATCCCTCAGCTCCTCCTGCAAATAAAGGAAGCCGCCGCACTCCGCCAGAACCGGCATCTTCCCGGATACTGCGGATAAGATTGCCCTCCGCATGCTCCGGTTTTCGGACAGGGCGCCGGCAAACAGCTCCGGATATCCGCCTCCCAATAACAGTCCGTCCGCTTCCGGAAGCGCAGAATCCCGGAGGGGAGAAAAGAACAAAAGCTCCGCGCCGCAGCGCCGCAAAAGCGCCAGGTTTTCCTCATAGTAAAAGGAAAATGCCTCATCTCTTGCCACCGCAATCCGCGGCTTTTCTCCTGTCCTTTTCCCTGCGTCCGGCACACTCTTCTTCCCCAGAGGAGCTGCCCCGTTCCCGATGGCAAGCAGCGCCGGAAGGGAAAGACTCTCCTCCAGCTGATCGGCAAGCAGTTCCACATCCCGCCTGAAATCGGAAATTTCTTCCGGGGAAATCAGCCCCAGATGACGGCTTCCCCATTTCAGCTGCGGCATCGGCGGGACATATCCCAACACGCGAAGTCCGGGAATCTCCTCCAGGCAACGCCTCATAAGCGGAAACGCCGATGCAGAAACCCGGTTTAGAATCACCCCTTTGATCCTTGCGTCCGCCCGGTACTGCATCATCCCCTGCACCAGCGGAACCACGGATCGGCTCATACCGCGCCCGTCCATCACAAGGATCACCGGCGTCTCTGTGATGCGCGACAGGTCGTAGGAGGATGCCTGCAATTCCGTTCCGCCCAGACCGTCATAATATCCCATGACTCCCTCCATCACCACCATATCGCTGTGCTCCGAGGCGATGAGAAGGCGTTCTCTCGTCTCAGACTCCGATGTGAAATAGGAGTCCAGATTTCCCGACGGAATTCCCAGCACCGCCCGGTGAAACATGGGATCGATATAATCCGGCCCGCATTTAAAGGATGTGATTGAAAGCTCTCTCCGCTTCAGCAATGCCAGGAGTCCCACTGTCACAAGGGTTTTCCCGCTGCCGCTTTTTGGTGCGGCAATCAGAATGCGCGGAATGCGAATTTTCCTGTCTGAGGCACTCGGTTCAGTTACCCGGTTTTGCATCCCTTCCTCCCTCCTTTTCCTCCGGCTCCAAAGAGGATATGGATTCTGCGATGCCCTTTTCCCCTCCGAAGGACAGCAGAAAGACCGGATTTTGTCCCTCCAGCAGGTGGTATGCTCCCAGTGTCTTCCCCCTGCTCACCTGAAGCTGCAAAAGCTCCGGCGCCTGGTCCCCATACCTTCGCATCAGTGCCTTCAGCTCCCCCAGCGTCTCAAGGCTCACACAGGTCATCACCACGCGAACCTGGGGATTTCGCTCCTGTACCTTCGCAATGATTTCCTCCGCTCTTCCGCTGCTCCCGCCGATAAACAGGTGCGTCGGCGCCGGAAGGCGATCCAATCCATCCGGCGCCTCCGCTTCAACAATTTCCATGTTGTCAATGAGAAAACGTCTCTGATTTTGCCGCAGCAACTCACAAGCCTCTGGTTTTTTCTCAATGCTGTAGACGAAGCCCTCCTCACAGCAAAGAGCGGCTTCGATGGACACGGAGCCGGTTCCCGCACCGACGTCGTACAGCACAAAATGCCGGGAAAGCCGAAGCTTGCAAAGCGCCAGCGTTCGTATTTCCTCCTTGGTCATCGGAACCGACCTCCGCCTTCTCTGAAACGCAGCATCCGCAATGCCCGGAAGCAACGACTTCCCATCTCCATCCGAATGGAGAATGCAAAGGGTGTAGAGCCCCTCTGCCTCCAGCCGCTGCAGCTCCTCTGTCGTTGCCTGCCATATTTTCTCCTCCGGACAGGACAGCTGATATCCGACATAAATCCTAATCGTCCCTAAAATCCCGCATGCCGATGCCTGCTCCAGCCCGGCCCCAATCTGCCTCAGCTGAGAAACCCCGGACAACAAAAGAAAGCAGCAGCCATGCGTTCTCACATGCCCGATTACATTGCAGCGCCTTCCATGGGCACTGAGCAGCGCTGCATTCTGCCAGCAAATGCCCAGCCTTCCGGCGAGATAGGAGACAGAGGAAATTCCGTTTAAAACCTGTACCGTCCACGTGCCGCCTTGTTCCCCATTCCCGGACAGCAGGGTCTGCATTTTCTTCTGCAAGCCGGAAGCGCCGCTGTAAAACCCGATATCTCCCGCATACACTGCCACTGCCCGGCGAATCTTAGGATGGGCGGAAAGCCACGCCGCAATCTCCTCTGCCCGATACACCGCCTCCTTTGGCGTCGCAAGGTCGGACAGTGCTTTCAGCACGGTTTCTGCACCGAACAGGATCTCCGCCTGCTCCAGTGCGCGCTGTACCTTACGGGTTCGCTCCATCCGGCTCCCCGGTCCCATGCCCGCAATGGTCAGGCACCGAAGCGCCGGAGCATAGTCTTTCACTTCCTGTTCCATTCCAGACAGTGAAATAATGCGCTCATACAGGTCCTGCTCCTGCATCCGCTCCACATCCGAACTCCCTCTCTCAGGATCCCGCAGAACCAGCGCCACTGCTCCCTCACACGCGGCTGCTTCCAGCTTCTGCGGATACCCCCCCGCTTCTCCGCTCTCCTTCGTCAGCAGAAAGCGGGCGTCGGCATGCTTCAAAAACGCACGGTTCATGGCAGTGGAAAACGGTCCCTGCACGGCAAAAATCTGCTTTCCGCAAAGCCCGATCTCTTCGCAGGCGCGAATTGCCTCTATGCTGGGGAGAACCCGCACATACAGGCGCTTTTCATCATCAAGAAGTGCCGAAAAACGCCGCAGCTCCTTGCTCCCGGTGGTGAGGAGAATGTTGCCCTCCCTCTCTCTCAAATAGAGCGCTGCTTCTTTCACATCATCAAAAAAGTGAAGCCGCCCCTTTTGCTGCAGTTCTTCCTCCCATACCGCCGCTGCATCCTGCCCCGGCTCCGGGGACTTGCTTTGGGCAGATCGCGACAGCCTTAAGTAAGACAGCGCCTCGTGTTCACAAGCCGCCTTGATCTCCTGTGATACCAGAACGGCGAACGGGTGCGTCGCATCCACCACACAGAGAAAATCCCGCCTCCGCATGGCTTCTGCCATCGCCTCGCGGTCCATTCTCCCCTCAATCACCTCAACCCCGGCGTGGGGCTCCATCACCTCTGCGCCGTAATCCGTAGCGACGCTGACCACAGAAGGAATTCCCCGGGCTGCCAGACGGTATGCGAGTTTTCTCCCCTCTGTCGTTCCCGAAAAGATTAAAACAGGCTTCATATCCATTCCCCCACGATTCTAAAACACAAAAAAAGGAAAAGCGCCAGCACGGAGCTCAAATACATCATGTGAATCCCACGGAGGATATCCTCCGCTTCAATCTCCCGATCCGGATCTCCGATGGTCGGTTTCTCAACCAATGTGCCGAAATAGAATGCATTTCCTGCCAGCTGAATTCTCAGTGCGCCCGCCGCTGTGCTCTCCATCTGCGCCGCATTCGGACTGGCGTGCTTCCGACGATCCCGCCGGTAAATCCGAAATGCGTTTCTTGCGTCCAGCCGAAGGAAAAAGGCTGCCGCAATCATCAGCTGCGCGCCGATCCGGGAGGGAACATAATTCGCCACATCATCGAGACGTGCCGCCGCGGTTCCGAAATATCGGTAACGCTCGTTCCGGTAGGCAATCATGGAATCCATGGTGTTCACCGCCTTGTAGCAGACAGCGCCCACCGGTCCCAGCAATGCCATGTAAAACAACGGTGCAATCACCCCGTCGGACGCGCTCTCTGCAACGGATTCCACCGCAGCGCGGCAAATCCCTGCTTCGGAAAGGCGATCGGTATCCCGCCCGACGATCATCGAGACCGCCTTTTGCGCACCCGAAAGGTCCCCCTTCTGCAAGGGAACAAAGACCGCTGCTCCGGCTCTTGCCAGATCCCGGGCAGCCAGCATGTACGCACAAAGCACCGTCTCAACCGACAGTCCTGCCAGCGGGTGCAGCCATTCCATCCCCGCAAAGAGAAGGATCGATATTCCCGCTGCGGGCATCAGAACCGCCATAACCAGAAGTGCGCCCTTTCTCCTTTGCTTCTTTGGATCGTTCTCCGGGTTCCGCAGCCTCTGCTCCAGAAACGATATCCAGCACCCCATCCATCGCACCGGATGGGGAATTCCAACCGGATCCCCCACCGCAAAATCCAAAGCAAAGCCAAGGCACATCGCCGGTGCAATATGCTGCAGATACTGCCGCAGCAGCAGATTCCATGTGCCGCTCAATTCACCTGTTTCTCCTCTTCTGTCTGTTCCCTGCTGTTGACTTCGAAAGCCGACGGAACCGCCTTCTTCCCGGCATCCTTCGAAGACAGATCCGCTGCCTGCTCATCCGCCTCCGATCCGTCAAGCCGGGGCACATCTGCCTCCCCTGCTGCCTGTCCGGCTCCGGGCGTCCCGTACTCCGCCTCACAAGCCTTCGGTGCCTTCCCTTCCTCCCGGCGGAAGGAAAGCGTATATTCGATCTCATGGGGACGGCTCATGGCCGTCGTGTCCGCCGTGACCGAAAGCGGCTCCTGCAGTGTCTGAATCGGAATGTGAAACACAGAATGCTCTTCTTTCACTTCCCCCATATATTTTTTCCCGTCCACCAGCATATAATCATAGTGGCTGCTGTTCCAGATCAACAGCACGGTCATAACCCCGTTCTGAACTGTGAGCTCCGTCGGAGTCCGGAGGGAAGCTCTGCCGCTTCCGCCGCTGAGTGTCACCTCCACCGGATAGATGCCGTCCTCCAGCTTTGCTCCCTGCATGGCAGTTGACTGGGCGACTTCCGACTGCACGCCGGTTGACTGGTCGGCTTCCGACTGCGCGCCGGTTGATTGGGTGGCTTCCGACTGCACGCCGGTTGACTGGGCGGCTTCCGACTGCGCATCGGTTGACTGCACGGCTTCCGACTGCACGCCGGTTGATTGGGCGGCTGCTCCCCTTCCGCAGGCGGTTCCAAACATCAAACACAAAAGTAAAACCAAAAATCGGTCTGTTCTGCTTCTTACAACTCTGCTTCTCACAGCTCTCCTCTCCCCGACAGGCTCCGCCCGCCCGGCGATCTCGTCTTTTTTTAAAACAAAAAGCCGCCCAAAGTGTTCCGGCGGCATCAAAAGAACAGAGATCCGATTTGGATTTCTCTCTGAACAGTTGGACGAGACCAGGCACTCGTGGTCTCTACTCCGTAGGAACAGGCTGCGGCAGGTTTCCTGGCTCAAAGATCGCCGTGTGAGAATGCCTTCCCGGTACCTTGGCACCAGTGACTTCTTCTTCCTCACACTCCCTTTTTACAGTGACGAGTTCGCGCAGGCCCTTCACCTGCTTCCCTATTATCCGTTCCGCTGAGTTCGCGGCGGCACCGCAGCTTCGATTCAATTGTAAGTTTCGATCCTATTGTAACCAGTTTTTCAGGAAAAGAATACCACTTTTTTCGACCGGACTTTTTCAAGCCCGGAGACAGGGGTCCCGTCGAAAAAGGTGCGGCCCCGAGACCTGCTGTCTGCCCGGATCCACACCTTGATATTCCCCTACCGCTTTGATTGCTGTCGCAGCCCTTCATTCCTTTTGTTTGCCGCGTTTCGTCTGCCGCGTTTTGTTTGTTACTTTTTGTTTGCTGCTGTTTGTTTCCTGCTGTTTGTTTCCTGCGTTTTGTTTGCCACGTTTTGTCTGCTGCGTTTTGTTTGCTGCTGTTTGTTTGCTGCTGTTTGTGGGTTCCTTCGTCTGTTCAGGCTCTCCGACCTCTCAGGTACTCGTCAATTCCCTTCGCCGCAGCCTTCCCGGCTCCCATTGCGAGAATCACCGTCGCCGCGCCGGAGACGGCATCACCCCCTGCAAATACGCCTTCCCGACTGGTTCCCCCCAGTTCCTCATCTGCGGCAATGCAGCCTCTGCGATTGACCTCCAGCCCCTCTGTGGTGGACGCAATCAGCGGATTCGGGGACGTACCCAGCGCCATAATCACCGTATCCACCTCAATTTCTTCCTCGCTTCCTGCAATCGGAATCGGCCTTCTTCGTCCGCTGGCATCCGGCTCTCCCAGTTCCATATGGATGACCCGGATCCCCCTGACCCAACCGCTTTCATCCACAAGAATCTCTGTCGGATTGGTCAGAAGATTGAAGATAATCCCCTCCTCCTTTGCGTGGTGCACCTCCTCCGCACGGGCCGGAAGCTCCTCCAGACTCCTTCGGTAAATGATATGTGTCTCCGCTCCGAGACGAAGGGCCGTCCTGGCGGCATCCATCGCCACATTGCCGCCTCCGACCACTGCCGCCTTTTTGCCGCAGTGGATGGGTGTGTCGTACTCCGGACGAAAGGCCTTCATCAGATTGTTCCGCGTCAGGAATTCATTGGCAGAAAACACCCCGCTGGCAGTTTCTCCCGGAATGTGCATAAACATCGGAAGACCCGCGCCGGAGCCGATAAACACCGCCTCGTATCCCTCCTCCTCCATCAGTTCATCGATGGAAACCGTCTTTCCGATGATGGTGTCGGTCTCAATCCTGACACCCAGCTTTCTGACATTGTCCACCTCGTGTGCCACCACACTGTCCTTGGGAAGACGAAACTCCGGGATTCCGTACACCAGCACGCCGCCCGCTTCATGCAGCGCTTCGAAAATCGTGACGTCATACCCAAGCTTTGCCAGGTCGCCGGCGCAGGTCAGCCCTGCCGGTCCGGAACCGATGACCGCAACCTTCTGGCCGTTTGGCTTTGAAGGATTTTCCGGAACCAGGTTGTGCTCTCTGGACCAATCTCCTACGAAACGCTCCAGCTTTCCGATGGCCACCGGCTCTCCCTTGATTCCCCGGACACAGACTCCCTCACACTGCGTCTCCTGCGGACAGACACGACCGCAGATGGACGGGAGGGAGGAGCTCTTTGCAATGACTCCCGCCGCGGTCTCATGATTGCCTGCCTTCACCGCCTGAATAAAGCCGGGAATATCAATGGATACGGGACATCCTGCCACACAGCGGGGATTTTTACAGTTCAGACAGCGAGCCGCCTCAATCATCGCCTCCTCCTCGGCGTAGCCGAGACAGACCTCTTCAAAATTTGTGGCGCGTGTCTTTGGATCCTGCTCCTTAACCGGCACTCTGTTCATTCCGTTCATCACGCTTCCCCTCCGCAAATTCCACATCCGCCGTGGTGTGTGGCGCCCTCTTTCATCTTCAGCAGAGCGCGTCCTTCTTCCTCCTGATACATTTTCGACCGCTTCATGGCCTGATCGAAATCCACCAGATGTGCGTCAAACTCAGGTCCGTCCACGCAGGCAAACCGGACCTCATTTCCGACAATCAAACGACATGCGCCGCACATGCCGGTTCCGTCCACCATGATCGGATTCATGCTGGCAATCGTGGGAATCCCGTATTCCTTCGTGAGTCTTGACACAAACTTCATCATAATCATAGGACCGATGGTCACGCAGAGGTCGTAGTGCCTTCCCTGATTTTTCACCAGATCCTCGATCTTTGCCGTCACCATACCGTGGAACCCATAGGAGCCGTCATCGGTGGCAACGTAGAGATGCTCTCCGCACACGGCGCGCATTTCCTTTTCCAGAATCACCAGATTTTTGGTTTTCGCACCCAGAATCACATCGGCAGTGACCCCCTGCTCCTTCAACCATTTTACCTGCGGATATACAGGAGCGGTTCCCACGCCGCCGGCGACAAAAAGAATCCGCATATTCCGAAGCTCCTCCGGTGTCTTGCCGGTCAGCTCGCTGGGCCGTCCCAGCGGTCCCACCACATCGCGGAAATACTCGCCTTCCTTCAGTAAGGCCATGCGCATTGAGCTGGCTCCCACCTCCTGAAAGACGATGGTAATCAGTCCCTCCTCCCGGTGGTAGTCGCAAATCGTCAGCGGAATGCGTTCTCCGAAGGCATCCATCTTCACAATCAGAAATTCCCCCGGAAGACATTTGCTTGCGATGCGTTTCGCCTCCAGATCCATGAGCCAGATCCGATCGGCCAATTTTTGTTTTTTGCGTATTTTATACATGATTCCGCTCCTTTTTTGCCTGTGCTTCCGCTGTTCTTCCAGTTCCCTCCGCTCCCGCAGCTTCTGCTTTGTATCTCCGTTTCTTAAGCTTCCTGCCTGCGGTCATTTTTATAGATAAAATACGACATTAACAAATTTTTGTCAATATGACACGAGAACCCGTTCTATTATGCATTTTTTTTATAAAAAAAGCAGATGACAGACTCTTTCGGCTTACTGGTTTCAGCCCGGTTCTGTCATCTCCTGTTCTCATGCTGTCTTCTGCCCGGTTCTCCCGGACAGGGTCTCAAAGCTCCTCTGCAATGCTCAGCTCAAAGTCGTCCTCCCGGTCCATGCTCTCCTGAGTCTCAATCGAAATATCATCCCCCGGCGTCTCCTGATAGGCGCGGATCTTTCCGGCCTTCATCAGTTCCAGAACTGCCAGAAAAGTGACCACCAGCTCTGTCTTTGAGCTCTGCCGATCCAACAGAGCCCGAAACGAAAACCGCCGGTGCGTTTTCGCATAGCGGATCAGGGATCCCAGCTTTTTCCGCATGCTGACCGGCTCTTTTCGGATGGTCCCGAAGCGGCTTCTCTCCGGATCCACTCGATACGCCCTCTGCTTCATGACCTGCTCAAACACAAGCTGCAGCCGAAAGAGTGTGACCTCCGAGAACAGCGCGTCCAAATCAACCGGCTGGGTCCATCCGGTCACCTCCTTCGGAAGCGCTGGCTCCCGATACAAAACCTGCAACGCATCGAATTCCCGATCCGCCAGCTTCTCCGCCATCAGCTTGTACTTTTTGTATTCCAGCAGGCGCTCCACCAGCTCCGCCCGCGGATCCGCCTCTTCCCCTGTCTCCTCATCAATCTCCCGCGGCAGAAGCATCCTCGCCTTGATATCCAAAAGTGTCGCCGCCATCAGGAGAAACTCCGACATCAGATCCAGGTTTTGCTTCTCCATGGCTGCCATGTACGCCATGTACTGGTCGGTGATCTGTGCGATGGGAATATCATAAATATTGACCTTGTCCTTTTCGATCAGGTGGAGCAGAAGATCCAGCGGCCCTTCAAACTTTTCCAGTCGAACAAACAGCTCCTCCGACATCACACACCTGCTCTTTTCAAATGCACTGCGACAATCTGCGGCCGATTGTTGATTCTCACATTGACACTGTGCGTGCCCAGTCCCGGGCTCACAATCATGAGCTTTCCCCACCTTTCATGGATTCCCCGAACATTTTTTTGAAAAAAACCAATTTGGGGCGTCATGAGGCCGATTCCCCCGGGAAGGCAGATGGTTCCTCCGTGAAAATGTCCTGACAGCGTGAGATCCGCGCCCCAAGCTGCATACGCCTCGTGAAAGGCCGGAGAATGTGCCAGCAAAAGCTGAAAGTGTCCGGAATCCGCCCGCCCCACATGCGCGTCCAGATATGCCTTTTTCATCCGCTCTCTGCTGCACTTTTTGTAAAAATTTTCGGTGATGCAAAGCCCCGTGACACGGAGATCCCGGAATAGCAGGGCGGATCGATCTCTCAGCAAAATGACCCCCATCTCAAACAGCGCCGCCTTTAGTTCGGCGCCCAGAGTTCCGTAGTGTTTCCGGTCCCGAAACAGACGCGCCTCATGATTCCCTTCTGCATAGCAAACCGGCCAGCGCTCTGTCAGCTGTCTGCACAGCGCGCAGGTTGAACGGATTTCCGCCTTTTTCTTCACCGTCATCATATCGCCGCCAATCAAAACCGCATCCGGCTGTACGCTCTCAATCGCAGCCAACAGCCTCTTTTGTTTTTCTCCAAATCGGCAGTCATGCAAATCGGAAAGAAACACAAGCGTTCTGTCCCCTTTTAATTTGTGACTTGTCACTGTGTAGTGAGCAATGGTCAGACTGTTTCGTTCCCGCTCTGACTCTGCCCAGGCCAAAGCCCCTCCGACCCCTGCCAACGCCGCGATTTTGAGCCATGCTCTTTTAGTTCTCAATCCATTTTCCTTCCGCATCGACGCGATATCCATCCGGCGTCATTGCATTTGTGAGCATTCTTCCGCTCTCCGAAAGATAGTACCAGCTTCCCCTGTCTTGTATCCATCCATTCTTTCTCATACCGCCAAATGAGGGGCGAAGATAGTACCAGGCACCTGTCGCATCCTGTTTCCAGCCGGTGATCATCCGCCCTTTCTCATCGAACCAATATTCGAAGCCGTCTATTTCCAGGCGCTCATCTCTTGCCTGCATGCCGTCTTGCTTGCCGTAATACCAGTCTCCGCCCTGTTGTTTCCATCCCGGAGGTACTGCCCCCGGCCCAGTTTGCGATGCAGGCCGTGCGCCCTGCTGCGCCTCGCCCCCGTTATCCCTCCGATCCGAAGCTGCAGTTTCTCCTTCCTTTTCAGGAGACTCCGCCTCCCCGGACAAGGCATGGGATGGGGTCACAAACAGGAGACTGCCTGAGCCTGCGTCTTCTCCTCCGGGGCTGTTTTCTCTGACCGCTTGGGTATCCCGGTTCTTATCCTCCGCCGACCTGGGTCCGCCGGACTCCGCGCCCTCATTTTGAGTTGTCGCCTTCGCGGCCTCCGCCTCCGTCTGACCGGTTCCGGACAGCTGAAATCCATAATCCAGCAGCGCCTTGGTGTCTGCGTACTGTGTGGAGCGGCTTTTCAGTACCACTGCAATCAGCCGGACGCCATTCCGCTCCGCGCAGGTCACAAGCGTATTGCCTGCTGCTCTGGTATACCCTGTCTTTCCGCCCAGCACCCCCGGGTAATACAGAGAGCTTCCGGATGAGAGCATCTTGTGTCCCATGACGATGGTGGTTCCGTTCGGACGCTTTTTCGTCGCCGGAAAATGGTAGACGGTTGATCTCTGAATTGTTCGGAAATCCTCCCGGGAAAAGCAGGCTTTCGCAATCAGTGCCAGATCATGGGCAGTGGTGACATGCTTTGCATTCGTCAGACCGTTGGGATTGGAAAAATTGGTTCCCGTACATCCCAGCTCCAATGCCCTCGCGTTCATGCGAGCCGCAAATGCAGGCACACTTCCTGAAACATGCTCTGCAAGCCCGTTGGCCACCTCATTTGCCGATTTCAGAAGCAACCCGTAAAGACAATCCCGCACAGAGACGCGGTCGCCTGCAGTCAGCGCCAGATTGACCGCGCCGGATTCCAAATGCTCCGTCGCAGCCGCCGTGAAGGTAACTGTGTCGTCCAGATTGCAGTTTTCCAATACCAGCAGCGCTGTCATGAGTTTTGTGACAGAAGCGGGATAATAGCCGACGTCTGCATTTTTTTCGAACAGATAGGTCCCGGTATCTGCACGATACAGCACCGCCCCCTCTGCGGATACTGCGGGTCTGTTCAGTGCAAATGCCGTCTCTCCCTGCAAAACACCGAAAAGAGCTGCGAACAGCAGCGCAATCATCCCATATCTGATCCGCCGGAACCTGCCGCCGCTTCTTTTTCCGCTTTTTTTCCCGCCTCTCCACTTGTTTTTCATTCACTGTCTCCGATCTGTCTGCTCTCCATACGACGCTGCAAGACTCACTGTCTCCGATCTGCCTGCACGCCACACGGCGCTCCAAAACGCACTGTCTCCGATCTGTCTGCTCTCCATACGGCGCTCCAAGACGCACCGCTCCGGAAGATATGCCCCGCAGGATATGCTCTACTCTACCACAGTTCCCTCCTTCGTTTCTTACAAAGGGCTTAAAAAGAAGCGTCTTTTATTGCTCCTGCAGGATCGCTCGAATCTTCGCCTCGCTTCCGGGGGCGCTCCCCTGCAGATACCCCTTGCCTCCGCCGCAGCGAAAGCCCTGTGCCCGAAGCACTTCGGCCAGTGCTGTGCAGTCCACAGTGCGGCTCCCCAGAATAAAGCGATACCCCTCGGCGTCGTTTCCGCTGAATATTGCTGCCAAGCCGCGATATTGCCCGGCCCATGTATTGACCAACCTCCGCATGGCGCCCTGCGGAGCACTCTCCACAAACAGCAGGGCATGCCGCCGGCATTCCGGCCCGGGAACGGAGGCAGCCTGTCGTTCCAGAAGCATTTCGCTGAGCCTTTGATTTTCCGATTCTGCTGCCTGCAGGCGCTCCTGCAGCGCCCTGACTCCCTCTGTGATTTCCCCCTGCCTGACAGAAAGAAGTCTGGAAATTTGCTCCCCGCAGCTCTGCTTGTTGCGATAATCCTTCAGCGCTCGGAGTCCGCACACCATGGTAAGGCGCACACCTCCCTTGTAATTCATGACACCTGTAAGCTTGATGATTCCGACCTCCGCCGTGCTTCGCACATGGGGCGCACAGCAGGCGCAGCGATCAACCCCCGGAATCTCCACGATCCGCACGTTCTTCTTAAGCTCCAGCTTGCTCCGATAGGACAGGGTAGAAAGCTGTGCCGGCTCGGGACAGCTCACAAGCACCGGTAGATTCGACCAAACGGCTCGATTTGCTTCTTCTTCCACTCTTAGCAGATCTTGTTCGCCAATCGGCCCGCTGAAATCGAGGCGCGTCTCCTCTTCACTTAAATGAAAGCCCACATTGTCATACCCGAAATGATGATGCACCAATCCGGAAACGATGTGTTCTCCCGTGTGCTGCTGCATGAAATCATAGCGCCGCTCCCAGTCCACCGTTCCCGCAACGGTAGCCCCCACCGGCAACGCACCGTCCAGATGGTGCGTGATTACGCCGTCCTGCACCTGAACATCCAGCACACTTCTGCCGCCCAGCACTCCCCGGTCTGCCCCTTGCCCTCCCTGTTCAGGGAAAAAAGCTGTTTGATCCAGGATCACAGAGAAGTCTCGGTCCCGTTCTTCTTTGCAGGAAAGAACCTGGGCGGAAAACTGTGTCTGATAACCGTCCTCGTAGTACAGCTCCCTCGTCCTTCGTTCGCTCATGGCATCTTCGTCCGTTCCGTTTCCCCTCATTTCTTTCCCTTTGCCGCCTGTTTTTTCTCCAATGCCTTCAGCTGCTGCTGCATCTGCTTTGTCTTTGCCTCTCTGCTGCTTTTCTTTTTTCCCAGCTTGCTCATAAACGCCTCCGTTTTTCTGCCTCTTACCACAACATGGAAAAGGCCGTAAACAAAGAACTTCCATTCCTTGTTTACGGCCTTCCTTCGTGGAGATAGTGGGATTCGAACCCATGACCTCTTGAATGCCATTCAAGCGCTCTCCCAACTGAGCTATACCCCCATCGCGCCGGACAAGCCGGACTTGTTTATTATAACCGGAAACTGATCATATCGCAACCAAAACAACGATATTTTTCAAAATATTTCATTCAAACCGGAAAAGGCTGCCCCTACGGCAGCCCTCTCCTACATAAATCAGGGATCAATCAATCCTTTCCCCCCGTAAGTTCACAATATGATTGTCCGGGGTTCTTCCATTGGAAAACATCTTTCCCAATGTTCCGTCATGGCTTTCATTGAAATAATAATACGTTCCGTCAATGAATTGCCATCCCAGCATCATTTTACCAAATGCCCCATCGTGTTTGGGATTCAAATAGTACCAATTTCCGTGATCCAATGCCCATCCGCTCTGCATCTTGCAGTCCTGGTTAAAATAATACCAGTTTCCATTCTCATAAGCCCAGTTGTTTACGGCATACCCTGCCTGGTCAAAATAATACCAATCATTGTTGATTTGCTTCCATGCACTCTTTGGATAGGACTGATCCGAGTTTTGGTACCACCAGCGATTTACCTTGTTGTCCCATATCCATGAACCGGAGCTGCCTTGTGTTTGATTGGCAGCGGTGGCGCTTCTTGGTGCCGATTGGAAAGCCCCTGCACCGCCGCCACCGGAACCGCCGGAACGTCCTCCGCCGCCGCCGGAACCGCCGGAATGTCCGCCGCCGCCACCGGAACCGCCGGAACGTCCTCCGCCGCCGCCACCGGAACCGCCGGAATGTCCGCCGCCGCCACCGGAACTGCCGGTGCGATTGCCGCCTCCCCCATTCGTTTGATCTGCTGATTCAGAGGGATTGGAGGCTTGCTGCGTCTCTGCTTCCTTCTTTGCAGGGGTTGTCTGATCCGTATGATGGGTCACATTGGGATGCTCAGCGACATTGGAGTGACCATTTCCCTGATCCCCGGTCCCCTTGGGATTGGCTGTACTATGACTGGTTCCGGGTGCATCCGATCCCGTTTGCTTCTCAACGGAAGGTTTGTTTTGTTTCACAAAATCTTCTGTGTTCCCATTGGGTCTTCCGTCCGGGACAGGATTGACAGGTGCTTCCTCCTTAAGAAGATTCATTTTACCGCTCACAACCGAATAATCCCCGTTGTCCCATGTTACTTTTACGGAAAGATTGGTTTCCGTAAAATCTTTTGCTTTGCTTAACTGAATATAGGGGGTATCAACAGAAAATTCATTCACCGTAAAATGATCATTCCAATCCGTTTCTGTTTTAAAAATACGTCCTGCTAAATCATACCCTTCATTTCCGATCCGGATATGATAAGAACCGGTGTCCTTTAAATCTGCTAAATTGCGCGTTTTATGATTGTCGGCAAAGAGAACAAGGTCTCTTCTCTCATAATCCTTGCCCGCATAATCCTCCCCCGGATTTTTAAGGTATGAATAGGTAAAATGCTCCCCCTTTGCCCGTATGACATGTTTCATGAAGCCATAAAAATTGACTTTTTGATTTGAAAGCTCATCGTGATAAAATCTCGTGTGCTTGTTTCCATTGGAAAGCCGGTTCAATGCATCTGTCTTTACGTTAAAGAATTGATGCTTATTGTTGGATTGGTCATCCCAGGTGGTATCCACATCATAAAAATCCGTGGAATCCATGCGATCCGACATCTCCCCGTTTCCAAGCAGCACCATATTCCAAGCGTGACCGGCTTGTTTTGAAATTTTTCCCACATTTCCGGCCACAAATACAGCATCAATATCCAGCCCATTCAGTAAATACTGGAATGCAAGGGAATATCCGTCACAAACAGCCTTCCTATTTACCAGAGCGCCGTACGCCGTATGAATATCATCGTTGTTGTCTTTGGTATCTTCTTCATACTCCACCCAATCCAACAGCTTATCATGAACTTTTAATTCCAGAACGGCTCTTGGCAGATCTCTTAACCGGTCTGTGTGTAAGTCCCTTTTTAATTCCTCATAAAACGAATCCCTGGCGCTTTGAAGCGCATCGACTTTTGCCTCTTCCTCATATGTGATGGCTTGATTTAATTGGATAAAGCCCTTTACCGTTCCATCCTGTTTTTGCTCTCTAAGATAGGAATAGGGGGATGTTACACGGCCCTTTTGATCGACCATCCTTTGCCAAAGCCAAAAATATTCCGGATTGTCATAATAAAATACAAATGCCGGATCCAAGTCGGCAGACGGCTTAAAATTCGCCGCCTCCCCTCTGTAATACATCTGGGGTTCATTGCTGCCAGCATGTTCTGCCATATAGTGAATGATACGGTATTGTGCCTTTTCATCCTCGCTCAGATTGGAATAATGATACCCCTCCGGGTAAACCCGGCTTTGAATATTTGCACGTAAATTAATTCTGACATCATCCCGATCCACCGTCGCAAGATCTGTGATATCATTTACCCCAATTTCATAAAGTTCATCTTCCGACATCGTCCTTGTGCCTGATTGAGTGGTTTTGGATGCTTGAACCACAGAATCACCGGAAGCATTCGAACCTGTGGCCGCCGTTTCATTTTCCGGCTCCCCAGGGATATCATTGGGAATAATCTCAATGAGTGCAGGCTTACTGTCTTCCGTTTCAATCGGAACCGAAAAACCGCCTGCCGGAAGGCGTTCCCCTGTGTCGGCTGATGCAGGAACGGTTCCAACATTTCCCAAAACAACAGAAAGTGAAAGAATCGCTGCGATTATTTTTTTACGTTTGCACATAGGTTCTCCTCACACTTCTTATTTTTACATGACATTCCGTGTCATATTTTCGTATTTTTGAGTTGTATTTTACTAGAATTCTTCCATAAAGTCGACAGTTTATTCGTGATTTGTTGATTTTATCATCCTCACGGTTGAAGTCTTGGGTTTTCTCACCCGCATGGATTATCCCTTTGGTTGGTTTGCGGAATGTTTCAAATATGCCGGTTTCTGTACTCTTACGCCAAGAACTCCCATGCTTCTGTGTCTTTCCGCCCGCCGGTCGTTGAGAATCAGATACTTCAGACTCTCTTCGAAGCCATCCATGATCTTAGGGCTTAGAGAGCGAACCGCTCCAACATGCCCCCATAACACAATCCTCCATCGGCACTGTTCCATCAAATATTCTTATGTCAAATTAGCGAGTGACCTCATAACAAGATCCACGTCCTGGTTCTCAAGCTCCTGAATGACATGCAGGTATGTCTTCTGTGTAGTCGTCATACTGGCATGTCCAAGCCTTCTTGCTACACTGCCAATGGAAACTCCGGCATAGAGAAGAATGGAGGCATGCGTGTGCCGCAGCCCATGAACAGAGATAACCGGAATCTCCAATTTTTTGCAGTAACGCTCCAAGATGTCGTTCATCGTGGAGTTGTAAGCCTTCTTGTCCGTTGCAAAGATCGGTTTGTCCGGCGGCAGATCTTTAACAAGAGATGCAAACTGCATGACCACCTGCCAGTCAATCTGAATCTTTCGGACAGAGGAGCGGTTTTTTGTGGGTGCAAAACCTCCGCCTTCCTTGTAATTCCACGTTTTGCTTACAGATACCGTCTGATGTGCAAAGTCAAAATCCGCCGGCGTAACTGCGAGTGCCTCAGAGAAACGCATTCCCGTCTTCGCCACCAGAAGAATAAACCAGTCCCAATTGACCTCGCTGCCAAGCGTCAAGCTTTTCAAAAGCGTATGAAGCTCAAACTGGTTCAGATACTTTTTCTTCTTATCAGCAGGCGCACACCCCTTGATAATTACTTTTCTTGTAGGGTCCCGCGGAATCAGTCCCTCATCAACAGCATCCAGAATTGCACCCTTCAATTGATGATGAAAATCCATGGTTGTCTGTCGTTCATGCTCCTTGGCATATTCGTTAATGATCTGCTGATAAACCGTTCTCGTTACATCGCATAGTTTCAGATTAGGTGCAAGTTTCTCAACCCATGTGAGGCTCATTTTGTACTTGGAGAGCGTTACGTCTCGGATGGCTCCCTCCTTGTACACGGAAATCCAGTTCCGATAATAATCCTTCAGCTGATCGGTCGCCTTGAATTCATCAGGCATTTTTTTCTCCTTTCTATGCCGATGAAGGACCGACCTTTCTTTTATTTCTCATCCTTCTTGTCCGGATCCGGAATGTCGCAGCCGCCTGACAGAATAAAGCCCGTAAGGAGCTGATCCACGCGATTACTGACCATAAAAGGAGGGAGTTTCTTCCCATCCACCTTTGCAAAATACTCCTGCGCCTTTTCCCGAACTACTGTTGCCTTCAGTGCATCAAAACGCCCGTACTCATTCAGTTTGTTCTTTGTCGCGTGTGCTTCCATCATACCGGTAAGCAGCTTTTCAGAGAGGCCAAGGTATTTCACTACTCTGTGAACCTGTTCGGACTTGACGTTTTTTGCATATTCAACGATATAATCATGAAAGCTCTTGCCCGACTCCAGGTGGGCATCACCGGTCTGCACATCATGCAGGAAAAGATTTGCAAATTTCTGATCCTCCTGTGAAAGAAAGGCAAACGACTTATGGAGCTCTTCCAATGTGTTCTCCAGATCCTTTGGATCAATGTTCGGATCAGTCAGCTGCTTCTTATACTTCTCAAACCTGGAGTTCATGTAATCATTGTCTATAACGCCGGTATTCTGTTCCGTCAGATAAGGATCAATCGGGAAGGTTACTTCCGCATCCGGATCCCCATCACCGCCCCCTCCGGTCCGCAGTTCTTTATATCGCTGCAGGAGGATCTCATACTGATCCTCTGTCGGAATCAGCTTAATTATTTCGTTGTTGCCTTCATCCTCAGGGTCCTCCTTGGCAGAGTATGTTCTCTTTTCCCAACGGAATCCCTGGATCCGTGCCGCCTGCAGATAAGTCGAGAATTCCCGGAAAAGCTTCGCAAATTTTGCTTTCGCCGGAATATCCTCGGGCAGGCGATCCATATCTGCAATGCCTGCATTGATGAAAATATCTCTCATATCAACGAATGTAACATTCAGATGCACTACATTCTCCGACAGATGATCCGCAAAAAGCCCCTGCGGCCGGTCGCCGGAATAGAGCCTTACGGCATCTTCAATGTTCCGCTTCATCGTATGCGGCATGCGGTAGTACCGGATCGTACCGAACGGCTTTTCATTGATGTTGAAGAGTCGGTTCGTTCTTGAAAATGCCTGAATCAGGTTCTGGTAAACCAGCACCTTGTCGAGATACAGCGTATTAATCCATTTCGAATCGAAGCCTGTGAGCATCTGGTTAACAACAATCAGGAGGTTGAGCTGTTCCTCCGGTTTTACACGCTCATAAGGCTTCTTGTGCGCCAGTCTTGCAGAGACATCTTTTTTGAATGCGGCATACCTGCCAATATCAAAATTCCGCCCGAAGATCCGATTGTAATCCTCCAGCATCTCCTTCAAGCCATCTTCCTTGTCCAGAGACTTCTTTCCACCCTCATTGTCGATTGTCGGATCAAAAAGACCTGTCACCTTGAAATCCGGATATTTTTCACGAAAGATACGATAGTAACGCACCGCTTCCGGAATGCTGGATGTCGCAAAGATAGCATGAAACTTGTTGTTCCGGCTGAGCGTGAGCCATCCTGACATGATGTCGTCAACTACAGCATTTTCATACTTATCTGTCTGCCAGGCTTCCGCATCTATATAATCCTCGATTCCCTTCCGATACTGACCATCCTGCTTTTGATAACCTGCCATCGGTACTTCTGCTGAAGACATGAAATGGTAATATTTTTTGCTCATCACAGGATCCGCTACAGCCTGTTCTTCTGTCGCAGCCTTGGCCTCCTGAAGAGCCACCATTTCACGAAGCTTCTTGTCCTTGTAGACCAGCACCATTGTCGGATCAAATCCAAGCACATTCTTGTCCCGAATGCCGTCCGCAATACTATAACGGTGAAGCTCGTCGCCGAAAATATCCGCCGTCGTAGAAAGCGCCTGCTCATTTTCCGTAAAGACAGGTGTACCTGTAAAGCCAAAGAACAGTGCATTGGAAAAGGTCGCCTTGATGGTCGAGAGCATCTCTCCGAAGGTGGACCTATGGCACTCATCCATGATAAAGACGATCCTCTTACTCTTCATCTCCTCAAGATCCTTGGAACGCATCTTGCCGGCGGCGTCCGCTTTGATATTGCTCATCTTCTGAATGGAGGAGACGATCAGCGTATTTTTCGGATCGGTACTCTTCAGTTTGGAGATGAGTGTAATGGTATCCTCTGTCTCCTGCACATCGTCTGCGTTATCCGCAAAAGCACGATATTCCTTCAGTGACTGTGTGCCGAGCTCAATCCGATCCATCAGGAACACGACTTTGTCTGCATCCTTGGAATTAGCGATAAGCTGTGCAGACTTAAACGATGTCATCGTTTTTCCGGATCCCGTCGTATGCCACACGTATCCGCCGAGCTGATTGCCTTCCGTCCAGTCGTTCATTGCAACACGGTCAGAAATCTTGTTGGCAGCATAATACTGATAGCTCCGCATGACCTTCAGCACGCCGTCAGAATCGTCCGCAACCGTATAGAATCCAATCAGCTGATGAGCCATTGGTATCGAAAGAAGCCTCTCCACGACCTGTTTCCAGTGATTGATCGGATCATTATTCAGGTCTGCCCAGTGAAAATAGAAATCTGAATTAAACTTTCCATCCGGGCCAGGATTTGCAAAGTAGAGCATCCCCTCCGGATTCATAGCCACGAACACCTGAACAAGCGAGAACAGACCGGTGAAAACACCCTCGTGCGCATACTTTTCAATCTGATTGACTGCCTCCTGCACCGGCACTCCGGAACGCTTCAGCTCAATGTGAAAGACCGGCATTCCGTTGATCAGAAGCATCAGATCTCCGCGGCGATCCTGCAGCACCTTCTCATGTCTCGGAAACAGCGGTTGCTCCACGATCTGGTAACGGCTCTGGCCGGCGGCAATCTCCATGCGGTCATAAACCTTCAAACTGACTTCCTTGCCATAGTGAAGTTTATCCGCCGGATTTTTACGGATCAGAGATACAGTCTTGCCATTGATAAAGCCATTCAACGCCAGGGGAGTGCGAAGCTGCCGGATCTGCTCCAGGAGCTCATCCATCTCCTCCGCAATAAGCGGGCAGTCATTCAGACGGTCGATATCGCGATTGTTCTCAAAAAGAATATCGGCCCAGTTCTGGATCAGATCTTTCTCCGTTGGTTCATAGATTACATTCTTCTCCCAGCCATAACTCTCTAGTGCAGTGATAACCGCCTTCTCGAAGTCGACCTCTTTCTCAAAATGATCCATATAAAATGCTCCTATCATTGCAAATTTGTGTCCTGTTCAGCTTTCGTTGATGAAGGGTGATAAGACGATCGAGATACTTAAAATAGGCACCGATCTTTCTTTGCTCTTCGATATCTTTGGGTACCGATACAGTCGTTTCAAAGAAATCTGCCGGAGCTATATTCAGCAGACCATGATTTCTTGCCCCTTCTGCAGCGATTGCTTGCACTCCTTTATGCCAGAGGTCTGTATCATAGTAGGTGACCAGATAATCTGAGTCGATTTTATCCTCATCAAGAATCCGAAACACTATGTAAAGCGTTGATAATACGCCGCTTTCATACCTGTCGAGTCTTTTGATTGCACCCCACGGAGCATCAGAGGAAGTGCTTTTGTTGTAGGAAAATTCTCCCTTACGAACAAGGTAATAACTGCTGACATCCTTACTTGCTATACGCTTATCGAAAAACTCATTTTGATCAATTAAGCCATACTGCGCCGAGATAGTCAGTGGAAGTGTAGACTCAAGCTTCTCGTTCTTTCGTGTGATCCTCTCAGCAATATTTGACAACTTACGCTGTTCCCAAGATATAGTTAAAAATCGATTCTTCCTAGTTTTCCATGATTCTGCCTTACTCTGATGAAGGGTGATAAGGTGGTCGATGTTACGGAAATAAGTTCCAATTTGTCTCTGTTCTCCCATAGTTGCCGGTATTGAAATCGTCATATTTGCCATTTGTTTGCCTGATACCTCAACGAATGTAGAACCAGCTCCAACAGTTTCTCCATATCGTTTTAATTCATCTGTTCGGGAGAAAATGAAATATGAATCGAGTTCATCTTTATGCGGAATAATCGACTGAAAACCTTGATTAGTACAGCCTTCTTTGGTTAAAATTGCGGTTTTCCCTATTCCTGCACGAGATGTAAAAAGGACTGTTCCGACTGGAAGCATTTTTGCTGAGCTATTGTTCAAACCTTCTGTTGTAATTTTTTTCTGACTTGAATTTACAAAAATCTGGTCTTCAATTTCAGCAGGAGCGTACCAGTCAATATCGCCGTCCCAAAACTCTGAAATAGCTGTGCTTGGAGTACCACCGCCAACAATGTCAGCGACCTCCCCCAACTTACACTGTTCCCAAGATAAGGTGTTGAATATCAGCAAATCCATGCATCAAAAAGCTCCAAACACCTCTGAAAAGGGGAGCTGATGACTTATGTTGCAACTGAGAATAAGTCTTCTTATAAAAATCTTCATTCGATATCCAGAATCCATATCCAAAGCTTAGACAAACATCCTTTCAAGCAAGGATTTCTTTACTTTCTGCAACTTTTCCAGCTTACTTTGATGAAGGGTGATAAGGTGGTCGAGGTGTTGGAAATAAGTTCCTATGGCGGCTTGCTCGTTAATGGTACTCGGTATAAAAAACTCTGTTTTAGAAACAAGTTTCCAATCTGCCCTCGGCATTTTCGTCCCTGTTGATTGATTGGCAACCTCGTCAAATTGACGGCTCTGAATTAACCTATATAAGAAACTACTATCAGCATTTTGGGGCTGCAAAACCCAAAAATCGCCCACTGCAATCCCATTAAATGAGGGTAAAAGCCAATTTTGCAGATAGGGACGAAGTTTTCCATAAAGTACATCTCCCTTACAAAAAACAATTCCAGTCTTATCACTTTCTTTAGCAAATATATCTTCGTTCAGACACCCTGTCCCCGAAATAATATCTTCGTATTCAACTCTTGGCAAACCGCTCTCGGAGCTTATCGTAGAAGAACGAACGGCTATATCCTCAAACTTACGCTGTTCCCAATCTCCAGTAAAACCAGCAAATCGGATTTTTGGAACCTTCTCCCCATTTTTCGGAAAGCAGTTTTCAAGCATCGATTTTTTTATAATTTGCAGTTTCTCATACTTACGCTGATGAAGGGTGATAAGACGATCGAGATACTTAAAATAGGCACCGATCTTTCTTTGCTCTTCGATATCTTTGGGTACCGATACAGTCGTTTCAAAGAAATCTGCCGGAGCTATATTCAGCAGACCATGATTTCTTGCCCCTTCTGCAGCGATTGCTTGCACTCCTTTATGCCAGAGGTCTGTATCATAGTAGGTGACCAGATAA
>NBBL01000010.1 GCA_002892395.1 Lachnospiraceae bacterium
ARWYSTGWGCCAGGATCGAACTCTCTGTTTTAAGTTCTCTCCAGGTCAGATAACGTTGACTTCTCAGTTATCTTACCCGTATTACTTGGTTTCGTTCTTTTTGAAATCCTTTTTGGAATTTCAGGGTTATGTGTACTGTCTGATCTTCGATTGTCAAGGTGCTTTTACCGATTTTCACCGGCAGCGCAGAAGGAGGGATTTGAACCCTCGCGCCGCTATTAACGACCTACTCCCTTTCCAGGGGAGCCCCTTCAGCCTCTTGGGTACTTCTGCTCAACGTACTCCTGTCTGAAATAACAGCCCGTCTCTATTCACTTATGATCTCCGAGCAAGGGACCAGTTACCTGCTCACCCCGCCGGATTGAAATCCAGCGAAACAGCTTATTTAATATACTCGTTCGCCGACAAAAAGTCAACTGTTTTTCTTCGATTTTTCATTTTTAAAGGGCACAGTCAAAAGCAATCTCATCCTCGCTGCACCCGGCGCGGAGAGGATGGGATTCGAACCCATGTGCCCCGTAGGACAAACGGTTTTCAAGACCGCCTCGTTATGACCGCTTCGATACCTCTCCGAATATGCCTGTTTATTTTAGCTGAGCAGCACCGCTTCTGTCAATAGCTTCCTTTCGATTATGCAAAATCATCTGTTTTGCAGGCGCAAATATGCTTCAGCTGCCGTAAGATCCTCCGGCGTCGTGATTTTCAGATTCCGATCATCTCCTCTGCAAAGCTTCACGCGATGCCCTGTATATCGCTCCACCACCATTGCATCGTCTGTGATCCCCTCGCAGCTCTCCCCTCCCTCCAGCATACGCCGGTATGCCGAGAAGCAAAGTGCATACTCAAAGGTCTGCGGCGTCTGGATCGCCCAGACCTGATCCCTGGGAATCACCGCTCCGGCAAATCCTTCCCGGTCTCCAAACTTCAGGCTGTCCTTTACAGGAACCGCTGCGACACACGCACCGTACTGTTCCGCCTCCTCAAAGGAGCGGGCAATCAATTCCGGCGTCACCAGCGGACGGGCGCCGTCGTGAATGGCCACATAACGGAACCCCCGGGGTGCCAGTGCCTTAAGTGCCTTAAGCCCCGCATAGACGGAATCGTATCGTTCCTTTCCGCCTTCGACCACCCGGGTGACCTTTCGGAAGCCGCGGCATGCACCGTACTGCTCCCGGCAGAATTCCGTCTCGTCCGGAGGCACAACCAGAACCACTTCCTCCGCCACGCTCTCTTCAAATGCGTGAAGCGAATGCCAGAGCACCGTCTCTCTTCCCAACGGAAGAAACTGCTTGGGAATATCCGTCCCCATGCGTCTTCCTTTTCCGCCTGCCAGAACAATTGCCCCGTAGCCCCGCATCATCGCTCCCCCAATTTAAGCCCCGGAACCGCATTCAGATCCAGTCCGCTCGCGGCGCCCCCGCGGTAGGCGTAGTATGCGGCTGCTCCAATCATAGCCGCATTGTCCGTACAGAGAATCGGAGACGGGCGGTAAAATTGAATTCCCTCCGCCGCGCAGCGCTGGGAAAGCGCCGTCCTAAGAGCGGAATTGGAAGCGACGCCCCCTGCCGCGGCGAGCTGCTTCATTCCGAGATTTCTGACTGCGGCAATGCTGTGCTCCACCAGGACATCCACCACCGCTTTCTGGAAGGAGGCGGCAAGATCCGAGGGGTTAATGTCCTCGCCTGTCATTTTTGCATGATTCTGATAGTTGAGAACCGCACTTTTTAAGCCGCTGAAGCTGAAGTCGTACGGCGAGTCCTGCACTTTCCCCCGGGGAAAGCAAATTGCATCCGGATTGCCCCGCTTTGCCTCCGCGTCAATTTTCGGACCGCCCGGATAGCCGAGTCCGATGCTTCTCGCCACCTTATCAAACGCTTCTCCTGCCGCATCGTCCCGCGTTCTTCCGAGAACGCGAAACTGCCCGTAATCTTCTACCACCACAAGGTGGGTATGTCCCCCGGACACAATGAGGCAGACAAAGGGCGGCTCCAGATCCTTGTGTTCAATGTAGTTGGCTGCCACATGTCCCTCGATATGATTGACGCCGATGAGGGGCTTATCCAGCGCCCACGCAACTGCCTTGGCGAAGGAGACGCCGATCAGCAGCGGGCCGACCAGTCCGGGACCATAGGTGACTGCAACGCCGTCTACTTCCTCTGCCTGCATCCCCGCCTCTTTCAGTGCCTCAGAGACAACCTGGTTGATTTTTTCCGTATGCTTTCTCGATGCGATCTCCGGCACCACACCGCCGTACAATGTATGGGTCGCAATCTGTGACGCGATCACGCTTGAGAGCACTGTCCTTCCGTTCTGCACCACCGCTGCCGCCGTTTCATCGCAGGAGCTCTCGATCGCAAGTATTCTGATGTCCTGTTCTTTCATTTCTGTTTTGCTCCCGGTCTCCACCGTTTCTCTCAATCCTCTGCAAAATCCAGCTGTACGCTCCAGCCGTCCCTTGCCGCCTTGGCTGCCGGAAAAATCTTCTTCACTTCATCCATATAATCATCCGGACGATTGAGGGAAGGGCTGTAATGGGTCAGCCACAGCTCGCCCGGATTTGCCCGCTTTGCGAGAGTCGCAGCCTCATACATGGTCATGTGCTTATGCTCCCTTGCCTTTCCGATCTTTTCCGGTTCTCCGTACATGCCTTCGCAAATCATGAGATCTGCTCCCTCGGCATATTCGGCGATGACAGGAACAGGGCGTGTATCCGTACAGTAAGTGACCTTGAGTCCGCGGCGGGGCTTTCCCAGTACCATATCCGGCGTATAGGTTCTCCCGCCGTCGGTGATTGTCTGCCCTTTCTGCAGCGAATTCCAAAGCTTCAGCGGAATCTGCTGCGCCTTGGCCCGTTCCGCATCAAACTTTCCCGTCCTTGGAATGGAAATCGCGTAGCCGTAGCAGACCACATTGTGATTCACCCGGTAGGCATCAATGACATAGGGACCGATCCTGTGCTGTTCTCTCGCCTCCGTCAGCTCCAAAAAACGGATCGGGAACGGAAGCTCCGGCGCGATGGTGCGCAACGCGCTGACCACGCGTTCCAGCCCCTTCGGTCCGATCATCAGAAGGGGCTCCGTGCGCTCGGCATTGCCCATGGTCAGCAAAAACCCCGGCAATCCGCTGATGTGATCCGCGTGATAGTGCGTAAAGCAAATGAGATCCACAGGTTTCGGACTCCACCCTTTCTTCCTCAACGCAACCTGCGTTCCCTCTCCGCAGTCTATGAGGAGCGACGAGCCATCACAGCGCGCCATCATGGATGTGAGCCAGCGGTACGGAAGCGGCATCATGCCGCCTGTTCCCAGCAGACAAATATCAAGCATACTTCATCCAATCTTTTCAAATGTTACGATTCCAGTAAATTTCCGCATCCTCCACCGGATCGCGGTAGTAATTTTTTCTCACGCCCTCCAAAACAAAGCCGTGAGATTGATACAATTGCTTCGCCGGCGCATTTCCCGCCCGCACTTCCAGAGTTGCAGACCTTGCGCCTCTGCTTCCCATCTCCGTGAGCGCCCGGGCCAGGAGCAGGCGGGACATTCCCCTTCCCCGGGCAGACGGCAGCACGCAGATCCTCATGAGCTCCGCTTCCTCCCCCAGAATGCGGATATTCACATAGCCCAGCACGGTCTTCCGCTTCTGTTCGCCCTGCTTTTCCTGCTTTTCCTCCCTTTCCTCTTCCAGAACGAAGCAAAGGTCCATCCCGTTTCCCAGCATTTCATCCAGAATCCGTTCTGACCACGCATCGGAAAAGCAGGCCTGCTCCAATCCATGAACGGCAGAAACATCCTCCTTTTGCATGTCCCGCACACAGATGCCGAGATGCGGTGGGTCATCCTGCCGAACATCCCATCCCTTTGGATCCTCCGGCGCGCTCACAACACACCCTTGGGGACAATTCCTGCCGCCAGCTCCTTTTCTGCGGACAGCCTGACCGCCAGCTCATGCTCCCGCTCCGCCTGGCTGGCTTTCAAATAATTCGGCGTAAATTCCGCCGCGGAGACCGTTCTCCCCTCCGACAGCATGAGGCTCCCGAGGGCTGCGACACTCCCTGCCCGATGGCGGTTCAGCGAAGCCGGCGCTGCGTCAAAGGAAAGATGCACCGCCGCCTGTTCCAATGCCGAACGGAGAGCCGTCTCTCCGTCCCCTGCAAAAAGTACGCGTTCTCCCCGCTGCTCCAGCTCTCTCACCAGCTGGGAGGCTGCCACAATCCGCGCCTCCTGCACCGTCTCAAGCTGATTCTCGCAGCGGTAAAGCGCCTGGTAGACCTGTCCTCTTCGCGCGTCCATAAGCGGGCAAATGAGTGCGCTTGTCCCCCAAAAATTGTAGGCGAGTGCGGCCAAAGTGGGAACCGCAATGAGCGGAATGCGGAGCGCCATTCCGATTCCCTTTGCGGTTGCCGCACCAATCCGAAGTCCGGTAAAGGATCCGGGACCGGAGGACACCGCCACCGCATCCAGACTCCCCCGATCCAGCTCCGTCATTTTGCAAATTTCATCCAGCATCGGCATCAGTGTCTGCGAATGCGTCTTTTTGTGGTTGACTGTGTACTCCGCCGTCAGAATCCCATCCGTCACCAATGCTAAAGACACGGTTCCCGCCGCGCTCTCAATTCCCAAGACCTTCATATTTGCTGTCTCCGCACCGTAATCCTTCGATAATCGAAGCCCTTTTTCAAATCCTTTTCGATGGTGACACGAATGGCATCCGCCGGAATCAGCTCCTCAATTCGGGACGGCCATTCAACCAGGCTCACGCCCTCTCCATAGAAGCAGTCCTCGTATCCGATTTCATCCATTTCCTCAACTTCTTCAATCCGATAGACGTCGAAATGCCAAAATGGGAGCCGCCCCCCTTGGTAGCCCTGCAGAATGGTGAAGGTCGGACTCACAATGGGCTCTGAAATGCCAAGTCCCCGGGCAAACCCCCGGGCAAACACGGTTTTTCCTACGCCCAGCTCTCCCTCAAGGCACAAAACAGCGCCGGCCTCTATCCTGGAAGCGAGGGCCGAAGCAAAGGCCTCTGTCTCCGCCTCGGATCGGCTCTCTTTTGTCATTTCTTTCCACATATCGTCGTTCCACCTGTTTTCCAAATCGAAACGTTCCTCGCCCCTTAGCTCTGTCTCGCCTCCCCGCGGACGATACCCCCTGCCTCCGGGTACTGCCGCAGCATACGCACCAGCTCTTTTTCCTTCATGGCTTCCGTAAACAGTGCGAAGCCGTCTCCATCCTCCGATTGTAAAATCTGCGCCCCCGGAAACGCTCCTGTGATCGTCTCATATCTCTCCGGAGTCACTGCATCAAAGCGGATCAGATAGCGGTACTGTCCCTCGCCCCAGGGGAGAAGGGTTGCGCTTCCTTCTCTCCAGCCGAACGGCTTGTTCCGCTCCATGTTTCGCACAGCCTCAATCATGTCCGCCACCACTGCGCTGGCGGTTGGGAGCTTTCCGGCCCCGCTTCCATACAGCATCGTTGTACCCAGCATATTTCCTTCGATCAGAATGCCGTTGAACACATCCCCCACGGCATACAGCGGGTCATCCGGCCAAATCAGCTGCGGAAACACATACAGCTCCAGCCCCTCCTCCCGCCGCTCTACGGCCGCAATGAGCTTGATGGAGGCACCGAGCCGCCGCGCATAAAAAAAGTCCGACGGACGAATGTTTGTGATTCCCTCCGTGTGGATATTTTCATAGCGCACCTCACAGCCCATCATCAACGAGGCAAGGATCGCAATCTTCCGGCAGCTGTCATCTCCCTCCACATCTGCCTCAGGGTTCTGCTCCGCATACCCCAGCCTCTGGGCTTCCGAAAGCGCGGAGGCAAACTCTCCATGGGCATGATCCATCTGTGTCAAAATATAGTTGGTCGTCCCATTCAAAATTCCGCTGATCCTGGTGATGCGCTGTCCCGCATACCCGGAGGATAAATTTTGGATAACCGGAATTCCGCCTCCGACCGCCGCTTCAAAGAAAAAGTTGACGTCCTGTCTGCGGGCAATGGAGAGCAGCTCCGTCCCGTGGGCGGCCACCAGCGCCTTGTTGCTTGTCACCACATGCTTCCCCGCAAGAAGCGCCCTTTTTACAAAGCCGTAGGCCGGCTCGATTCCCCCCATGGTCTCCACCACAATCCGGATGTCCGGATCGGAGACAATCTCCTCGAAATTATGAACAATCAAATCGGCAAAGGGTTCCTCCGGAAATTCCCGCAGATCCAGAATACGAGCCACGCGAAGTTCCTCTCCAATCTCCTGCCGAATCACTGCCTGATTTGCTGTTATCACCTCATAGACTCCGGATCCCACCGTTCCGCAGCCCATGATCGCTGCCTTCACCATCGCTTACTCCCTCGATAAAATTTTTACATCCTTCACGCCCGGTCTGATTTCCATCTCATCCACCATTTTCGACAGATCCCCGGTCTCACTCAAAATTTCAATGGACAAAGAGACAGAGGCAAGACCATTGACCGGAATGGACTGATGAATCGTCATGACATTGGCGTGATAGCGTGCGACAACTGCGATCAAATCTGCCAGCAGCCCAGGCTCATCGAGAATCTCAATGGACAGGGTCAGCATTTTCCCTCTCGCGCCGTCGCTGAACGGAAAAATATCCTCCTTGTACTTGTAAAAAGAGCTGCGGCTGATGCCCATTCTGTCCGTCGCTTCTTTGACGGTCATTTTGCGGTCCGCGTTCAAAAGCTTCTTCGTCTCGACCACCTTCAAGAGCACCTCCGGAATCGCTTTTTTTCGGAGAACAAAGTATTTTCCGTCTTCCATTTGTTTTCCTCCTGCAAACATCTGTTTTTACACAGCGAATTTTATCATGCGCCCATTCAAAAAGCAAGGGGCCCGACCGGACCCCAAAATCGGCTTATGCTCTTTAATCTGCTGTGTCCGCGCCCTTCATGTCCGGGCATCCCAGACTTTGCCAGGTCAGATATGCGGTCATAAAATCATCAATATCGCCGTCCAGCACTGCGTCCACGGCGCCCGTCGAAAATCCGGTGCGGTGGTCCTTCACCATTGTGTAGGGTTGCAGCACATAGGAGCGAATCTGGTTGCCCCATCCGATTTCCTTGACAGCACCGCGGATCTCATCCGCCTTGTCCGCCCGTTGCTGCTGCTCCAGCATATAGAGCTTTGCCTCCAGCATCTGCATCGCCTTATCTTTATTCTGGAACTGACTGCGCTCATTTTGACACGTGACCACAATGCCCGTGGGGAGGTGCGTAATCCGAATCGCCGATGAGGTTTTGTTGATGTGCTGCCCGCCGGCTCCGCTGGATCGATAGGTATCGATTCGAAGATCATCCGGATTGATGTCCACATGAATATCATTGGAGAGTTCCGGCATGACGTCGCAGGATACGAAGGAGGTCTGCCGCTTCCCTGCTGCGTTAAACGGCGAAATTCTCACCAGCCGATGGACCCCGTGCTCACTTCGCAGCTTCCCGTAGGCGTTTTCCCCATTGATCTGTATCGTGACCGATTTGATCCCGGCCACATCTCCGTCCAGATAGTCGAGAACCTCGATCGCATATCCCTGGCGCTCCGCCCATCGGGTATACATGCGGTAGAGCATGGAACACCAGTCGCTGGACTCCGTTCCGCCGGCGCCGGCATTCAGACGGAGGATTGCATTGTTGGCATCGTACTCTCCCGTGAGCAGCGTCTCGGCCTTCAGGGTCTCCAGCTCATGAACGAACTCATCCAGCATGGACTGAATCTCCGGGATCAGCTCTGCGTCCCCCTCTTCATTTCCCAGCTCAATCATATCGCCCAGGTCTCCAAAGGCACTTTCCAGCTTCCGGTAGCGCTCCACCATGTCCTTCAAGCTCTTGTTTTCCCGCACAACCTTTGTTGACTCTTCCGGATTCCCCCAAAAATCTGGTTCCTCCATCATGCGATCCAGCTCGATGATGCGCTTCTTTTTGTTCTCAAGGTCAAGGGATTCCTTCACCTCCTGAAGCGGTTTCTCATAACCGGAAAGCTTATACTTCATATTGTCTAATTCAACCACTGTACTTCTCCCACCGATCCGCTCTGCTGGTCTGTCGTTTCCGTCCGTCTCAAAGTTCCAGGGGCGAATCCATCCGTTCATTCTGTCTGCTGTAAAGCTTTCGTCCGTGGCACTGCTTAAACTTTTTCCCGCTTCCGCAGGGGCACGGATCATTCGGATAAATCTTCACTGCCTTCTTTTGAATCGGCTTTTTCACACTGTCGCTGCCGCGGTTGGTGCCGGTCACCTTGGCAGCCGGCTCCCGCTCAACCCTCTGCTCCACCCTAAGATGTGTAAGCACCTTGATGGTATCCTCGGCAATGCCGCGGGTCATCTCCTCAAACATGTCGTAGGCCTCCATCTTGTACTCAACCAGCGGATCCCGCTGCCCGTAGGCCTGCAGACCGATGCCCTGACGGAGCTGCTCCATGTCGTCAATGTGATTCATCCACTTCGCATCAATAACCTTAAGGAGAATGACGCGCTCCACCTCACGAACCTGCTCCGCGCCGGGGAACTCTGCCTCCTTCGCCTCATAAAACTTGACCGCCGCTTCCTTCAGGCGATGGGTCAGTTCGTTTTTCTTCATGCCGGCCATCTCTTCCGTATAGAAGATCGGATGCATCGGGACGGCGGAGATCAAAAGATGATTCAGCTCCTCAAAATCCCACTTTTCAGCCGGAACCTCCTCGGAAACAGAGCGATCCACCGCGCGCTCCACCACATCGTTCAGCATGTGGATGATGGTTTCCCGCATGTTGTCCCCGTTCAGAACCTTGTTCCGCTCCGCATAAATCACCTCGCGCTGCTCATTGTTGACCTCATCGTACTTCAGCAGCTGCTCGCGGATGCCGTAGTTATTGGTCTCAATCTTGATCTGCGCCTTCTCAATCGCGTTTGTCAGCATCCTGTGCTCAATCTGCTCTCCCTCCGGCACGCCGAGGGCGTTAAACATTCCCATGAGGCGCTCCGATCCGAAGAGACGCATCAGATCATCCTCCAGAGAAATGTAAAACCGCGACTCACCCGGGTCTCCCTGACGGCCGGAACGTCCGCGCAGCTGGTTGTCGATACGGCGCGCCTCGTGGCGTTCCGTGCCGATGATCTTCAATCCGCCGGCCGCTCTTGCCTCCTCATCCAGCTTGATGTCGGTTCCGCGTCCCGCCATGTTGGTGGCAATCGTGACGGCGCCCGCCCGTCCGGCGCCTGCGACGATTTCCGCTTCTTTTTCGTGGTATTTTGCGTTCAGAACGGTGTGCGCAATCCCTTCCCGCTTCAAACGGCCGGAAAGCATCTCGGAGGTCTCAATGGTGATGGTGCCCACCAGCACCGGCTGACCGGTTGCGTGGGTCTCCTTGATTTCCTGAACGACTGCATCAAACTTCTCTTTTTTCGTCTTGTAAACTGCGTCATTCCGGTCGATACGCTGCACCGGGCGGTTGGTGGGAATCGCAATGACATCCATGCCGTAGGTATTTCGAAATTCCTTCTCCTCCGTAAGCGCCGTTCCGGTCATTCCCGCCTTCTTCTTGAACTTGTTGAAGAAGTTCTGGAATGTAATCGTTGCAAGCGTTTTGGATTCGCGGCGCACATTGACATGCTCCTTCGCTTCGATCGCCTGATGCAGACCGTCGGAGAACCGGCGCCCCGGCATGATGCGTCCGGTAAACTCATCCACAATCAGGACCTCATCGTCCTTCACCACATAATCCTTGTCCCGATGCATCAGCTCCTTCGCTCTGAGCGCCAGGATAATACAGTGCTGAATTTCCAGGTTCTGGGGATCCGAGAAATTTTCAATCTGAAAATACTTCTCCACCTTGCCCACACCCTGCTCCGTCAAATTGACGACCTTATCCTTCTCGTCCACAACATAATCCCCGGTCTCGGTGATCTCTTCCCCCATGATGGCGTTCATCTTGGAAAATTCACCGCTGGCCTCTCCCCGCTCCAGCTGGTTGGCCAGAATGCTGCAGACCTCGTACAGCTTGGTGGACTTCCCGGACTGTCCGGAAATAATCAGCGGGGTTCTCGCCTCATCGATCAGCACAGAGTCAACCTCATCGATGATGCAGTAATCCAGTTCCCGAAGCACCTGATCTCTTTTATAAATCGCCATGTTGTCACGCAGGTAATCAAAGCCCAGCTCATTGTTCGTGACATAGGTGATATCGCAGCGATACGCTTCCTGCCGCGCCTTGGAATCCATGCCGTTCAAAACAACGCCGACGGAAAGCCCCAGAAACTCGTGTACCGCTCCCATCCACTCCGCGTCTCGTTTTGCCAGGTAGTCGTTGACAGTCACAATCTCCACGCCCTTTCCCGCCAGCGCATTCAGGTAAGCCGGACAGGTCGATACCAGCGTTTTTCCTTCACCGGTTCGCATCTCGGCAATTCTCCCCTGGTGAAGTACGATCCCCCCCAGCAGCTGCACGGGATAATGCTCCATCCCCAGCACACGCCGAGCCGCCTCCCGCACCGTCGCAAATGCCTCCGGCAGCAGGTCATCCAATGTCTCACCGTCTGAAAGCCGCCCCCGGAACTTCTCGGTCTGTGCCTTCAGGTCATCATCGCTCATTTCCCGCATGGAGGGGCGCAGCTCCTCAATTTTTTGTACCATCGGTTTCAGCAGCTTCACTTCCCGTTCACTGTGAGTTCCGAATATCTTTTCAATTAAATTCATCTTATAATCTCCAAACAAGCTTACCCTATATTAACATAACTGTTATATTCTAACACTCTCCCCGTCGATCTGCAATCAAGCACATGGAATTTACAGAATGTTCACATTCCTGCTGTGCTCTTATTTTTTTGCCTCCCCACCTTTCTTGTGGGAATATGACAGGAATATGTTATAATAAATAAAAGCAAATGCACGATACAACGAATCGTCGGCGTTACCGTCGGTTGTGCAGTGCAATCCATGAAAGGAGCGGATGTATATGCGCATTACCATTACAGGAAAAAATGTTGATTTGGGCGAAAGACTCAAAAACCAGGTGAACAAAAAGCTTCAAAAGCTTGAGAAATACTTTGCTCCCGATACCGAAGCCAGAGTTGTGTTAAGAAGAGGGAAGGATCTGGAAGAAATTGAAGTGACCATCCCGACGAAGGCCGGCATCATCCGCGCAGAGGAAGCCACTGATAACTTCTTTGCTTCCATTGACTTAGCGGAGGAGACGATTGAACGCCAGATCAAAAAATACAGGAGTAAGCTCATTGACAGGGAGCAGTCCGCTCCGGCATTTTCCGATTTCCTTATGGAGGAGGAGCCGGTTCAGGAGCCCGAGGCGCTGAAAATCGTCCGCAACAAGCGCTTCGAAATTAAGCCCATGGATCCCGAGGAGGCCTGCCTTCAGATGGAACTTCTGGGACACGGCTTTTTCGTCTTCCTCAATGCACATACCGAAGCAGTCAATGTGGTATACCGGAGAAGAAACGGGAGCTACGGCCTGATTGAACCGGAATTCTGATCTTGTACTCCCCATAGTCTCTCTGTCCCGCCGCTTTCCTTTTCGGCGAAGAGAGAAGGAAGGAGCGGCAGTCACAAATCATTGCGGCTGCCGCTCCTCTTTTTTATCTTTCTTCCTTTTTCTTTTCAACTTCCGGACGCTCTGTGCGCCGGATCCGCTTCTCTTTTTCCGTGCAGATCTTCCGAAGATCGCTTCGAAAGTCCCCGGAGCCGCCGAAGGCCGGTGCTAAGGGCGCCGGAGCCGCCGAAGGCCGGTTCGAAAAGCACTGGATCTGCCGGCGGTCGGTTCGAAGGGCGCCCTGCCGGAGGTTCCGTCAAAGCTCAAACAGCATCTCTCCGTAGCTCACCACCGGCCAGTCCTTCCGATCCACCAAAAGCTCCAGTTGATCGATGGGAGACCGCAGTGCGTTCATGGCCGGGATAACCTTCTGGTGGAAGAAGCGCGCTCTCTCTTCAGCGTTTGATCGTTCACAGCCCTCCTCGTCCAGCCGGGTCAGCTCCCGAAGCGCCCGCCCTGCCTCTGCAAGCAGCGCACTGCATCGCGTAAGCTGGTCCCTCTGCACGCTGACATCCGCCTCCGGGCAGGTCTCTGATACCAGCTTCAGAGATTCAGCAAGTCTGCTTACATACCGGATCACCGCCGGAATGTAGCGCCTCGATGCCATTTCCTCCATGGTTCTCGCCTCGATGTTGATCGCCTTGGCATACGCCTCAAAATCCACTTCAATTCTGGACTCCAGCTCCGCCTTCGTATAAACGCCGAAGCTCTCAAACAACCGGACTGCCTGATCCGTTCCCATTGCCGGAATCGCGTCCACCATGGACTTCCGGTTCGGCAGCCCCCGCTTCTTTGCCTCCTCGACCCATGCCGCGGAATACCCGTCCCCGTTAAAAATAATGCGCCGATGCTCCCGGAGCAGCCGCTTGATCATATCGTGCACGGACAGAACAAAGTCCTCTTTTCCCTCCAACTCATCCGCCGCCTCCCGGAAGGACTCGGCGACGATTGTATTCAGGATAATGTTGGGACTCGCAATGGAATCGGACGATCCCACCATACGGAACTCAAATTTGTTCCCCGTAAACGCAAAGGGAGAGGTGCGGTTTCGGTCTGTCGCATCCTTATCCAGATCCGGCAGTGTCGTGACTCCGGTCTGCAGCTTATCTCCCCGTTTGGAGCGGATTGCCTGTCCGTTGGCACAAAGCTGGTCGATCACATCCTCCAGCTGATCTCCGACAAAGATGGAAATGATTGCCGGCGGTGCCTCCAGCGCGCCCAGACGATGGTCATTTCCCACGTTGGCGGCGGAGACCCGGAGCAGGTCCGCATGCCTGTCAATCGCACGCATGATGCAGGCGAGCACCAGGAGAAACTGCACATTTTCATGCGGCGTATCCCCCGGATTCAGCATATTGATTCCATCGTCCGTATTGAGGGACCAGTTGTTGTGTTTTCCGGATCCGTTCACTCCTGCAAACGGCTTCTCGTGCAGAAGACAGGCGAGATTGTGGTGAACCGCCAGACGCTTCATCGCCTCCATCATCACTTGATTGTGATCCGTGGCCACATTGCACTGCTCATAGATCGGCGCCAGCTCGTACTGCCCCGGTGCCGCCTCATTGTGCTCCGTTTTTGCCGGAACCCCCATCTTCCAAAGCTCCGTATCCAGGTCATTCATGTAGCTGCCGACCCGCTCCTGAATGGTGCCGTAATAGTGGTCGCCCAGCTCCTGGCGCTTGGGAGGCATGGCCCCGAACAGGGTTCGTCCCGTATATATCAGATCCTCCCGATCCAGGTACTTGTCCCGGTCGATGATGAAATACTCCTGCTCTGCCCCGACAGAAGGAATGACCCGCTTGCTGGTGGTGTTGCCGAACAGACGCAAAATCCGGAGTGCCTGCTTGTCGATTGCTTCCATGGAGCGAAGCAGCGGCGTCTTTTTGTCCAGCGCCTCGCCGCGGTAGGAGCAAAATGCGGTTGGAATGCAGAGTGTTACGCCCAGTGCATCCTCCCGTAAAAAAGCCGGAGAGGTGCAGTCCCACGCCGTATATCCCCGCGCTTCAAAGGTGGCGCGAAGTCCTCCGGAGGGAAAGCTCGACGCATCCGACTCCCCCCGCACCAGCTCCTTCCCGGAAAATTCCATCAGAACCTTTCCGTCCCTGCCCGGTTCCGTGATAAAGGAATCATGCTTTTCCGCCGTGACGCCGGTGAGAGGCTGAAACCAGTGCGTATAATGTGTCGCTCCGTGTTCAATCGCCCATTTCTTCATTCCGTGTGCCACGCTGTCCGCGATTTTGGGCTCCAGCTCTTTGCCGGCATCAATGGTTTCCCGCAGCTTTTCGTACACCTGCTTCGGCAGATGATCCCGCATTGCGGCATCATGAAACACATTGACTCCAAACAGCCCCGGTACCTTCTCGGATTCTCCCATGTCCGCCCCCTTTTTCCGCAACTTGACCTGTTTTAAATTGTTTTGAAGTATAGCAGATGCGCTGTCGCTGTGCAACAACAAACGGGGATTCCATCCGCTGCGGACGGAACCCCCCTGATCCCTCAATGCTTCAAAATATCCGACACCTCCTGTTTCATGTCGGCGGCATCGCATTCTCTCCTGTGAAGAACTCTTGCATGTCTGATCTCCGTGACTGCCTTCGGAATGGGAATGCCCGCCTTTTTCTGCAGCAGCTCGATGACTGTCCAGTCATCCGTCTCCTGCACCTCCCCCTGAATGGCCTGCAGCACAGCTCGGGCGAACTTAAACGGACTCGCCGTCGAAGCAATCACTGTCTTTGTGCTGTCCCCGCTTTCCCTCCGATACGCTTCATAGACTGCGGAGGCCACTGCCGTGTGGGTGTCAATCACATATCCGGTCTCCTCGTACAGGGAACGAATCCGCGCCGCCACCTCTTTTTCGTCTGCGCTGCCTCCGAAGAAATCCTGCATAAAAGCGCGCATCTCCTCCGTCACGGAATAGACGCCGTTTTCCTTCAGCTGACGCATCAACCCCCGGTTGATCGCCGCATCCTCTCCGCAGCTCAGATAAATCAGGCGTTCCAAGTTGCTGGAGACCAGAATATCCATCGATGGAGAGGTTGTCAGAATAAACCTGCGGTTTTTATCATATCTTCCGCTTCGGAAAAAATCGCAAAGAACCTTGTTTTCGTTGGACGCACAGATCAGCCTTCCCACCGGGAGTCCCATACGCTTTGCAAGATAGGCAGCCAGGATGTTGCCGAAGTTTCCTGTGGGCACGCAAAGGTTGATGGCTTCTCCCGCCGCAATTTCTTCTGTTTCCCGCAGTTTGACATAAGCGGAAACGTAGTACACGATCTGTGGAATCAGACGTCCGATGTTGATGGAATTTGCGCTGGAAAGCTGGATTCCCTTTTCCAGCAGCTGCTTTTCCAGATCCCGATCACCGAACAGCTCCTTGACGCCCCGCTGTGCATCGTCAAAATTTCCATGGATTGAAACCACCGAGACATTGCTTCCGCGCTGCGTTGCCATTTGCAATTCCTGAAAGCGGCTCACGCCTCCCTTCGGATAAAAAACAATAATCCCGGTTCCCGGCACATCCGCAAAGCCTGTCATCGCCGCTTTCCCGGTGTCTCCGCTGGTGGCCGTCAGAATTTCAATGGTATTGGTCACTCCGTTCTTCTTTGCCGCAACCGTCAGAAGATAAGGGAGAATGGACAGCGCCATATCCTTAAATGCAATGGTTCTGCCGTGAAACAATTCCAGATAATATGCTCCGCCCGCCTCTTTGACAGAGACGATCTCATCGGTATCAAAGGTCTCATCATAGGCATGCGCAATACAAAAACGAAGCTCCTCCTCCGTGTAATCCGTGAGCAGAAGGCGCATCACGCGATAAGCGATTTCCTGATAGCTCTCATGAAGCAATGCCTCCACATCAAAATCAAAGGCAGGAATGTGATCCGGCATGAACAGTCCGCCGTCGGATGCCAACCCCTTTAGTATTGCCTGGGACGCAGACAGTCCTTGTTCCCCACCGCGGGTGCTGTTGTAACAAATCTCCCTCATGTTCTCTCCTCTGTCTCTGTTTTTCTCTTGTTCCGGCTTTCATGCCGCTCTGCGGCGCAGCGCAGCTCCCTCTTCCGACTGCAGAAAATAAGGTTTCGATTGCAGCAAAGAAGCTTCGTCTTTGGCCAGTGGTCTGCTGCTCAGAATTTTCGTCCGCCGCCTCCGTGTACACCGCCTCCACTGCTGTGATGGGTGGAGGAAGGGCCAAACGGTGTGCTGCCTCCGCTGCCGAAGCTCTTGAGTACAGGGGGCGGAAGCATACGGCGCACTGTATGGGAGTGGAGCAGCTCATCCGCTGCACCGGAAAAGGCAAAAGCACTCCCCGAAGCAGCCAACAGCCCTGCCGAAGACAGAATCGCCACTGTTTTTCCGTCCTGCATCCGATACCGGCGCTTCACTCCGTTTCCGATCCACAGGGATACCAGCGCTGCAATCAGAGCGGAGATCAGCGCCTCCGCCGGGCTCACTGATTTCTCAGGTCGGATCACTCCGTCTCCGTTCCAGATCCCGCTGTCTGCTTCGTAGACCCACCCCGCCTGAATCGCCTCCCGATACCGGGCGGCTCCGCCGTTGATGACCGCCAAGGCGCTCCCGGCAAAGTCCTCCTCGGACAGCGATTCATAGGCTTCATCCAGAAGCTCCTGGATCACCCGATCGGAAAACAGGGTCACAGCGCCGCCGGTGGTGGAAATATAGGCCTCCCGCTCCGCCATATCCAGGAGATAGAGAAAGCCGCTTTTTTTCTCCCCCTCTCCGTAATCCCCGGTTTCATAGAAGCGATCCGCAAACTCCCGGGCGCCGAGTCCCTGATCGTCATTCACCGTGACGACCACAGCATCCATCCCCGTCAAATCGGAAAATGCAAGGATCGCCTGATTGATCTGTTTCTCCTCCTCTTCCGTCAGAAGCTCCGCCTCATCCGTCACATGACTCTTCTGCTTCGCGAAGCTTTCGGAAGCTCCTCCCCATACGATGCAAAGCGCAATCAAAATGGCCGGAAGGACAGCCCGGATTTTTTTATTCACTGATTTTTCTCCTGTCAAAACAGAAAATAGCTGAGTGCAAGTAGGGGAATGAAAACCGCTGCAAACAGGAAAAGCATATACCGAAGCAACGCGCCCCGATCCACCGGAAGTTCTCCCACCACCTTGCCGCTTTGCCCGTTCAGGGAGAAATAGTAGAGCCGATCGGATCCCTTTTCCCGGTAAGTCATGGTCCAGACGGGCATCAGGGCATAGCTCCAGCTCCCATTGCTTACCTGGATATTGTCTTCTCCCAGTGAGATTCCTTCATATTCCGAGAGCTGACTGCGCAGTTTGGAACCTGCATATTCCCTCACCTCCCGCTCTATCTCGCCGCTGATTTCATCCGGTGACAAATCCTTCCGCTCTGCGACAAACCCGGAGAGATAGCTCATATGAAAGGGTTTTAATGCCGCCGTATCAAACGGCTGAACTGCCTCTGCCAAAAGGCGGTTTCTCTTTTTCAGCGCATTTCTTGCCACTGCCGCCTTGGTCAGTATTCCGTCCCGTTTTACGCGGTAAACAGAAGTGGTGATTTCCTCGAAACTGCCTGCCGAGGTGCGGCTCACCCTTCTTCCCTCTGTATCCACATGTGCCCGAATATCGCAGCGATAGAGCAAATAGGGAAAATATACACCGCTCAGCGTGTCAATCTGCTGCTGATCATAAAAGGACTTGGGAACAAACCGCTTCTGACCGATCCAAGAGGAAAAAATCGAAAGCGCCTTTTTCCTGTCAATAGCAAACGGGATCACATAATCCGGTCGGTGCGCTCCCTTGAGCCGGCCGGAAAGGATCACTGTGTTGTGACAGTAATAGCAGAAGGTGGCAACAGTACTCTCGTCCGTAAGGATCTGGGCTCCGCAGCTGGGACAGCTGTATGAAACAAGATCTCCCTCCGCCTGATCTCCACCGGCCGCCTGTTCTCCCGTCTCTCCGGCAGGATCCGGCTCCGCTCCTTCCTGTACTCCGCAGCGCGCCTCCAGCTCCTCCAGTGAAAAACGGGAGCCGCAGTACGCACAGCCGTAATTCGCGGAGTCGGGCCGGAAGGTGAGCGCCCCGCCGCAATTGGGGCACCGATACGATATCTGATTGGCTGTCTCGTTCATGTTCACCTGCTCACTGACGCGGCTTTCCGCATTCCGTGCAGAACTTTCCGCTGTTCACTGCACCGCAGCTGCAGACCCACTCGCCGGAAACCGGGCGGGGCTTTCCGCATTCCGTGCAGAACTTCCCGCTGTTTTCCGTGCCGCAGCTGCAAATCCATGTCTCCGAAGCCGGGCGGGGCTTTCCGCATTCCGTGCAGAACTTCCCGCTGTTTTCCGCACCGCAGCTGCAGACCCACTCTCCTTCCTTCGGAGCGAAAGGCTCTCCTGGCTTAAGCCCGCCCTCCTTTCGCTGTTCGAACCGTTGATTTGCCGCCTGGTTCATCTGCATCTGCTGCATGTTGGTTTGACTCGCCATGCCCATATAACCCAGGCCGCCGCTCATCCCCATACCGACTCCCATCATTCCCACTGCTGCGCCGTTCGGATTGGAGCCTGCCGCCTGAATTCCCTCTGCAATGCTGCTTTGCACATAACCCTCCCGGATGGACGGATCCCCCATCATCGCGCCCTGATTCCGCATATTAATCAGCTTCTGTGAGGTCTCGTCATAGCTCAGACTGGCGATGCCCACCCGCACCACCTCCATGCCGCGAAGCTTCTTCCACGTCTCATCCAGCGCATCGTCCATATACCGGGACAGTACACCTGCCCTGGAGGTGACAAAGGAAATCCTCTCACCGTCCACAGACATCTGATTCAGCGCGGCCTGAAAGGCTTCCAGGAATTCCGAACGATATTGCTCATTGATCTCGCTGAAATCCACGTGGCTCGCATTTCTCGGAACGACCTCGCTGAAGAAAAGAAGCGGATTCACGATCCGGATTGAGTAATCCCCGTGTGCCCGGAGAAACAGCTCTGCATTGTAGAAGCTGTCAAAGTAGTTGACCGGATTCGGCGTTCCGAATTTATTGCCCTTGATCTCCTGGGTGTTGATGAAGTAGACCTGCTGTCCCTTGGAGGATACGCCGCCGTATTTGATCCGGCTGAATACCTCCTTCAGCGCCTCTCCGAATTCTCCGTTGAACAGAGAGGGGGATGAGGAGTTGTTCACCTCGTAGTACCCGGGCTCCGCCGTGTAGTCGATCACCTTGCCGCCGTCAGCCAACAGCATGAACTGATTTGGCGCCACCAGAATGCGGGAGCCGTTGCTCACAATTCCAACGCTCCCTCTGGTATTGGCACCCTTGCCCGGTCTCAGCGCCACGCCGCTGGTAAATACTGTTTCCGGTCCCATATTATCCGCCTGGATCACCTCCAGCCACTGATCTCCGAGACCGCTTCCCACTGCCGATGCCGCCGCTTTGACAATTCCCATCAGACGCCCTCCTTATTGTATTTTAGAATCATTTTATCAGATTTTTGACTCGTGTGGGGTTTTCCCCCGCAAATTTTTCGGTCCGCCCGGTGAAATCATCCGCCCGGAGAGGACAAAAAAGAATGCGGACAACAAAAGCTGCAGGCACACGCCGACTGCAAAAATCTCCCGATCGCCCAGGGGTGATGTCCGCTCAAAAACCTCCGAGAGCACCGTCTCCCGCGTGACAAGAGACAATGCACTGTGAAACACTGCCAGTGGCGAAAGCGGCAGAAGACAGCCCGCCTGCGCCGATGCAAAGGAGAGCCCCCCTGCCAGAAGGCTCAGTGCATAGGGACCGAACAGAAGCAGGACAACCACAGCGTAAGTCATTGCCATGGACGCCGTCGTATTGGCCGAACAAGCAGAGAATAAAAGGCCGATGCTTCCGACAAAAAATGCCGTGAGGATGCAGACTGCCGCCAGAAGAAGCAGCTCCGAGAGACGGACGCCTCCATACAGAAGGACGGCTGCAAACACCGGCCCCCCCGAACAAAGAAGCAGAGATACAGACGACATGGCCGTCAGCATATCGCCGATGATAATATCCATGGGACGCATGCAGGTGCTCATCAGGAGATCAAAGGTCTTCTTTTCCCGCTCTCCGCTGATACAGGCGGCAGTTCTTGCCGGCATCAGTACAATGACCATGGCAAATTCAATCCATGCAATCCAGCAGAAAATTTTTAAAAATACCGCATATTGCAGCTCCCCCGTTTCCGCGACCCGGTGCAGAGTGACGGCCATGGAAAACAGCGCAACCAGCGTCAACAGCAAATTAAAGAGAAAAAATGCGATGGAAAACCGGCTGCTTCTTGCCGATTTTTTCCGTTCCCGTTCATAAATCGGATTCGTCAACATTGCTCTGAATCACCTGCTCCCTTCTCCCCTCAGTCATCTGCAGGAAGAAGGATTCCAGACTTCCCGCATCTCTCATAAAGCCATGTACCGGAATATCCGCATCGATCAGCTGCTGCAGCAGCGCTGCTTCGTCCTCTGCACTCCCTTCAAACTCCAGACTGAAGGTTCGCTCCGACAAGGTCAGGGACCGGACACAGGGATGTTTCCTGAAGATTGCCATGGCTGCCCGGGTTCCGTCCAGCACCGTAATTTTCAGCGGATTGGAGTGCTCGATCTGCTTTAAAATTCCGGACACCTCTCCTGTCACCTTGACGACTCCCTTGTCCAAAATTGCAATATCGGTACAAATCTCCGACAGCTCCGAGAGAACATGTGAGCTGATCAAAATGGTCTTTCCGCTGTCGCACAGCTCACAGAGCATCTCCCGCACCGAGACCCTGGTCCCGGGATCCAGACCGCTGGTCGGCTCATCCAGAATCAGATATTCCGGGTTATGAATCAATGCCCGGGCAATGCTGATCCGCTGCTGCATCCCCCTGGACAGATGATCCACCAGCATGTCCTCGCGCTGGGAAAGACCCACATGCCACATAAGCTCCTGGCAGCGCACCCTTCTGCTTCTCCCGCTCAGCCCGAAGGCTGCGGCAAAAAAATCCATGTACTCAAGCACTGTCAGGTTTTCGTAGCTTCCAAAATAATCCGGCACATAGCCCACCAGCGCCCGGGCCTCCATCGGCGCACGAAGGGCATCCACACCGTCAATGGTAATCGCGCCGGCCTCCGGACGAATCACCCCTGCGATGGTGCGCAGCAAGGTGGTTTTTCCCGCTCCGTTCTGTCCCATCAATCCAAAGAGGGATCCCTTCGGAACCTGAAGAGAGAGTGTTTTCAGCGCCCGGAGCGCCCCGTACGACTTTTCCAGCTCCCTGACCTCCAGCATCACTCCTCCTCTCCGATGACGGTTAAAACAGGGAGTGCGGCATCCAGGTGACTGCCCTCCTGTTCCGCTCCCTCCGCATACCGCACCGTAATCACGTGATCCGGCGACAGGTAGTGCCGAAGCGCTGCCTCGTCAAATATGCGCTTGCCGTCCTCAATATCGTCAAAGCTCCCGGTGCTGTAATTGTAAAACGAGATGGTTCCGTGAAAGCTTCGTCTTCCCCCGCTGCCCTCCGGATCGTCAAACAGCGGATCCGGCTCCTCCATCAGGAGATGACGAATGCGAAATCTGCTTCCCAGATCATAGGCCAGCACCACTGGCTCTCCCAGATAGTAGGAATTGGTCTCGGCCAGATAATCTCCGCTCAACACCTCCGGCGTGCGAATCAATGCCGATCGGCAAATTTGATCGCCGTTCCGGTCATTGACCGGCAGCGTGGAGGTGACGATGGTCATACCGTAATTTTTCAAATTTCGATCCAGAACCGGCTCCCTCTCCTCCTCTTCCTCGGAAAATGCCACAACTCGCGCGTCGGCCGTATAGCCGGAGGTGGACTCAGAAAGATAGAAGGAGAGAAAGTTGGCGCGTTCCAGGGCACGAAGATGCTGATCGCCGCCTGCCGCCCCATCATACACACCGCTGATAAATCCTGCCACTGTGCTGCGGTCGTTGAGCGGTATTCTGTACAGCGGCAGTTCCCCGATATCCACACTTTCGCCGGGTGCCAGATCTCCCAGCGGCACCATCTTCCCGTAAAACATTAATGCCGCATGTGTAACTGGGAACGGGTAATGATTGACAATCTTCCCCTGACAGTGCTCTCCGAACAGCGACACCTGTCCGGAAAACCCGATCTGCTTCACATTTTCCTCTGTCCTTGACAGACGGAAGAAACGAGAGGTAAATGCGCCCACGTTGCGGACGCGGATCTGCTTTTCATGATCCTCCTCTGCAATGGTAACATTTGCCATTTCCTCTCCGGTCACCGTGCGCCCCCCCTCCTGTCCGAAGGTGGCAGTGAGCGGCATCACATCCGTATCCCCCTTGATGTGAACGGTGTAGGAGGCATTGTAAGGATTTTTCAAATTCAGATAGCTGACTTCATTGATCATATCCTCTCCGGCCTCCCGGATCCTAGCATAGGTGTAAAAGGTGTCCCGGAGGCGGGTTCGGCTGCTGACCGCAGAGACTGCCACTGTGAACAAAAGCGCCCACAGCGCCAACGCCCGCTTGTAGAAAATTGCCATACCCTTTTTTCGAAGAAGAATATAGAGAAGGGGACCTCCCAGAACAAGATACAGCCCCAGCAGTCCGCCGTATCCCCCTGTATCCGGCAGAAGTCCCGGCGCACCGCTGTCGATGAGAGACTGGGCAGACCAGTACTCATCATATGCGGTTCCGTAGGTCTCCGATGCCAGAGCGTCCAGGCGGGCATTTCCGAGAATCCGGGTGAACAGAAGATCCGAAAAGGCGCTGTGCGCTTCCGCATAGTCCTGAAGATCTGCAAAATCAAAGGACGTAACCGCCAATACCCCGTTTCCCTTATTTGCAGCTGTGATCAGCGACTCGGAATCCGCTGAGAGCAGGACGCTGCCCCCATGAAGAGAAAACCGAACCAGAGGAATGGTCACTGCTTCCTCTCCCGGCCGCTCCATTCCCTCCATTTGCGAGAAGTCCACCTCCTCAAGGGACGGATTTTCATACCGATCATCCAAAAATTCCGGTGCAAACACCCCAAGGGTGTCGTTGACGCGCTTTCCTGTTCCCAGCACCAGGATGCCGCCGTCACGCATCCACTGCATCATGGCCCGCGTCTGCTCCACCGATAAATCGGACACCCGATAGGAGCTGATCAGGATCATATCGAAGCTGTCCAGCTTTTCCCGCTCCGCCGGAAAATCGGCTTTCGAAAGCGGAATGCAGTGGGTCCGAAGCTGTCCGTAGTTCACGGACACATCGTTCAAATACTCCAGTGCGGCGGGTTCATCTGAAAGAACGCCCACAAACAGCTCCGGCGTCCTGCTTACGTTCAGCTCAATTCGTTTCGCCGCCACCAGGTCTCCCGCCTCATTTTTGATGCGAACCGCCAGCTGATCCGACCCGACTCCCAGGGGAATCACATGCTCGTATTGACCGGATCCGCCCGCCGAAACGGAAAGCGGATATGCATAGGCATAGACATTTCCGTCAGACTGCCTCGTCAAAATCTCCAAGCTGCCGTTTAGCTCGTCTTCCGCTTCATTTTTTATCCTGATTGTGAACGGCAGGCGTCTGCCGCCCTTTGCGCTGTTTCCATATCCATAATCAAATTCGATTGAGACCATTTGCAAACGTTTCCTTATTGAAATCGAAGTGAAGCGGAAGCACAACCTGAAACGCAGTTCCGGAAAGATCGCTGGTGACGCTGATTTCACCTCCGTGAATCTGTGCGATGTTTCGTGCAATCGCAAGCCCCAAACCGGTACCCCCGCTGACGGATGAGCGGGATTGATCGACCCGGTAAAACTTTTCAAAGATATGAGGAAGCTCTGCCGCGGGAATGATTCGCCCATAGTTGACGACACGTACGGTCACCGTTTCCTCTCCATCCCGAATGCTGACCCGAATTCGTTTTCCCTCCGCTCCGTACTTAATTGCATTGTTGATGAGATTGTCAAACAGGCGTGCCAGAAGCTTTGGGTCTGCCGTAATCATGAGCGCGGGGACAGAGCTTTCCAGCTCATAGGTGAGACCTGCCTGCTCAAAATTCGGATAAAACTCCATGAGCAGCTGCTCTAAAAGCTTCACAATGTCAATGGCGGAGACGCTCATCGCCATCTTTCCGTAGCTCAGCTTCGTCAGACTGAACAGATCATTGATCAGCTGCTGGAGCTTTCTCGCCTTGGTATATGCGATCTCCAGATACTTTTCTCTCGTCTCCTCCGAGAGATCCTGCTTTCGGGAAAGGAGCTCCAAGTATCCGATGATGGAGGTCAAAGGGGTCCTCAGATCATGGGCAATGTTGGTAATCAGCTCATTTTTTGTCCGCTCTGATTCCCGTTCCCGATCCATCAGCGCCCGGATGTCTTCTGTCATCGCATTCAGCATTTCTGCGATCTCTGCGAACTCATCATCTCCGCTCACCTCGATTTCCGCGTTCAGATCGCCTGCGGAAACCGCGCGCATCGTCTCGGAGACCTTGCTGATGTAAACAAAGGAGCTCCTCTGCAAAATCCAAAAGACCAGAGAAAAGAGGCAAATTCCGAACAGGACGAACAGAAGCACTGAGGTCAGCCGAAAGTCTGCAATTCCGCCCAGCATCTCCTCTGTCTGAAACTCCCTTTCATAATCTGCAACCGTCAGGAGATTACGCACCAGAAAATATTCTGCGATCAAGGTAATGATCCCGCTGTAAAGCATGGAGCTCATCACCTTTTTTCGAAAATGATCGCCGGCATTTCTCCTCTTATTTTTCAATTTTATAACCAACACCCCAGACCGTCGTGATGATCTTGTCCGTGCGGGTGTCCTCCTTCATTTTCGCTCTCAGACGGCGAATATGAACCATCACCGTATTATTGGCTTCATAGACCTTCTCATTCCAGACACGCTCAAAGATTTCGTCTGTGGAAAACACCTTGCCCGGGTTGCTTGCCAGCAGAAACAAAATATCGAATTCGATGGGGGTGAGTTTGATTTCCTCTCCCTCAATCAGCACCCTATGATTGTCCCGATTAATCTTAAGACATCTTACGCTGATCTCGTTCGGCTGCGCCGTTTCCTCCGCCCCGCTCCTCGGGTTCAGCTGCATATAGCGCCTGAGCTGACTCTTGACCCGCGCCGTCAGTTCCAGCGGATTAAACGGCTTCGTCACATAATCATCCGCGCCGGTTCCCAGTCCCTTGATTTTATCCAGATCCGCGCTCTTTGCGCTGAGCATGATGATCGGAATGTTTCTGGTCTCTCGAATCGTCTCGCACATTTCCAGCCCGTTCATGCCCGGCATCATGATATCCAGGAGGACAAGATGCACTTCTTCCCGCTCCAGGATTTCCAGACCTTTTTTTGCATCCTGGGCCTTCAAAACGCGGTAGCCGTCGCTGACCAGATAAATTTCTACCAGCTCTGCAATTTCTTTTTCATCATCCACTACAAGAATCGTCGTCTGCTCCATTTTTTCACCTTATACCTTGAAGCGGTATCCCACACCCCAAATGGTCTCAATATACTGCGGTTTGGCGGTATCCACTTCGATTTTTTCCCGGATTTTCTTGATATGTACCGTCACTGTGGCAATGTCCCCGACGCTTTCCATACCCCAGATCTCCCGAAACAGCTCATCCCTGGAATAGACGTGGTTAGGATTGGCCGCGAGGAAGCTGAGCAGGTCAAATTCCTTCGCCGTAAGTGTTTTCTCTTCCTCATCCACCCAAACCTTTCGCGCCGTTCGATCAATTTTTAAACCGCGAATTTCAATCAACTCATTTTTCCCTGAGCCGATCAGCCGCTCGTAGCGATTGAGATGTGCCTTCACCCGGGCGACCATCTCTCCCGGAGAAAAGGGCTTTGTCACATAGTCATCGGCACCAAGACCCAACCCGCGGATCTTGTCGATATCCTCCCGCCTTGCGCTGACAATGATAATCGGAACATCCTTCTTTTCCCTGACCTGACGACAGATTTCAAAGCCTTCGACCCCCGGAAGCATCAGATCCAGAATGATCAGGTCATACTCTCCCTCAAGCGCCTCCTTAAGCCCCTTCTCGCCGTCCTCGCATATTGTGGTCTCATAGCGATTGATCTCAAGATAATCCCGTTCCAGCTCTGCAATGCTCCTGTCATCCTCTACGATCAGTATTCTGGCCACCTCTTTGCTCTCCTTCCGCATATTTTCGAAGGCACAGGTTCACGCTGGTTCCTTTTCCGGGTTCGCTCTGAGCCCAGACTCTCCCCCCGTGATCTTCGATGATTTTTTTTACGATGGAGAGCCCGATCCCGCTTCCGCCCTCCGAATTCCTGGAGCTGTCCGCCCGGTAGAAGCGGTTGAAAATATTCGGCAAATCCTCTCTCGCAATGCCTCTTCCGTTGTCCTCGACCTCCACGCGAATAAAATCCCCGTCATCCTGCAGGCGAAGGACCACCGTTCCGTCCTTTTTATCGTTGTACTTGACCGAATTTCCCACGATATTATTGATCACCCGCTTCATCTGCTCTGCATCCGCGATCACCACAACCCCCGGCGGAAGATTTTCCTCGTAGGAGAATCGAATTCCCCGGGCAGCCATCTCCGTTCCCACCTCATCCGCACAGTCCCGAAAAAATGCCTCGGCGGCGATGCGCGCAAAGTGGTAGGGAATTCGGTTCGAGTCGATCTTTGTGTAAAAGGTCAGCTCGTCGATCAGGCGATCCATGTCATTGGCCTTGTTGTAAATGGTCCGTATATAGCGATCCATCTGCTCCGGGCTTCGGGCCACGCCGTCCATGATTCCTTCCACATACCCCTTGATGGAGGTGATCGGCGTCTTCAGATCATGGGTGATGTTTCGCAGGAGCTCCTTGCTGGTGCGGTCTGCTTCCAGCTTTTCCTCCTGATTTTCCTTCAGTCGGATGCGCATTTCCTCGAAATCCTCCAGAAGCTGGCGCACCTCCGTATCCACATCATCGGCCTCCAACGCATTGTTCAGATTTCCTTCCTTGATTTCATTCATCGCCCGCTGCAGCTTTTCCAACGGCTGAATGATCCCGTTGTACACCCAGACCGCCATGGAAAACGCCACAATAACAAGCACAGCGATCCCCGACATGAGCACTTGCGTGGTCAAGTGGGAATCGCTGTTCTTCCAGATTCCCAGGATGAAAAGTGCCATGGGAATGACGATAATCATCAGGACTGAACCGAACAATCTGATTCTGGTCTGCTTCACAGACAGTCCCTCCGAGTTCTTTTATTTTAAGTACTGCTTCAGCTTCTCCGCACGGTCTGTTCTCTCCCACGGAAGATCCAGGTCATTTCTCCCGAAATGGCCGTACGCCGCAGTCTGGCTGTAGATCGGGCGGCGAAGATCCAGCATTTTGATGATGCCTGCCGGGCGAAGATCAAATTCCTTTCTGATGATTTCAATCAGTTCCTTGTCACTCAGCTTTCCTGTTCCGAAGCTGTCCACCGAGATGGATGTGGGCGTCGCCACCCCGATCGCATAGGAAAGCTGAATCTCCACCGCATCACACAGCCCTGCCGCCACCAGATTTTTGGCGACATAGCGCGCAGCATAGGAAGCGGAGCGATCCACCTTCGTCGGATCCTTTCCGGAAAATGCGCCGCCGCCGTGGCGGGCGTAGCCGCCGTAGGTATCCACAATAATCTTTCTTCCGGTCAGACCCGAATCTCCGTTGGGACCTCCGATCACAAACCGGCCCGTGGGGTTGATGAAGAATCGTGTCTTTTCGTCGATCATTTCCTGGGGCAGAACCGCATCAAAAATATACTGCTTGATATCTCTGTGAATCTGCTCCTGGGTCACATCCGGGTCGTGCTGCGTCGAAAGCACCACTGCATCCAGGCGGGAGGGCTTTCCCCCCTCATCATACTCCACTGTTACCTGGCTTTTTCCGTCCGGGCGAAGGTAAGAAAGGGTACGATTCTTACGAAGCTCCGTCAGCTTAAGGCAGAGTCTGTGCGCCAGAGCGATGGGATAGGGCATCATCTCCTCCGTCTCACGACAGGCGTAGCCAAACATCAGCCCCTGATCTCCGGCTCCGATGTCTAAGAGAGAATCATCTCCCCCGTCCCGCACCTCCAGCGCATGATCCACTCCCTGGGCAATGTCCGGGGACTGCTGGTGGATTGCCGTAAGCACTGCACAGGTGTCGCAGTCGAAGCCGTATTTCCCCCGCGTGTATCCGATCTCCCGGATCTTCTCGCGGACAATGCTCTGGTAGTCAATGTGGGCCTTGGTGGAAATTTCTCCCATCAGGACGACCAATCCTGTCGTCGTACTGGTCTCACAGGCGACGCGGCTCTGGGGGTCCTTTGCCAGCAGCGCATCCAAAATCGCATCCGAAATCTGGTCGCAGATTTTATCCGGATGTCCTTCCGTCACAGATTCTGAAGTAAACAGTCTTCTTTCCATTGCATTCCTTTCTGTCCGTCTGTGCTTCTGTTGTTCAGCCTGCACAGAGCATGAATTTTTGAATTTCTCTTTCGCTGTTCACCAGTGCAATCTCTGCCCCCAGTGCTCTCAGCTTTTCCTCAAAGTGTTCGTAGCCCCGCTGAATATACGCAATATCAGAGATGGTGGTGATTCCCTCGGCGGAAAGCCCCGCAAGAACCAGCGCTGCGCCCGCGCGCAGATCACAGGCGCGGATCTCCGCCCCTGTCAACCGCTCCACACCGGTGATCACAGCCGTGTTTCCCTCAATTTTTATGTTGGCCCCCATGCGTGCCAGCTCATCTGCATAGCGAAAGCGGTTCTCAAAAATACTCTCAATCACTACGCTTGTGCCTCTTGCCACAGCCAGCGCCGCACCTGCCTGAGGCTGCATATCCGTGGGATACCCCGGATAGGGCAGTGTCTTGATGTTGGTGGGCCGCAGTCTCTGGGACCCCACCACGCGGATTGCATCGTCAAACTCAAGAATCTCACACCCCATTTCCAGAAGCTTCGCGCTGATTGCCTCCATGTGCTTCGGGATGAGATTTCTGACCATAATATCACCTCTGGTGATCGCTGCGGCAAACATAAAGGTCCCAGCCTCTATCTGATCGGGGATAATCGCGTAGGTGGTTCCGTGCAGCCGCTCCACCCCGGTGATGCGGATCACATCGGTCCCCGCCCCCTTGATGTTTGCTCCCATGCTGTTTAAAAAATTGGCCACATCTACGATATGAGGCTCCTTTGCCGCATTTTCCAGAACGGTTTTTCCCTTCGCCAGCGCCGCTGCCATCATAATGTTGATGGTGGCGCCCACCGAAACGATATCCAGATAGATATGGCTGCCTGAAAGAGACGCGGCATCCGCGATGACATTTCCGTTGGTGATTCTGCAATCTGCCCCCAGGGCACGAAAGCCCTTCAGGTGCTGGTCAATCGGCCTTGAACCGATTTGGCAGCCCCCGGGCATGGGAACGGTGGCGCTCTTATGCTTTCCCAGCAAGGCGCCGATCAGATAATAGGAAGCGCGCATCCGTCTTATGTTCTCCGTCTCGACACAGACAGCATTCACAGTTCCCGCATTGATTCTCACCGCATTCCGGTGAATGCGCTCCACTCTGGCTCCGATTTCTTCAATGGCGTTCAGCATCACATTGATATCGCTGACATCCGGAAGGTTGTCAATCCGCACATCCTCATCCGTCATAATGGCCGCCGCCAAAATACCAAGAGCTGCATTTTTCGCTCCGCTGACTGTAACCTCGCCGACAAGCGGATTGCCGCCCTTCATAATATATTGGTCCATGTTACTCCTTTTTGGCAGCCGCTCCTTTGTGACATGCCAAACAATCCGCGTGAAGCCGGACATGATTCTTCAAAGTATAGCACAGCTTTCCTGATTCGTAAATTCTTCGCGCCAAGAAAGGCAATTTTCTTCACTCGTCCAGGTCACAATAAAAATCATTTCTGCCATTTTGAAACATTTGCTCCGCTTCCTTCATCCCATATTTCAGGTACTGACCGTCGGAAGGGCTGTACAGCGAAACCGTCTGCTGGTCATAGGCATAGATTAAGAGCGGTGTCCCGCCGTCTGACCAGCCCAGCACCGGTTTTCCTCTGCTCACAAAATACAGCACAGCGCGAAAGGCGGCGCCGTAGAGATCCCCCGGTCCGCCTGCCAGGCGCTTCTCCATCAGCTCCTTTGCTCTGCCCTCTGTGTTTCGGAGCGTTCGCACGGCGGATGTCCCGGCTCTGCAGTAGCGCAGTGCACCGCCGCTTCTTACGAATCCCATGCTCCTGTATGCCGCATTCAATGCATCTCCCATTCCGGCAAAGCTGCCGAGATAGTGTCCTCCCCCATACACACCGAACAGAGCAGGCGCCGCTGCATCCTGGGGAAGCTTCACCTCTGCGGCCTGGTCAAAATGGATCGCCTGCGGAATCTGAACCTGCATAGCTGACCCGGAAAAGTCTTTGGGAAGCGTCGCAAAGAAGGTCTTTTTCCGAAGGGAAGTGGATTCCTCAGAGAGTCCCTCCCTCTCACGGCCTTCTGCGCGGCAGACAATCGTGTCCGGTCCGATCACTTGAAACTGTTTTTCCCCGGTCTTTCGAAGCTTCGTAAGGTGAATCCGCCCTTGCTCCGCCCGGGCGTCTGACAACAGGACGCCTGCCTCCTCATAGTGGGTCTGTGAATTCAGCATCTGATCCAAAATCTCAATCGCCGTGAAGGGAAGCTCTCGCTCAATTCCATTCAGCTCCCATACATTCCCTCGTTCCGCGATCCCGATTGCCAGATCATTTCCGACAAATCCAATCGGCCGCAGGAGCTGCCCCTCCTGGGCATGCAGCTCCTTCTTCTCTCCGCTCTCCAAATTCATCAGGCAGACGGTCTCTGCACCGAAATGCCCCTCCTCCGACTGCCACGCCAGCGCAGATTGCTTTTCGCTGATTGCAAAGCTTCCTTCCCCCAGCGAATCGCAAACCGTGATATACTCGTCACTCAGCGTATCCAGCGCATATACGGCGTCCCCTGCCTTGAAATAAAATATCCCCTCTCCATTCTGATAAGCCAACGTCTCAAGGTCTGCCTCCACCTCCTCACTGCGCTCCAAGGAGGGCACAAACGCCCGTTCCGTCACTGTGTTTCCGGCCCGGTCATACTGAAACAGCGCCACGCCGACGCGTCCCTCCTCGCTGCCTCTGTTCATATAACCTCCGACGGCAAAATCCAATACCCCATTGTCATCCAGGCCAAGAATTTTGGCTCTGTGCTTACAATATCCGCCCCGAAGTCCGGAATCCGTGCCGCTCCGAAACGACCACACCCGCACACTTTTACTCTTTTTTCCGTCCAGAAGCCACACATCTCCTGCGCTCACAAAGGCCCGAAACGCTCCGTTCGCGCTGGACAGGCTTTGAATACTGTCTTTTTCACTGATACCGAGGCAAACCTTGCCCTCGGTAAAGGCATTTTGATCCCCGAGAAAAATCTCGTGCATGCTGCGCACATAGTCCATGAGATAGATACGCTCCGGCCCCTTCCGCATCACAAAGGATTCGGAAATTTCGACCTGGATCTGCTCCCCGTCCCTTCCGTCCCCGGAGGCGCAGAGCTCCCGGCGAAGAATCCCCACGCCGCCGCTGTATTCCAGAAGACGCAGATCCGAAGCGCCAGTGGGTTTGAGCTTTAAATCGCCGTATGTCAGCTGATTGAAATCGGACTGCAGCGTGACAACTCCCAAATCGGTGTGATCCCCGTATGCGGAGGTCTCCAGATAGGTTGTATTTTCCCTCGCCCGGTCATAGTCAAAATTCCGCTCTGAAAAATCCTCTGCCAGCTGAAGCATATCCGGCGCAAGCCCTGTCTCATCGAAGCCCAGCCGCGAGTAGTAGTGTACTGTCCCCTTTTCTGCAGTGTCCAGCATAAGGTCGAGGCGGTACTCCTTTCCCGGCTGTACCAGATTTTGAATAGGCAGCGTGACAGAAAGCGCTCCCTCCTTCTCTGCCGGAAGGGCCACCTCCGTCCGCTCAATCAAATTGCTAAGATCCGCGGAACGAATTTCATAACGGAGCCCCAGAAGCCGGGCTCTGTCATTTTGAATCGTGATCGGAAGCATCCGGTCCGGCGGCAAAATCGTCAGCGTATCTGCTGCCACATCGGCGTCGGTGGCTTCCACATAGCCTCGCATCAGGTTGATGCGTTTCCCGCAGCTTTGCATCCAGATCACCGGAAGAGACGGTTCCTCCATTGATGCATAGGCAATCGCGCTGTCCTCCCGGTTCTGTCCGGAGGAGCTCCAAAACCAAATTAAAAATGCGGTCAAAAACAGACCGGACAGGATCCCGATTCGCGCTCTGATTTTTTTCATCTTGATTCCTCTGTTGATTCAAAAATCCATGGATGTTCTTACCGTCGTTAATTTATGGACTCTTGTTGATTTTCATATTTCGTTATACTATAGTATTTTATATTGATTCTACCAGAAATTCCGGGGAGGTACAAAAATGACTTCTGAAATTTTAGACCGCCGCGTCCGAAGGACACGCGCAAAGCTGCGTCAATGCCTGACCCAGCTGCTGACCCAGAAAAAAATTCAGGATATCAGCGTAAAAGAAATTTCTGAATTGGCAGATCTTAACCGAGGAACCTTCTACCTGCACTACCACGATGTCTACGATCTGCTGGATCAGATCGAAAAGGATCTGTTTCAGCAGTTCACCCAGATCATCGACCGCTACTCACCGGAGGAGGTACAGAAAAATCCGAAGGCGCTGCTGGTGGATCTGCTTTATCTCATCCGGGACAACACCGATTTATACCGAATTCTGACGGGTCCGAACGGCGATATCAAATTTCTTGCCAAAATGCGGGAGGTCATTTTAACCAGGATCATGCACCCCTGGGGTAAGGTCATAAAGAATAACCGAAAGCAGGAATTTCCTTACTATTACTCCTTTATCACAGAGGGAACCATCGGGATGATCAAGCTGTGGGTGGAAAACGGAACTGAATTTTCTCCGGAAGAAATTGCCACACTCATCAACCATTTTGTCATGGAAGGCGCCTCCTGGATTTCCTGACGGATGCCCGGCGGATTTCCTGACGGGTCCCCCAGCGGATTCTATGGCAGATGCCCTGACGGATGCCCGGCGGATGATTTCCTGGCAGATGCCCTGACGGTTGCCCCGGCGGATGATTTCCCGACAGATGCCCCGGCGGATTCCCGGCAGATTCCTGATAGGCCACCCGGCGGATTCCCAGCGAGTTCCCCGGCCGTTCTCCGCATGGAATTTCACTTCTTTCTGTGGAACGGATTGAAAAAAGACATCGGCTTACGGCCGATGTCTTTTTTTCGGAATATCAACGCTCCTTACCCTGGCATCAGACAGCGTCCGACTTTTCTACCTGCACAATCGCCGCCTTCTGCATCGGAATTCTGCAATTCTTATTGTTTCCGAATTCCACAATCACCGTATCCTCGGTCATATCAATAATGACACCGTAAAAGCCTGCGGTTGTCAGGACAGAATCTCCGATTGCAATGCTGGCAAGCAACTGTTCCTGCTGCTGTTTCTGCTTCTTCTGGGGTCTGTAGGCCATAAAATAAATCAGGCCTCCGAAAAACAGAATATAGACCACCCAGAACACCATGTTGTTGCTCCCTAACAGCAAAATCCCACTCATCCCTTTGCCTCCATGCCTTCCAGCTTTTTCTTTTTATACTCCGCAAAGCACCCGTTTTCTATGGCGCTGCGAATTTCGTACATCATTGTATTATAAAAGTAGAGATTGTGCAAGACGCAAAGGCGCATCCCCAGCATTTCCCCGGCCTTCAGGAGATGTCGGATATATGCGCGGGAGTAGAAGCGGCATGCAGGGCAGCCGCACCCCTCCTCAATGGGACGCGGATCCAGCTCGTATTGCTTGTTAAACAGATTCCGCTTTCCCTGATTCGTGTAGACGTGTCCGTGCCGTCCGTTTCTGCTCGGGTAGACACAGTCAAAGAAATCCACTCCGCGCTCCACTCCCTCCAGAATGTTGGCAGGCGTCCCCACCCCCATCAGATAAACCGGCTTTTCCCGCGGCAGCTTTGGAACCGTTACATCCAGGATATGGTACATCTGTTCCGCCGTTTCTCCCACTGCAAGTCCTCCCACCGCATATCCGTCGCAGTCCATTTCCCGGATTTCATCGGCGTGGCGAATCCGTATTTCCTCCGAAATCCCCCCCTGGTTGATGCCAAACAACAGCTGATGCCGATTGACGCAGTCCTCTTGTCCGTTCAGTTTGCGCATTGCCTCCTGACAACGTGCCAGCCAACGCGTGGTTCTGGCCACACTCTTTTCCATATATTCGTGATCCGCCAGACTGGGCGGGCACTCGTCAAAGGCCATCGCAATCGTAGAGCCCAGATTCGACTGAATCATCATGCTCTCCTCGGGTCCCATAAAAATCTTTCTTCCGTCAATATGGGAGTGAAACGTCACCCCCTCCTCCCGGATCTTCCGCAGTCCCGCCAGCGAAAAAACCTGGAATCCGCCGGAATCCGTCAAGATCGGCCGATCCCAGTTCATGAAACGGTGCAGCCCCCCGAATTCCTTGATCAATTGGTCACCGGAGCGTATTCCGTCCCCCGGTCTCACATGCAGGTGGTAGGTATTGGACAATTCCACCTGCGTTCCGATTTCCTTCAAATCATCCGTGGATACGGCTCCCTTGATTGCGGCCACGGTTCCCACGTTCATAAATACTGGCGTCTCAATGATTCCGTGAACCGTCTCCATATGCGCCCGCTTGGCGCGCCCCTCCTCTGCCAGAATCTGATATGTCATATCCGCTCCTCCCGGGAACCGCTTCCCGTTAAAGAAAACGGGAGCAGAGTTTCTCTGCCCCCATCAAACAATCAGTTGCCGTACCAGTTCTCACACCTTGTGCTTTCTCTTCTCCGCCCGGCTTTCCATAAGATCCCAGAGTGCGGTGGCGATGCCAATGGAAGAATAGGTACCGCAGATAGTGCCCACCATCAGCGGCAATGTGAAGTCGCGGATGGAGGAAACCCCCAGGAGAAACAGGATCAGGATCGCCAGAAACGTGGTGAGGGATGTGAGTATGGAGCGGGAGAAGGTTTCCGTCACACTCAGATTTACGATGTCCCTTCTGGATGAGCCCCGCAGAATCCGCTGATTCTCTCGAATCCGGTCAAAAATGACGATGGTATCGTTGATGGAATATCCCACCAGAGTCAGCATGCAGGCGACAAAGCTGGATCCCACACTCCAGCGAAGCATTGCATAAAATGCAAGGAGTACCAGCACATCGTGGCAAAGGCAGAGAATCGCCGATCCCGCAAACCGAAGATTTGCAAAGCGGAAGCGAATGTAGATCAGCATCAGGAAGAGCGCCACAATCACCGCGATCACCGCATCTCTTCGCATCTCTCCGCTGATGGTCCCGGAAATGCTTTCCGCCGTGATCTTCTCCGGATCCACAGAGAAGTGATCCACCAGTGCCTGGTTCAAACTCTTTCTCTCTTCCAGACTCAGGCTTCTGGTCTTTATGACAATCTCATTGGTTCCCTGTACCTTGGACGCCTGAATATCGTTGTCCCCGGTGATCCCGGAGACCACCGGCTTCACCTCTTCATCAATCTGCTCCAGGGATAAGTCCTCGTTGAAGGTCACATTGGTGGAGGTTCCGCCCTGGAAGTCCAGGCCGAAATTCAACGCCTTGGAGGTGGTGGCACGGAAGTATCCCATGCTGATGAATCCGGCTGCAATCAGCGCAATTGCCAGGGAAAAGAGGAGCTTCCGGTGCCCGATAAAATCAATGGCCTTTCTCTCCTTGATCTCCCCGAACAGCTTCTTTTGATCCAGCCCCAGGTCACAGAAGGCGTACAGCCAGGATCTCGTGGCCAGCAGCGCAGTGAACATGGAAACAATGACGCCAAGCCCCAGGGTGGTAGCAAATCCCCGGATGGTTCCGGTTCCCATGACATAGAGCACAGCGGCCGCAATCAGGGTGGTAATGTTGCCGTCCACAATGGCGGAAAGTGCCTTTCGGAATCCGGTCTTTACCGCACTCCGTACCGTCTTGCCGAGGCCGATTTCCTCTCGGATCCGGGTGAAAATGATGACATTTGCATCCACTGCCATTCCGACGGAGAGAATAATGCCTGCAATTCCCGGCAGCGTCATCGTGATATCAAAGGCTGCCAGCAGGCAGATGGTAAGGCAAACGTACAGGGTAAGTGCAAGGGCTGCCGCCACGCCGGGCAGCCAGAACACTGCGATCATCAGAAGGACGATGGCCGCAAACGAAACCGCCCCCGCCTTTAAGCTGCTGCTGATGGCCTGCTGTCCCAGCTGTGCCCCCACCACATTGCTGCGCATCTCCTCCAGTGTAAGCTTCAGCGCTCCGATTCGGATCGTGGAGGCCAAATGCTCCGCCTCCTCAAAGCTGCTCATGCCGTCGATGGTGCACTGTCCGCCTGTAATCGGCTCCTTCACCACCGGATTGGAGTACATGACGCCGTCATAAATAATGGAAATCCGCTGCCCGACCAAACGGGTTGTGGCCTCCGCAAAGGCCTTGGCCCCCGCATCATCAAAGGTGAGCTCCACCACATCCTGGCTTGCACCCGTGGTGCGGTTCGTGGACTGACCGGCCTGTGCGCTCTTCACCTGATTGCCGTTTAAAATAACCTGACCGTTCGGATCCACAAAGGTGAGGGACCCGGGCTTTCCCAGCTCCTCCAGAATGGTGTTGGCATCCGAAACCCCCGGAATGTCGATGTTGATCCGGTTGTTCCCTTCCTGATAGACCTGTGCCTCTGCAGAATAGCCGCTGACTCTCTGCTGAAGCTTGTAAATTGTGTCCTTCATATCCTGGTCACTCGGATTTTCCTCCGTGGCCTGATATGTGATGCTCACCCCTCCGGCCAGATCCAGTCCCAGCTTGATCCGATGCCCGGTGAGGCTTGCATGGGCCAGGTAAATAAATCCGGCCAGAACCGCAAGAAGCACCAACAGCTTAATGGCGCCCTTCTCTTTTTCGCTCTTCATACTGCTGTTCCCTCCCTCTCAGGATTATTTTCTTCCACGCGCGAACATAAGTGAAGAGCCCCTACAATCTTTTCAGACGGTAGGGGTCTCTCAATGAGCCTGATCCCTCGGAGCAGGCGCGGGCATCCGGTACGCCGATCTGCCCTTTTCTTTCGCAGCTCCCGCTTTTTTAAAATCCCTGCATTCAAAGGCATACCCTGCTTTCTATTCTGTTGCCCGATGCCTTGGCATTATAGCATATCAAAAATCAGTTGACAACGGATTTCTGATGCGGCAGCTGCAGGCGTATCTTGGTAATCCGATTCTTGTCCGTCCGTTCCACAATCAGCCGCACGCCCCCGCAGTCCACAGATTCGCCGCGTTTCGGCAGGTGATCCAAAAGACCGATGATCAGCCCTGCCACCGACTCGTAGTCCTCCGATGCCAGCTTCAGCTTCAGACTCTCGTTCAGTTCGGAAATGCGGAGATCTCCATCCAGCATAAACTCTCCTTTTGAGAGCTGACGGATGGGTCTGTCCTCATCCGTATCGTACTCGTCCCGGATTTCCCCCACAATTTCCTCCAGCAGATCCTCCATCGTCACCATCCCTGCCGTGACGCCGTACTCATCCAGCACAATCGCGAGATTCGAGTAATTTTTTCGCATCTCGATCATCAATTCCGCTGTCTTCTTATATTCATGGGTAAAGAAAGGCTCCCGCATCACATCTGCGATGCGAAAATGCTCATCCGCTTCCGTCAGCAGCAGATCCTTGACATTCAGGATCCCCACGATCGTGTCCGGCGACTCCCGGCAAACGGGAATCCGCGTATACTTTTCTCTTCGAAAAAGAGCCAGCAGCGCATCATAGCTTGCCTCTTCTTCCACGCAGACCATTCGGATTTTCGGAATCATGATATCCTTTGTCAGCGTGTCCCGAAAGTCAAACACGTTATTCAGAATCTCCTGCTCCCTCTGCTGAATCGCCCCATCCTCCTGCCCGACGCGAACAATGGTTCTCAGCTCCTCCGTGGTGAGCTTGCTCCCGTCTCCCTTCTCCTGCACGTTTAACATACGAAGCACCAGGTATGCCAGGTGATTGACCAAAAAGACGATGGGCGCCAAAACCACCATAAGCACATAGATAATGCCTGAAATCGAAAGGGCAAGGCGCTCCGCATTCCGTGTCGCCATGGTTTTCGGCGCCACCTCTCCGAATACAAGTACGGCAAGTGTCAAAATACCGGTGGAAATTCCCACCGCAGCGCTCCCAAACACGCTCATGGTCAAGGTAGTGGCAAGAGAGGAAGCATATAAGTTGACGATGTTATTTCCCACCAAAATCACAGACAGCATCTTTTCCGGATCCCGAAACAGCCTCAGCAAGGCAGCTGCATCCTTTCTGCCTTGATCCGCCAGGGTTCGAATCCGGATCCGATTGACTGTTGTCAACGCAGTTTCCGCCGATGAAAAGAAGGCGGAAAGCAGAAGGAGAAGCAAAAGCAAGCATAAATCCGTGATGTCATGAGTGTTCAAGCCTTACTCCTTCTTTGCGCTTCCGCACTGCTTCGGCAGAAGCCCCGAACTCAACGTGATCAGCATTCCCAGCGCTATGAAGCCATCTCCCAGATTCCAGACAATTCGGTTCAGCGGTTTTCTCTTGATATAGAGATAATCAACCACGTAATGCCGGAAAAAGCGGTCCGTCAAATTGCTCAGTGCGCCGCCAAGCACCATGGCGAGACCCAGCTTCTCCAGCCTTCTCCTCTTTTGAGGAAGAAGAAGAGAAAAGCGAAGCAGAACCGTACAAATCACAAACAGCGAGAACCCCTGGACCAGCCGGGGCGATTGTCTCAACACCCCCATCGGAAAGCCCTCATTATGAACCCTTCTAAGCTCCACTCTTCCTCCAAAGCCGGGAAGTGTCCGCGGAAATGTATCCTCCGGCAGCGCTTCAATCCCGCTCTTCAGCATCAGATCCAGCAACGCGATCAGCGCAATCAATCCCAAACAGATCATGGTTCCCCTCTCAAGCCTGTTATCTCTGTGTTACAATCAGTATAGCATATTTTAAAGGAGGAAGCTTTATGAACCCTGAAAAAAACAGTCCCGATGCCCTTTCCGTACAGGATGCGCTGCAGCTTCAGCTGGAATACAACCGAAAGCAGTATGCGCTGGCCCGAATCACCGCAATTTGCGCCGCTGCGACCCTTTTCATCGTTTCCGTCACTGCGCTGCTTTTATATACCAATTTTCGCGAGATCTATCAGAGTCTCCTGATTTCCTCCAAAAATCTGGAGCACATCACAAACGAATTGTCCGCCGCCGATTTAAAGCAGATGGTTCTGCAAGTGAACCATCTGGTGAAATACTCCGAAGCCGGCCTCAATGATGCCATGGTAAAAATCAACGCCATCGACATTGAAGGGCTGAATGCTTCGATCCGGAGCCTGCATGACGCCGTTGATCCGCTGGCAAACTTCTTCCGGGGCTTCCGCCGTTAACAGAGCAGACAAGAAGCGCTCTGCCGCCTTACCATAAAGGCAACAGAGCGCTTCTCACATTCAATTCCTGCAGAGCAAGCCTTACCAGCGGAAGTGGAAGCCTCCGTTTCGGAAGAAATCATCCCAGAATCCGCCGAATCCGGACGGGCCGCTCTCCTCCGGCTCGCTCTCCTCTGTATCCGGCTCCCCGGTCTTTCCGTTTTCTTTCGCCTCCTCCTGATCCGATTCTCCCTGCGGAGCAAGTGTAACCTCAACCTCCACTTCCTTGTACGACTGCCCGCTGGGGCGCTGTACTGTCAGGTGTACCACCTCTCCCTTTTGATACCGCGTAAGCTTATCCTTCAGTTCTTCAATGGAGCTTACGGTCTGTCCCTCAAATTTTGTGATGATATCACTTTCCTGAAGCTTGGAATTGGCAGCTGCTCCCCCCTTCAGAATCTTGTACACGAAGATACCCACCGGCATATTGAATTTCCGGGCCGCCTCCTGATCCACATTCTGTCCCTGAAATCCGATGTACCCTCTGTCCTGTTCCGCCACCTGTGCCCGGGTCTTCTGTGCGGACAGATTGTCAATCAAATCCGTGACACTCAAAATCGGAATCGCGTATCCCATTCCTTCCACTGTCGTGTCCACACTCTTCGACTCATTTATGCCGATGACCTGCCCGTGCATGTTCAAAAGAGCTCCGCCGGAATTTCCGGGGTTAATGGCTGCATCCGTCTGCAGCAGGTTTTTAATCGTCGCCGTCTCGCCGGTGGCCGTATCCCGCGCCGTGATGCTGCGCCCCATGGCACTGACATAGCCAACCGTGACGGACTGACCGTATCCCAGTGCATTTCCGATGGCGATCACACCCTGTCCCACCTTCAAGGCATTGGAGTCTCCCACCTCTGCAATCCGGATCTTCGCTCTCGTCTCCTCCGGAACATCCGATTTCTTCACTGCAATCACTGCCACATCAGCGCCGGAATCGGTTCCCTTCAGTTCGGCATCTACCCCTTTTCCGTCTATAAATTGCACGGACATGGTCTTCGTATTTTCGATCACATGATTGTTGGTGACAATCAGGTACTCCTTGTCATTTTCTCCGATCAGGATCCCGGAGCCTGCCCCTGTTGTCTCATAGGTCTGTGCCCGTCCGAACCAGTCGCTGACTCTCTGCTCCCCTGTCACATCAATTGCCACCACAGAGGGCATTGCCTTCTCCACGATCCCGGACACATCCAGCACCGTTGCTATTTCTGTACTTCCCTGGGATGCCTTCTCTCCTGCGGCAGGCTTCGTCTCATCCGCCTTGCTCTCCGAGGAGGGCAGGGACTCGGCTCCATTCGTCGCAGACGCTCCGCTGCTTTCTCCCCGGGCCTCCCGGACCGCATTCAAGCCGAAGTGCCGGTTGACGCCCACCATGGTTCCGCCTGCAACTGTGCCGAATATGACTGCGCAAAGTGCGGAGATCAGAAGCTTCTTTCCCAATCCGCTTCCCTTCTTCCCGGAATTCGGCGCCTTTTCCGGCTTCTTCCAGGAATTCGGCTGTGTGTTGTCATACGGCATATTCTGATAGTTTTGATATGGATTTTTATTTTCGTACATTTGAAATCCTCCATTCTTCCTTCACAGGTCTCTTTCATTGACCGCTTTTCTTTTTCTGAATTTCTTTTGATGATCTGAGTATAGCGGCATTTTGTGTCAAAATTGTGTTTCCTTTCGGATAGAAATGTGAAATGCCGCGCTGGCTGCGCGGCATTTCTGTTCTACCCCTGTTATCCGGATGTCCGGTCTTCCTTGCTCCATCTTGCCTTCCTTGCTCCGTTTCCCACCCGCTGATCCGGAAACGAATGCAGCTCCCTGCTCTCGTCCCCGCAACATGGGCATTAAGGAATCTCGTCCACCATCTCTGCTCCTCCCGGTCCCACAGAAGCAGTTCCTTCTCTCATGGGAGAAACCGGCGCTCTGTCCGTTCCTGCCCCCTTTGTCGGGGCACTGCCCGGCCCGTTTTCTGCCGCCGGCTCTATCCTGCCTCCGGGACCGGGAAGGATGGCTTCTGTCGTCCGGGCAGACGCGGGATTCTCTCTCTCCTGTGTTTGATCCGGTACCGGAGAGACCTGTCCGGGGGATCCGCTCCCGTCGGCCGGTCTTTGCGGAAGGGTCGCAAACGGCCTTCCAAACGAATCTGCACCGCCCTCTTCCTCATCATCCGCATCCGACTCGTGGAGATCAAAGAGAGGATTTCCCTCCGCATCCGTCTCCATCCGAATTTCTCCGTTTTCGTCTGTGGGGAAAATCAGACGTCCGTTGGCATCGGTCTCCGGATATTGGCTGCTCTCACCGGCATTTTTGCTTCTCTCACTCTCATCGGAAGCAGACTCGCTCTGCTTTGAAGCACTCTCCTCCTTTTCCCGACTCTCCTCCTGCCGTCTCTCATTCTGCAGCTCTGCAGCCTGATTCCTGTAATTGGTCCGATCCACCGCCAATTTGTAATCAATCTCTTTCACCTGCCTGGAGGTTTCGTAATCCGAATCCCCGAACAAAAATCTGTGGAGCTGCTTCACATTGCTCTCCAGGGTGTTGGGCAGCACGCAGGCTCCCTTCCTTCCCATGTTGACCTCGGCCCGATCCATGGGAAATCCGATGGTGTCCGCAATCTTATACTTTTTCGCATTGACGGCAAGGCTCATGCCGTCCTCCCATTTCAGGCTCGTCGCCACCATCGTCAGCATATTTCCCGCAAGATCCGACAGGGTCTGGACATCTGCCCGCTTCGCCTTCTCCGCGCAAAGCTCAATCACCTTGCGCTGACGCTCGGTCCGCGTATAGTCATTGTCCATGTACCGAAGTCTCGCATATGCCACAGCCTGAATGCCGTCCAGGTGGTTCATCCCCGCCTGCTTAAGCTGCACGGAGCCGATGCCGGTTCCCTTTACAGTCTCCGTAATATACGAGTTGATGTAGCGAAATTCCGGCTTCGAGATTTCAAGATCCACGCCGCCCAGAATGTTGACTCCGGTTGCCACTGCCTTCCAGTTAAAGGTCACATAGTCCGTGATATTCAAATCCAGATTTTGGTTCAGTGCACGCACCGCCTGCTCAGGGCCTCCGATGGCGTAAGCCTGATTGATCTTATTGTAGGAGCCGTTGCCCAGTGACAGGTAGCTGTCCCGGAACACACTGGCAATCCGGATCTCGCCGGTCTCCCGGTTGATGCTCACCACCATGATAACATCTGAGTTATAGCCTCTGCCCACCGATGAATTGCGCGAATCCACACCAAAAACAGCGATATTCCAGTACCCCTTCATCTTTTGAATATCTTCGCTGGTCAGCTCGGTATTTTCTACATTTTTCACTTCAAAATCCGGGCGCTGAATTTTATGATACTGTCTGAGGACATAGCTGTAGGAAAAGATGCCCGCCAGCACAAAGACCTCAAGCACAGCCAGAATGAGGATCCGCCTTGCGCGTATAAACGCTGCGCTGCGCGGCTTTTTTTCTTTCTCCTTCCAGGCCTTTTCTCTGTCCGGACGGGTCCTGCCGTTCAAAAAGGAAGCTCCGGTACCCGAAGGATTCCTCCTTCTGCGGCTGCGTCCCGGCGTCCTTTCCCTGTTAAAATTCGTCTCCTCCATGAAACTGATCTCCTGTCTTAGTAGGCATTTTTATTCACAAACCCGCGAACAATCGTGAGCAGCATAATCTTGAAATCAAAACCGAGGGTCCAATTTTCGATGTAGTAGAGGTCGTATTCGATGCGCCGCTCAATGGAGGTATCCCCCCGAAGCCCGTTGATCTGCGCCCATCCCGTGAGCCCCGGTCTCACCTGATGCTTAATCATGTAGTGCGGAATCTCCTCCTTAAAGCGCTCCACAAAAAACGGTCGCTCCGGCCGCGGTCCCACCAGGCTCATGTCGCCGAAGAGAATGTTGAAGAACTGCGGCATTTCATCAATGCTGGTCTTTCGGATCAGCCTTCCCACCGCAGTGACTCTCGGATCATGGGGCGTGGTCCATGCTTTTTTTTCCTTCTCATCCACCTGAACACGCATGGAACGAAACTTGTACATTTGAAACGGCTTCTGATGCAGTCCCACCCGCTCCTGCCGGAATATTACCGGCCCCGGACTGGTGATTTTCACCAAAATCGCAGTTACCAGCATCACCGGAGAAAAAAGAATAATCCCCACCAGCGCCCCCACAATATCCACTGCCCGCTTGACTGCGGCGTTGAACCACTCAGTCAACGGCACGCGGCGGATATTGATAACCGGCATCCCTGCCACATCCTCAATGTACGGAATGGTGGGAATCACCCCGTAGTAATCCGGAATAAATTTCGTGTGAACACCGGACTTCTCACAGATTCGGACGATCCCCTTCAGCCGGTCATATTCCCGCAATGCCAGTGTAATGGCAATTTCATCGAGATCACCGCGATCCAAACGCTCCTTTAGACGATCGATGGTTCCGATCACGGGAATCCCGTGATGCTCCGTCCCCGGCTCTGCCCGGTCATCCAGAATCCCGCAAATCCGATATCCCCACTCCGGGTTTGTCAGCACCCGATCTATGTAGCCCTTCGCCGCCTCACTGAAGCCCACCAGCAGAATCTTTCTCTGGTTCATGCCCTTTCTTCGAATATTCCGAAGCGCCGCTCGTATCAGATTTCTCGCAGCTGTGGTAAATAAAATACTGCAGAAATAGAATACCAGAACCAGTCTCCTGGAAAAATGGTAGAGGTACTGATTTTTGGAGCCGAGATAGAGAAACAGGGTAAAGCACAAAAGGCCGATGGTGTTGACCTTTAATATGCTTCCGAATTCCTTTCGCCTTCCGCTGGTTCGCTTGGCCGCATAAAGCCCGAATATCATGTGCAGCAAAAGATACAGCGGTATAATCAGCACCAGCGCCCGCAGATAAATGGAGAAGGACAAAACCCCCCGATCCGGGTGCACGCCGAAAAGGACGTACCAGGCCAGCAGATACGCCGCAAGGATCGCCAAGGCGTCAAGGACAACATAGATTCGATTCAATATCTTCTGAAAATCTCTCATCATGTGCAAAAGTATAATCGATTTCTCTGCCTTTTTCCATGTGAATTACGTGGATTCGGCAACAAAATGAAGAAAGGGTCAGTGCATTCTTTCGAGATACTGAAGCAGGTATGCCGCCGTTCCCCGAATCAGCTCCCATTCCAATGCCAGAAGCCGGGAAGTGGGTACCTGCCGGAAGTCCACTCTCCGAAGCTGGTGCAGCCTGCCAAGTCCCTCAAGGTTTCCCTCCATCCAGGCCGGGAACAACCCCAGTCCCCGAAAGAATACAGCCTTTGCAAACAGTCCCGCCAAAAGCCACGGAAGATGAAGGAGCAGCTGCCAGTTTGTCTGATTTTTATACATGGTCCAGATATGATTCCGGGCGCTGAGCCTCACCTTAAACGCATTGTAGCGGGAGCCGCTGGTGGCACTGCCGTAATGATATACCCTAGCATCTGCGCAGTAGCGGTTAAAATAGCCATAGAGCTTTGCCCTCCAGCAAAGATCAATGTCCTCCAGATAGGCGAAATGCATCTCATCAAACAGTCCGATTTTCTTAAGAATATCCCTCCGATAAATCGCTGCGCCTGCGCAGGAAGAAAAAATATCTGCGCCGCGTCCGTACCCGTCCCGGGGAAGCCCCTTTCCCCGCTGGTACGCCCAGCCCATCAATGTCATACCGTCGCCGGCATCGTCAATCAAGCTGTGATTCTGAGTCTGCAGCATCATGGCGCTCACCGAAAAGAGCTTCCGATGGCGGGCAATCTCCTGCTCCATTTGTTCCACAAAGTCCGGAAACACCTCCGTGTCATTGTTCAACAAAAGGACATACGGCGTATCGGCTGCCCGGATCCCTGCGTTGACACCCCCGGCAAATCCAAGATTCTCCTGCTCCCGGATCAGTGGAATCCGGTTTTCCGTGAGCCATTCCAGGCTTCCGTCTGTGGATGCATTCTCCACAACCAGAATTTTAAAATCCTGCTCTGTCTGCCTCCGGAGCGAAGCGATGCACTGCGGAAGATACTTCATCCCGTTGTAATTCGGTATAATCACCGTCGTCTTTGCCATATTCTGTTCTCCTGATGCCCTCCTGCCGTTTTGCTCACAGATAACGCTCAATTCCCTGGATGTGATAAGGCTCCCCGATTTTCTCCTTGTTCAGATCCCGAAGAGAAAAATCGGACTTTCGAAGCGTCAGGTTGGGGTTGTAGTAAGGATCTCCCTTCGCAAGAATATCCGGCCACCGTTTCATAAAGCGCGCAATTTCCCGATTAAAGCGCTCCACCTTCTCCGGCGTATCCTCCAATCCCCGGGATTTCGACTCATAATGATATAAAAGGGCGTAGGGATTGTATACCACCAGCGCCCCGGTTTCTCTCACCTTAAGGCAGTAGTCAATATCATTGAACGCAACGGCCAGCTCCTCCGTAAAGCCTCCCACCTGTTCAAACAGCTTTTTTTTCGTGAGGAGACAGGCAGCTGTCACCGCAGAATAATTCTGTGCCGTCAGTGCACGGTGAAAATAGCTGTTCTGCACTTCATGCAGACCGATAAAGGTGTGGCCGGCAATTCCTCCGAATCCAATCACCACCCCTGCATGCTGAATGGTGCCATCCTCATAGAGCAGACGGCAACCCACAACGCCCACATCCGGACGCTGTCCGTATCCCATCAGCTCCCGGACCGTGTCCGGATTGATCTGCTCCACGTCGTTGTTCATAAAAAGCAGGTAGTCGCCCTGCGCATACCGCACCCCAAAGTTGTTGATGGCGGAGAAGTTAAAGCCTCCTTCATACCGGACTACATGTACACAGGAATATTCTTCCTGAATGCGATCATAGTACTCCCAGGTCTTTTGCTCTGTGGAATTGTTTTCCACCACGATAAACTCCAGATTCCGGTAGCTTCCGCGCTCCAAAAGAGAGCGAATCGCAGTGTCCAGATCGTCCGCATGATCCTTGTTGGGAATGATGACAGAAATCAGCGGCTCCTCCTTCAATTGAAACAGGGTGTGATAAATTCCGTAGTCCACCCCTTTTTTTACCTCCTTGACACAAAGCTCCGGCCAGGTTCTCTCGTAATGTGCGCGAATGGCCCTTGCCCCCGCCTCGAAGGCATAGAGCTTACTCTCCGGATTGGAGGCGGTGGAATTCATGTGACAGCGCCAGTGATAGAGCACCTCCGGAATGTGGACGATTTTTTTTGCCTGCTCGGTGACGCGGAAAATGAAATCGTAGTCCTGGGCGCCGTCAAACGCTGGACGAAACAGCCCCACCTGCTCCTGGAGGGTGCGCTTCACCGCAAACAAATGGCAGATATAATTCACACTGCCCAGCAAGTCCTGATTGAAGTCAGGTTTGAAATTGGGATCAAAGAGCGAGCCTCCGTCCATGTCCAGCTTGTCTTCATCGGAATACAGGCAGTCGCACGCCGGGTGCTTTCGGATCGCCTCTGCCATGCGGTAGAGCGCCTGCGGCGGCAAAAGATCGTCGTGATCGCAAAGCACGATATAGTCCCCCCTGGCGAGGCGAAGCGCGGCGTTCGTATTACCCGAAATTCCCCGGTTCTCTCCCAGCACCTGGTAGCGCACCCTTTCGTCCCGCGCCGCATATTCCTGCAAAAGCTCTGCCTTATCTTTTCCCGCCGGGCTCCCGTCTGCAATGCAAAGCTCCAGTTTTCTGTAGGTCTGCTGCAAAACGGAATCCAGCATTTCCTTCAGATACCGGTCCGGCGTGGCATAAACCGGAATCACCACAGAAAACAGCGGATCCTCTTTCCCTATGGGAGCGCTTCTCTGTGCCTCCAGTTCTTCCTCCGACGGCTTGGTCTTATCGTACCATTCCCCATACTCATAATCACTGTCAATGCCTTCCAGCTTATTTCTGGATTTCAGCACCAGCGCCCTCAGACCGTGCTTTCGCAGGTAATCAAGGGCGACGCGCACCGTCTCCATGTTGCAGAGATCCCGAATCTTTTCTCTTCGCTTGTACGCAACACTCGCCCTTTTTTGAATCAGCGCTTCATTGTAGCGGATTTGGGCAGTTCGCCCCTCACATTGAATCACCAGCCGATAGGTCTTTCCCCTTTCGTAGGAAAAGCGGATGTCAAACCCGAAGTCACGGTCGATCACCTTCTTGTAGTAGATCTGGCTCACATCGTCCCGCCTTGTGGATACCAGGTGAAATGCCACCGGCTGTTTTTTTTCATCCAGCACAGAATAGCGAACGGCGGAAGCGGGATTCCTGCCCACAACCCATCCGTTCAGGGTGATATAATTTTCGCGAATTCGAACCACGTCTATTTTATACTTCATGCTTCTTCCCGCTTCTTTACTCTTTTTCTCCGAGGGTCGGCGCATGTGCCTGTTCCGAAGCGCTCTTCGCTCCGTCGGATGGTTCCGTTCCTGCCGCTTGATCCGAACCTCTCCCATCGCCCTCAAAGTTCAGCCGCTCCTCTTCCACCACCAGCGGACGATGCATCACCCTTTGATTGATCGTCAAAATGTACTCTCCCATCATGCCGATAAAAAAGATGATCACCGATCCCAGAAACAGCATGCCCACCAGCAATGGCACCAGCCCCGCCTGAAAGCGATCCCAGTACAACAGCTTCATCACCAGATAAACCAGGGCAATGATGAGGCTCACCATCATCGTCAGCATGCCGACAAAGGTCGCGAGACGAAGTCCGAATTTTGTATAAGAGGTGACAGACAGCATACCTGCGTCATAAAGCTTGTAGAAATTGTTGCTGGTCTTGCCTGCGCGGCGCCTTGGCTGATCGTAAGGGATTTCTTTTCTCCGGTATCCCAGCTCCGCCACGATCCCCCGCAGAAAGGGTGTGGGATCATCCAGTTTTCGCAGCACCCGGATAAAGGACCGATCATAAAGTCCAAAGCCTGTAAAGTGCTCAATTTGATCCACCTCGGACAGACGCCGGATCCATTTGTAATACTGACTCCGAAGCCAGTACATGAGCGGCTTTTCCTCGCTGTGTGTCTTGATTCCCACTGCGATTCGGTACCCCTCCTCCCAGGCTCTGACATATTGCGGGATCATCGAAGGAGGATCCTGAAAGTCCGCTGCCATCAGCACCGTCGCATCGCCGTCTGACTGCAGCATGGCATAATAAGGGGAATTGAACTGGCCGAAGTTCTTCGCGTTAAAGATCGCCTTAATGCGGCGGTTCTCCCTGCAAAGCTCACGGATTCTGCTGCGGGTTCCATCCTGTGAGTCGTTGTCGATCAGGAGAATCTCATAGTCGTATGTGGGAAGCTCGCGCCGGAAAATCTCGCCGACTGCTTCCGTAATCGGCCCCACATTTTCTTCTTCGTTGTAGCATGGAATGACCACACTGATTTTCTTCATCGCTGCTTCTCTCTTCCAATGGTTTAAACGCGCACCATCACCTTAATCAAATTTCCAGGCTTATTGCGCATCAGCTCCAGCCCCTCGGCGACCCGCTCCAAGCCCTGCAGCTCATGGGTCACCATTTTGCCCGGGCAAATACGCCCATAGACCACCATGCGAAGCAGCCGCTCCATGCGCGAGCGCCCACCGCGGCAGAGCTCCAGCTTGATGGTCTTGCCTGCCATGCCCCGCCCACCGGAAAACTTCGGGATCGCAAGCCCTCCGTCCCCCGGATAATGCTTCAGATTGACCACTCTGCCGATCCCATAGCGCACCATGTCAACTGCATCCGAAAAGCTCCGGTCATCACCCCCGCAAATGATCACTGCATCTGCTCCGATTCCATCGGTGCGCTGCAGCACCTGCTCCACAATGGTTCCGTTGTGGTAATCCAGCAGCTCATTGGCGCCAAATTCCTTTGCCAAGGCAATTCCTGCAGGTCTGGTGCCCACTCCAAGGATGCGCGCCGCTCCCAACAAAGCAGCGCCCTGAATCGCCATCAGTCCGATGGCGCCGATGCCAAGTACCACCACCGTGTCCCCCACTCGGATCTCTGCAGCTTCGGCTCCCGTAAAGCCGGTGGTCGCCACATCCACGCACATCAGCGCGTCCTGCAAAGAAACGCCTTCCGGCACCTTTGCAAGTGTCGTATCCGCGTCGGCAATCGCAAAGCGCTCTGCAAATACACCCGGAATACTTCTCCCCAGGGCATTGCCGGAAAACGGCCGCCCGGCATGGCGGTCATTTCCCTCCTGAACGGAAGGCGCCCGCCAATCCGGCGTGATCGCAGGTACCGCCACAAGATCTCCCGGCCGGAAATCTCTGACCCGGGAGGCAACTGCCGTAACCCGCGCCACACACTCATGCCCCAAAATCAGATTGGCGGGTTTTTCGGATCCGCTTCCGTAGACGGTATTGACATCGGAGGTGCAGGGTGAGACTGCCACCGGGGAAAGAATTGCTCCGTACGGTTCCGAAAGAAGCGGCTCCGGCGCATCCTCCGTCCACTCTGCATGACCTCTTTCTTTTAAAATATATGCCCGCATTCCCTACTCCTTTTCCCTCGGATCCATCTTCTCCAGCACATCCGTCTTAAGCGCCCAGATCCGGGTATCGGCAGGAAACGTGCTCCGAATCACCGTTTGGATTTCCTCCGTGTACCCCGGCGCCACAATAAGAATGGCATCCGGCGGGGATTTCCTTGCTTCTTCCGGGGAAACAATGGGGATATGGGATGCCGGTGCAATCTTCCCCTGCTTGAACGGTGCGGAATCAATGATGTAACACACCTCTCCCTGAAGCCCTGCAGTCGCACACAATGTAAAGCCCTGATGAGACGCCCCCCAGACAGCAAGTCTTTTCCCCTGATCCTTGAGCCGCCTAAGGAGAGAACGCACTGCCTCCCCAATCTCTGCCTTCCTGGCTGCCAGCTCTGTAAGATCCGGTTTTTCGTACCTCTGCACCACCACGGACAGCGTGTCCCGGTTGATGCGTTCCCGCCTCAGAACACGGAAGCCGCATCGATTCATGAGAGAAGTCAGTGTCTCCATGGTAAAGTAGGAAAGGTGATCCGGAATCAGCTCATAGAAGCTTCGCTGCTCCAGAATGTACTCAAAGCTGGGGACTGTCAGCAGACCGTAGCCTCCCTCCGTCAGGTTGTTGGCAATGGCTCTCAGATAACCGCAGGGATCCGGCTGATGCTCCAGAAAGTTAAAGGAGGTGAACGCATCAAAGGGTCCGTTTGAAAAAAGCTGATCCTCCCGCTCCGGGTATTCCTGTGTCACGTTCAGTCCCTGCTGTCTCGCCTTCTCTGCCAGCTCCGGCTGATGCTCCATGCCAAAGGCCTGCACCGGATATTCCGCGAGAATGCGCAAAAATTCTCCCTGCCCGCAGCCGGCCTCCAGGATCCGCTTTCCCGTCAGACCGCAGTCTGCAATCCACTGCTCATACTGCGCTCTTCGGAGCGTCTCCATTGTTGAGGAATATCCGCCCGAACGAATCACATCCCGGTAGTACGGCACTGCCTTCCCTGAAAGCTGTACCAGACCGCAGCCCTTGCAGGCGCAAAGACGAATCGTGACTCCCCGTTCTGTATCCCGATCTCCGGGATCCGGCAAATGCTGCGCCGCCGCCGGCATGTTTTCAATTGTGAGTAACGGCTCCTCATAGAGCGGTGCGCCGCAGGCAATGCAAGTTCTCATCCCCAATTTCATTTCCATGCTCCCATCCGGTCTCAAACCCTTTTATTCCTGCTTCTCCATTCGCACTTCCTGTTTCAAAAGCCCCCGAATTCCTGCCTCAAAGCTGATTTCCGGTCTCCATCCGATTGCCTCCCGGAGCTTGGAACAGTCCGGCATAAGATAGGGTGTCCCCTCCGGTCCCGCAGGTCGCTTTGCAAAGCGGCAGCAGGTCTCCGGATTCCGATTCGCCAGGGCAAATACCTCCCGGACGAAGGCACATAACGGCCTCGGTTGCCCGCTTCCGATATTATAGACAGAAGAACCCGCCGAATCCGGCTCCCGGTCGGATACCGGCTTCCTCTCAGCGGGTACAAGCGGCTCCTCGGTAAGTCGAACCACAGCTCGGGCACAGTCATCCACATGAAGAAAATCCCACTGCTGGCGGCAAGGTCCAAAGGTCGTTACTTCACCTGCGGTTGCGCCCCGCACAGCAGTGCTGATCAGCGTTGTTTCGTGATCACCTGACCCATAGAGGCTGAAGATACGAAGATGACAGTATCGGAGCTTCCGCTCCGCAGCCAGCGATGACGCCTCCTTCCAAACCCGGAGCTTGGCCTTCCCGTATTCCGAAATCGGACGGCATACCGCCTCCTCCCGAATCGGCGCACCGCTGCAAAGTCCCTGCTGCACCCGCTCCAGCGTCACACCATACTCCGCCTGGGATCCGGAAAACAGAAAACGACCACAGGAGCAGTCCGCGGAAAAGCGCAGTAAATTCAACGTGGCACGCACGTTTTCATCCTGAATTCCGCGGTTCATTCTTCCGTCTGCCCCGACTCCTGACCAGGCCAGGTGAATGCAGGCATCAAAGCGATGGATTCCCTCCTCCCGGAGTTGTTTCCCCACTGCCTCAATGTCACTCATATCCCCGGGCAGAACCCGGATTTGGCGGATCACCTCCGCTCCCAGCTTGCACATTGAGAGCGGTCGGATCAGCGCGATGACTTCATGTCCGCCCCACAGCAGCTCCCGCAGCACAGATTTCCCCAGAAAGCTGGTCCCACCGGTCAAAAAAATCCTCAATGCTTCATTCTCGGAACAATCATATTCCGCTCCATTTCTTCTTCTGAAAGGAAGGGCGTCAAGTCCTCCAGAGGCGGACTGATCATCGTGCCGTCCGGCAGCTTTTTCGCAGAGGACTTCGGTTCAAAGTTCTGGTCGGTATCCACAAACGCCTCGCAAAAAGCCGGTCCTTCTGTATTCAAGGTCGCTTCCACCGCCGCCGCAAGCTCAGAGTTGTGCCGCGCCTCGAAATACGGATACCCGAAGGCAGCGCAGAGCTTTTTAAAGTCGGGAAAGCTCAAGTCACCGCTGTCAGAGCCGATGCCCACCAGCTTCTGATCTCCGAAGTAATTCCGCTCCGTCTGTCGAATGCTGTGATATCCGTCGTTGTTGATCAGAAATATCTTAATCGGCATACCGGCACCAATGATCGTCTGCAGCTCCTGCAGATTCATCATGATGCTTCCATCGCCTGTCACCAGTATGATATCCCGTTCATAGCGGGGATCATCCACATTTGCCATGTGCGCGCCGATGGCGGCCGGCAAATCATATCCCATGGATGCAATCGCCGAATTGGAGATGAAGCGCTGTCCTTTTTTGATGTGATAGGCATGACCGCCGACGACACAGGCGGATCCGTTGCCTACGACAGTAATGGTATTCTCCCGCACCCGGCTGCTGATTGCTTCAATGTACGCATAGACATTGGCAGGCCTGTCATCCGGTACCATTCGATGCTTGTTTTGAACCACGGGGTAACTACGCTTCCATTCGGCGCAGGTCTCCCGCCAGCTCATTCCCCTCAGTCCCTTTCCCCCCTTCCAGATGGGCGTCTCCTCGCTGTCCAGTGCCCGATCCAGCGCCGTCAGAAGCTCCTTGGCGTCCGCATGAACCGGCATGGACACGTGGATGGTCGGCTTTTTCAGCTCTTCCTTGTCGATATCGTTCACAATGGTATAGGCCTCCCGCGCCCATCCCTTGCTGTTAAAGCCGACCTGACGCACACTGAGGCGGGATCCGACCGAGAAGACCAGATCTGCGTTCTGTACGGCAAAATTGCCGGGGCGGTCTCCGAAATTGCCGGGGCGTCCGGCGTAGAGCGGATCCTCGTCCGGAAGGCAGTCCTCGCTGTCCCATCCGACGACCACCGGAATTCCCAGCTTTCTCACCACCGACAGAAATTCATCGTGGGCATCTGCGATGCGGATACCGTTCCCTGCATTCAAAACAGGTCTTTCCGCCGCCCGTATTTTTTCTATGATCTCCCGTACTGTGTGTTCCGAAACACTGCGGGGCAGCAGCGGACGGTACTCCCCCCGTCCGGCATCATCCTCCTTGATTTTGTGATCCGAAGGTGCGCTCCATCCGTCGCCTCCCCTGCAGTAATTATCCGCATCAAACCCGATGAGCTGCTCCGTCTCAATGTAGCTTCCCTGTACGTCCAACGGGATATCCAGCCAGGTCGGACCGGGTCTTCCGTTCGAGGCGAGAAACAGAGCCTTTTCCAGGCAGTAGCGGATGCGAAGCGGATCGATCACCATCTCACAGTACTTGGTCATCGATCGAACCGCAGTGCAAATATCAAATTCCTGATCCCCCATTGCGCGGATCCGCACACCGGAGGAACGGGCTGTCCAATCGTAACGGATCTGCCCGGAGAGCACGAACATGGGAATGGAATCCAGCCATCCGCCGACCACTCCGGTCAGCGCGTTGGTACCGCCCGGCCCTGTGGTGACACAAACCGCAGCCGGTCTGTGATTGATCCGGGCGTAGCACTCCGCCGCGATCGCAGAAGCCTGCTCATGGTGGTTATAGGTCACCGTCAGTCCTTCCTCATGTCCCAGCGCGTTGTTTAAGTGCATGGCACCGCCGCCCACAACACTGAATGCACGGGTAATACCGCTCTCCACAAGTTTTTTTGAAATATAATTACTCAGCTTCACGCGCATCGCTTCCTCCGTTCCGTGAGGCATCCTGTTCCCGACACAGCCCCGCAGAATTTTTTTATACGGATCAAGTATAGACCATTCTCCGTTTTCCCGCAATCTTGATCCGGCGTTTTCCCCCTCTGCAGCTTTGCAGGGAACCGGGAATCAACCTTACAATCTTCTTACGCTATCCCAAAGCCCCTTTCCTTAAAAGGAAAACTTGCTATAATAAGCGTAGACCAAAGGAAGGAGGGCTGATCATGCGAATTTCAAAATTTTATCGTGTGTTCCTGCTCGCAGCAGTCCTTTCTCTCTCTCAGATGATTCCGGCTTTCGCGGCGCACAAGGTTCTTGACAGCAGCAGCTATGTTCTTTCTGAGACAGCAGAAGGTGCACATATCTGTACCGGAAAAGACGGCAAGGCGGTGACAGGCTGGATTGCGGACACCAACGGAAATCTCTATTACTACAAAAAGGGAGCCATGGATTTCGGATGGGATAAGATCATGGGGGAATGGTACTACTTTGATCCCGACACAGGAATCCTGGCTGTCAATACCAAGGTCTTAAACTATGAGGTTGATGAAGACGGAAAAATGGTCAAAATCCACGAGTGGTGACCGCACCCCATGTTCCTGTCGATTTGTCTTCGCCCTTTGAGCTCGCACCGTCGAGCTCTTTTTTATTTTCTCCAAATGCCGTTTTCATCTACAAAAAAAGTCCCGATCACTGTATTTCTGGCCATCTTCCCGCTATTCTCATCAAAATAAAACCATGCTCCGTTCACCTCTGTCCACCCGGCGGCCCGCTGTCCCAAAGAATTGACAAACCAAGTGGAATCGCCCTGGGTTAGAAATCGGTTCTCTGCCATGACACCGTAATCCGCCGCGGAAGCATCCTCCTTCAGATAATACCAGCGTTCATTCACATTCTGCCAGCCGGTCAGCATCGCTCCGGAGGGACCCAGATAATACCAACCTGAGGCGGTCTTAACCCAGCCAGTCTGCATTTTCCCATTTGCGTCAAAATAGTACCATGCTCCCAGCACCGATTCCCATCCGTTTTTCTTCCATGACTGATCCGGGAAGCGATAGTACCACGTGCCGTTCTGATTGATCCATCCCACCGCTCCCGTTTTCAACATCTCTTCTTCGCCCTCGGAGGTGCTGTCCCAAATGGCGCCGGAGCCATCTGACACCTGCGCTTGCGCCAGGCTGTATGCCTCCGACTCCTCCCACTTTGACTGCTTTCCGGAGCGCTGCTCTTCTTCCGTGTGGGCGACGGTACGAACCATGAAACGGTACTGCCCGGCCCGGGTCATATAGGGATAAAAATTGTAGGAGGTTCCGGCATAGTCACGAACCCGCTTAATCACACCTTCGCCTCGCTTTAAAATCAACTCATAATAGCCGCTTCCGCCGTCTGCCTCTGTCCAGCTCCCGAGACCGATGGCGCCCTGCTGCCACCTTACATCCTCCGGTGCCTCAAACACGCCCCTGACACCGGAAAGACGCAGCGTAACAGAGAGTCTCCCCGAAGAGCGGCTCACACTGGTCACCTCCGCATCGCTCCCTCTGAGCCTGACGTCTTCTTTGCCAAAGCCTCTTTTAAACATGCGCTGGTCGTCCAGCGGTTCCAGCACTGTCCTGATTTGAATTTCCCGGCCCACCGAAAGGTCTCTTGCCTTTCCGGCAGTAATTCTCGCGGATTCCAGTGCGTATTGCTCGGAGTTAACCCAAACTCCAATTTCCCCGTCTGCCGGCTCCCCCTCCACCAGATCATTCCGGCTGAGGGAATCTCCTGCTCGCACCCTGCTTTTTACATAAATCGTGACGCTGCCAATCTGTTTCCTTTCGGCTCCATATGCCGGTACCCATAGGAAGCAGGCAAACACAAGCGCTGCCATCAGTAACACCCGGTATCCATTTCGTCTCATCCCTGGCTCCTTTCTATCCTCCTGTCATGATGGTAACACATCCAGCCGATGGAACCATAGTGATTTTTATCAAAAGGCGGCGGAGAATCTCTTCTCCGCCGCCTTTTCTATTTCTGTCAGCTTCTGTGACCGAAATCACGCCCGTCAGATCAGCTCCAGTAAAACCTCCATTGCCGCATCGCCCTTTCTGAGACCAATCTTAACAATACGGGTATAACCGCCGTTACGTCCCTCATATTTCGGACCGTACTCATCAAAAAGCTTTGCCACCAGATCCACCTTCTTGGCTGCCTTTTTCCTTTTCGCTTCCACTTCTGTCACGTCGTAGAGCTTTGCAAGCATCTGGCGTCTGGCCACCATTCTGGAGGGCTTATCCTTCTTGATTTCCTTCTGCACCTCTTCGTAGACAACGACTCTCTTTCCGTCGCGCTCTTCCCTGATCCGCTTGCCGTTGGCATCCTTCTTCGGAACCTTCGCGGTGACGGTGACCGTTTCAAAATTATCCTTCTCCCGCACTGCAAGGGCGATCAACGGCTCTACGAGTCTGCGAACTTCCTTCGCTCTCGCCTCCGTGGTGACAATCTTGCCGTTGGCAATCAGTGCTGTCACCTGACTTCTGAGCATTGCCTGTCTCACATCGCTCTTACGTCCGAGCTTTCTATACATAGCCATACGTACTTCCTCCGTTTTGGAGCGCGGCACGCGCATCTTCGGACTTATCGCGCCGCACATAGATAATGTGGCTCACATACATGAGCTGATTCTAATTACAGGACCTCATCGCCCTGCTTCAGCTGAAGATCCAATTCGTTCAGCTTCTCAAGAACCTCATCCAGGGATTTCTTCCCCAGGTTTCTGACCTTCATCATGTCCTCAGGGCTCTTATTGATGAGTTCCTCCACCGTATTGATTCCGGCGCGCTTAAGGCAGTTATACGAACGAACGGAAAGCTCCAGCTCATCGATGTTCATCTCCAGAACCTTTTCCTTCTCGTCATTCTTTTTCTCTGACATCACTTCCACCTTGCCCGCGCTCTCGGAAAGGTCAATGAAGAGGCTCAGATGTTCGGACAGCACCTTTGCCGCAAGGCTCACCGCCTCATCCGGCGCCAGTGTCCCGTCAGTAAAGACATCCAGTGTAAGCTTATCGTAATCCGTCATCTGACCGACTCGGGTGTTTTCCACGTGCATGTTCACCCGCTCAACCGGCGTGTAGATCGAGTCCACGGCAATGACGCCGATCGGAAGATCCTCTGTGGCCTTGTTTTTGTCTGCGCTCACATATCCCCGGCCATTGGTGATTGTCAATTCCGCGGCAAATTTTGCACTGCCGCCGGAAATGGTTGCAATCACCTGATCCTTATTTAAAATCTCAATGTCGGAATCGCACTGAATATCCGCTGCTGTCACCACGCCCTCGCCCTCAAAATCAATGTATGCCGTCTTCGGCTCATTGGAAGCCGCCAGATTCCGAATGCACAGGCTTTTGATATTCATCACAATTTCGGTCACATCCTCTTTGACATGAGGAATGGAAGAAAACTCATGCAGAACACCGTCAATCTTCACCTGGCTCACTGCCGTACCGGGCAGAGACGACAGCATGATTCTTCTAAGCGAATTTCCGAGCGTCAGACCGTAGCCCCGCTCAAGCGGTTCACACACAAAGCGGCCAAACTTTTTGTCATCGGAGATCTCAACAATCTCAATGTTTGGTTTTTCAAAATCGAACAAGAATGATACCTCCTTCATGTTGGCCAAACAAACAGCTTAAACTTCGGGTCACGGCAGACATTACTTGGAGTACAACTCAACGATCTGCAGTTCGTCTACCGGTACATCAATCTCTTCGCGAGACGGAAGCGCCTTGACGGAGCCCTTCAGATTTTCTTTGTCGGACTCCAGCCACGCAGGAACAATACGGCCGGTTGTCATTTCCAGCACTTCCTTGTATCTCTCGGAGGTCTTTGCTCTCTCCTTGATTTCAATGGTGTCGCCCGCCTTGATCAGATAGGAAGGAATGTTCACAATCTTTCCGTTGACCAGAACGTGTCTGTGTCCCACAATCTGACGCGCTTCCTTTCTCGTTCTCGCAAATCCAAGGCGGAAGATCACGTTGTCCAGTCTGGACTCCAGCATAACCATCAGGTTCTCACCCACCTGACCCTTCATCCTGGATGCCTTCTCAAAATAGTTGCGGAACGGCTTCTCCAGCACGCCATAGATAAACTTGGCCTTCTGCTTCTCTCTCAGCTGACTGCCGTATTCGCTCATCTTGCGGTTGGTTCTTTTCAATTCTCTGTTGGACTTCTTATCGATGCCGAGGAATCCAGGCTCAAGTCCGAGGGATCTGCATCTTTTAAGAACAGGAACTCTGTTAACTGCCACTGTATTCTACCTCCTGATTATACTCTTCTACGCTTTGGCGGACGGCAGCCGTTATGCGGCACCGGGGTCACGTCTTTGATGCTGGTTACTTCAATTCCGCAGGCTGCAAGCGCGCGAATTGCGGCCTCACGGCCGGAACCCGGACCCTTAACCATGACGTCGACATATTTTAATCCATGGATGATAGCTGCTTTTGCGGCAGTTTCTGCAGCCATAGAAGCTGCATACGGAGTAGATTTCTTTGAACCTCTGAATCCCAGTCCACCCGCACTTGCCCAGGACAACGCATTGCCCTGAAGATCAGTCAAGGTAACAATGGTATTGTTAAACGAAGACTGAATGTGCGCCTGGCCGCGTTCAACGTTTTTCTTAACGCGCTTTTTAGCCGTGGCTTTTTTCGCGTTTGACATTTGCTGCTTTGCCATTAAACTAACCTACTTTCTCGTTTACTTTGAAATGAATCCTTCGTTCCTGTTATTAAAACATACAACGTGATTCGATTCTGCGGTTACAAATATTACTTCTTCTTGTTTGCAACGGTCTTTCTCGGGCCTTTGCAGGTTCTTGCATTTGTCTTGGTCTTCTGACCACGGCAAGGCAAGCTCTTGCGATGACGAATTCCGCGGTAGCATCCGATCTCTGTGAGCCGCTTAATATCCATGGCGACCTGTCTTCTGAGATCACCCTCCACGACCTGAGTCTCGGCAATTACTTCGGCAATGTTCTTTACTTCGTCATCCGTGAGATCCTTCACTCTGGTGTTGGGATCCACTCCGGCCTGAGACAGAATTCTGCCAGAGCTCGGCAAACCAATCCCATAGATATAGGTAAGACCGACCTCTACACGCTTCTCTCTCGGTAAATCAACGCCTGAAATACGAGCCATGTACTGCTTTCCTCCTTGTAGATTTCTGCTTGTGCCTTAGCCCTGTCTCTGCTTGTGCTTCGGGTTTTCACAGATGATTCGGATCGAACCTTTTCTCTTGATCACCTTGCACTTTTCGCACATGGGCTTGACTGAAGATCTGACTTTCATTGTGTGGTACTCCTTTCGACTGCCAATAAAGTCACCAAAACAGTATATCACCTGCATAAACCACATGCAAGCCATTATTTTGATGCGCCGGCAGATTATTTATTTCTCCAGGTGATTCTGCCCTTGTTCAAGTCATACGGAGACAACTCGACGGTCACCCTGTCACCCGGAAGGATACGGATGTAGTTCATGCGAAGCTTTCCGCTGATATGAGCAAGAATTTGATGTCCGTTCTCCAGTTCCACCTCAAACATCGCATTCGGCAGTTTTTCAATGACTTTTCCTTCTAGCTGAATTACATCGGTTTTTGACATTCTGAATCCTTTCGATCCTTAGCTCTCGCCTTGGGACGATCTGAGCGACAGGATCTCAGCCTCCCCCTCGGTGATCAATATGGTGTTTTCATAGTGCGCTGCCAGACTGCCGTCTCCGGTCGTGACGGTCCAACCGTCATCCCCCCAGCAGACTTCATAGCCGCCCAGCGTAATCATGGGCTCCAGTGCCAGCGTCATGCCCGGCTGCAGGCGGATTCCCTTCATTCGCATCCGGAAGTTCGGAACCTCCGGGTCCTCATGCATCTCCGTACCGATCCCATGCCCGACCAGATCTCTCACTACGCCGTACCCACGGCTCTCAGCATAGCTTCCGATGGCCGCGCAGATATCATTCAGATGATTGCCGGCCCTCGCATGCTTCACACCCTCAAAAAACGACTCCCGGGTCACATCGATCAGCTTCCGGGCTTCCTCGGAGATCTCTCCCACTGCCCAGGTTCGCGCCGCATCGCTCTGCCAGCCCTTCCAAATCACGCCGGTATCCAGACTTACGATATCTCCCTCGCGAAGAATCCGCTTTTTTGACGGAATCCCATGTACAACCTCGTCATTGATTGAGACGCACACACTGGCGGGAAAGTCGTTGTAACCAAGAAAAGAGGGAATGCAATCATACCCCCGAATCAACCGTTCGCAAATTCGATCAATTTCAAACGTTGTGATGCCGGGCTCCACCACCTTTTGCAACTCCTCATGTACCTTGGCAAGGATTTGCCCGGCCTCCCGCATCAGCTGTATCTCATGCTCCGATTTTACTGTTACCGCCATTTTTTCACTCCTGACTCAGAGAATCTCCCTGATTTCGGCAAAGACCTGATCCATGTTTTTTGTTCCGTCCACCTCATGCAGCACGCCTGCTGCCCGATAGTATGCGATCAGCGGATAGGTGTGAGCGTGATACACCTCCAGCCGCGTCTTGACCGTCTCCGGTTTGTCGTCGTCCCGCAGCACCAGTTCATGTCCGCAGTGGTCGCAGATGTTTTCCAGCCGGGGCGGATGAAAACAGGTGTGATAGGTCGCCCCGCAGTGTAAGCAGGCTCTGCGTCCGCCCATTCTCAGCACAATATCCTCATCCGGGACTTCAATATCAATGGCGGCGTCAATCGCCTCGCCCGTCCTGGAAAGCGCCTCGGTCAGACTCTCCGCCTGCGGGATGGTGCGCGGAAAGCCGTCCAGAACATAACCGTCCTTGCAGTCGGCCTCATGAATGCGATCCATCAGCATTCCCACCGTGATCTCGTCCGGAACCAGCGCTCCCTGATCCATAAAGGCCTTTGCCTGTTGTCCCAGTTCTGTGCCGGCTTTGATGTTCGACCGGAAAATATCACCGGTGGAAATGTGAGGAATCCCGCAGGCTTCAGCAATTCGCTTTGCCTGCGTCCCTTTACCCGCGCCCGGTGCGCCCAGCATTACAATCTTCATGGCATCCTCCCGTCTGATCGGAAGGCGATCCCGCATGACATCTCACGCCGGATCCGCCTTCTTTTCTTTCTTTTTTCAGTCAACCAGAAATCCCTTGTAATTTCTCACCAGCATGCTCGACTCAACCGATTTGATCGTCTCCAAAATCACGCCGACGATGATGATCAGCGAATTTCCCGTAAAGGAGAGGCTGCTGATGCTGAACAATCCGGAAATCACCACCGGAACCACCGCAACGATGGTAAGACCGGTAGCCCCGAGGAAAATGACATAGCTCAAAAGCTTTGAAAGATAGTCACTGGTCGGGCGTCCCGGGCGAATTCCGGGAATAAAGCCGCCCGATTTTTTCATATTGTTTGCCACCTCCAGCGGATTAAAGGTAATCGAAGTGTAGAAGTAAGCAAACAACACAATCAGGACAATGTAGATCACCAAGCCGATGGAATACACCGGGCGATCCGCCTTCAGCCAGTTTGAAGAATTCAGCATAGCCAGCAGCTTTCCCGGAACCGACATATAATCCACCGTAAAAAACTGGGCGATCACAATCGGGAAGGACATCAGAGAGCTGGCAAAAATAACCGGAATGACGCCGGCGGTGTTGACCTTGAGCGGAATTTCCGCCGACTGTGTGCCTCCCATCATCCGGCGTCCCTGCATTTTCGCAGTGTACTGCACCGGAATATGGCGCTCAGCATCACAGAGCAATACCACAAACACCACCATGAGCAGGATAGCTGCAAGGATGATAATCCCTGCAACCACCGCATTCGCCACCGACTTGCTGTTCACAATGAAGCGCTCCCAGAGCGTTCCCAGATCCGACGGAAGGGAGGAAATGATATTGATCAGAAGAACAATGGAAATTCCGTTCCCAACGCCCTTTTCCGTAATTCTCTCCCCGACCCACATCAGAAACGCACTACCGGCCGTCATCGCAGCAATCGACACGATTACGCTTTTCGGTCCAAAATGATACAGCAGACCCTGGGCGCCAAAGCCCACAGCCATGGCAATGGATTCGATGAGTGCCAAAGCAACCGTAAGGTACCGCGTGTAGCTCAGCATCTTTTTTCTTCCGTCCTCGCCTTCCCGCTGGAGCTCCTCCAGCTTCGGAATGGCGATGGTCATCAGCTCCATGATAATGGAGGAGGTGATGTACGGTGTAATACTGAGTGCCAGCACGCTCATCTGCTCAAAGGAACCGCCCGTAATCGCGTTAAAAAATCCGAACGCGTTTCCGGTCGCCTGACGCTGCTGCTCAAAAAAGTTCTTAAGATACTCCGTGTCAACGCCGGGGATTGGCAAGTTGCTTCCAAAGCGGATCACAACCAACATCATAAACGTGTATAGCAGACGATTACGAATGTCCTGAATCTTCAATGCGTTCTGGAGATTCTTCAGCATGGTCAGATCACCTCGCAGGTACCGCCTACCGCCTCAATCTTAGCCTTTGCACTCTCGCTGAATGCGCTCACCTTGACCGTGAGCTTTTTTGTGAGCTCCCCATTTCCGAGGATCTTGATTCCATCGCGCGCGTTCGCGACCAAACCGGCCTGTTTCAAGGTCTCTGCGTTCACTTCGCTTCCCGCCTCAAATGTCTCCAGAAGATTTACATTGATTGCCACAATATCCTTCGTGTTGCGATTGGTAAATCCTCTCTTGGGAAGACGTCTGTACAGCGGCATCTGTCCGCCTTCAAACCCCAGTCTGGGAGCGCCGGAACGTGCCTTCTGACCCTTATGTCCCTTACCGGCAGTCTTTCCGTTGCCGGATCCATGTCCGCGTCCGCGTCTGAAGTTGTCAGAATGCACGGAACCGCTGGCCGGCTTCAAATTAGATAAATCCATGACTGCACCTCCAATCATCTTCTGCTTTATTCTTCGATTTCTTCGACTTTAACCAGATGTCTGACGTGCCAGACCATGCCGCGAACTGCGGCGTTATCCGGCATCGTAACCGTCTTATGCATCTTCTTCAGGCCAAGCGCGATCACCGTTGCCTTCTGCTTCGGAACGGCACCGATCGGGGACTTGACCAGAGTGATATTCAGCTTCTTAGCCATTTTATTGTCCTCCCTCTCAGCCAATGATATCTTCCACGGACTTGCCGCGTCTCTTTGCGATTTCCTCCGGCGTGCGGATTGCAGTGAGCCCCTCCAGTGTGGCAAGAACCACATTGGTCTTGTTGTTGGACCCCAGGGACTTGGTTCGAATGTTCTGAATTCCTGCCAATTCCACCACGGCGCGAACCGAACCGCCTGCAATAATACCGGTTCCTTCCGGCGCCCGCTTCATCAGCACAACTGCGCTGCCGAATCTTCCGGTGTAATCATGCGGAATGCTCTTATTTTCATCAATTGAGATGCTGACCACATTCTTGACCGCCGCTTCTTTTCCCTTGCGGATTGCCTCGGGAACCTCACCGGCCTTTCCGGTGCCGACTCCGACTCTTCCCTTGCCGTCGCCGACCACCACCAGAGCGGAGAAGCGCATGGTACGACCGCCCTTGACGGTCTTGCTGACGCGCTTGATGGCCACTACTTTGTCGTTGAACTCAGAATTTTTCTGATCGTTTCTTTCGCGATTCATTGCCATTTGTCTATATTCCCCCTCTTAGAATTGCAGGCCGGCTTCTCGTGCAGCATCTGCAAGCGCCCGGATCTTTCCCGTATAGAGGAATCCACCTCTGTCAAATACAACTTCCTTAATTCCCTTTTCTACAGCCCTCTTTGCAATGAGTGTGCCGACATAAACGGCAGCATCCACAGTATCTGTGTGCTCAAGTGCGCTCCCGGCTTCCTTCTCAACAGTAGAAGCCGCGACCAAAGTCCTTCCGACCGTGTCGTCAATAATCTGAGCGTACATATGGCTGTTGCTTCTGAAAACTGCCAGGCGCGGTCTCGCGGAGGTTCCGCTGAGAGATTTGCGCATTCTCCAGTGCTTCTGGGTGCGGACAGCCTTTCTGGATTCTTTGCTTACCATGTTTGATACCCTCCTAATTATTTCTTACCGGTCTTTCCGACCTTCCGTCTGATGGTCTCCGTCTTATACTTGATTCCCTTGCCCTTATACGGCTCCGGGAGTCTCTTCTCGCGGATCACTGCAGCGTACTGCCCCACCTTCTCTTTATCAATTCCCTGAACCTTGATGATATTCTGACCTTCCAGAACTGTGGTGACGCCGTCCGGGTCCTCCATCTCCACCGGATGGGAATATCCAAGGGACAGAACCAGTTTCGAACCCTGCTTTGCAGCTCTGTAGCCAACGCCGTTGACCTCCAGAACCTTCTCATATCCTTCGGTTACGCCGACGACCATATTCTTGATCAGCGTCCTGGTGAGACCGTGGAGCGCCTTCATTTTTTTCAGATCGTTGGGTCTCGCAACGACAACATCCGTTCCTTCCTGCTTGATGGTCATCTCTGCAGGCAGTACTCGTTCCAGCGTACCCTTAGGACCTTTTACAGTCACAAGATTATTTTCTGCGATGGTGACAGTGACTCCTGCCGGAATCGCGATAGGCATTCTTCCAATTCGTGACATGCCGACTTTCCTCCTGATTTCTTCGTGATTGTGATCAATTTGCACTTCATACGGCAATGACTTACCAGATAAATGCGAGAACCTCACCGCCCACACCTAAACGGCGTGCTTCCTTATCTGTAATCACGCCCTGGTTTGTGGAGATGATTGCTGTGCCCAGGCCTCCCAGGACCTTCGGCATATCCTCCTTGCCGGCATAGATGCGAAGACCCGGCTTGGAAATTCGTTTGAGCCCTGTGATGATGCGCTCATTCTTCGTTGCTCCGTACTTCAGGGTGATGCGAATATCCTTGAAGCCGTTCTTTTCGACAAACTCGTACTTTTCGATGTAGCCCTCGTTCACCAGAATATCCGCAATTGCGATCTTCATTTTGGAAGCAGGGACATCGACCACATCGTGCTTTGCAGTATTTGCATTTCTGACTCTGGTGAGCATATCTGCAATCGGATCGTTCGTTGTCATGGAATGTTTCCTCCTGTTGAATTCAATCAGCTTAAATTACCAGCTTGCTTTCATAACGCCCGGGATCTGACCCTTGTAGGCCAACTCTCTGAAGCAGATACGGCAAATACCATATTTTCTGAGATAAGCATGGGGACGTCCGCAGATTCTGCAACGGTTATATTCTCTCGTGGAAAATTTTGCCGGACGTGCCTGCTTGATCTTCATCGACTTTTTCGCCATGAATCTTTACCCTCCTGATTATTTGGAAAACGGCATGTTGAACAGGGTTAACAGGTAACGTGCTTCCTCGTCCGTCTTTGCAGTCGTGACGAAGATAATGTCCATGCCGCGAACCTTGTCCACCTTGTCATACTCGATTTCCGGGAAAATCAGCTGCTCCTTAATGCCCATGGAGTAGTTGCCTCTGCCGTCAAACGAATTCGGGTTGACACCTCTGAAGTCGCGCACACGCGGCAGCGCAAGGTTGATCAGGCGATCTGCGAACTCATACATTTTCTCGCCGCGAAGCGTTACCTTGCATCCGATCGGCATATTCTCACGCAGCTTGAAGTTTGCGATGGACTTCTTGGACTTGGTGATGACTGCCTTCTGTCCGGAGATGATCTCCATGTCGCGGACGGCCGCCTCAAGAACCTTGATGTTCTCCTTCGCTTCCCCGACGCCCATATTGATGACAATCTTGTCAAGCTTCGGAACCTGCATCGGATTGGTATATCCGAATTTTTCCTTCATCTTTGCGACCACTTCTGTGTCGTAAAATTCTTTTAATCTAGCCACCTTGAATGTTCCTCCTCTCCGTCTCAGTCGATCGCCTTACCGGTCTTTTTCGCAACGCGGACTTTCTTTCCGTCCTTCACTTCGAATCCGACTCTGGTCGGCTTCCCGTCTGCGACAAGCATCACATTGGAGATGTGGATGGAACCTTCCTTGGTGATGATTCCGCCGTTCTGGTTCTGTGCGCTCGGCTTGGAATGCTTCTGAATCATGTTGCATCCCTCGACGACCACTCTGTTCTTTGCGGTATCTACATGCAAAACCTTGCCGTTCTTTCCCTTGTCCTTACCGGAAATAATCTGAACGGTATCATCCTTCTTAATTTTACGCATTTCGGTCCTCCTTATAATACTTCCGGAGCAAGGGAAACGATCTTCATGAACTGCTTTTCACGAAGCTCTCTCGCAACCGGCCCGAAAATACGGGTTCCCGTAGGAGTCTTATCGTCCTTGATAATGACTGCTGCGTTCTCGTCAAACGTGATATAAGATCCGTCCTTGCGGCGGGTCTTCTGTACGGTGCGGACCACCACTGCCTTGACCACATCGCCCTTCTTAACAACGCCTCCCGGTGTTGCATCTTTGACAGACGCCACGATGACATCGCCGATATGCGCATATCTTCTGGTAGATCCGCCCATAACACGGATGCAAAGGAGTTCCTTCGCACCGGTGTTGTCGGCTACCTTCAAACGTGTTTCCTGCTGAATCATGCCGGACACTCCTTCCTAGCTCTCTATTATTTCGCCTTCTCGACGATCTCGACCAATCTCCATCTCTTATCCTTGGACAGGGGCCTGGTCTCCATGATCCTCACTCTGTCGCCCACTCTGCACGCATTCTTCTCATCATGCGCCTTGAACTTCTTTGTCTGCTTGATAATCTTGCCATAAAGCGGGTGCTTCACGTGATCCTCAACCGCTACGGTGATCGTCTTGTCCATCTTATCGCTGACGACCTTGCCGACGCGCGTTCTTCTAAGATTTCTCTCTTCCACGGTTTATCTCCTTTCGGCTCACGCCCTTGCCTGCTCTGTGATCACGGTCTGAATGCGGGCGATGTTCTTGCGAACCTCGCTGATTCTTGAGGTGTTATCCAGCTGGCTGGTTGCGTTCTGAAATCTGAGGTTGAAAAGCTCCTTCTTCGCGGAGACCAGCTCTTCCTTCAGCTCTGCCGCACTCTTTGCTCTTAACTCTTCGACATACTTATTCGTTTTCACTCTGTTCACCGCCTTCTGCAGTCACCGCGGAAACTTCGTTCACGCCTGCGTTAACCTCTTCCTTGGACGCGATCTTGCACTTGCAGGGAAGCTTGTGCATCGCGAGACGCAGTGCTTCTTTCGCGTCGTCTTCAGCAACACCGTCGATCTCAAAAAGAACGCGGCCCGGCTTCACCACTGCAACCCAGTACTCCGTGCTGCCCTTTCCGGAACCCATTCGGGTCTCGGCAGGCTTTGCGGTCACCGGCTTATCCGGGAAAATTTTAATCCAGACCTTGCCGCCGCGCTTGGTATAACGTGTCAACGCAACACGGGCAGCCTCAATCTGATTGGATCTGATCCAGCAGGGCTCTGTGGCAATCAGGCCATAGGAGCCGTTTGAAATGGTATTGCCGCGCATCGCCTTACCGGCCATGGAGCCGCGGAACTGCTTTCTGTGTTTGACTCTTTTTGGCATCAGCATAGTTATCTAGCACTCCCTTCTCTGGTCTCAGTCTTTGCCGGAAGAACTTCGCCCTTGTAGATCCAGACCTTAACGCCCACCTTTCCGTAGGTGGTATCTGCTTCTGCAAAGCCATAGTCGATGTTGGCGCGAAGGGTCTGAAGCGGAATGGTTCCTTCCGCATAGAACTCACTGCGTGCAATATCCGCACCGCCAAGGCGTCCGGAGCAGCAGGTCTTAATCCCCAGGATGCCGGACTTCATGCTTCTCTGCATGGTGGACTTCATGGCGCGGCGGAAGGAGGTGCGGTTCTCAAGCTGCTGCGCGATGCTCTCAGCAACCAGCTGCGCTTCCTTGTCCGGTCTCTTGATCTCCTTGATGTCGATAAACACCTTTTTGTCGGTCAGCTTGGAAGTTTCCTTCTTCAGCTTCTCAATCTCAGCCCCCTGCTTTCCGATGACAACACCCGGCTTCGCGGTGTGAATGATAATGCGAACTCTGTCGGAAGCGCGCTCAATCTCGATTTCGCTCACACCAGAGGCATAGAGTCTTTTTTTCAGGAACTTTCTGATATTGTAATCCTCCACCAGGTTGTCCGCAAAATCCCCCTCTGCGTACCATCTGGAGCCCCAGTCTTTGATAACGCCGACTCTAAGGCCGTGCGGATTGACTTTCTGTCCCATTCTTTCCCTCCTTATCGTTCGTCCAGAACAACGGTGATATGGCACATTCTCTTGAAGATTCTGTATGCTCTTCCCTGTGCTCTGGGATGAATCCTCTTCATGATCGGCCCTTCACCTGCAAAGCATTCCGCCACATAGAGCTTATCTGCCTGCATGTTATTGTTGTTCTCTGCGTTTGCCACCGCGGACTCCAGAAGCTTCTTGATTACGCCGGAAGCATATCTGGGATTATAAGTCAAAATACCAAGAGCGCTCTGTACGTCTTTCCCTCGGATTGCATCCAGCACGAAGCATGCCTTCTGAACCGAAATTCTCGCGTAGGAAAGCTTTGCAGACGGTCTCTTGTCATTCTGTGCGTTTCTCTCTCTCTTAATCTGGCTTCTATGTCCTTTTGCCATTTTGAAACCCTCCTTTCAAACCTTTCTTCGCTTATCTGGGCGACCCGACTTTTTTCTCATCTGCGCCGTGGCCTCTATAGGTTCTTGTCGCCACGAACTCACCCAGCTTGTGTCCGACCATATCTTCGGTAATATATACCGGAACGTGCTTCCTGCCGTCGTGAACCGCGATCGTCAGGCCAACCATGGCCGGGAAGATCGTGGAACGGCGCGACCAGGTCTTAATAACGCTTTTCTGGCCGGATTTGTTCATTTCTTCAACCTTCTTCAGCAGACTCTCATCTGCGAAAGGTCCCTTTTTCAGTGAACGTGCCATCTGTATTCTCTCCTCCCTATCAGTTTGCTCCAGAGCCCGACTTGCCGTTTCTTCTTCTGACAATCAGCTTATTGGAATGCTTGTTCTTCTTTCTTGTCTTCAGTCCCAGAGCCGGCTTGCCCCAAGGTGTGCACGGACCCGGACGTCCGATCGGAGCCCGGCCCTCGCCGCCGCCGTGGGGGTGGTCATTCGGGTTCATGACGGAGCCTCTGACGTGAGGACGAATTCCCATGTGTCTCTTTCTTCCGGCTTTTCCCAGGTTGATCAGGCTGTGATCACCGTTTCCGACACTGCCAATGGTGGCCCGGCAGTTGATCGGAACCATTCTCATCTCGCCGGAGGGAAGGCGAAGCGTCGCATACTTTCCTTCCTTTGCCATCAGCTGTGCAGTCATGCCTGCTGCTCTCGCAAGCTGCGCGCCCTTGCCGGGGTAAAGCTCAATATTGTGAATTTCCGCTCCGATGGGGATCAGTGCCAAAGGAAGGCAGTTTCCGACTCTTGCCTCGGCGTGTTCCCCGCTCATCACAGTCTGTCCGACTTCCAGTCCCGCCGGGGCAAGAATGTAGGACTTCGCACCATCTGCATAGCAAATCAGCGCAATATTGGCAGTCCGGTTCGGATCATACTCAACCGCAATCACCTTGGCCGGAATGTTGTCCTTGCTGTTCCTCTTAAAGTCAATGATTCTGTACTTTCTTCTGCCGCCGCCGCCTCTGTGTCGGACAGTAATCTTACCCTGTGCGTTGCGTCCTGCCGTGTTCTTCTTGGACACAATCAGGGATTTCTCCGGCGTGGATTTTGTAATTTCCGCGAAGTCAGAACCCGTCATATTTCTTCTGGACGGAGTATACGCGGTATACTTTTTAATTCCCATTGTTCTCTCCTTTAATTGATTATCACGGAATTGCACCGTATAAGCCACGAAAGCGCCGGGCTATGCGAATCGGAACCCGCTTCCCATCCGTCTGCTTTCATGTGGGGCATTCATTTACAGGCCCTGGAAAATCTCAATATCCTTGGAGTCCTCGGTCAGCTGAACAATCGCCTTCTTGGTCTTTGCCGTATTTCCGAAGGTCGCGCCTCTGCGCTTGGTCTTTGTGGGGCAGTTCATGGTGTTGACGGACTTCACCTTTGCGCCCGCGAACATTTTTTCCACTGCCTCTTTAATCATTACCTTATTTGCCTCCGGATGCACGAGAAAGCTGTATCTCTTCTCACCCATTCCGTTCATGCTCTTCTCCGTCACTAACGGCTTGAGGATGACATCATAGTACTGAATGCTTGCCATTATGCGTATACCTCCTCAATCGTGGAAACAGCTGCCTTGGAAGCAACCACCGTGCTGTACTTCAAAATATCGTAGACATTGATGGTCTTGGGAGAAGCAACCTTTACGCCTGCAATATTCCGTGCGGAAAGAACCGTGTTCTTCTCTCCTTCCGAAGTGACGACCAGTGCCTTCTCCACCTTCAGGTTCTTCAGCGTGGAAGCCATTCTTCTGGTTTTCACCTGGTCCATTCCGAAGTCATCCACAACAATGAACTTGTTCTCCTGAACGCGGCTGGTCAGTGCGCACTGCAACGCCCGTCTCTTTTCTTTCCTGTTCAAGGTCATGGTGTAGTCTCTCGGAGTCGGAGCAAACACGACGCCGCCGCCCTTCCACTGGGGCGCTCTGGTAGAGCCCTGCCTTGCGTGGCCGGTCCCCTTCTGTCTCCAGGGCTTCCTTCCGCCTCCGGAAACCTCGGAACGGGTTTTTGCCTTCTGTGTTCCCTGGCGCTTGTTTGCCAGCTGCGCCACAACTGCCATATGTACCAGATGCTCGTTCAGCTCGACTCCGAACACCGCATCGTTTAAATCCATCGTTCCGACTTCCTGTCCGTCGGTATTAAAAACAGATACCTTTGCCATCTTAAGCGTTCCTCCTTTCCTCTCGTATTACTTTCCGGCCTTGACGGTCTCTTTGAGGGTAACCAGCGCCTTCCTCGGGCCCGGAACCGCACCCTTGACCAGAATGAGGTTATTCTCCGCATCAACGCGAACCACCTCAAGGTTCTGGGTTGTCACACGCACGCGGCCCATCTGACCGGGCATGCCCTTCCCCTTAAACACACGGCTCGGATCGGAAGAAGAACCGTTTGAGCCCTGGTGACGATGGAACTTGGAGCCGTGCGCCATCGGTCCGCGGGACTGTCCGTGTCTCTTAATTGCGCCCTGAAAGCCCTTTCCCTTTGAAATCGCAGTTGCATCCACCTTGTCGCCCGCAGCGAAAATGTCCGCCTTGATTTCATCCTTCACGCTGTAGTCAGCGCTGTTCTCCAGCCGAAACTCTCTCAAAAAACGGCCGGTGGCGTAAACCTCTCTCTGGCCCTCGCCTCTGGTTACAGTCTGCTTCTCGATCCCGGCCTTTTCCAGCTGACCCGCATCCGGCTTGTTCACAAGCTTGGTGCGAATCTCTCCGTAAGCCACCTGAACGGCATCGTATCCGTCATTCTCTTTGTTCTTCACCTTCGTCACAACGCAGGGACCCGCCTGCAGAACCGTGACCGGAATCAGTACGCCGGCATCGCTGTAAATCTGCGTCATGCCGATCTTTGTCGCAAGTATTGCTTTCTTCATGTTTTACCTCCTGTTTATCCTACAGCGGAGCGCTTCTGCGCTCATACTAGAGCAGGATATTACTTTGTTTTCATCTTAATGTCGATGTGAACGCCGGCCGGCATCTCAAGACGGGACAGCGCATCCACGGTCTTGTCGGTCGGTGTCAGGACATCAATGAGCCTCTTGTGGGTTCTCTGCTCAAACTGCTCGCGGCTGTCCTTGTATTTGTGAACCGCACGAAGGATCGTAACCACTTCCTTCTTGGTCGGCAGCGGAACCGGACCGGAAACCTTGGCTCCCGTCCTCTTCACCGCGTCGACTATTTTTCCGGCGGACAGATCAACCAACTTGTGATCGTACGCCTTCAACGTGATTCTCATTACCTGATTCGCCATAAAAAAAGTCGCCTCCTTTTCGCACTTTTTCTAAAGTACGACAAGCGGTGACTGTACACAGTACCGGGCGTGTCATCAAAACTCTCCCGGCATGCCCTCCATCTGATCGAATTGGAAAAGCATTCCTTCATTTGTACAGTGACTTGTCGTCAGTATCCAGACTTGACATTCGCTCCACGGAACTCCCGCCTAAGCGGCAACCTCTCGCTTCTTCGCTATCATGTCACAGCGCCATATACTATAACACAGAGAAAAGCACCGCGCAAGTGCTTTTCTCTGTGTTTTTGCTTTTTATTGCCGGATGATTTTCTCAGCCTCTTCAATGACCGGAGGCCGATTCCTGAGGCGGTTCTTCCGCACCCCGGGTCGATTCCGGCTTCACCCGATTGCCGGAATGATTTTTTTTGATCTTGGTGGCCTTTCCGGAAGGGCCCTCATTCGGATCCGCTGCTTCCGGTTCCTCCGCCTCCGGTTCCTGCTCTTCCTCCCTGTCGTTTTGCTCCTCCTGCGGAACGGCTTCGGTCATCCGTGCTGTTTCCGGCTCTTCCTCATTGTCCTCTTCTGCCTCTTCTTTCGGCTCCTCCCCCGGCGCATAGGTGTCGTAGACAACATCCTCGTCTCCGTCCTCTTCGTCGGCGGCTTTTGTTTCCTCCCCGGCCTCTGTCGTCTCCACCAGCTCCGCACTGCTTTCCTCGGCACTCTTCCCGCTGCTCTGCGCCGGCTTCTGTCCGCCGTTTCCGCAGGCGGCAATCGCCAGCATGGAAGCAGCCGCCAGGGCGATTACCTTCAAATTTATTTTTTTCATATCCTTCACCTCCGGGTCCTTTAAAATTCGGTTTTATTCGATATTCTAACACGTTCTCCGCAGAATAAACATAATTTCATAAAATCACAAGAATTTTTCCAGGTGCTTCTTTCTTGATGCTTCCTCTTTCGTTTGCTACACTGAAGAGCAGAAAAAAATTCCTGCCGCATTCGGATGGAGAACGGAGTATAACATGATTGTCGCAGATCGCTGGAATGACTATGAAGTGATAGACTGCTCGAACGGTGAAAAGCTGGAGCGCTGGGGAACACAGCTTCTCATCCGCCCGGATCCGCAGGTCATATGGAACACAGAGCGGAAAAACCCGGGATGGGCGCACCCGGCAGGTCACTATCTCCGAAGCCGAAGCGGCGGCGGGGAGTGGAGCTTCTTCGGCCTCCCCAAGCAGTGGGATATCCGCTACATGCCGGCTTCTTCGGTGCCCGATTCCCGGTGTAAGCCCCTCGTCTTCCATTTGAAGCCCTTCCGGTTTAAGCACACCGGACTGTTCCCGGAGCAAGCAGCAAACTGGGACTGGTTTTCGCGCCTGATCGGAACCGCTGTCTCCAACGGACGTTCGGTACGCCTTCTGAACCTCTTTGCCTACACCGGAGGTGCCACGCTGGCAGCGGCAGCCTCCGGCGCCTCCGTTACACACGTGGACGCCAGCAAGGGAATGGTCGGATGGGCGAAAGAAAACGCAGAGAGCTCCGGGCTCTCCGGCGCACCGATTCGCTGGCTGGTGGACGACTGTGAAAAATTTGTGCAGCGGGAAATCCGGCGGGGAAGCCGCTACGATGCCATCATCATGGATCCCCCCTCCTATGGAAGAGGCCCGAAGGGGGAAATCTGGAAAATCGAGGACGCCATCTACCCTCTCATCCGGGACTGCGCGTGCCTCCTGTCCGATTCGCCGCTGTTTTTTCTCGTCAATTCCTATACCACCGGTCTGCAGGCGAGTGTCCTGAGCTACCTGCTGGACACCCTGATCACCCCGACCCACGGCGGTCACACCGCGTCCGATGAAATCGGACTTCCGGTCACTGAAAGCGGTCTGATCCTCCCCTGCGGTGCCAGCGGACGCTGGATCGGCTCCCTCTGAGAGCCGGGGGACAGTCAGCAGCCCAAAATATGCCCCACCGCATCCAGGAGATCCTCTGCCACCAGCTCCGGCTTCACCGGGAACTTACGGTCTGTCCCTCCCATTCCGGTTTTCACCAACACAGTGCGGCAGCCGCCCCGCTTTCCGCATTCGATGTCGGTGGTGGAATCGCCGATCATCCAAGACTGTGCCAGGTCAATATGATATGCCTCCGCAGCCGCCTCAAGCATACCGGGCTGCGGCTTTCTGCAGCTGCAGGAAATCTTGTACTCCGGTCGCTCTCCCGGGAAGCCCCGGTCCGGGTGATGCGGGCAATAAAACACATCATCGACATAAGCCCCTTCCCGACCGAGAAGTGTTTTCATCTTATTGAAAATGGTCTGCAGCTCCTCCGGTGTGGTTTCCCCGCGGGCAATCACAGGCTGATTGCTTACGACAATCGCCAAATATTCGGAGGAATTGACCAGCCTCAGCGCCTCCACAACCCCCGGAAGCAGCTCCAGCTCCTCCTCCCGGCGAACAAACCCCTTCAACACGTTGATGACCCCATCCCGGTCGAGGAAAATTGCCTTCTGCCTTCGGTTCAAATTTCGTTTCTCAATGAAGCCGCTTCTCATATCCTCCGCTGCCGCTTCAATCCGTTCTATCGTTCCCACATCCTTCACGTACTCCGGCGAGCGATATGCGTACACACCCGCGCCCGCCTTTGCCATCGGCGCAAGAATATCTTTTTCCAGATCCGTTTTTCGCGGCTCCTTCACCCGATCCAGGACGCGCCTGTCCAGCATATAAAGACCGGCGTTGACACAATTGTCGTACCAGTAATCCCTCACATTATGCTTGGAATCAAAGCACAGCACCCTTCCGTCCCCGTCCGCCTGAATGAGATCGGAGTCAAAGGGATGGGAATTGGGGTGGGCGAACAAAAGCACCTCTGCCTGTTTCTCCAGGAAGAAGCGCTCCATCCGATGCAGGTCAACATTAAACAGCACATCTCCGAACACAAGAAGAAAGTACTCATCCTGCAGCGTTTCTTTCAGATAGGGAAAGGCGCCTGCCGTCCCCAGCGGCTCCGTCTCTTCAATGTAGTCGATGGTCAGACCGAAGTCCTCTCCCGACTGAAAGTAAGACAGAATCCGTTCCTTCAGATGACCGACGATCATGGTGACACGCTTCACTCCGTACCGCTTAAGCTGCTCCAATTGCCACGCAAGAATCGGCTTCCCCAGCACCGGCGCCATCGGCTTCGGAATTTCTCCCTTCGTCAGCGCCGCCAATCTCGTTCCCTTTCCTCCGGCCATGATGACTGCATGCATCATATATGAACGCTCCTTCCCATGGGTTTTCGTTGTTCGTCCTCCTCTGCCGTGACCCGCGGCAGCGCTTCTTCGCTCCGTTTGCGTTTCATCTGGGATACGGTATACTGATTATGAAACCGATCGCACAAATTCAACCAAAGGGATGAAAGGACAAATGATGAAACAATGGATCAATGAATTTAAACGCTTTGCACTCAGGGGAAATGTTTTGGACATGGCGGTGGGCGTCATCATCGGAGGCGCCTTCAGCACCATTGTCAAGTCTCTGACGGACGATATTCTGATGCCCCTCTTAGGTATTCTGATCGGACAGGTCAATCTCTCCGGACTCGCCTTCACGGTAAAAAATCCGCTGGGAGGCGCCGATGTAACCCTGGCATACGGTCTTTTTCTCCAGAACGTCCTGAATTTCATTTTGATTGCACTGGCCGTATTTTTGATGGTCAAGGCAATCAATCAAGTGCAGCGCAAAACAGAAGAGAAAGAGGCAGCACTCCCAAAACCCGGCAAGGAGGAATTGCTGCTCGCAGAAATCCGGGACATCCTAAAGGAACAAAAGCCCTGATTTCCCCTGCTGTTTCTTTTATTCACTGTCAGGGCACGCCTCCTGCTCTCTTTTCTGCATCCATTCCTCTGCCAGATAATATGCGGCGACATGCACAGCCTGTACAAAATCGCGGCCTCCGATCATACTGTGCAGTCGTTCCGCCGCAAGGCGAATGACATCCAGGCACTCGGAGGCATCCAGCTGCTGATCCGCCACCTTGACGCAGCCCTCCGCCAAATAGCACCATGCCGTGTTGTCCGCTATGGTGGCATTCGGCGACAGTCTTCCCAAGAAAGTCCAGGCCCTTGAGACGCACCCCGTCTCCTCCAGCAGCTCCCGTTTTGCTGCTGCCAGAGGGTCTTCCCCCTCCTCAATGGCGCCGGCGGGAAATTCGGTGGTCACCGCGGCGATCCCGGGACGGAACTGGCGCACACAAAGGTAGTCTCCCTCCGTCCCCTTGGCGGCAATCACCACAAAGCTTCGGCTGTGATAGCGATAGAATGGATTCAGGATGCGTCCGTTAGGCAGACGATATTTCCCTGCGCGAAGATCAACATACTCATCCTGCCTTACCCTCTCTTCCGACAAAAATTCCCAGGAAAGATGATCCATGGCTTCCTCCTCATTCCTTCTTCGACACCCGTTTCCTAAGCTGCTGTCCGGCGGTCAGTATCCCTTCCAGGAGACGATCCAGCCCGTAGCAAAGAAAGAGAAGGGACAGGTTCCCCGGAACACTTCGATAATAAAGTCCGATCAGACAGTACACATAGGTGCAGACAGAAAACCAGACCAAAAACCAGACAGCCAGACGGGCAAACGGCAGACGCACGCAAAACCAGAACAAAAAGAACAGAAATGCCGAGGCTGCCAGCAGTAACAGAACCACCGGCAGCACCTTTTCTCCCTCCAGCGCCGTCAAAAGCTCTTCCGCCGGCGTCCGGAGCTCCTTAATGGCTTCGGTGGAAATGGTTCCCTGGGCCCGATCCGCCGCACGGCTCATAAAACGGGAGAGCAGCGGAAGCACCCAGATCTGCAGCAGCAGCATGTAGGCAGCCGTAAGCCAGGGAAAAAGCTTCGAGTGATCCTCCAACTCAACCAGAGACAAAAGCTTTCGCACAAGGAGAGACAGCACATAAGAAATCGCCAGAGTCTGCGCCACCCGTGTATCTGCCAGCGCGTAAAGATTGCTCTGATAAAAGTATACCTTGCTGGAAAAAATCAGTGCCATCACCGCGCCAAAGGAACGCACGCGCCCAAAGTACACGGTTGCAATCCAGAGCACCGCACAAAAAAGAAGTAGGGCAATCCGCTTTCCGCCGTCAATCTTGAAATGAAGCAGACTCCGTTTCAGCGGTTTTCTCGCCTCTGTCCCCAGTCGCTTTCCATCCGTAAAGAAGTGCAGCAGCAGTGCCGACACCAGGGAGGCAGAAGCGCCAAGGACCATCTGCCCCCCCCCGTCCATCCGGCACCAATGTGCCACCAGCCAGGCAAAGGAGGGCAGCAGGGCTGCCATCAGCACCGGGAAAAAATTTCTCCCCCCCAAAAGGGTGCAAAGCAACACAAACGGATAAACCAGCACACAGGCACTCACCCCATACCATGCAAGGGTATCGTTCCAATGAAAGCCCCGGCTGAAAACCCCGGCAACAAGCTCCAGCAAGGATCGGATGAGAGTCGCCGTATATTTTCCGGTCATCAGCCATGCCGTCGTAAAATGATTGTCTAAAAGCGGATAAGCATAGAGGCAGGCATACAGATAGAACAAAAAACTCAGTCCCGCAGCAACGCCCGTCCTGACGGCATGCGCCTCATCCGCCAGCTCCGCCCACGCTGTCAAAAGAGAAAACAGAAGGACAAAAAGCAGCAGCAGCACAAAAAAAATCAGAACCATGGCTGTCAGCTCGCCTTCCGTCCGAAATACCCGGGCACCGATCTTTTCCGGAATATGAAACACTCCGTCAGCTGCCCCTGCAATGCTCCGGATCCAGTACCCTGCCAGCAGCACCTCTGCCCCGCGCAGAAGATTTTTTTTCATGAATCAATCACTCCTCGGATTGTGGTAGCGCCGATGCCTGCATCGCCCGATTCCATCATTCCTCCCCATGCTCCCGGGATGGGCGCTGCGAACGCATTGCGTCTTCAAACTGCTTTCTCTCCGGGGAAAATGCAGAAGTACAGCCCATTCCGCAGCTGCCGCAATTGCCGCTGCACCCGCCGTTTTGTGCGCTCCCGTGCTTCAGGATAAACCGCACGATCAAAACGATGAGCACCAGAAGCCCGATTGCAATCAATGTCGTAGCGCCGTTTGCCATTCCACACCTCATTTTTATTCCAATCTCTGTTCCGTCTATTTTAGTCTTCCCTCCTGTTGCGGTCAAGCACATTGCGCCTTGTCTCTTGTTTCGCTTTGTGTTAATGTAATAGTAAAATTAGAGGAGGGATGCACAATGCAGATACACGAGTCCGCCGAGGATTATCTGGAAAAGATTCTGATGCTCCAAGAGCAAAACGGGCAGGTTCGTTCGATTGATATTGCCAATGCGATGGGATTTTCCAAACCCAGTATCAGCATTGCAATGAAGCATTTACGTGAGAACGGATATGTGACCATGGATCCGGATAATTCCATCCATCTCACCCAAAAAGGAGCCGGGATCGCAACCCGCATTTACGAACGGCACAGAACCCTTACCTCATATCTGGTGAAGCTGGGCGTGCCGCAGGAAATTGCGGAAAAGGACGCCTGCAAGGTGGAGCACGACCTGAGTCCGGAATCCTATGCTGCCCTGAAGGCAAACATGAAAACCCTTAAATGACAGACCCTTATGACAAAAGGAGTCCTGCTGCGGCAGCGGTGGGACTCCTTTATGATCCGAATCCGCTTGCTTTTTCTAAGATCCCGCAGTAAAGTCTTTGTTCTGGAGATCATTGAGTCAATCTGACAGTATAAAACGAGGTAATGCTATGAATATGCTCACGCCCCCCGCCTGGCTGTGCCTTCCCTTCGCGGGAATCCTGTTAAGCATCGCAGTGTTCCCCCTTGTGAAGCCAAACTGGTGGGAAAAAAACCGCTTTCCGGTTGTGGTATTCTGGTCGCTTCTGTTCATTCTTCCCTTCACCCTTCTATTTGGAGCCGGACGGACTGCAGAAACTGTGCTGGAATGCCTGTTCAATGACTATCTTTCTTTTATTATTATGCTTCTCGGTCTGTTCTGCGTCGCCGGAAACATTACCTTTACCGGGGATCTTGCAGGCTCACCGAACGTAAACCTTGTGTTTCTTTTGCTGGGAACGCTGTTTTCCAGCCTGATCGGAACAACCGGCTCCTCCATGCTGATGCTGCGCCCCATGATCAAGATCAACTCGTGGCGCCGAAACAAGCAGCACATCATGGTGTTTTTTATCTTTCTGATTTCCAATATGGGGGGATGCCTCTCGCCCCTGGGAGATCCGCCGCTCCTGATGGGCTTCATGCGGGGCGTTCCCTTTCTCTGGAGCCTGAAGCTGGCTCCCGTCCTGATCTTTAATATGACCTTGCTGCTCCTGATCTTCTGGAATCTGGATAACCATTTTTATCTGAAGGACATCCATTCGGGCTTCCGTCCCGACATCAGCCGCCCCGGGACCGAGCTTTCTCTGAAGGGTGCGCACAACGTCTTCTTTTTGCTGATGATTATCGCTGCGGTCATATTAAGCGGCGTTCTTCCCTCTCTTCCGGCATTTCAAAATCCGGACGGCAGTGTCAGGGGAATCCGAATCCTGGGAGAGGTCACACTGGGCTTTCCTTCCATCATTGAAATTCTGCTGATCCTGCTGGCCGCCCTTCTCTCCTTCCGCACCACGCCGGAGGAGGTTCGCACCGCAAACCACTTTACCTGGGGTGCAATTCAGGAGGTCGCCCAGCTCTTCGTCGGCATTTTTATCACCATGCAGCCCGCATTGATGATTCTGAAGAAGCTGGGACCGTCGCTGGGAATCAGCAAGGCCTATCAGCTCTTCTGGAGCACCGGAGTTTTGTCCAGCTTTCTTGACAACACGCCCACCTACCTTGTGTTCCTCACAACCGCAGGAACCCTGGGGCTCTCCGGCGGGATTGCCACAACCCTCGGCACCATTCCGGTCAAAATGCTGGAAGCCATCTCCTGCGGCGCCGTCTTCATGGGGGCGAACAGCTACATCGGCAACGCACCGAATTTCATGGTGAAATCCATCTCGGAGGAAAACGGAATCAATATGCCGTCTTTCTTCGGATACATCCTCTGGGCGCTCATGTTTCTGACGCCGATCTTTTTGATCGATACCCTGCTGTTCTTTCGATAAAGGAGGAGTCCAAAGATGAAGCATCCGGAAACATTTTATGAAGAGCTGGCCGTCAAAATATACGAGCTGGACGAAAAAGCATACCGGCTGGTCGGATCATCACTGGGCAGGACACTGATCGGCGGGCGCGAAAAGGCCATTTGGATTCTCCGGCAGGAGCTGCGGGTCTATCCCCAGAACAATGATATCCTGCGGGTTCTTGCATTGATCGGAAAAATGGCGCGAACCATTCAGGATCACGCAGCCAGAAAGGCTGTCATGGAGGAATACAATTCCATCATCGTCGCCGTAAAGACCATTGAAAGCACAGAGGACGCGTATGACATCGGCGACCGAAATCGAATTTCCCTCAACCCCTTTGCCGCCGGAACAAAAAAATTCACGACGGATGACCGCCTTGTGATCTGTATCGGGCGCTCCTACGGAAGCGGCGGAAATGACATCGGCTTTCATCTCGCCGATGATTTACACATCAATTACTACGATGCGACCATCTTCAGGGACGTGATTGAACGCCTTCAGGCGGAAAAGGAGGCAGCCGATCAGTCCCAGCTGGAGCAGATGCTGACCCGCTTAAGGGAGCTGAAGGGACTTCGGCTTTTCACCAGCAACCTGAACCGCTACCACGGTCTTCCGGCTTCGGACGCCCTCTATTTTAACCAGAGCCGATACATTGAGGATCGAGCCAAAAAAGAGGATTTTGTCGTTATGGGGCGCTGCGCAGATGTGATCCTGAGAAACGCTGCCATTCCCCATGTCAGCATCTTTATCACCGCCCCCCTTGAAATGCGGGTAAGACGTGTAATGGAGCTTGAGAAAATCCCTTATCGGGAAGCGGCGCGGATCGTCAGGCGGGAGGATCAGGTGCATCGCCGCTTCTACCGCCGCTACACAGGGCTTGAGTGGGGGAATGCCATCCACTATGACCTTTGCATCAATAGTGCCAGCTACGGCATCGAGGAATCTGAAGAATTGATGATCCGTGTCATCAAGGCCCGCGTGAGGGACGACCTGGCGCTCACGGCGCTGGAGCATGAACAGAGCAAGGCCTCGGCGGCCAATGCCCCCGCCACCTGACTCTGCTTTGAGCGGGAGAATCAAAAGGGAGAATCGGAAACAGCTTCCGATTCTCCCTTTTCTGCTCCTCTGATCCTGCTTTCTTTCTGGGGAGCGTATACTTTTTGAGCTGCAAAGTGTACCTTGATCCACCTGCCGGTGCAGGCTTACTCGAACTCCTCAGCCCACCGCTCAGCCTGCACTGCACCTTTCTATGCTGCTCAGAGCATGCTTGCTCTCAGCTCCTCAGCGCTCAACGGACTAAGGTACGCCGGTGCAATATCAAAGACCGTCTTGCAGCCGAACTGACCTTCCTCTGCCAGGCGGTGAAGGGCACGGGCATAAGCAACCAGTATGCTCCCGGTAAACTCCGGATTGGAATCCAGCTTCAGGCTGTACTCCGCAATCTGACGATGCTCCTCCTTAAATCCGGTGACACCGCTTCGAATCACAAATCCTCCGTGGGGAAGCTCTGCATGATCCCGCTTCATCTCTTCTGCCGTAATAAAATGCACTGTCGTATCGTAGTCGGCAAAGTAATTCGGCATGGATTTGATTTCTCGTTCAATGCGCGCGCGGTCGGCGCCCTCCTCTACCACCAGATAGACCTCTCTCGTGTGCATCTGCCGCGGGGTAAAATCCGGCTGCTCCCCGGCTCTGACCCTCTCCACAGACTGGGCCACCGGAATCGTGTACTGTCTTGCGTCCAGAACACCTTCCACTCTTCTGCACGCGTCTGAGTGGCCCTGGCTCACCCCGCGCCCCCAGAAGGTATAGTTTTTCCCATGGGGAAGAATCACGCTGGAAATCAGGCGATTCAGGGAGAACATCCCCGGATCCCATCCGAGGGAAATGAGTGCTGTCTTTCTTCCCTCACGCGCCGCCCGATCCACTGCCGCGAAATGCTCCGGAATCTTCGCATGCGTATCGAAGCTGTTGATCACATGGAAGTGCCCTGCCAGCTCCGGTGTCTGAACCGGCAAATCCTTTGCGCTTCCGCCGCACAGAATCATAACATCCACCTTCGTTTCAAAAGCGGCTGCATCGGAAGCAGCGACCACCGGAACCCCCTCTGTCTGCAGTGTGAGCTGCTTCGGATCTCTCCTGGTAAAAACCGCCGCGAGCTCCATGTCCGGGTTCTGTCTGATGGCTGCCTCAACTCCTCTTCCAAGATTCCCGTAACCAAATATTCCGACTCTGATTCCCATTAATTTTCCTCCGTCCTGTCTGATTCACCTGTTTCCACGCTTCCGTCCCTCATCAATCCAATCCGATCCGCAATTGCCTCCGCATCTTCTCTGTCATGGCTCACCAAAACCGTTGTGCAGCCGATCTCTCGCTGAAACTCCCGCAAATACCGGCGCAGCTCCCTCCGCAGCTCATGGTGCAAGCCTGAAAAGGGTTCATCCAGTAAAAGAATATCCGGGCGAACTGCCAGCGCTCTCGCGAGGGAGGCTCGCTTTTGCTGACCTCCCGACAGTTCTCCCGGTTTCTTATCCGCAAGTTCCAAAATACCCATTTTTTCGAGAAAAGCTTCAGCCTGCCTTCCGGAATGCTCCTCCTCCGGAACCAAACCTCGAATCGCGACCTCCAGATTGTCCCGCACGGAAAGGGCGGGAAAGAGACGCTGATCCTGAAATGCCAGACCGATTCGGGGGCGATGTTGCAGCGTGCGCTCCGCCGGAGCTCCATCAAATGAAAGGGTACCCCCATCCAGCGGACAAAGTCCCGCAATGACACGAAGCAACGTCGTCTTTCCGCACCCGGATGCTCCCAGAAGCGCAAAGAACTCCCCGGCTCGAAGCGAGAGGGAGCAGTCCTTCAAAACTGCCTCTGCTCCGTACCTCACCGAAGCATGCCGAATATCAATCGCAGCTCCCATTTCTTTGCCCTCAATCGACTGTCAAATTTCCGGTATCATTTGCTCATTATAATACCATCCGCCGCTCCAGTCGATTGATTTTTTAATTTGTTTTCGCAAGCCTTTCCTTCGCGGAGACCACAACACAGCAAGCGGCATCCCCCGTGATATTCACCGTGGTTCTTCCCATGTCAAAGATGCGGTCAACCCCTGCCACCAGAGCGATGCCCTCCACAGGAAGCCCCACCGACTCCAGCACCATGGCAAGCATGACCATACCTGCACCCGGCACACCGGCTGTCCCGATGGAAGCCAAGGTCGCAGTCAGTACGATGGTGATCATCTGGCTCATGGTAAGATCAATTCCGAAGCAGGTCGCAATAAAGACTGCACACACCCCTTGATAAATGGCGGTTCCATCCATATTCACGGTTGCCCCCAGCGGAAGCACAAAGGACGAGATATCCTTCGGAACGCCCAGCCTGCCGGTGCATTCCATATTCATGGGGAGCGTTCCCACGGAGGAAGCGGAGGAAAACGCAAAAATAATGGCCGGCATCATTTCCTTGAAGAATCGAACCGGACTCATTTTCCCCAGCACCCGCACACTGGCCGAATACACCACCAGCGCATGAAGGAAATAAGCGATGTATGCAACCAGAAGCACCTTTGCCAGGGAGCCAATGATGGACGGACCATTCTCAGCGACCACCGGGCAGAGCAGGCAGAATACGCCGATCGGCGAAAGGCGAAGAATCATTTCCATGGTCTTCAGGCAAATCTCATTGACTGCAGTCACCGCATCCACGCTTTTCCCTGACTTTTCTCCTGCAAGAATAATCGCAAACCCGATGATAAGAGATGCCACGATCACCTGAAGCATGTTGGATTCCGCAAAGGGCTTCACAAAGTTATTGGGAAACACGGATACCAGCGTATCCATAAAGCTGACCGACGCATTGGCCTCATAACTCAGATCCGATGTCTGCAGCACCGGAAAGGTTCCTTTGAACACATTGGCAAAGATAAGTCCGATCGTAACTGCAAATGCCGTTGTGCAAAGATAATACAGCACCGTTCGTCCGCCGATCATCCCCAGCTTTCGGATGTCCTTCATGGAAATGACGCCGACCATGATGGAAAAAAAGACAAGCGGCGCCACAATCCACTTGATCAGGTTCAGAAAAATGGTTCCGAAGGGCTTGATGTACGTCGTTGCGATCACAGGATTGCCTGTAAAGGCAACACCGGCGATAATCGCCAGAACCAAGGCAATGAAAATCTGTGTCGACAGTGCCAGTTTCTTCTTCTGCATAATGGACCCTCCTTTTTCAGGCTGTATGCCCCACGAAATTCATTATAAAAGCTTTCCCCCCAAAAATCAATTTATCATATAAAAATCAGATAAATTCTTCTTTTTTTGTATGTTTTGCACAAGCTTTTCATCTGCGCTTCCTGCCTCTCTAAAAAAGCGGAAAGAATGATAGGAATTGTCATACGGCGTGCTATAATCGTCATGTTTGAATCACAATCAGGGAAAGGATCGCGAAACAATGCTAAGCTATATCAAAGAAGAGCAGGAATCCATCCTGCATTGGATTATGACCTTCCACGCCGGATTTCTGGGAACCTACGGCATCCTGCTTCACAGCGGAAACTTCGGAAATGCCATGACCGGGAACTTCACATCCATGGCTGCGGATCTGGTATCCGGACATTTCCCCCACGTCCTCCTCCGCCTGGGCGCCCTTCTGCTCTTCTCCTCCGCCGCAATGATCTCCTACCTTCTGAGCCGCTTCACCAGCCTTCCCATTAAAAGACTTGCCGTTCTGGGGGATGCACTCTGCATTCTTCTGGTAGTCTCTCTCCCTGAAACCCTACCTCCCATTCTATCGGTCTACCCGATTTATTTTTGTTCCAGCTTTCAGTGGGGCGCCTTCTCCTCGGCCCGGGGCTATAACTGCGCCAGCGTTTTTATCTCCAATAATATAAAACAGGCCTCCCTCGCATGGACGCAATACTGGATTGACCGTGAAAGCAAGCTGAAACGAAAGGCTGTCCTGTATACCTTCACCGTGCTCAGCTTTTTCTTCGGCGCGCTGACCGGAAGCTTCGCTGCGCTTAGAATCGGCGTAAACGGCGCATTCATCGGCTTTGCTCCGCTCTCCATCTCCGCACTGCTGCTCTGGTTCTTTGAATCCAATGAACATGATGAGATCACAGTCTCAGATATCTGATCTGATTCCCTTTGCTTCCCTTCCGATTCTCTTCGCTTTCCTTTCGATTCCCGCTTCCGCTTGATGAAGGTGGATTTGCGGTGCATCGCCCCATACAGTGCTGTTCCGAAGCAGCCCTTTCCGTCCCGGAACCGATCAGGCAAGGGCTGCCAGCGTCTCGCACAGGTATCGGTAAACCCGTTTTGCAGAGGAAATACAAAGCCACTCGGAGGGCGAGTGGAAATTCCGGATATCGGGTCCCACCGATATGGCGTCAAGTTCTTTTCCCTCCCGGAAAAAGTAGCTGACCTCCAGCCCTGCGTGTACCGTCAGAGCCTTTGGTCTCTCCCCGCCGCATCCCCGGAAGGCAGCCAAATAGGTCTCTCTCAATTTTGAGCTTTCGAAAAAATCCCAGCTGGGATACACCGTATCAAAGCTGCAGCTCCCATGGATCGGTTTCGCGGCCTGCTCAATCCTTTCGTACACAAGGTCCCGCAGGCTCTCCCGCAGGGAGCGGATCTCAAAGACCAGTCTCAATGCTCCGTCGTTCAAGTACAGTTCTCCCAGATTCACCGAGGTATCAACAATTCCCTCAAATGCTTCGCTCATCTGCACAATTCCGTCCGGCATCAACAGGAGTGCCGGCAACAGTGGGTCCGGCTCCACGCCCTGCCGTTTCGCCAGCCCGGCATCCGGCTGCTCTGATCTGCATTCTGTCAATGTGAGCTTGAGTTTTCCTGCGGTGTGCGCCAATTCGGACCGGTATTGCGTCTCCAGCTCCGCCGCCACTTCTCCTGCGCGTTTCAGTTCTCCCGCCGGGATCCATAGCAGGGCGGAAGCCTCCCTCGGAATCGCAAGCCGAAAGCTTCCCCCTCTGATGCAGCCAAGCTGATAGGAACAGCAGGCACTCAGCCGCCAAAGCGCACGAATCAGCAACAGATTGGCGTTGCCTCTGCCCCGGTGAATGTCCTCTCCGGAGTGCCCGCCCAGAAGTCCCTTGATCGACAATTCCACAGGAATGCAGTCCTCTCTCACTGCTTCCAAAGGAAATCCCGCCTTGACCTCAGCCCTCATGCCTCCGCAGCTTCCGCTGACAATCGTCTTTTCCTCCGTATTGTCAAGGTTAATCAGCCGCGTCGCGCTCATTTTATTTCGATCAAAGTGCAGCGCGCCCCCAAAATTCTCCTCTTCCCGGGTGGTAAAGAGCACTTCCAGCGGCGGATGTCTCAAATCCTCGCGTTCCAGCACTGCCATGGCCAGTGCCACCCCGATTCCGTCGTCAGCGCCAAGGGTCGTCTCGCCTCCGGTGGACAGCACATCTCCTTCTATCCTCCAAGGAATGGCATCCCGCGAGAAGTCATGGGGCGAATCCGCTCTTTTCTCACACACCATGTCCAAATGTGCCTGCAGCATGACAGTCGGCGCGTTTTCACAGCCAGGACTTGCCGCCTTATGGATAAACACATTGTAAACCGCATCCCTCTCGGCATTCCATCCATGCTCCAGCGCCCAGTTATAGATATAGTCGCTGACTGCTTTTTCGTGAAAGCTTCTTCTCGGGATGTCTGAAAGCCTGCGAAAGTAATGGTAAATCCTGTCCCTGCAAAGGGCTTCCACATCTGCACTGAGCTTCTCCATAATCTCCCTCCCTTTCCTCTCCCCCATCCTTCCCTTGTCAGACTCCCGGCAACCTTTGTCGTTCTAAGTCCGGCTCCTTGTATGTTCTTTTCCTGTTTTGGCTGCCAAAACCTTTCGAACTGCTCTTAACATCATTTGTCACACCTGTGTCAAATGCACCATTGCATGCACCGGAATCCTGTTCTACTCTGCGGGAAATCCCAATAAAAAAGCCTTGCAAATTCGCCATTTTCCTAACAAAACAGCGTATTTACAAGGTTTCTTTCTTCTGGAACCCGCGCTGCGGTACTCGAACTCGCGAGCCCTTCATTGTTGATGGGTACATTATACTCCCGATCGCGACGATCCCCACGAGCAGCGCTGTGATGATTTTCATGGATCACCTCCGTCATTTTCAAGGTTCGAATCCTTGTGGCCCAGCTGCTAAAAACCCCTGAAAGCCTCGTAAAAGCGCTGGTTTTCGGGGGTTTTTCTGCATTGCTGAGAATCTCCCCATTATGTCAGTTTAGGGCTGTATCTAAGAGTATCGGTTGCATTTCGGTTGCACTTTTTACACGTCCCACACTACCAGCGCACCACTCTCGTCCGTCCGGCAGCAGGCGCCCTCGAAATCACCAAACCCCATAAGATAATAGTACCGCTTCCCGCCGATCTTTTGAAGGCCGGTGAGCATCTTCCCATCAGGCGCAAAGTAGTACCAGTGCCCGTTGATTGTCTTCCAGCCACGTGCGTGTCCTCCGGGAGCTGCGCAGTAGTACCACGTATCCCCAATATGCTCCCAGTGAGCCTTAAAGTCAAGGCTCTTTCCGTAGGCAGGGCGGCCATATCCAGCGATGCGAGAATTTCCGATTGTGTACTCCTTCACGCAGACTGCGCCACCGTTCCGGACGATCTCCTTTCCGGAGTTGGTGTTCCCTTCTACTGTGATGATCTTTCCATCCCTGACGTCCACCACAAGCCCCGTGTGCCGGATACGGGCAGAATTCTTAAAGAAGACCTGATCTCCGACTTCCGGTGTGTTGTGCCATGCCCCCTTGCTCTTGTAGAGCTGCGCCGACGCGCCAATGTAATCGTCGAACTCGCCGCCCAACAGAGACCGCGCAGAAGAAATACCGTAAGCTGTCATAAAGCACCAGTCTACGAAAGCATCACACCAGTATGCCGGATAGTCCATCGTCTTCGGGTAAGTCTTGTGCATCTCATACCCATACTTCGTAAAATTCTTGTCACCTGCGTTTGCAGTCTTGTCGTACAGGTACTTGAGGTCTCCGGATGCCTTCTCAAGATAGCCTACCTCTGCCTTCGCGATCGCGACCACCTTGTACTTATCGTAACCCACAGCTCTATCCTCCTTCTTAAAATAATGATCGTATATCTCCTGTGAGTAGCTCATCCGCTTGCCGCACTGCTTTTCTGCATCAGCAGGGGCCTCGAATTTCAGTAAAACAATGTCTGATGCCTCTTTGATTGATCTTGTTTCTCTGCGCACCCTATTGACCTTCTGGAAGCTCTGAGAGAGCTCCATGCAAAGATAGTCGAGCTGTGTACGAAGATCAGATATACTCACCCTGCGCTGCTTGCAGAGGTCGTACAGCGCCGCCTTCCGCGCACTGGCCGTCCACTGTGCGAGGCCGTAGCCGTAGTGCTTACCGAGTGGTGACAGAAAGGCCGCCCGGCTGATTGCTCCAGTATCAACCCCCACCGTATGGCTCACGTCATCATAAACCTGACCAGTCTCACGCAGACGCTTAAGGCAGAGCCTTTCTACCAGCATCGGATGCAGTTCGACTCTGCGTACAGGTTGCCCATGAGCCCAGCGGTGCCTTCCGAGGTATACCCGGCATTGGTCAGATGTTTCCAGATTATTCATGTTGCCTGTGAAATTCATGCCTTGAATTTGTTCTTCCTTTCTGTTTTATTTTTAATAAAATATCTTGCACACGCTGTGGTATTCCTCTATAATTTATGAATCAAAGGTGTGGACGGGAGGTTTATCATGTCAACCGATAATCGCGGGCTCTCATCCAGCCTTTTAATTGATTCCAGAGAATTGCAGCTACTCCTTGAAAAGAACCGCGATAAAATCGGGCACACCCACCATGATGGAAAAGGTGAATTAGTCAGTGGAATTTTGTTTATTGCCTCTATTCTTCCCGCTGTTTATCCTTCTATCTATGTGTTATCTTCAAGTTCTGTTAAAAAAGTCTGTTTAGCGCTGGGCTTTGCTGTCTGCGCCGGAGGTCTAGCGATGCTTGTTAAAAGCCACAAAAACCTTTATGGCCACAAAAAGCTATATTCTGATATAGAAAAACTTAATACCGTTCAGCACCGGCACTCGCTTGTCGCGATTAAAGATACATTCTCGAGCACCCCTTCCCGCTTCCTGCTGTACTACGATGGTCGTTGGGATTGCTGGTTTTTCTTTAACTACAAGACAACCAATAACGATCAGCTACATGTCACGCAGCGACTGGCCGAAGAATTGCACATTCCAACTGAGAACCTGACACTCACGCGCTGCGGCGACAGAATACAGACAAAATATTCTGTAAGTGCCAAAGAAGAGAAAACATATAACCATACTCTGTATAGTGCATCTCTGAAAACATTTCCTGAGCCACTCACGCACCCGTCATTTTCTATTGATAATAGAAAATATAAATGGATGTCGATGAGGGAAATGCACGATAATCCTATGATTCAGGAAAAGAATAAGGATGTTGTAAACTTCGTTGACGAAATAATACATTAAACTTGCTGCCTCTTTTTAGGGGTAGCTATTTTTTTGTGTAAGAAAAAGCCGCCCCGAAGGACGGCTTCATTACTCAGTCTCTGACTACGTTTCCATCCGGATCCGCATGCCATCCCGGAGCGATGGAAAGCTTACCGGTCTTGTCATCCCGGAGCGATGGAAAGCTTACCGGTCTTGTCATCCCACTGCGTGCCCTTGTCCGGGCCGGTGTACTGCGATAAGGTCAAATAAGTTTCGCAAATTCAATTGAATAACAAAATAGACACAGTCTACTGCCATCGGTAAAATTAAGCTACCACGCAAAATAATCCGAAGGAGGCAATAAACTATGTCTGGTAACATGATACAGTTAAACGAAGATCTCATAAAGAACAATCTTAAGGATCTGGTCAGAAACAGTGTTGAGGAGACACTCAACGCTCTGCTGGATCATAAGGCTGATGAGCTGGTCAGGGCTGATAAGTACCAGCGCTCTGCTGAGCGCCAGGGATACCGTTCCGGCCATTATGATCGAAACTTTACGACTTCTTCGGGCGACGTCACCCTTCACGTCCCAAAGCTCAAAGGTGTTCCGTTCGAGACCGCCATCATCGAAAGATACCGTCAGAGAGAATCATCCGTTGAGGAAGCTCTTATCGAAATGTATCTGGCCAGCGTCTCGGTCCGCCGTATCGAAGATGTCACGGAGGCTCTCTGGGGTTCAAAGGTATCTCCGGGGATCATCAGCAACCTCAACAAGAAGGCTTATGAGCACATCGAAGAGTGGCGCATGCGTCCCCTTTCAGGAGAATATCCCTACGTTTATGTGGATGGCATCTATCGGAAGCGTTGCTGGGGAGGCGAGATCCAGAACGTATCTGTCCTTATCGCTATCGGTGTCACGGAAGACGGCTACCGGGAGGTCATCGGTGCTGCCGAAGACATGAAGGAAGATCGCGAAAGCTGGAAAAGCTTCTTCGTTTATCTCAAAGAACGTGGGCTTTCAGGCGTCCGTCTGGTCATTGGTGACAAGTGCCTGGGCATGCTCGAATCCATTCCGGAAGTATTTCCCGAGGCGCGCTACCAGAGATGTACCGTTCATTTTTACCGCAACATCTTCAGCGTCACTCCTCGTATGAAGATGCAGGAAGTCACCCGAATGCTGAAGGCCATCCATTCCCAGGAAGACAAACAGGCCGCCAGGGAAAAGGCAAAGATGGTAGTGGACAAACTTCGCGAGATGAAGCTTTCTACTGCAGCAAAGAAGCTGGAGGACGGCATCGAAGAAACATTGACCTACATGGAGTTTCCTGTACAGCGCTGGCATCGGATTCGCACCAACAACCTGACAGAACGGGTGAATCGTGAGGTACGCAGACGTACACGTTCCATAGGCGCATTCCCAGATGGCAACAGTGCTTTGATGTTGGTATGTGCCCGCCTTCGTTATGTAGCATCCAACGATTGGGGCCAGAAGCGATACCTCAACATGAAGCACCTCTATGACCTTGAAACCGAAAACCAGCTGGCGATAGACTGACGCTCAGCTACCGATGGTTTGAATTTGCGAAATTAATTTGACACTACCGTCTAATTTCCTTCGTGCCATAGAAAAACCTCCATACTAAGTAAGTTCATCTTACGCCAGTATGAAGGTTTACACAAACTTTGGGACACTCCCTACAAAATAGCTATTTATAAGGCTTTAGAGCCTATTTTCTGTCATTCAAACTCTCATAAATATTTTTGTATTAAGCAAATTTGTTTATGCTCTTTCGTTCGATTTGATACCAATTAGCTTCCATTATCCAATGTACATGGCTTGTCTGAACTAATGTCATCAAATTGTTATCAGTAAAATGCTATCATTTTATTGAACTATGAAACGATTCATTCTTTAGTTCAATATAATATTTAGTTTCTATTATACGTTAACTATATTACAATATGATAGCAAAGCGGATAGTCTCTTCTTCCTCTGAGTTTCTGAACGAGTTCTACTTGATGATGCCTCTTTATAGTCTTTTAGCATTCCTTCATAACTAATCCCCTTCGAAAAATACTCAGCATAAAATTTGTTAACTAAGTCAGCTTTACATTCTGCTGAAATATTTTTTTTCGCAAGTGTCCATGCAAAAGAAAATACAGTGTATAAATGCGTTGTCCAACACAAACGCTTATTAATATTAAAATCCAAATTCAATTCTTGTAATACTTCAATCACCTTTTTAAACTCGTTTTCTGCTCTCTTTATGTTTTCTTCATCATCTTGATATTTTCCATATAAATCATCTAATACCTTCGGAGATGAATCAAGAATTTTATTCTCTAATACGACAAAGAATAACTCTGATATAAATTCAACATCTTCCATACGTACACTTTTTAGACGCGAAAGTTTATCGGCCCAAAAAGAATCTTTTACTAATTTCTTTATTGTTTTCATCAATATACTATCATTATACTTTGCATTGCGCAGCTCTTGGAATGTCAGTGGCTCTCCGTTTCTATTCAACCTGTCAAATACAGATGCTACCATTTCTTCTTTTTGTTCATATAAATATTCTATATTTAATGAATACGTCCAAAACTGCTTTATGTAATCCGGGCAATCCGAATTTAATCCTTTTATTTCTTCAAATGTCAATCCAGAAATCTCACTTGCTGTTTTCAAATTAGCTTCATCAATAAAATCATCTTCAGCAAAATAAGAAGTAAGCGGTATTTTATTTTCAATAAAATCAACTATAGCTTCTAATCGTTGTTTTCCATCAACAACATCATAGACCGTCTTTCCTGTATCAGTATTAACGCAAGGTCGTAAAAAAATGGCAGGCATAGGATAATTTTTCAAAATAGAATCTATCAAAAATGATTTTTTATCTTCTGACCAAACACCACTTTGTCTTTGATAAGAAACTTCAAACCGGTATTTTCCAAGCTGATAATTATCATAAAATTCTGATAATGTCAGTGATGTTGATTTTCTCTCAAATAGCTTTGCCATTTAATATTCCTCCTATTTCTGATGAAGAATGCTGCTGTACATAATTTGTAAAAATGCTACTCAACACTGCATTCAAATCTCTTGGTGGAACAGGATTCACAAATGTAAAATTTGAATTCTGATTCAAATTAATTAACAATTCATCTAACTCTCTACGATCCACATGCCAATAAGAGATGCCACACAACACAATCTCATCCTTTTCTTCAATACTCATAGCTATATTCTTAGCCTCATTTCTCAATTTTTGCGACCAAGGCGCTGTTGTTCCCAAACGCAACGAATCACCAGCTGGTGGTATTATTGCCCCCTTAGGATAACGTGTCAAATTATCGTATTGTATTTCTAGTTGCTCAATAGGAACCCCTTCAAAATCCAAATTATAATTTACAGAATATATCGTGGGTATATCACCCTTAGGGACAAAACTTATTGAGCCATGCGGCTTAATAATCTCAACTTTTTTACCATAATTCTTATCAAATCCACTTATTCTAAAAGGTATTTTAAGAATTTTCAAAATTCTTTCTAGCCAAATATCATAATTGTAAGTAACGAAAGTAATTTTTTCATATTCACTTTTCTCGATAGACTTAAAAAAATCAACCCATCCCCAAGAAGTTTTTCCGTTTAAGAAATTCTCTAATTGCATATCTGTAATCATTGTATTATAACTAGAAAACAAATGTCTTAAATACATATTTAGTTCAGAATAAGCCCTTAAATATATTTTATCTTTATTGGAATTAGTTAACTCCAACCTCTTAGCTCTTTGTTCTGGTTCATTTACAAAATCAAAAAACATATTTGCACATGTAATTATTTCCTCTATCAATGCATTACTTTCTTCTTTAGTATTATATGGTCGTGCACCTAACGTCCACAATGATGGACAATTTTTAAAAGATAAAAATCCTGGTTTTTCTTCCCATGGAGTACTTATTTTATCTCCTAACCGAAACAAATTGCCCACATCTATCTTTTCGTTGATTGAAGAATCTAGTTTTGAGTAATATTGTAAAAAATCAATTGTAAATCCATTTCCTAATATAATAAAAGCTTTTTTCATACCCTATTCGCCTCTTGTATTTCAACTTAACTTTCTTCTTGTTGTTCATATTCTTTCAGCCATTCATATAAATCTGAAGCAATTCCTTTGGCTAACAAATATGGAACACCATTACTTACCATTTTAAATTTTGCTGCTAGCGATAATGTGGGCATAACTTCAAACCAATCAGGTAATGATTGTATTGCCAAAGCTTCAGCTACACTTATCCTACGAGGCTGGTACGGATGCAAATGAACCTCATTATTTCCATATGCTGCAGTTGGCGAATATCTCCATCTATGTAATCGTTTAAATGATTTTTTTGAAGTATCCCCCTCTGGAATAGTGGTAAATTTATCATTAGCAATAACATTAAAATAATCATTTGAATTGGGATGATTCAATACATTATTAAGCCGGAACCAATACTCTACAGTTAGCTTACGAATAATATTCTCCGGCTCATTTCTAACATTCCCAATTTCAAATTCATTTATCGTTGGCCAATTACATTGTCGTATATCATTTATATCATATATTTTATGTACCCCTATCGTATATTTAAGGTTTTTGCCAAATCTTTTACGATTAAGACCTACCAATATAAGTCTATCTCGAAACTGAGGGACACCATACTCTAGTGCATTTTCTATTGAATCGAAAACAGAATATCCTGCTCGATACAGTCTCCTTTTCATTTGCTCATAAAAGGTTTTATGTTTTTTTGTTTGGTACAATCCTTTAACATTTTCTAACACAAAAAAATCCGGTTGTCGTTTAACAATCAATTGTACATATTTCTCTGTTAATTGACCATTTTCCCCTGTACTTCCAGCATTCTTTCCGGCAGCTGAAAAATCCGGACAAGGTGGTCCTCCTACAAAACCAATCAATCTATCTTTCTCTCTTACTGAATAATCTGGAAATCTTGTATTCCAAACATCATCATTCAGAAAAACTTCCATACTCCCTTCATAATATCCATATTTAGGACATTGTGTTCTAAATCGCCTTGCATATTGATACGCTTGTAGAAAACTATGATTATACTCATTTACAAATGATACATTAAATCCTGCCGTTTCAACCCCCAAATCCATGAAGCCCAATCCAGAAAAAAAAGAAAAAACTTCTATTGCCATCCTAGTCTCCCGAATTAAATTCCACCAGTTTCTCCCAGTCAATACTTCCATCTTCCCGGCAGAAGCTATTTGAAAATTCTCTTATTAATCTATTTGCTGCCCTACTATAGCTTTCCTTATAATCAGCAACATATTTTTCCGGCATAGTTCCCATATATCCAATAATCTTTATATAAAATTCCTCGTCACCTGTCAGTTCAGCCCAAAAGCGTTTTCCAGCCAGTTCCTGATACATTTTCGGTTTACCTCTACCGGAATCTTTTTTCTTACCATAGCAATAACCAATATAAGCTTCATATCTTGCCTTTGCTTGCTGGGCCAATTTAGAAGCAGCAGTAAAGTTCTGCTCCTGACGCTTTTTACTGTCTGCATTAAATACAGAAGGTCCACTTTTGACCGCTATTGCAGAAATTGTATTATTTTCCTTGTTTTGGATCATAATGTCAATACCTTCTGCCAGTGCTTTATTTCCACCACTTGCAGCAATAGCAATAGGCTCAAAGAAACAGTTTCCAAAAATCGTCTCTTCACTTGAACTCACAAATGCTGTCAAAACAGAATCTACAATTTCCGCCGCACTCTGCATAGCTTTAGCACGATATAAATATGGATTTTTTCGTTTCATTACTTTTTGTATATTCAATCCATCTATTTTTTCAATCAATGTTCCATAAAAAGTTTCCAGAGCTGATGCGATTGCCTCAATCACTGCTTGCTCATCATATGAATTATTTAACGGCATATACATTTCCTCCCAACTCTATTGCACTTCGTATTTTGCTATGCACATTTGTACCTCTAAATCGTTTTGTTTGAATCAAAGATGTATTATTCGCTACTGAAAGAACTGCCTTTCCTATAGCTTCTGCCAATCCAACCGGAACAGCATTTCCAATCTGTCTATACTTTGCTGCTATCGTTCCTGTAAATACCCAATCATCTGGAAACTGCTGAATTCTTGCATATTCCTTTACACTCAATGGTCTATTTTGTGTAGGGTGGCACATCATGGTCGCTTTCTGAACCGGTGAGGTAACCACTGTTGGAGATGGCTGATCATATGACAATCTTCTATAAAATCCAACTTTTCCACCTCCTGATTTATATGCGCCTCCCATAGCAACAGGAATCATATCTTCTGGTAAATCTTTCCAATTTCCACCCTCAGGAACCATCTTTAAAAACTTTAATCGTTCTTCGCTCAATGTTGCACACTCACCCGGAGCAAATTCCAACTCTTCAATCACACTTCTAACCGTTTTCCACTGATACTCTTTATTCTGATGCATCTGAAAGTGTGTCGGAAGCGGAAGAAAAATATCTTCATTATCTCGGCTACCAATTAATACAAATCTTTCCCTAAACTGTGGAACACCGTAATTTACCGCATCAAGCACTCCATATACTGTTTTATATCCTAGTTTATCAAACTCTGACAAAATTACATCTAGCACTGTACCTAATCTCTGATCAGGATCTCTTTCATCCCTTTCAGACAGTGGTACATGCTTTAATGGAGAAGACATAATTCCTTTTACATTTTCCATTACAAAGAATCGAGGTCGAATATAATCTATCATGCGGATAAAATCCATAAATAGACTTCCTCTTGGATCATTAATTCCTAGTCGTTTTCCTGCTGTGGAAAACGGTTGACAAGGTGGGCCACCGCAAATTAAAAATGGCTCACCTACAGATAATCCTGTCATATCTAACAGTTGCTGCGGTTGAATTTCTCTGATGTCTCCGCCTAACACATTATGCCCATTGGCCCTCATAGTTTCTACACATGACGCATCAAAATCTTGACCAATCACAACATTTAAACCAGCCTTACCCAATCCAATATCTAATCCCATAGCCCCTGAAAACAAAGAAATAACATCTCTATTATCAGCATATCTGCCATAACCATTCAGTTTTATATTGTACATTAAATTTTCTCTCCGTTTTCTAATACGAAATTTCTCTCAAAAGAGCTATCTACCGCATCTGCAATATCTTCTAATTCCGCTATGGTAAAACTTTCTCTTTTCATTTTCCCATTAAAATTCTGCGGTGTTGTACCTATACGCCGTGCAAGTTCAGCTACACTAATATCAGACCTTACACACAACACTTTGATTTGTTCAGAAATTGTCATTTGAGATACCTCATTACTAAATCAACTTTTACCTTACAAGTATAAAGTATCAGATTTATATCGTCAACTGAATAATTCATCTTAAAGAGATACACTCATTGTCACAGAAGCCCCTGCCCATAATTCATAAAACGCAAATTGGCAAGCAGTGCCCGTGTACACACACGGGCGTATTTTGCTTGTTGGAGGCACATCCCCAATCCCCTAAAAATGTCATCTGCGATGACAAGCTGCGCCCTCACTTTGTGAGTGCTGATACATTTCCGCTTTGTAGAAAATGTGAAGGAAGAAATCACCACCGAAAGTCCCGATGAATGCCAACCTTATCGGAATATGCCTGTTGCATTATACTTATAAAAGTGGACACGTTTAAAAATAGTCATACTATTAATTTATACACTACAAGGAGGTATCTTTATGTCCACACGAAATCACTATGACGAGGACTTCAAACGAACCCTCGTGGATTTTTACCACAACGGTAAAACACAAGCTTCACTCATAAAAGAATATGGGATATCACAATCAGCACTCACAAAATGGATTAAACAATATTCAACCGTCGAGACAGACAGCGGAGAGGTTCTTACAGCCAAACAAGTTAAAGAACTTCAAAAGCGTATGGCTCAACTTGAGGAGGAAAATCAAATATTAAAAAAAGCGATTGATGCTGTATAAATAAAGTTGACATCTTATTCTCAAGGATTTCATTGTAATTTAAGAGAATAAGGAGGCGTTTACGGTGGCAACTAACAGACAGTACGATCAGGAGTACAAAATCCAGGCAGTTAAGCTGGCAAAAGAGATTGGCCAGGCAAAAGCTGCACGTGAACTAGGCATCCCCCAAAACACGCTCTATACATGGATACGCGCTAATAGGCTCGGAAATCTGGATTTTGGAGCGGGATCCCAGACCCCAAAAAGTGCTATGACTCTGAATGAGGAGCTGATCACCTTACGTAAGCAGGTCAAAGATCAGAATAAGGAAATTCGTCGTCTTAAAGAAGAAAACGAGTTCCTGGAGGAAGCCAGCGCTTTTTTTGCCGCGAGCCGCCTGAAGTCAGCAAAAGTGAAAGACTGAAATATATCGCTGTTAAGACAGAAGGTGGCATGATTAAAGGGAAACTTACATTCTACTGTCGGATGCTCCACGTGAGCCGACAGGCATTCTATAAATACCTGCAACGTAAGGATCGGCCTTGGAAATATCAGAAGCTGGCCGATGCTATGCGGGATATCCTAAAGGAAGATGAATGTAATGATACCTATGGTCGTTCCAGGATGCGTGATGCTCTTCTGCAGAAGAAGCCGAAGGATGTCGATATCCCGAGTGAGCAGACCGTCTATCGAGTAATGAAAGAAATCGGCATCAGTCATCTTCCAAAGCGTAAGCCAAATGGAATAACTAAAGCCGACAAGGCTGCTCGTAAATCGGATGATCTGCTCAAGCGGGATTTCAGGTCAACAGAGCCACTGACAAAATGTGTTACGGACATAACCGAAATCAAGGCGAGTGATGGGAAACTCTATGTTTCTACTATGTTTGACTGCTTCGATCCGGCTGTCTTAGGACTGGCAATGGCTACCAACATGAAGACCCCGTTGTGTGCCCGAAGCCTGAGGAATGCTCATAAGGCTTATCCGGGGATCGAAGGTGCGATCTGCCATAGCGATCGCGGAGTACAGTACACCAGTGATTGCTACCGTAGAGCCGTCCAGAACTGCCATATAACACAGAGCATGAACAGTGATGGTGGCCGTTGCCATGATAATGCTCGTTGTGAGAGCATGTGGGCGAGAATAAAATCTGAACTCTTATATGACCGCTATGACACCGAGAAGATGACTGTAACAGAGCTAAAAGAGCTTATCTGGCGTTACTACATGAGCTACTGGAATAACCGTCGAATCTGTTCCGCAAATAATGGTCTTCCACTCCTGGTCAAGAGACAACAATACTATTCATCTTTACAGGAAGCAGCTTAGGGTTGTAAATCCTTAAGGAAAATCTGTCAACCATTATTGACAATATCAGAACTTCAAAAGCGTATGGCTCAACTTGAGGAGGAAAATCAAATATGAGAGTATGAAATAAAGTCTGTAAAAGTGTAAGACGAAAGGTCTTCTATGATAAAATAAATCATAGGAGGCCTTTTATAATGGCAAACAGAAAGAAAGAAGTATACAAAGTACAACCCATGACAGAGGGAAAAAGGAATATCATCAGAGGACTGATCGATGAGTATGGAATCGAAACTGCAGAAGATATACA
>NBBL01000011.1 GCA_002892395.1 Lachnospiraceae bacterium
CATGTACGAAGGGCGTCTTCCGGACTAATAAAACAACAACCGATATGTCAGGAACCTCATCCGTTCAATAGCGGATGTTCTTGACATACCAGTTTGTATTTGTTACGTATTAAGTAAATGATCAGGTTCAACATTGATTCATATTTGCCTGATCTATCACTATTTAAATATCATAGAAGATCTATTTACAGAAAAGTATTCACACTCTCGAATTGTTATTGGAAAAACTTTTTTTAAATTTTTTATCATCTCTTCCCTCCTTTCAGTTAATTGGCGGTTATTATAGCATTTTAAAATTTTTCTATCAAACTTTATTAGTTTTAATATTTTAAGTTCAATTGATTCTCCTAGAAGTTTATCGAACTCTTCTTCTGTCATGTCGTTTTGTAGTCCTTCTGTCAATTTTCTTTTAATCTTCTATTTGATTCTGTACTTGTGTATTTTCCAACAAATCACCCAAATATCTTTCAAATACTTACTTGTAGCTAGAATATTAAAATTTTGAAAATGTTGTAGCAACACTATAGATATTTTGATAAAATATATCAACAGTATTGGTAAATAATCAATGATGATAATTAATATTAATAATTTGGAGGATATATATATATATATGAGATTAAGTGAAAAAGTAGTAATTTTAACAGGTGCAAGTTCAGGTATCGGTGAAGCAACAGCATTAAGATTTGCTGAAGAAGGTGCCAAATTAGTTATTGTTGCCAGATCAGGAGATAAACTTGAAAAAATCGCTGAAAAAGCATCAGCATTTCCTGGAGAAGTTCATCCTATAGTAGGAGATGTTTCTAAAAAAGAGGATATTGAGAATGTCGTTAATAAGACAATTGAGTTGTTTGGAAGAATTGATATATTAATAAATAATGCTGGTATATTGGATAATTATCTTTCAGCCGATAATATGACTGATGAAGTTTGGAATAAAGTATTAGATGTTAATCTTACTGGCCCAATGAGACTTACAAGAGAAGTATTAAAATATATGGAAAAACAAAAACATGGTAATATAATTAACACTTCATCTGTAGGAGGATTATATGGTGGCCGAGGTGGATTAGCTTATGTAGCTTCAAAACATGCATTGATTGGTATGACTAAACATATAGGATTTATGTTCCAAGATAAAGGAATTAGATGCAATGCAATTGCACCAGGTTCAATAGGAACAGAGATAGGACTTAAAGTTACAAATCCAAATATGAGTGTATTAAATAAGCTAATGAAACATTTTGAGTTATTCCCACAAACTGGTGAGCCTAATGAGATTGCAAATATAATGCTATTTTTAGCTTCAGAGGAGTCCAGCTTTATTAATGGCACAACAATAGTGGCAGATGGTGGTTGGACAGCATTTTAACTGATTATTTACAATCTTCGAATGACATAAAAACCTTAAACACTTTGAAAACAAGGGATTCTGTGGACAATACCCTGAAATGGGCGACTTCCCGGAATCCTTTTTTGTTTGCTTTTAAATAAAGATGGCCACGGGGAAAATACAGATGAAGGCTACGGAAACGCTTTTTGACGTATTGAGTGAACAGATTGATTTTTCGTCCAAATCAAAGTTAGTTTGGATGAAAGCAGGCAGGAGTGGATAAAAAATCATTTGAGGATTGGTAGAATTTATTATTGAAATTATCCTAACTTTAATTGGAATCTCTATGATTATTATCAAATAACAAACCAGAATTTGTTAAATAGGTAGTATTATCTATTATGATCAACTCAATTTCGCTCTTTAGGGAGAAAAAGTAAAGAACCGACGGATAGTAGCGTTCTTGGACTCTTGCGCTCCTACGATATTCCCTTTGCCAGCTTCAATCCTGCAACGAGCGTTAAGACTAAGTTCTTGATGTAGGGTTATCATCAGGGTAGTCTTGACACATGTGGAAGCGGTAGTTCTTCTGTCAAAAGTGTAGAGGTTAAAGCTCGCCCAAAGGCTTGAAATCAAGGGATTTCGAGGATATTGCCCAGAATAGGGCAGTCTCCCGAGATCCCTTTTTTGTCCTATAGGCCTCAGTAGGAAGCAATGAAGGCGGATCAAAGTTTTTACTGACGAAAAAGCCCCTTTACCGGACAAAATCCGGTAAAGGGGTACGTCGTATGATCGTACATCCGTAGGGAAAATTTCATAAATTTTGGATAACGCCTGCTTTTAAAACAGAACTCCTGAAGTGCCCGGAAGCTCTGCTCAGTCCGGCTCCTCAGTAACACCAAGAGCTTTGAGATTAGTCGAGCAGCGCCACCGCTGCATCATTCACATTGGTTCCAGTAGGTCCGGTGATAATCAGTCCATCCACTGCTTTCAATGCATGGTAGGAGTCATTCTGCTGGAGAACAGAAAAGGTATTGATTCCAAGAGAGCGAAGAGCGGGCTCTGTCTCGGCATCAGCATAGCCGCCGGCCGCATCTGTAGGTCCATCGGTGCCGTCGGAACCGAAAGAGAAAACAGCGGCGTTAGGAAGATCTGCAATGGCAGGTGCTGCAGAGAGCGCTATTTCCTGATTCCTTCCGCCCTTTCCCTTTCCGGTCAGGTGAACTACGGTTTCTCCCCCTGCGATGAAGGCCAGCTTCCTGCCGTCTCTAGCATGTGTGCGCAGGACACTGGCGAGAAAACTTCCTGCTTCTCTGGCTTCACAGGAGAGCTGATCCGTTAAGATCAATGGTTCATAGCCAAGTTCTCTGCATTTCTCTGCAGCGGCAGCGCAGAGTTCTCTGACAGACCCTGTAATCATGGAGGTGACATTATCCAAGGATTTCAGGGTCTCCTTATGCAGTAATTCTAGGGCCTGTTCGGAAAATTTCAGGTGATATTTTTCAGCGATAGCCAGTGCATCTTCAGAGGTGGAGGAATCCGGGTAAGCCGGACCGGAGGCTATCATGTCCAGAGGATCTCCGAGAATATCGGAAAGGACAATGCTGAATACCCTGGCCGGACGGCAGAGAGAAGCAAATTTTCCACCCTTTACAGCAGAGAGGCGCTTTCGTATGGTGTTCATCTCCACAATATCTGCACCACAGGCGAGGAGCTGGTGTGCTACATCCTGAAGCTCTTCTTCTGGAATCAGGGGATGCTCAAAGAGAGTGCTGCCGCCGCCGGAAATCAGGAAGAGAACTGTGTCCTCGGCGCTGAGATTGCTGACCATTTTCATAGCCTGTTCAGTGGCCTGAAAACTGTTCTGATCGGGAACCGGATGCCCTGCTTCATAGCAGATGAGGCCGGGGATTTCTCCCTTGACATGATTATATTTTGTGATGACAATACCTTCGTCCACACTGCCTAGGGTCTCAACAGCTGCCTTTGCCATCTGCCATCCGGCTTTACCAATTGAGACCAGTATTGTTCGGCCGCTTTTTCGCTTCAGCGCGGTGAGTGCACGCTTCACCGCCGCGTCCGGAAGAACTGCCTGAAGACTGGCATGGATGATGGCATCTGCGGTCTGTCTCATATGCTGATTCATGGAAATTCTCCTGATAAAATATTGGGTTTAGAAAAGGCAGACTGAATCAATCAACATAGAGAAGATCATTTGTTCACGTCTGTAGCTACTGTTATCAATCATACTGCATACAGGAGACTTTCTCAATGAAAATGCCCGGAAATCCGTTGTTTTTTCGGGTAAAAAAATTTGCTTTCAAATTGCTCCGGAAGTTTTGAATCTGAATTTCCTGCAGCTCTCAAGCAGTGCACGGCGACGGCTGCCCTATTGTCTCTTTTGGCTTCGTTTTAAATCCTTTGCAACCTGTTCCATGTGCTGTTTCATCTTTCTTTCTCCCATTTTCGGATTTCTGTCTATGAAGGAGCGGATAATTGCTTCATGGGCGGGGATAAAATTGTCCACATTATTCTGAATGGAAAATGTTTTGGCGCGGAATTGCTCTAGGTGCCCATTGATTAACTGATTGATCTGTATCATGAAAGGATTTCCACAAATATCAAAAATTTTGTTATGAAAATCCCGGTCGATTTTTCCCAAGGAAGAATGATCTTTATTTTTTACAAGCTCCCAAGATTTCCGGTGAATTTGAGTTAATTCTTCCAACTGTGCATCACTGCAGTTTTTGATTGCCAAGTAGGTTGCCATGGGCTCCAGAGCAAGGCGGACAGCAGTGAGATCCTGAAGTTCCACCGCATTACTTTTAAACCAGTCGGAGAGAGAAGAGGATTGCAGGGGGGTCTTACTGGAGATGAAAGAACCTTTCCCCGGAAGTATTTCTATGTATCCCTGTCCCTGAAGAGATTTCAGGGCTTCCCGAATAGTTCCTCTCCCTAATTCCATTTCCTGACAAAGCATGTTCTCCGTGGGCAATTGATCTCCGATCTGAGAGGACGGAGATTGAATGTGTTCCAACAGGATTTCACTGACTTGTTCTACAGCTGAAATTTTTTTGATGGCTTCCATGTGGCAAAACTCCTGATAAAAATAAATTTAAGGAATGGATTGCAAGGCTATTTTAGGACTTTATGCACACAAGATAAGACGTAATATTAGGCATCATTCCTGCGGCCGAATTAAATATAATAATAAAGCAGATCAAAGACGAATTCATCATAAAATTAGCACAAAAATACAAGCAAAATATATGGGATATTTGACAATAGACAACAGGAAATAAGAATGAATATAATAATTGCATGATATTTAGATGTCATACAACTGTTTATACCGAAAGGATTTAGGAGGAGTATCATGAAAAAGAAAATTTCTTTGGCTCTGGTAACAATGATGTTGGCTTCTGCAATTGCAGCCTGCGGATCTTCCAAGAACTCTGACTCAGAAACAACTAAGGAGGCAGAAACAATGGCTGCAGAGACGAAGGCAGAGGAAACTATGGCGGCTGCGGCCGGAGATCCAGTCTCTCTGACCATTTATTCTCCCGGCAATGAAAATTCTGTCCCGACAAAGACCATCATGAAATATGCGGAATTAGTCAAGGACGCTTCCGACGGTCGCATTACCCTGGAAGTTCATCATTCCGGAGAACTCGGAAATGATGCAGAGGCATTGGCTTCTACCAGATTGGGCACGATTGATCTGATTTTTGCAGGTACTTCCGGTTTCACGGAGTTCTATGATCCGGCAAAAATTCTGGATATGCCTTTCATCTTTAAGGATGCGGATCAGGCGTACGAAGCGACAAACAGTGAGATAGGAGAGGAGATTTTCAGCGGCATGGAAGACTCTGGCCTCGTATTCCTCGCTGAAGGCGACAACGGAATGAGACAGATTTCCACTACGGAAGCCGGAGGACCGATTCATGAAGCAAAAGATGTGGAGGGTTTGAAGCTCCGAGTTCCGACAAGTCAGGTTTATCTGGATGTCTGGGAGACCCTGGGGGCAAATCCGGTTGCGCTGGCACTTCCGGAACTTGCCATCGCTCTTTCCAACGGGACAGCAGAAGGACAGGACAATGCAACCTATCATCTGGTCGCGAACGCGACATATGATGATATTAAGTATTTCAGCTTTATCAATTACATGTGGATGGGCTGCACCATGGCAGCAAACAAGGATTCTTGGAACGCATTGTCTGAGGAGGATCAGAAGATTCTGAAGGAGCAGGCAGTTGTAGCGGCAAAGTATTCTTTTGACACGATCAAGACGGACAATGAGACTGCAAGGAAGATTCTGGAAGAAGCTGGCGTTGTATTTGATGATAATCCGGACGTTCAGTCCTTTAAAGATAAGCTTGGCGGAACCGAGTTCTACAAGAAATATGAGGGTGAGAGCTGGTACAATCAGGAAATTATGGATCAGCTGATCGCAATCAATCAGTAAACAGAATGCATCAATGACGAGAGACCACCTTTCTACCGACAAGGTAAAGACGCTGTCCTTTTGTAGGGGAAAGGTGATTTCTATCGTGATTCAATCATAAAAATGAGGGCTGCATTGTGAAAATATACAGGGCTTTGTTAAACACGATAAAGAGAATTGCCACAATAGTTCTTCTGGTATGTATTCTGGGAATTGTTGCGATCATGCTTTCCGAGTTGGTTGTGAGAAATGTTTTGAATATTTCATTTCGCTGGTCAACCGAATTAAACGGATTTTTATTTATGTGGATGTCGTTTATGGGATTGATTATTCTGGTGAGCGAAGACCGCCTGATTAATTTGGATATGGTATATTCCCGCGTATCCCCCGGGGTGCAGACAGGACTTTGGATGCTGATCCGGACGGCAATGTTGTTCCTGGGAGTGGTGATGGTGGTATCTTATGTCGATATGTACCCAATATTGGCAACGAGTAAATTTTCAACAATGCAGTGGCTGAAAAAGGCTTGGCACTATCTTCCATCCGCTATTGCGGGCGGATATTTTGCGCTGGAGGCGATCTATGAACTGCTCTGCAAAATCAGCTCTGGAGAAAAGACTACTGAGGGGAGAAGCGAATCATGATAGTATTTCTTTTGGTTTTTCTGATTCTACTTATCATTGGCGCTCCGATCAGCATAGCGATAGGAGCGGGAGCGACGGTGGGATGTCTGGCACTCGGATATCCGCTGCAGCTGGTTGGGCAGAAAATGGTGACCGGAATTGATTCTTATCTGCTGATTGCGGTGCCTCTGTTTATTTTTGCTGGAAACCTCATGAATGAGGGGAAAATCACGACAAAAATATTTGACTTTGCGAAGGCGCTTGTGGGCTGGATCCCGGGCGGACTTGGACATGCAAATGTGGTTGCCAGTGTCATTTTTGCCGGAATGTCCGGCTCGGCAGCGGCAGATGCGGGCGGCCTGGGAACCATTGAAATGAATGCGATGCGTGAAAACGGTTATGATGATGATTTCTCTGCGGCGGTTACGGCGGCATCTTCCGTGATCGGGCCTATTTTCCCGCCGAGTATTCCGCTGATTATTTATGGATCAATCGCGTCGGTATCGGTTGCAAAACTGTTTATGGGCGGAGTCCTTCCGGGGCTTTTGATGGCAGTTGCTCTGATGGTTTTAGTTTATATTTTTGCAGTGAAACGCGGCTATGAGAAAACGGCTTTCAGTGTCCATAATCTGCTGGTGAATTTTAAGGGATCTATTCTGTCCCTGATTACGCCCCTCATTATTCTGGCGGGCTTTACTACAGGATGGGTGACGCCGACAGAGGCATCCTGCATTGCTGTGGTATATTCTCTGATCATTTCGACCTGCGTTTACAAATCACTGGGGCTGAAGGAATTTCTTGTGTGTGCCAAAGAATCAGCGATCGGTGCGGCAAATACTTTGTTTATTATCGGAACCTCTACGCTGTTTACTTATGTGATGGTAAAGGAAGGCATTTCTCAGGCTCTGGCATCTTCTATTTTGGAGGTCAGCAATAATCCTGCTGTTATTTTGTTCGTAATCAACATTGTACTTTTGATTTTGGGCATGTTTATGGAACCGGGCGCCATACTGACACTGATGCTCCCTGTACTTGTTCCGATTGCAAATCAGCTTGGCCTTGATATGGTTCACTTTGGCGTAGTCATCGTGTTGAATCTAATGATCGGTCAGGTCACTCCGCCGTTTGGGGTATGCTTATTCATTATTTCTGATTTGTCGAAAGTGAAACTGGAGCGGATGTATAGAGGAATTCTCTCTTTTATTATTCCGCTTCTGCTGACTCTGGTGCTGGTCACCTATATTCCGGGTTTGGTTACTTGGCTCCCGAATATGCTGATTAAGTAAAGATCCGATAATTCATTTGTTTGATAATGGAGGAGAGACATGGAAGATAAATTATTTAGCGTAAAAGATAAGGTGGCTATTGTCACCGGCGGCCTGGGTCAGATCGGGAAGAATATTGCGGAGGAACTCTATCACAGAGATGCGAAAGTCGCGATCTTCACGCGGCATTTGTCCGAAGAACGGGCCGAAAGTATTTTCCCTTCCGCTCACTTTAGCAGGGAGCGAATGGCATTTTATGCAGTGGATGTCAATCAGAAAATAACGATAGAAACCGCCCTTGACCAGATTTATGCGAAGTGGAATACTGCCCCCGATATTTTAGTGAACAATGCCGGAATTGATACGCAGCCGAGCGCACCGCCGGAAGTTTCCGGGCCCTTTGAAAACTTCCCTGAGGAAGTATTCCGGGAGGTTGTGGATGTGAATCTTGTTGGAACCTTCCTTATGACACAGGCCGTCGGAGCTAGAATGGTGAAGGAGAATAAAAAAGGTTCTATCATCAATATTGGTTCTATTTATGGGATGCTTTCTCCGATTCAGGATATTTATGCATATAAAAAAGAAAGGACGGGAATTCCGTTTATTAAACCAGTTGCCTACAGTGCGGCAAAATCTGGGGTGTATAATCTGACTAGATATTGTGCTACCTACTGGGGAAAGACCGGAATCAGGGTCAATACATTGACGCCCGCCGGCGTGTGGCGCGACACCCAGGATGAAACTTTTATTAAGAACTTTACAGAGCACATGCCGATGGGACGTATGTCCAGAGAGAATGAGTATAACGGCGCTGTTATTTTCCTTGCTTCCGAGGCTTCTTCCTTTATGACAGGATCCAATCTGGTCATTGATGGAGGTTGGACGGCATGGTAAGGGGGAAAACATTTCCGGAGCTGAGAAAAATTTTTTCCGCACTGGAACTGCCTATGAGGGAAGATGAATCCATCGATGATAAAAATCTGAAAAAGCTGGTGGAGTATGAGCTGTCGATTGGAGTAGAGGGGTTTTACTGCATGGGCTCTTCGGGGGAAGGACTTTTATTGAGCCTAGAAGAACGGAAAAAAGCGTTGGAACTCATTGTTGAAGCAGTCCATGGAAGAGTTCCTGTGATCGCACACATCGGGACGATCAGGACGGAAGATGTCATCGATCTGGCGAAACATGCCATGAGTCTCGGAATTCATACGGTATCTATGATTCCTCCGTATTATTATAAGTTTTCCATGGATGAAATCATGAAGTACTATGAGGATGTCATCCGCGCGGTTCCGGGACTCCGGGTAATTGTCTATAATATTCCTCAGTTTACGGGGATTGAGTTCAGTAAGCAGAATGCGGGAAGACTTCTCGATAACCCGGCGGTCATCGGCGTGAAGCACACTTCAACAAACCTCTATGTTCTGGAAAGGATGATAAAAGCCTACCCGGAGAAAGTCTTTTTCAACGGGTTTGATGAGCAGTTCCTAGGGGCATTATCCATGGGAGCGGATGCGGCAATTGGAACCACAGTGAACTGTTATGCGCCTCTTTTTATCAAGCTGAGAGCACTCTATGAGAAGGGGGACCGCAAGGCAGCCTATGAAGTTCAGCATCAGATCAATGAAAGGGTGGAATGCATGGTACAGCAGGGCATTTTCAGCGCAGTGAAATATGTGCTTTCCGAACAGGGAGTACCCTGCGGAAAATGCAGAAAGCCTTTTCAGGAACTGACAGAGGATTCCAAGAGAGCATTGCAGCAGATGATGGAAGCCGACAGAGAAACAGAATAACCGAAAAAGGCTTATAGGACAAAATGTGTTGATAAAAACCGGTTCAAACCCTTGTGAATCAAGGGCTTGAACCGGTTTAATCTTTTTTCGGAGAACTTTGAGGGTGGACAAAAAATGTTGATAAAAAGTGTAAGAACCCCTTATAAATCAAGGGCTTGAACAGGTTTAATCTTCCTTAAAATAGGTTTCATGGAGGAAGATCAGATGAATCAAGTTAATTGTCCGGTTTGCGGAAAGAAATGTGTTAAATCCGGAAGAACGAAAGCCGGTTCCCAGCGCTGGTTTTGTAAGGCATGCAAAACATCATTAACACATAAAATAGATAATGACTCTAAGGAACTGCAAAGCTTCCTGGACTGGCTTTTTGGCAAGGGACCGCAGGCAATAATGCCCGGTGCGGGAAGGACTTTTAGAAGGAAGACATCAAAGTTTTGGGATATATGGCCCATGCCGCCGAAAATAGAGGAATCTAGGAATGTTCTTTATCTTGACGGGATCTATCTTGCGAGAAAAGCATGTGTCCTGATCTGCTGTGATGATAAAAATGTGCTTGGCTGGTATCCGTGCCGATATGAGCATGCCGAGGCATGGATCGCCTTGATTCAGCGTATTGCTGAACCGGAAATGGTCGTATGAGATGGCGGAACCGGATTCCGGAAGGCGCTCAAGAAAGTGTGGCCTAAAGCCCAACATCAAAGGTGCCTGTTTCATGTATTTTGCCAGGTAAAGCGTTATACGACATCCAGACCTAATACTATGGCCGGTATAGAGCTTTACTGCCTTGCCAAAGACATTCTCCGGTTGGAGGATAGCGAGAGCGCAGAAAAGTGGGTAAAACGCTTCGTGGAATGGGTAAGGAAATATCAGAAGTTTCTTAGTGAAATAACAACAGATGAACGTGGGCATAAAAGACCCACACATAAAAGATTGTTAAAAGCTGAAAGATCCGTTCTTAGGCTGCTCAGAGAGAATACGCTGTTTACGTATCTTGATGAAGAACTGAATAAAGAGTTTGATGCGCCCTCAACGAATAACAGGATAGAAGGGGGGATCAATTCAAGACTGAGGGAAATGCTGAGAAATCACAGAGGCTTATCCATAGAGAGACGAATAAAAGCGGTTTACTGGTGGTGCTATATGCACTCACCGGAACCGCTTCCTTCGTCTGAAATATTAAAATCCATGCCTACTGATAAAAGCATTGCAGCGATATATCAGAGGATAAATGAAAAAAACCGATTAGAAAAAAGTCTGTCAATCTGGGGGGATGCCATTGTCTGGAGTGACCTTCACCATTACGACAGAACGTTTAACGAATGGGATTAGCATCAACACGTTTTGTCCTATAACCCTATAAAAAACAAATGCCAGGATTTCGGAAAGTCCGGGTCTTATTGTAAAATAATGGTATGCGAACCCCATTACATTTACAGCCAGATTATACGATATATCGAGGCTATTATCAAATCAAACTTCCATTGGAAATGGAATACATGATCCTGGCTGATGACCCGGTCCGCCTTCTGAGTGCATTTGTGGAGGGAATGGATCTTTCGGAACTTTATGCTACGAGAGTGTGAATACTTTTCTGTAAATAGATCTTCTATGATATTTAAATAGTGATAGATCAGGCAAATATGAATCAATGTTGAACCTGATCATTTACTTAATACGTAACAAATACAAACTGGTATGTCAAGAACATCCGCTATTGAACGGATGAGGTTCCTGACATATCGGTTGTTGTTTTATTAGTCCGGAGAGAGTGTGAATACTTTTCTGTAAATAGATCTTCTATGATATTTAAATAGTGATAGATCAGGCAAATATGAATCAATGTTGAACCTGATCATTTACTTAACACGTAACAAATACAAACTGGTATGTCAAGAACATCCGCTATTGAACGGATGAGGTTCCTGACATATCGGTTGTTGTTTTATTAGTCCGGAAGACGCCCTTCGTACATGATAGACAGCTCTCCGTACACCTTGCCCCAGTTCCTGATGGACATGGTCCACTTCTTAGTGGCTTCAAATGTTGACAGGTACAAAGCCTTAAGCAGTGCCTGATCACTCGGGAATACGCTCCTTTGGGCATTAAGTCTGCGGAACTGTGAATTCAGGCTTTCTATGGCGTTTGTGGTATAGATTATCGTTCTGACATCTGATGAGAACTTGAAGATAGGCGTGATTGCATCCCAGTTCTTATGCCAGCTCTTCATAGCGTTTGGATATTTATCCGACCATTTCTCTGATACAGTGTCCAGCATATCCCTGCCTGACTGTTCAGATGCGGCATTATAGATCTTTTTAAGATCCGCAGAGAACAGCTTTTTATCCTTGTCTGCTACATATTTAAGAGTGTTGCGGACCTGATGGACCAGGCAGCGCTGATATTCAGTATCAGGAAATGCTGCAGCAATGGCTTCTTTGATGCATGTAAGGCCATCTGCACAGATGATAAGGATGTCTTTTACACCGCGGTTTTTGAGCTCATTTAACACACTCAGCCAGTATTTTGAGCTTTCATTTTCGCCTACCTGAATAGTGAGGACTTCCTTCTTTCCTTCTACACTGATACCCAGCATGACATATGCAGCGAGCTTTCTGATGACTCCGTTATCCCTTACTGAATAGTGTATGGCATCAATAAATATGACCGGATAAACGCTGTCTAAAGGTCTTGTCTGCCATTCCTCGATCTGTGGCAGGAGTTTATCTGTAACATCTGATATAAAGCCTTCTGAAGCCTCAAAGCCATATATATCCATCAGAGTATCTGATATCTGTCTTGTAGTCATTCCTTTGGCATACATAGATATGATCTTCTGATCGATATCTGATATATCCTTCTGACGTTTCTTCACCACCTGTGGTTCAAAGGAAGACTGTCTGTCCTGAGGGACTTCTATTTCCATGCTTCCGTATGATGAATTAATACGTTTTCTCTTGTATCCGTTACGATAATCATCATTATCCGAGCGCTCTGATTTTTCATAACCCAGGGGTTCATCCATTTCGGATTCCATCATCTCTTTTATGGTTCCTCCAAGCAGATCTCTGAGTGCTGCCTGTATATCTTCGGCAGTTTCGATTCCATACTCATCGATCAGTCCTCTGATGATATTCCTTTTTCCCTCTGTCATGGGTTGTACTTTGTATACTTCTTTCTTTCTGTTTGCCATTATAAAAGGCCTCCTATGATTTATTTTATCATAGAAGACCTTTCGTCTTACACTTTTACAGACTTTATTTCATACTCTCTTTTCCTCTGTATACCATTGATAATACTGAACGATATTTTTCTTATGAAACGGATCGATCAGCAGCCATTTTTAAGTGGTGGTTTCATTCCTCCACTCAACCACACACTCCATGCTCTTTCTCGGTCTCGCTTCCGGGGCTTCCTCCGCATATCCCAGTGCCAGAATGGCATACAGCTCTCCTCCGGCCCACTGGCTCAGTTCCTGCTGTGCAAAGAAAGAATCGCAGATCCAGAGACTTCCCAATCCCAGGTTCGTGGCTTCCAGTGTCATATTTTCAATGGCTGCACCGATGGACTGCGAGTTGCATATATCCGCTGCCCTTTCATCGGCTGACAGCGCTTTGGAGAAGTCCACTGCCAAGGGATTCACCACAAAAATCAGAACCGGAGCCTGCTTCATGATTTGAACCGTATGCTCCGCACCCCCCATAAGCGCCCGGCTCTCCGGCAGAAACGGATCAGACTTCTCACGCCTTATACCATCTTCCATCGCACGGCATGCTGCATCCTTTGCGTTTCCCGTAGCAACGATGAATTTCCACGGTTGCCGGTTTTTGCCGGAAGGCGCCAGAATCCCCGCCTGTAGAATCTGATCAATCTGTTCTTTCTCGACCGGTGTGCTTTTATAGCTTCGGATGCTCCTTCTGTTCTTGATCGCCTCAATCATATGCATTTTCCTCCCCTGATCTGAAATTGAAATGTGGCGTAACCAAAGCGGAATGGATGCCCCGCGCACGTCAAACGGTTCCTGATACTGTGCATCCCTCGATGATCGTCAGGGATGCCGGCGACCGGGAAGACGCCGGCAACATCAATCATAGCAATTTCGACCACAGCCATTCCTGCAGGACAACTGCATTATTATGCTCTTCATCCTTGGCCGCATAAAGCAGGATCACATCCTGCTCCGCCAACTTATCACGGCATAACGAAGCAAAGGCTGCTGCTGCCGGGGAAGTGTCCAGTTCCCACCGGTATCTTACCGTAAATTCATCATACTTCTCCGGATCGTGTCCGAACCACTTGCGCAGCTCATTGGATGGAGCAATCTCCTTTTCCCACAAATCAATCCCTGCATCTTCTTTTTTTACACCGCGCGGCCAGAGCCGGTCAACGAGAATGCGATATCCGACGGATTCTGATTGATCGTAAATCCTGACGCATCGAATTGTCTGATCAGAGCTGATCATATTCCATATTCCTCCTCTTGGACTTTTCCGCCGGATACTTGACCTCGTTCTTTGTCATCTTGTTTTAACATCTGGCTGTCAAGCTTGCGCTTCTGTAGCAATCGAATTCAAATATGTCACAACAATAGCCTCGTAACGTTTCACTGACCGGTTCGCAGGGAGCTCGCAATGACCGGCCAATCCGCTTCCTTGTCAAGGCCTATACTGCCAATCTTATAGGATATCCTGAAAGATTGCTTACCGCCCCTGCAATCCCGGATCAGTGAAACACCGAGATCTTCCTCTTCCTCGAAGCAGTTTTTCAACTGTTTCATCTGATATACGCCTATACGCCACTCTCTCTTCGTCAATTGAAAATCGTATGTTCTCTTATTCCAGTGTCAAAAGAAGCGCCATCTTGAACTTCTTCGTTGCTTTTACCCAGTGCAGACCAGCCTTCGCAAAATGGAAATTCTCGCCCGCCTTTATCGGATGTTCCTTACCTTCATACCCAATTATACCTTCGCCATCCAGCGCAAAGATGATCGCTTCGCCGGGAGCGGCATGCTCAGAGAGTCCGGTTCCCTTATCAAATGCCATGACCACAAATTTCATCTTGTCATTGTGTGCCACGTCCATATTTACCACCTTACCTTCCGCATAAGGCACCAGCTCCGCCAGCTTAAAAACTTCTCCCGCTTTCATCGCTTCGTTCATCATATCCTCCTGTCTGATCATAATCTCTGTATAAACCGCGCCTTCCGATGTTCTGATTCCCATCGGTATACCCGTCAGCGTCACAATACTTTCTTCTGTTTCTACCTTTTTTGAAAATCCATCTGCGCCATAGACTTCCATGCTTCCATCTGCCACAATCAGCAGCTTGTAGTAAGGATAGATTTCCGCGCTGATGTCCGTATTCTTCGCCAGGGAAAAGTAAATAACATCATTCGTCCCACAGTGCACAGCCTTGGATATGGTGCATCCCGGCACCGGCTGATTATCTCTTGCTATGGAGAATACCTCTCCGGTCTTTTCGTTCATGCCATCACCTACTTATGTGCTTTGATCAGATCCGATATCCCGCTTATGAGAGCATCTGCATCCATGCCGGATTTTTTGCTCATCTCTGTCATTGTGGCTTTCCCCAGCATCACCTTGCCCACCGGAGTATTCAGCATCTTAAACTTATCATTTAGCTTTGCCATCTCATCCTTAAGCCATGGATATGTACTGATCAGGTCTTTCAGCTTTGTATCTTTTGTAATCTCCATATCTCTCACCACCTTTCTGAACCTTTGCACTCGAATCCTTTTCACCGAAGTTTTCCTGCAGCGCTTCATTGATCTTAACACGTTCCTTGCTCTGCTTTTCCATGCTCTTGATCATCTGATATGCATCGAACCGTATGGAGGATCCGATCTCAAAGCTGAAAGAATCAATTTTTCCCCCGGGTCAGAAGTACAAATACATCGTCAAGAACAGTACTACCCAGACCAAGAATGTTTGGTTTTCTTGTTGGATCACCTATACTGTAACGTGTAAAAAGGGGGATGTCGATATTTTTTTGACCATATTTTACTCTAATTTATTTTTGTCCTCTTCGATTCACCTCTTTTAACAAAAATAAAATTTTTATCCCACTTTTCCAGTAAAATTCATGATTAACGATCCCATCTCTTATAAAACCGGAAACCTGTGCTGCCCAATCATCCAAGAAAGTGTTTTCTTTTTTCAAGTATTCATTTATCATCCTTAATTTTCTCCTCGATCACCACTCTAAAGCCCCTTGACCTCACTGCTCCGTGCGTTCCCTCGGTTCTGTCCCCGCACCCCGACCTCCTCCAAAGAAGTGAAAGGTGAGACTGCTGATTGATTGACTTTCTCCTAAATTGTATTACAATGTAATACATAAAGAAAGGAGATGTTATTATGACCGTTTCAGTAAGATTAAATGATCAAGACGAAAAACTGTTTAAGTCCTACGCAAAAACAAATAATATTTCGCTGTCCGAACTTTTCAGAAATGCTGTTTTTGAAAAAATCGAAGATGATTATGACCTTGCCGTATATCGTGAGTCTTTGGAGGAATACAACAAGAACCCAATCAGCTATTCTCACGCAGAAGTATGTAACATGTTAGGGATTGAATGATGTATACCTTGCAGTATAGCGATAAGGCAGTGAAGCAACTAAGCAAGCTTGATAAAGGCACGCAAAAGCTGATTTTAAGCTGGCTGGCAAAAAACTTAGAAAACTGTGAAAACCCAAGAATAAAGGGTAAAGGACTTACGGCAAACCGGAGCAGAGAATGGCGGTATAGAGTGGGTGATTACCGGATTATCTGCGATATACGAGATCGTGAGCTGATAATACTCGCCTTGTCCATTGGGCACAGGAGCAGCATTTATTAAGTAAAAGCAGGAATGCAGCCGCGGGTTTCCTTGAGATTGTTCTTTATGCAATCTCATCGGTATGTTACGTATGTCATACAATGGCGCAAGTCAAAGAGCATTGCAAACGAAATCCGTTATCGCTTCAGCGACTTTAAATACTCTTTTTGCTTCGGTGTAATGCGGTTACTTTCACGGGATTTCTGTATTGCCTTATTGTGGGTCCATGTCTCTAAACGATGGCCTTCCATGTATTTTATCGTCGTATCCCATTGCTTTGCCAAAGCGGTTGCAAAGAACCACGCAATCATCATTCTAACATAATAGAATTCACTCTTAACAGAAGCGGGTATTTCCAAATACTCAGGCTTAAAATCATCATCAAGAAAGTAAGTCATTAACATCTCAATTCCAAAGCGGCAAGTATATGCCTGTTCCGATGCGGACCATTTTTTGATTTTTTCCAAAAGTGCTGTTTTATTCTTCTTAAAAATCCTGGGAGACATGATATCGCAAACAGCCCAATTGTCCACGTATGGCAAAAATTGATCCATCGCTGCAATACATGCGTCATAGTCCTTCATCTCAGAAAGAATCAGTCCGTGGAGCATATTTTCATCATAGTATTGATGCGGCAGATCTTTCAGAAATTCAGATGTTTCCGGTTCCCCGGAAAGCTTTTTGGCAAGCTTCCTGACTTCGGGCACTCTTACCCCTATCAATCGTTCTCTCGGAATATTCGGAGTCAATTTTGCCTGAAAATCTCCGTATGAAATATCCTGCAATGCAAATAGCTCTTCCTTGATATTCACTTCTTACACGCTCCATGCCATCCTGATTTGTTAATCAAATTCCAATTTCATCAAAATCCATTCTTGATCATCCTCACGGTTGAAACCGTGGGTTTTCCCGCCCGCAATGACTTATAATCAAAGCAAGGTTAAATTTTCTGTATTATACCTCTTTTTAAAGCAGGATCAAATGATCCCGGTTTCAGCAGATCCATTCCCCGCTTGACAGAGTGAGTACTGCCCCTTCCGGGTTCTGATGTTGTCTCACAGGTAACACTGCCAAATTTCTTCTCAAGTCCGTTCAAAATATGCTTGACACCGAATCCGGATCTCCCTATTATATTAGCCATGGCTAACTTGAATTGAGCATTCATCCTTTGCTCAGTTCCAGTTGTCAGCAGAGCAAGGGCCGGCCCCCAAATGAAATGATCAACATTAGAAAGGAATCCTAAAATGAAACGTAGCTTAACGATTGCTGCGCCTGTTTGCGTAGCAGGCTGCGCGCTCATGGCAATGTTATCTTCATGCGGTGCAGCAAAGAGCAGCTCACCCCAGACAGCTTCTGCAACCGAAGCCATGTCACAGACAGCCCAAACATCAGAGTCAGGTGCCGCGGATACGAAAGAAACGACCGGCTCGAATGATGGGGCGGCAACGGTGGAAATCACCGACCAGAACAATATGACAGCAACCGTCGAAAAGAATCCTGACCGAGTTGTTCTGACAGCGCTTCCTCTTCCCAGTATCTACGCGTTAACCGGACAGGATATCAGCAATATTGTGGGGATCCATCCCGGTGCGGCCAGTGCAATCGAGAACTCGGTTATGGCTTCCATGTATCCCGCGCTGGTGGGGATTGCCGATAACTTTATTGATGGTCAGAATATAAACATTGAAGAGCTTATGGCGCTGAACCCCGATGTTGTGATGTACTGGGCTGATTTTCTTGAACAGTATAAGGCGATTACCGGAGCGGGAATTCCTGCCGTGGGAGTGAAAACCCAGGGCAGCGGAGATGTTCTTACCACCCTGGAAAGCTGGCTGAAAATCATGGGCAAAATGTATGATTCCGGCAGCGGAAATGTGGATGAGGTCATTGCCTACGGCCGTGAGATGGAGGATAAGATCAATAAAGTAACCGCAACCATTCCGGAAGATAAAAAGCCAAAGGTGCTTTATCTTTATAATCACAGCGCTGATAAAATCAGCGTAAGCGGCGCGAACTTCTACGGCGACTACTGGATCCATGCAGGCGGCGGAATCAATGTGGCCGGCGGACTGGACGGAACTCCGGAAGTCAATATGGAACAGATTTATGAATGGGATCCTGACATTATCGTCATTACAACCTTCACCGGAACCATGCCGGAGGATCTGTACAACAATACGATAGATGGTCAGGACTGGAGCACGGTCAGCGCTGTCAAAAACCACAAGGTTTACAAAGAACCCCTCGGCGTCTATCGGTGGTTCCCGCCGTCCGGCGATGCACCTCTGGCGCTTGAATGGATGGCCATGATTTTCAACCCGGATTATTTCCACTTTGATTTTAAGCAGGATATCAAGGATTATTACAAACGATTCTACAACTATACCCTTACGGATGATCAGGTTGAGGGGATTCTTACTGCCAATCCCGATGCAGCCAAGGGTGCAAATTTCGGAGGGCAGTCCGGAAACAAATGATGATCAGAAAAAAAAATCCGGGATTTTTCCTTTTGCTGATTTTTCTTCTGACAACGACATTTACAGCCGCAATGTGTATCGGAAGATACACATTGTCGGCTGCCGATGTTTTTCGTTGTCTCTTTCATATTGGGGAACTCACTGAACAGCAAATGACAGTTGTCTGGAATGTCCGCTTTCCCCGAATTCTCATGGCCATGATTGTAGGCGCCGGGCTTTCATGCGTCGGAGTGTGTCTGCAGGCCATGTTTGCCAATCCACTGGTAAGCTCCCATATCCTTGGCGTGTCATACAGCTCCGGGTTCGGCGCAGCCCTCGGCATCCTTTTATTTGATCATTATCTTCTGATAGAGGGTTCCGCCTTTCTTCTGGGCTTTGCAGGAATGGCTTTGACTTATTTTCTCAGCCGCAAAAACGGCTCCTCCAGTACACTGATGCTGGTTCTCTCCGGCGTGATTGTAGGCTCTGTATTCGAGGCGCTCACTTCCTTTATCAAATACATTGCCGATCCGGAGCAAAAGCTCCCGGCTATTACATACTGGCTGATGGGAAGTCTTGCAGGTACTTCCATCAATGATCTTATGAAAGGCGTTCCGATCATCTGTCTCGCAATGTTTATTCTATGGCTTTTGCGGTGGCGCTTAAATGTCTTGTCTCTCAGAGAGGATGAGGCGGTGTCTCTGGGGATCAATATTCCCCGCACCAGGCTGATTATCATTGTTGCAACGACCTGCATCGTTGCCGTTTCCGTATCATTTTGCGGAGTCATCTCCTTTGTCGGACTGGCGGTTCCGCATTTTGCAAGAATGATGGTGGGTAATGAACACAGACAACTTCTCCCTGCAAGCCTGCTGATGGGCGGCATCTTTCTCATGATCATCGATACGATGGCAAGAAGCATAACCGCCTCCGAGATCCCCCTTTCTATCCTTACAGCCCTCATAGGCGCCCCTATCTTTGCTGCGTTACTCAGACGGACAGGAGGTGGCTGGGATGATTAGAGCAAGCAATCTTTCGTTTTCCTATGATGGAAAAAACAAAATTTTTGAAAACGTCTCCTTCCATATAAAAAAAGGAGAAATCATGGCCGTCCTCGGGGCAAACGGGATCGGAAAAACCACGCTGATGCGCTGTACGATGCGATTTTTAACGCCCTCCTCCGGATCTGTTTTCATTGACGGCATGGATGCAAAAAAGCTGTCCCAGCAACAATTCTGGGAAAAAATCAGCTATGTCCCCCAGGCAAAAAGCCTGATTTTCGGCTACAGTGTGTTGGATATGACCGTAATGGGCAGAAGTCAGTTTGTAAAATTCGGGTTTACACCCGGCAAGGCCGATTACGACAAGGCATATTCACTGCTGGAGGAAATGGGGCTTCTTGACTGCGCGCACAGATCCTGCAACAGCTTAAGCGGCGGCCAACTCCAAATGGTTCTGATTGCCAGAGCGCTTATGAAAGATCCTGCCATCCTGATTATGGATGAACCGGAATCCAATCTTGATATGCGAAATCAGCTAAAGGTACTGGATATCATGGAAGATGCTGCCCTTGGCAGAGGTGTTACCGTAATCATCAATACACATTATCCGGAACATGCGCTGCGCTACGCCAACAAAACACTGATACTGGGAAAAGATACTTATATGTTCGGGAAAACAAAAGAGACCGTTACTGCCCAGACAATTGCGGATTTTTTTGGTGTGGAGGCAAAAATATACAATGTCAGGTCCAACGGGACCATATACCAGGGGATTCTTCCTATTTCCTATAAAAACGATGCTGTGATTCCGGAGGTGTCATGATAAAAATCGCAATTTACGGAAAGGGCGGTATTGGAAAATCCACTACCGCCTCTAATCTTTCTGCCGCTTTGTCGGATCTTGGCTACAGAGTCATGCAAATAGGCTGTGATCCCAAGGCCGATTCCACCAAAAACCTTGCGCGAATCGATAAAATGCCTACTGTGCTGGGACAAATAAGAGAAAAAGGCGTCTCCATAAAGCTGGAGGATATCGTTTTTCAGGGCTACGGCAATACATGGTGTGTGGAAGCAGGCGGTCCCACCCCGGGGATTGGCTGCGCCGGCAGGGGGATCATTGCGGCCTTTGAGCAGCTGGAAAGACTCCATGCCTACGAAGCATTTTCGCCGGATATTGTGCTGTATGATGTGCTGGGCGATGTGGTCTGCGGTGGTTTCGCCATGCCGCTGCGGGGCGGCTATGCAGAGCATGTTTTCATCGTTTCCTCCGGCGAAATGATGTCCTTATATGCAGCCTGCAATATTTCATCTGCCATTCAGAATTTCGGGAAAAGAGGCTACGCAAAACTGCGGGGTCTGATCCTTAACAGCCGAAATACGGAAAATGAGGTGGAAACCGTCCAAAAAGCAACAAGCGAAATGGGAACAGAGATTATCAAGATCATTCCCCGCTGCAAGGATGTTCAGCTGGCCGAGGAAAAACGCCAGACCGTCATAGAGGCCTTTCCGGAAAGTGAAATGGCTGCCTGCTACAGAGATCTGGCGAAACATATGATAGAGGTGTGCACCAATGAAAAAAGCACTGGAATATAACTGTCCCTCACATGGCGGCTGCGGCATGGTCCGCATGGGAATGATGGTTCCCGAAAGCTGGCAACTGTTCGTATGTCCGTCCGCCTGCGGAAGGCACGGAGCCCTTGGCGCAATCCAACATGGCTATAAGGACCGACTTTTTTATCTGTTTCTGGATGACAGTGATATTATTTCAGGCTACGATTCCACCATAATAGACGGAGTGGCATGTGTTTTAAAGAAAAAGAATCGTAAGCCTCGCGCCTTCCTTATTTTTGTGACCTGCATCGATGATTTAATCGGTACTGACTGCGACGCTGTGATTGATGAACTGCAGACCATATATCCGGATATTGATTTTTGCATGTGCCATATGAATCCCATTTCTTCGGATTCTGACAGCCCGCCTTTTGTTACCATGTGGAAAAATCTGTGGAGTCTTATTTCCTACACGCCGGCACAAAAAGAAAACAGTATCAATATTCTCGGTGCGTATGCCTTAAAGAAGGAAGACGGCGACTTGTTTTCAGTCCTGAAGATACTTGGCATAGACAAGGTAAATCAAATTCAGTCAGCCACTTCCTATGATGCGTTCCAACGCTTTGGAGCGGCAAGATTGAACCTTGTTATGGCTCCCGCCTCCGAAAAAGGCGCAGCGGCAATGGAATCAAAATGCAACATTCCTTATATGCTCTCTCCGGTATCCTATGATCCGGATATCATTGAAGCAGAGTACCATAAGCTGACGGAAAAACTCAATCAGGAAAAGCTGGATGCAATCAGAGCCTTTATTGCCAATCAGAAAAAAAAGCTGGAATGTTTCATACAGGAAACCCGGGACTGTATCGGAAGCACAGGTATCTTCCTTGATGATTCAGCCCTAGGAAATCCAGTCTCGCTTGCGCTGTTCCTGAAAAAAAACGGCTTTCATGTACAAGGGGTATTCCTTGGAATCCTCGACCCCTCCGATCCCTGCTTTGATATTCTAAGAGCACAGGATATTCCGGTTCAATCAGTCCGTGAATGCACAGCTTACAATGAATACAGAACGGATACAGAAGCCATTTCCATAGGACTCGAAAGCGCTTATATGACCGGGAGCAGACATTTTGTTTCCATTTATCAGGATCAGGGGCTTTATGGCTTCAGCGGCATTATCACAATGCTGGATTTCATCAGGCAAAGCGTAAAAGAGGTTCCCGATCTGAAATCAGTAATCGCAGCTTCCGGACTGATTATATAGTATATTTATATCGTATATGAGGAAAGCGAGAAAGAAATGAGTACATTAAGATTGGTGCTTCCCCCATTTGCACCTGACTACAGCGGAGTCTGTGCATGCCTGTTCTCCCTGGGCGATCAGGCTCTTACCGTCATTCACGATGGGGCCGGCTGTACCGGCAATTATACAGGGCATGACGAACCACGATGGTTTCATTCAAAATCGCCGATTCTATGCTCCGGGCTTCGGGAAATCGATGCCATTATGGGGGATGATGAAACGCTTGTAAAAAAAATTCTGTATGCAGCCAGCCGCATAAAGCCGAAGCTTATTAACCTCATCGGCAGCCCTGTGCCAATGGTAATCGGAACCGACCTGGAGGGGATCGCTTCTGAAATAGAGACCATTTCCGGTATCCATACCATAGGCTTTCCGACCAACGGTCTCGCCCTCTACCTGGACGGAATCCGAATGCTATACCGAAAGCTGGTCATATCTGCTTTATCCGAATCGGATTCAGGCAGCCGTACAGCCCCCTCTTCAAAGCTTCCCTCCGTTAACCTTCTTGGTGCAACCCCTCTGGATTTTCACGGTCTTCCGGTAATCCCAGAGCTCCAGAGCTTATTATCCGCAGCAGGCTATCACGTGAATACATTACTTTGGCAGGAATATTCTCAGGACGATATCCTGTCTATTCCCGATGCCGTTTGTAATATCTCCATATCCTCTGCTGCCGACGAGCTTTCGGCCTTTTTAGAACGAACCTATGGTATTCCCACCCTTTACGGCTTTCCCATTACGCTGCCTGTCCCGGAGCAATTTCTGTGCGGCCATGCCAAAGAGGACACAGAGCGCCAGCGCTTTCTGCAGGTATTTGACCAGGTCATTCTCGAGAAAAAAAGCCTTCATCTGCCCGTTGCTGTAAACGGGCCGGCGGGTACCTGCAAACATGCCCTTATTTTAGGGGAACGAATCACCTGTGAAAGCATTGCAGCAGCAATTGCCCCTCACAATATTACCTCTGATTTCTGCACTGTTGACAGGATTGTGAAGGATGAAGGTCCGGCAGAAGACCTGCTGAACAGCGGCAAGTATGATCTCGTCATAGGGGATCCGCTTTATAAAGGGCTCCTTCATGCAGAGCTTCCTTTTATCAGTCTGCCGCACTTCGCACTGTCAGGAGGGGTTTTGGAGCCGTAAAGGGCCTATTCCTGCTGTCTTGATCTCCTCCCTATAAAAATGCAACGCTATCCAAGAAACTCCGAAGGTCGTCCATAGCTGGTAATATAAACACCCTTTTGCGCACGAATCATCGCCACATACAATAAGCATTTTTCAGAGGTAATAGATTCCGCCTCAGAAACAGCATCAGTCTTATTGATTGCAGAAGGCAGAGGAATAATCCTGTTTGATACATTTTAACGGCACAGCCGCTTAGGGTACGAAACTCATACTCAGGGGTACGAAAATGAGCAAGGGGTACGAAAACCAATGCGCTAACCCTAAAACAAAAGGGACTGACTGCAAACATGAGCATGCAGGAGTCCCCCTTTTCATAATAATTGGAGTTGCTAAATTAAAATAAATTTGTTCAACTGAGTTGCCAGTTACTTGTCTTATTGAGTATTTTCCGGAAATCTTTATATATTCCTTCTTCTTCTATTAACTGTTCATGCGTTCCCTGCTGTACCAGCTTTCCTTGGTCTATAACTAAAATATTGTCAGCGAACTGTATTGTGTTTAGCCTGTGGGCAATAACGATCAATGTTTTTCCTTTGACCAAGGCGGATATGGCTTGTTGAATTAAATGCTCGTTTTCAGGATCAACACTGGCAGTTGCTTCATCTAATATAACGATAGGTGCATCTTTTAGTATGGCACGAGCAATGGATAAGCGTTGTTTTTCTCCTCCTGAAAGTGTCGATCCGCCTTCGCCAAGCATCGTGTTATAGCCGTTTGGTAAATTCTCAATAAATTCATGACAAGCCGCCTTTTTGGCAGCTTCTTTAATCTCCTCGATGCCGGCTTCCGGTCTTCCGAAACGAATGTTGTTCAATATCGTGTCATGAAACAGATAGACATGCTGAAAAACGATCGAAATATATCGCAGCAGAGTATCACAAGTCATTTCCCTGATATCATGTCCGTCGATAGAAATAGACCCATGATTGACATCATAGAATCTGGCAAGCAAATTACAGAGCGTTGTTTTACCGGAACCGGAGGGTCCCACGATGGCTAAAGTTGAATTTTCGGGAAGAGAAAAGCTCACATTCTCGATAACATTTTTGTGATCGTAAGCGAAGGATACGTTCTGATAAGAAATATCAAAATTGTTTAAAACAATGTCTTTTGAATCTTCGTCGATATAGTTTGCCGTCTTAATTGTTTGAAGTTTGTCCAGCGCTGCTCGCATCATTTCCAAGGTGTGAGAAGCAGTAATTACCGTTTCCAAACGAGCAAACATAACAAATGAAAAGATCACCATCATGAGCATGATAGGCAGAGAAATTTCACCGTGAATGGTTTGAAGGCATACCATAAAAGCGATTGCTACGGAGGTCAATTTTAGGCTTAACTGATAAAGACTGTTCGTCCACATGTAATCATTTTCTATTTTGATGTTGATGTCACGTTGATCGGAAAAAGATTTTTGTAGTTTTGCAACGGCGCTTCCTGTTCTCCCATACGATTTAATAACCGTTATTCCACGGATAAATTGGAGTGATGCGTTAATCATGCTATCATTGGCTTTCTGGCGCACCGCTGTGTTTGCCCGGCTATCTTTCACCAGTCGGCGCTGGAAAAATGCAGAGCATAATACACCCACGAAAGCAACAGTTGCCGCTTTCCATGAGAAAAAAAGGATGCATAGAATCATGGCAAGAGTCTGCAAATAAGCTCCGATAACCGTATCCGTCATCTTCATGGCATACAATTCCAAAGCAGATAAGTCGGTTGTAACTGCTCCCGCAATTTCACCGGTCTTGTGACGATCAAAAAAGCCAAGGGAAACTCGCTTTAATATATCGCCTATCTCGATGCGCTCCTCGGCTGTTTTTTCATAAGCAATGCTTTCTTGAAAAACAGCCCGCAGATAGGAGAAGAAGAAACGACCTAAAACACAGAAAACCATAAACAAAAGCGCCCATAAAGCTTCCTTTGTGTGCAAACTCCTGAGCCCTGCCGTATCCTGCAGCATAAGGTTCAGAACATAAGCCGCTCCCATCAAGGGAAAAGCAATAAAGAAATTCTCTAATAACGACCAGACGATGCCCCAGTAAAATCTTTTTTTATAAGAACCTGTCCAATCAACGATACGTTTGATCATGGTAAACATTTATTGATCCGCTCCTTTCTCTTGATTGGATGCCGCCCATGCTTTGGCACCAACATGTGCTTCCCACATGGAGCGGTAAAGGGAGCAAGCCTTCAGAAGTTCATTCTGCGTTCCTTCCGCCACTTTTGTGCCTTCCTGCAAAACAACGATTTTGTCGGCATTTTTTATCGTAGAAAGCCTATGGGCAATCACTAACAGCGTCTTGCCACGCGTTAGTTCATTAATCGATTTTTGGAGTTGAAGTTCATTTTCCGGATCAGTAAATGCAGTTGCTTCATCCAAAACAACGATAGGGGCATCTTTTAGTATTGCCCTGGCAATTGCTATACGCTGTTTTTCACCGCCCGACAGTTTGTCCCCCGCTTCTCCAGCCGGCGTGTCCCAACCTTGTTCTAAACGTGAAATAAACTCTTCGCATTGTGCCATATGAGCAGCCTGAAACACCTCTTCTTTTGTTGCGGCCGGATTGCCCACGCGGATATTTTCAAAAAGGGACATATTGAAAAGAAAAGTATCCTGAGAAACATAGCTGATGAGTCCTGAGAGCTGTCCAAGTGGCAAAGAGCGTATATCCTTTCCTCCGATACAAATACATCCCTGATTCACATCCCAAAAACGCAAAAGCAATCGAGATAAGGTAGATTTTCCTCCGCCGGAAGGGCCTACCAAAGCTACGAAAGATTCCTCGGGTATTTCTAAAGAAAAATCTTTAACGACAGGTGCTTGAGCCTCTTCATAAGAAAATGTGACATCCTTATATGAAATGTCATAACCAGACAGTTCTTTCGACTCTTTTTCTTCCGGAAGCTCTTGCAAGTCTAAGATTTTCTGAACATCCAGCAGAGCGTATTCAATGGATTTATAGCCGTTGACAGCTGTCGTAAAGTATGAAACGGGGCCTACCAGACTTAAGGAAAGGATGATGGTAAGCGTTAGTTCGGCAGGTGTTAGATTTCCTGTAGCATAAAGCAAGATACCTGCCGGAAGAATGCCTAACAGTGTGCTCGGCAGTATCGCCGCTGCAAAATTCATCAGCGGCCAAGTGGAGCGAAACCAATCTAAAGTAAAATCTTTAAAGGACGTGATCGCATTCGTATATTTTTTATAGGATTTACCGGATTGATTAAAAGCCTTGACAACCTCAATGCCTTCCACATATTCCACAATCACACTGTCCACTTTTTTAGAAGCTTTCATATAGCTGTCATATTTGCTGTTAAATGTCTTCATGACGATCGCATAGGCGAGCACGCCAAAAGGAATGCAGGCAACAGATGCCAATGCGACTTTCCAATTCCATGCCAGCATGAAAATAAATACGATAACAGGAAAAATCAGATTCGATAAGCCTTCCGGTATCAAGTGTGCCAAAGGTAATTCAATCGTTTCTACACGGTCAACAATAATGCTCTTGAGTTCACCGGCAGTTTTTCCTGTTACAGTTCCAAGCGGCAATCGCATTAATTTATCGGTCAGTCGGCTTCGTATATTTTTAAGAATATGGTAGGCGGCATGATGAGACCGATTCGTTGAGATTGTGTGAAACAAAACTTTAAGGCCATATCCTGCGACGCACAAAAGGAACCAAGGGACAAGTGAATGCACAGAAATTTGACTGCTGTCTTGTACGTTTGAAAAAAATACAAGAAGGACTTGATAGATCCCAAAATAAGGCAAAAAACCACAGAAAACGCTTAGCACGGCAAATAGAATAGATCGTATAAACTGTGGTTTCGCACTGTCTGCAAAAGACAGAACAATCGGCAATATTCTTTTTTTGCTTTTCAAAATAAAAACACCTCATTTCTAAACTGTTTTGGCCGAAGAGAATTCAACGTATTCTCCAAAACAGTTTATGAAATAAGGTGTGGTCCGTTCCACCCTCTAATGGGAAAACAGCTCCGTTCAGACAAGAGTTTTTCTATAGTCTCGTGGCGTTAATCCACGAAGGGACTTGAAGGCAGCTGAAAACTTGGATGGGTTTTGGTAGCCTAAATCATTCGCAATTTCAAGTATGCTCTTCGATGAATCTTTTAAGAGCAAAGCCGCTGCATTAACGCGATACTCTTGCATATAGGCATAAATCGATTTTCCATAAATAATTTTGAACGCTTTTTTCATAGATGTGAGTGGCATATCAATGAAACTCGAACATTCGGTTAACGTATAAAATCGGTCAAGATGTGAAGTCAACCTTTTTTCCAAAGATTTGATCTTAGTTACTTGGGCGAAATTTAAAAAGTCGTTTTGTTGTTTTGCCAAAGAAATATCCATACCATCCAAATAAAGAAGAAGTTCTAATACCTTAATTTTCAGATAAGGGACTCTATCTTTTTCAGGAATTTGATAAATTTCGGCTAAGATATGGTTCGTTTGTGGATTGGAACGCATAATAAAGCTTTCATAGCCTTTTGATGTTCTACAGAATTTGTTTTTCAAATTTTCCACATCAACCGGAAATCCGTTTAATAATGTCCTTATCGTTTCAGAACCCTGCGGAAAGAGAATACTGATTGTGATTCCGTGATAGTGTTTAAGTGGAAAGTAAAACTCTCCGCAATGCTGGGTGCGTACTTCCATCTGCAAATCACCGGCACTGATATAGGTGTACTTTTCCGGATGAATGCTATTTTCTATTCTTCCTTCTTTACAGTAATCAATGGTGAACATCGATTGATGTGGCTTGAAAGCTGAGTAACAAGTTTTGAGATGAAAGTCATTAAAAAGTACAAAGACGCCTTCGAAAAGGGAGTAGCAAGTCATCATCCCCAAGCCGGTTTCATCATGCAAAAAAAAGATAGAACTGCCATCTTCTCGTTTCTGCATTTTGATATTATCTCCCATATTGCCTAAGGCGTTCATTGTCATGAAACCTCCTCTCTAAAAAAATTCTGCAATTTCTGTACTGTCGTCTGGTTCAAATCATATTGCTCCTTAATCTGCCCATTTTTCATTTCAACAATATGCTGACAGGCAAGAGCAATAAACTCCGGGTCATGAGTAATAATTAAGCATGTTTTTCCTAAAAGAATGATTCTCTTTATGATTTGTGCAAAACGCTGCATGTTTTCCAAATCAAGACCACTGGTCGGCTCATCAAAGATTAAAACATCTCGATTGCTCATCAGAGCGGAGGCTACTGCAACACGCTGCTTTTGCCCTCCTGAAAGAGACATGGGATGTTCGTCTTTAAAGCCATCCAGATGGAGTTCTTGGAGTATTGCCTCGGCTGCAGAATGATTTTCTTCTTCCTGAGAAATCAAAAGCTCTTCCATAACCGTTTCTGTAAACAACTGATGATTCACTTCCTGTTGCACAAGATAGGTCAGATCACGTCTTTTTTTAGGTGGAAACGTCTTGTTTTTATAGATCAGTTTGCTTTTGTCTTTTTTCACCAGTCCGCAAAGAAGTTTGGCAAAAGTGGACTTGCCGGCACCGTTTGAACCTATGAGAGCGGTTGCCCTTCCCAGAGGAAGTTGAAACTTCGGAATACTCAATACGCTTTGCGTATTGTGGTAGGAAAAATTCACATCGTAAAGCTCTAAAAAATCTTTCGTCGGCGATAATGGATCGGAAGTTCCAAATGAAAGCTGTTTTATGTCCGGAATACGTATCCCATGCGTTTCATAAAACGAACTCGGTAACTCGAAAAAGTTAACGCCTTGATAGTCTCCGATCATCTCGCCGGCATCAAGCAATATCACACGATCCACTAAATTTTTTAAATAATGGATGCGATGCTCGGCAATAACGATTGTTTTTCCCTCATCTTTCCAAAATTGTATCATCTCTTGCAAATTTGCGATGGCGGAAAAATCAAGATTAGCACTTGGCTCATCCATAAGAACAAGATTGGGAGAAAGCACAGCCACAGAGGCACAAGCAATTTTTTGTTTTTCTCCGGAAGAAAGATGAAACAAACTCTTTCCCATCAATTTCTCAATATGCAAAGAGGATACGATTTTGTTAAAGCGCAATCGAATATCCTCTTTTGACATACCTAAATTTTCACAGGCAAAAACCAGTTCACTATCCGTATCTACATTAAAAAACTGGCTGCTGGGATTTTGGAATACGCAGCCAACAATCGGCGCGAGTTCATACAGAGCAAGCGTTTGTGGACTTTTACCAAAAACAGATACACTTCCCAAACTTTTCCCTTCATAGTAATGAGGAATAAGTCCATTTAAAGCTCGTATTATGGTCGTCTTACCACATCCGGACATTCCCGTTAAAAGAACGCATTGACCGTCAGGGATTCTCAGATTGATATTTTTAAGTGTACTTTGGCCAGAGGATGTATAGGAAAAAGAAAAATTTCTTATTTCTATCATGACGAACCTCCGACCTTATAAAAGATAAGTACACACAAGCTAACCAGGCAAAGCACCAGAAAGAGTATATCCTGCAAATGGAATCCAATTTTACAGACATTGGTGCGCCTAATCGGCGCGCCTAAGCCATGTGTTAAAGCAGATGCGGAAAGTTCGTCACCGATTTTTACGCAGGACACCATCAGCGGAACCAGACGATATTCCACAGTTTTCCACGGTTTTGAACCACCTAAAGAGATGCCTCTCATTTTCATTGCATCGGCTATGGCGTGATACTCTTCCAAGATGGTAGGAAAAAAGCGAAAAACAACGGAAAGTGGAATCGTAATCTGGGTAGGAACACGCATGCGTTCCATTGCTGCCATAAACTCGCTGATTTTCGTTGAGCTGAACAAATAGGCACCCATGGCAAGCCCCGGCATCATGCGAACAAAAATACCGCAAAAAGCCACCAACAGAAAACCTAAAAATCCGGTAACGAGCGGCAAAAGATATATCTGCCCTACATAGGCCGCTATGAATAAAATGGCATATATGGCGGCATATTTCCACTTGCTTTCAATCAGAAACAGTATAAAGGGAACGGATATAAGGAGTATTCGAATCGGAGCCAGCCAATATCCATGTCCTCCTCCCACAACGACAGCAGCGATGGTAAAGACAAGAAGTATTTTTGTTCGAGGATCAAGAAATTCTTTTTTTGATCGCGTTTGAATAGGCTGCATGATAGATTAGACAATCCCGGCGCGTTCGAACTGCTTTTTTAGAAGGGAACGTCCAATCAAAGCACCAAGGATGCCCGCGATAAATATGCCTACAAGTAATGGGATCAAACTCCAGTCCGGAATAAGCTTCATAAGTGCATCCGCATAGGCCTTTCCGTAACCGCCCTGTGCTAAATTTTGATAATAAGCATCACGACTAATAACAATAGGAATATAGTTGCCGATCAGCCATATTGAAAAAATACCTTTGCTGAGAATTACTTTTTTTGCACTGGAATAATCCGAGGATTTTAATAACAAATCCGCTAAAAAGCCCGCAATAAGTCCGGTGAAGGGTGCATATACGCCCATTCCCATGACCCCGATTAGTAATCCAAGCAAAAATCCCATAATGGTTATAAGCCCAAACTTTTTCGTTTTGCTCACAAACAACACATACGGAATACCGTCAATAAGCGACACGATGATGCCTAAAAGCGGAATAAATATTGGCATGTAACCCAGCATTGCTACTGCCATGCAAAGAGTAAACATGATGGCAGTAAAAATACCTGTGGTGATCAAATCTTTTGCTTTAATCCCAGATGATTTTTTCATACGATTAACCTCCATTGAGTTAGAACAAGCTAATTTAGCTCATTTGATTAAACCTCTTTAAGGGCATTTCATTCAACCCCGATTAAAATAAAAAGCTCCATTCGGACATTTTATAGAGTCTTGATTTGTGAGCCATTTCTGAAGGTTAGCGGATATCTTCTTTGCTGAATACCGTGATGTGATCTACAAGAGCACAGAAGCTCTGTTCGTCGAATGTTTGCAGAAGCCTGACAGCACAGCATTCCAGTCATGCCAGGGGTATTCCAGCTCTGTGCCGTACTGCTGGCGTATCCATGTAAATAATTCTTGTCGTGTCATCTCTTAAGTTAATTTTTTACGATAAAATCTTGTACGCTTGATATATCGTGGGATACTTATCCTGTCCACTCGCATAAATTCAAGAATGTCTGCCAAATCAAACGATTTCTCTTTCGACCAGTCAGAATATTTCCTATGCTGAACCAGCCATCCTCCAATCATGTAGTACTCCAATGCATCCTCGTCATCTTCGCTCTGAATATCGTGACCACAGAGAAACCGGTACTCAATCGGCGATTTTGCATAAAGCCTACGGAAACGTGCTTTGGATCTTTGATTTAAGACAAAAATCATTCAATCCTCATACCATTCCTTATATGCCGGTATCTCAGATGCAATCATTTCCGGATAAAGACTATATTTGACGCCGAATCCACTCCATAAGCACCCGGACGATATACTCCTGCTGCTCCTGGGAAAGCTCCACGCCCTTTGGGATTCCATGCCACTTTTCCAGACAGCCCCGGCAGCACGTCGCCGTTGCGTGCTGGGCGACAAAGACAGGATGCCCCCGCATGGGGGTCTGCTTTCCATCGTTTTTCGGTTCTGCGGGTGCGAGACGCTGTGCCACAAAATCCGCAGCGTGCGACTGCACGACAGCCAGCCCTTTATCCCGGATATAAGCACGGTCATTTGCTTTCAGAGAAAAGCTGCTGCGGAACTTTGACTGCGAGAGCCGTTCAAACAGTCCGCCGCCATAGGCTGCCGGTTCCTCCCGGACAAAGGTGATCTGCGTCCCGCCTTTATAGGTCACGGTTCGTTCACCCGGCATTTCTCCGGCAGCTCTGCTTTGCTGCGGAGCAGTCCCGTCCTTCAGGCGCTCTGCCAGACGGGTATTCCTTGCTGCGGTTGTTTCGTTTTTGATGGCATACCAGAGTGCTTTCTTTTCCCCGATCAGCACCAGAATTTTCTTTGCACGGGTCACGCCGGTATAGAGCAGATTCCGCTGGAGCATCACATAATGGCTCATGGTAAACGGCATGACCACAATGGGATACTCGGAACCCTGAGCTTTGTGGATCGTCGTTGCATAGGCAAGTGTCAGTTCATCGAGTTCTGTAACATCGTAAACGACCGCACGCCCGTCATAATCGACCGTCAGCTCCCGTTCTTCCATGTCAACGGCAGCAATCGTCCCGATGTCGCCGTTAAATACCTCCTTATCATAGTCATTGCGAATCTGCATGACCTTATCCTTCAGCCGGTACTCCGTCCCTCCGCGCCTTAAAAAGACCGAAGACGGGTTCATGGCCTGCTGGAGAACCTGATTCAGATTGGCCGCGCCGCAGATGCCGCGCTGCATCGGCGTCAGTACCTGAATATCCCGAAACGCATCCGCATGATAATAGCGCGGAAGGTTTCTGGTGCAAAACTGCACGAGCGTCTCCACGACCTCCTCGTTTGTTTCCTTCGATGCAAAGAAGAAATCCGAATCTTTCCCGCCACGCAGATCAATCACTTCGCCCCGGTTAATGCGGTGCGCATTCATGATAATCCGGCTGCCCTGTGCCTGACGGAAAATCCTCGTAAGACGCACAACCGGAATCCGGCCGGACGCGATCATGTCCTTCAGAACATTCCCCGCGCCGACGCTCGGAAGCTGGTCAGTGTCGCCCACCATGATGAGCGTCATATGATCCGGCAGCGCTTTTAGGAGATTATACATCAGCATGATATCGATCATGGAGCATTCGTCCAGGATCAGGACATCTCCCTCCAGCGGAGCCTGCTCATTCCTCTGATACCCCTCCGGAGGCTTGTATTCCAGCAAACGGTGAATCGTCTTCGCTTCCATGCCAGTGGTTTCGGACATTCGCTTCGCGGCCCGCCCGGTGGGCGCTGCCAGAATGATTTCGCAGCCTGCCTTCCCGTAAGCAGAGATAATTCCCATTGTCGTGGTCGTCTTGCCTGTGCCGGGGCCGCCGGTCAGGATCATCACCTTGGAGGACACCGCCGTCCGAATCGCTTCCAGCTGAATCTCGTCATAGGTGATTTCCGTCTGTGCTTTCACGCTCTCCAAAACCTTGTCCGCGTCGGGTGCGGTGCGGCGGCTGGCGGATAAGAGGGTCAGAATCCGCTTTGCACAGCCGGTTTCGGAAAAACAATACGGCGGCAGATAGATGGCCTCCTCATCCCGGATGACATCCTCTGTCCCCAGCATTTCGTCAAGCGCCTCTTCCAGACTGCTTTGCAGCGCTTCCTCTGTCAACAGCGGCTTTTCCTCAAATGCCGCAGCCTGTTTCTCCGACTGCGCCTCACCGGTTTTCCCCGGCATCAGCAGTTTTACAGCGGTAGACAGAAGCTGCTCCCGCTCTGCGTAGCAATGTCCGTTTTCCGCCAGCTTATTTAACGTGTAAAGAATCCCGCTGCGCAGCCGGATAAAGCGGTCTTTCCCGATCCCCAGCTTTTCGGCAATCGTATCCGCTGTCTTAAAACCAATGCCCCAGATGTCATCGGCAAGCCGGTACGGGTTGTCTTTTACGACATTGATGCTGTCTGACGCATACGTTTTATAAATCTTCGTAGCATGAGCCGTACTGACCCCATATCCCTGAAGGAACAGCATGATATTCTTGATTTCCTTCTGGTCAACCCAGCTCTTTTTGATCCGCTCCACGCGGATTTTTCCGATTCCCTCTACTTCAAGAAGGCGATCCGGCGTTTCCTCGATAACATCGAGCGTATCCTTGCCGAATTTCTGAACAATTCGTCCCGCAAACTTCGGCCCAACACCTTTGATCAGGCCGGAGCCAAGATATTTCTCAATCCCATAGACCGTTGCCGGAAGCGTTTCCTCAAATTTTTCCGCACAAAACTGCCTGCCGTATTTCGCGTCAACCTTCCAGTAACCCTCCAGAGACAGCACAGAGCCGACGTGGGTTTCCGGCATGATCCCAACTACTGTCACGAGATCCTGCGCCTTCTTCACGGCGACCTTCAGCACAGAATAGCCGTTTTCTGCGTTCTGATATGTAATTCGTTCCACTACGCAGCGAAGATGCTCCATGCGCTCGACCTCCAACGTTTTCATTGCTCCGACTGGATTTACTCACGATTCAGAAAAGCGACATTTGCTCATACTCTGACTGACGGTTCATGAGAACCGGCACTTGCTCCAGGAGCCTGTTCGTACACCGGTCATCACATATCCAGTCTTCCGGCCGCCGTTCTTCCAGCACCAGCGGCATTCGGTCGTGAACGCTCCGCATACTGTCATTCGCCTGTGTAGTCAGTATCACAAAATGTTCCTTGTTTCCAATGATGTCGTAAAACCCGGCCAGGAACATTGTCCGGCCATCCTGTCTGCGAAACGTGTTCTTCTCCCGGCTTGCATTCCATTCATAAAAGTGCGCCGCCGGAATTACCGCTCTGTGATACTGAATGCCCGCAGAAAACAGCTTTTTCTCCCGGACACTCTCGGTGCGGGCATTAAAAATCACGCCGCCGTCCAAAATCTTCGGACAGCCCCAGGACTGGCAGGAAAGTTTCAGCTTTCTGTTTTCCCTATAGATGACCGGTGCCATATCCGTCGGATGAATGTCTCTCCGCAAGCGCATAGACCGAATGCTGTTATCTATGCTTTGCACAATATTTTCCATGTCCCGCAAGGTACTGTCATCCACATGAAAAACGCCACACATTTTCTGCCCTCCCTCGGAGAATATCAACACATTTCCTTATAATCCAAACTTCGCACAATACTTGTCCGGGTTTTCCATGTATTCTTTATACTTCGCCCGCAGACAATTTCCGCATGGGCGATACCCTGCGGCCAGAGCAGTCTTTTCGTCCGCAAAAAATACGCGTATTTTCTCAAAGCTGCCGGGGAAGCGACGGATTGTAGAAAGGGCAGACGGGCAATTCAAACGACCATAAATCTTCAGCTTTCCATTTCCACCGTATTCGCCCGGCGTTTCAGATAGATATTCCTTGCCGTCAGCTCCGATCAGTTTGTACATCTTCATTTTCAATTACCCCCATAAATAGTTGGATTGCGATACGCAGTCCTTCTTGTCAATAAAGCTGATTAATCCAGCTATGAAACATACAGTTCTAATGCTTTCTGAGCGCTCTCAACCTGTCTTGGTATCCCTGCACCCTGCTTAAAAACGGTTCTATATCGATCGATAAACGACGGGAAATTCGGCAGCTTTTGCTTTGCGCTGCTGATACAGCCGCTTATCCTCGGCTGAGTGCTCTTTGATTTCCACGCCGGCATAAAGGCCATATGTTCTGGCACAATAAATAATATCAAAGGCCAGAATGTGGAGATTGATATCCGAGTGCATTTCCGCCTCATGCCCCTCAAAGCGACTCTGATGAATATTCACCAGGGCTGTATTGCTGCGTATCTCATTGAGCAGTGCTGCACAAAAGCGGTAATACACATCCAGATGAAAAGAGGCATAAGTACCCCAGTCATCGTAAAATTCTGCCGCATTCGCCAGATACTGCGCCTCGGTAGCTTTGCACATAAAATTGTGCTCCGGATCGTAGAACCACAAATATGCCATTGCAGAACGCTGATCATTCTTATACAGGTGGCTTGTAGGATAATGCTTTGCCAAAAGCTCATAACAGGACTTGAGGAATACGTTGATTTTTTCCTGACGTACCGATAAATCCCCACTGTCCCCTGCATAAAGTTGCCGGAACATTTCTCGGATCGTCTCGGCTTCTCCACACTTTTCAGCCATAACCACAAGGCCGCCGAAAGGCTGCATATAGCTGTCAATCAGATTCACCGTAGCCTTGCAAGCCTGCTTCAGCATGGCAGCAAAGTCAGGCGCGTCAATATCAAAAATATTTTGGAAATTCCTCACGGCATACCATTTGTAATTTTCATCTGCTCCGTCCGGCGCATTTAGATACTCAAACCGTGATATATAATTCTGAAAGATCAAATTTAGATTCTTCGTGTTCATACAGTAAGCCTCCCGTTTTCTTTCGCTGTCACACAGCAATCGAAAAATGCTCCATTACAATATCATCAAGCTGTCGCCTGATGACTGAAAAATCCCGGCTCAGATCAAGTGTCCTCACAGAAATTTTGTTGCCGCTCATCTGATAGGTATGATCCGGTTGCGTTTCTTCTTCCGTTCGGGCATAAAGGAGCATACCGGATACCTCATGTTCTTTGTCCCGAAGCTCCGCTTCCTTATTCTTCACATAAGTGAAAATCTGATACAGGTTGCCCGAATGGAGCGTGTGCTTATCGTATTGCAGCTGCGTTGTGTGAGCGTAATATTTCGCATCAATGATAAGGACTTTATCCGCATGGCTGAGCATAATATCTGTCTGCATCACCGGTAGCATTTCCCCCATATCATCGTCCAGCTGCCAGGGAATCTGCGACGCATTGGCCGAAATCTGCGGAAATTCCCTGCGATAGTATTCCAGTATGAACTTTTCGTACAGTCTGTGCATACGCTGTTCGTCCAGAAAATCCATCAGCTTCGTCGTTCCGTCGGATTGCGTTTGCAAAAGCCCTTTCACAACCAGATAGCAAATGGAGATCATCATCCGGTATGTCTGGTTATTGCGGTCATACTGTATGTTCCAGTTCCCAGAATAGAGATCGAGCGGCTCAACCTCTGTAAAATACAGCATTAGTTTTTTTAATTCCTTCTTGCGGCTCTTTGAAATATCCGCCTTAAGAAGCAGCTGAACCGTGGATTTGATGATTCGGTTCATATAAGCGTTTACCGAAAAATCATCATAGGTACAGATCATCTGCTTGCGCAGAAAAGCCTGTGTCTTTATCGATTCCGTAACGTCTATTTTGTCCCGGAGTGAGGATAGCGGTTCCGTTTTTGGAATATATTGCCTGCCGAGACCTCGCTTCAACTGCGTGCTGATTCCACGGGCAAGAATCGCAGCACATAATTCGGCTGTGTTATCAAAATCCTCTGTCGCTATTTTTTTGTACCCCCGCTCATTCAATACCTGAAACGCATACGCAAGCATATAGTATATATTCTGTATCCGGATCATTGGATTGCGCTCCTCAATGCGTCGCTCCATTCCTTTACCCGAAGCGGTTCGTCAAACCAGTATTCTTTTAACATTGGAATCAGCTTATATTCTACAATCCCTGAGAGCTTTTTATCCGTTACATCTTCCGCTGACATATTACAAAAATGGCTATGCCCAATACAAAAACCCTCCCCCAGAGATTCATCCGCCGCGATTCGTTCGTTCAGCCCTTTCACACATTGAATCAGGTTATCAAATTTGCGGTTATCCAGTTCTTCCATATATGCCCGGAATCCTTCGGAATCAAAAGCCGGTCGCAGATCGAAAAATGCAAATCTTCTTCGCAGCGCGTAATCGAGCATTGCAAGACTGCGGTCTGCCGTATTCATCATGCCGATAATGTAAACATTATCCGGGACATAAAACATCTCGTCCGAATAAAGCAGCTGCAATTTATTTTTGCTGCCTCTTTTGTCATTTTCGATCAGCATGAACAGTTCACCGAAGATTTTGCTCAGGTTGCCGCGGTTGATCTCATCAATGATAAAGAAATAGTCATTTTCGGTGTCAATCTCCGCACGTTTGCAAAAATTATAAAATGCGCCTTTTTTCAGCTCGAATCCACTTGCAGACGGCCGGAATCCCATGATGAAATCCTCATACGAGTAACTCTGATGGAACTGTACCATCATTACGCGCTCGACATCCTTCACTCCCATAATCGAGTAAGCAAGCCTCTTTGCGAGAAATGTCTTTCCAACGCCGGGAGCACCCTGTAGGATAATGTTCATCTCGCTTTTAAGGACGCCTACCAATGTATGGTAGGCATCTTCACCGATAAACACGTCCTCAAGAAAATCATCTGCCGTATACGGAGGATACTTGACTTCTTTGCTTTCTTCTTCTGTCTCCGCACGGTCATCTTCAAAGAATGCGTTGATTTTTCCTACCAGATCAGGGTAATCCGTAATGTCCGTTAAGGTTTTCATGACAAGTATTTCATCGCTCTGCCAGCTGCCTTTATGCGTCCATCTTACCCGGCGAACGTTGGGATACTCGCCCTCATGATTTTCATCATATTCATAGTCAGACTCCACAAAGCCACGGCCAAGAATTTCTGATCGGCCACGCTTTGCGAAAATAACATCTCCAGGCTTAATATCATGCGCAAACTGCCAGACCGCATGAGCGGAATTTTTATAGGAAGATTCACCTCCGCGTAACTCCCGGAGCTGATCTCTCATTTCCTCCTTACTCGCATAAGTATTCAAATCTCCAAGTTCATGCCAGCCAAGTCCCATGACACCAGCTTGATAGAAATCATCCCACATGGCAGCGCCTTCGCCCGGTGCATATAGCCAGTAATGAACCGTATCCACATCTGCATCTCCCAATGCGTTTTCTTTTGCAGCTCTTTTTGATTTCATACGGGCCACGCCATTTTTGAAGGTCTCAGAAGCCAGTTCATCTGTCATATCCACGGTCATGCCAGCCTCAGTGAGCTTCCAGATGCCTGTCACGCTGTTATCAATATAGCCGTCGCTGACAAGATAGCTTCTGGCGAAAGCAACCTCATTTTCAAATTTGTTGACGTTATTGCGCCCTCTGGTTTCGCTGATCTCTTCTTCCGTCAGGTGTTCATTCTCAATAATTTTCCTGCGTGTGTCCGCCGGAGTGGCGGCTCCCCCCAGATCCCGGAGTGCCTGCAATACAGGCTTGAACCAGCGCAAAAATGCCGCATGACTCTTACCCGATTTCGAATCTTCCTTTTCTCTCTGGTCATCTGACAGAGATGCGACCCAGGCATGATAAGAAAGCTCCGGGAAGGATTGATATGGATAGCTGCCCGACTTGAGTACGCTTTTGCATTTGTCGCACAGCTCCAGATACTTTCGGGCAAAAGGTACTGATTTCATGGAAGAAACATCAGATACCACACCCGCAGACATATTGGCCGGGTTGCTCATATACCAGCGATTGCGTGAATCCAGATTCAGATAAGTATTGGGGCGAATCCAATAAAGCCCCATCGTGATATTCCAGCGGACGGCAAACTGCGTCAGGACCTGATCGTATGCAGCGGAAAATGCTGCCCTGCGTTCCTCCGTATCTTTATCTGCGAGGGCGAGCGCCGCTTCAAAAACGGCCCACAGGTTATCAATGTCATGCTCTTTTCGTGTGTCCTCAAAGGCATAAAAGGTAGCCATCATATTGTTCAGGACGGGTATGCCCGAAAAATCGTCCGGTACTTCTGCTGAGACGGAAAACTCCGAAATCAATCCGCCTATAATCGCTTTTCGGTTCGTGTCTGTGATCCCCTTATTGAACAACCCAAACACGGTAAACGGGTCAATATCCTTCGGAATATTATCCTTTTTGAGTTTCGGCAGTTTCATCCCAATGGCTGAGTAAGTGCTTTGAAGCTTTTGAATCAGCGTTTGCCGGTCTTTCTTATATTCGAGCAGTTTCGTTGCGAAAGCCGTATAAAACGCGATCCACTTAAACTGACTTGTCATTTCCATCTATATCCCTCCACTGGGTGGTTATCCTGTTTATTCCCTTATCCCTGTCTGATTTTACGCCACAATATTCACCGCATTATCCCTGATGGATGCGATGGTCTGCATCAGTGCCGCTCTGGTTTTTGTGTCGAACAGCTTCACAAAGCTGACCGGCTTATCAAAGGGCGGCTTCATCAAGTCCGCGGTATTGTCCATGTAACCGTTCAGCTCTACATGGTTGATGATTTTCAGTACAAAGGCAATCTGCCGCTGGTTCAAATTCTCATCGTTAATAAAAGACGAGAATGCCTGCATAGCCGCCTCATGATCCAGCTTTGCGATTTTACGGATCAGCAGGCCAAACGGCGTATCGCCGAATTCTCTGGCGTAATCCTCTTTGGAGCCCAGTTCACTGGTCAGCACCTGCTCCAGCTTATTGTAATCGCCGGATGTCAGCGGAATATTATGCGTCAGCTTATAAATTGCCAGTGTATTGACATTCTCATTGACATAGCGGTTTACCTTAGCGCGGTAATCCTCAAAATCATATGCAGCCTCCATCGTCTGTCCTTCCTGCTGCGCAGTGATTGGATCGTTCAGATGCGTGATGATGGGCTTTTGTCCGTTTCCTCTGTCAAGGAATTTAATCAGTTCCCGAAGTTCCTGCCGGATTTTTTCAAACAGCAGCACGTCGTTCGCATCCCAGAAAGAGTCCGTGTTAATCTCTTTAATGATGTCCAGCTTGTCCTTTACCTGCGGAATGCTGACCTTTTTCTCTAAAAGTGCGGCAACATCACAGAGCTGCTTTTTGGCATATTTGAAGGCAGACATCTGCTCGATACTCGCAATCATCAGACCATACATAAAGTTGTCAAACCGCTTGGCGCATTCGTCAGTATCTTCCAAGGTGACGATAGGTGCGATCTGTGCGATCAGTTCTCCCTTATCATCTTCACTGATATAAGAAAACGTCTGAATTTCCTTGTATTTCTCCACATACTGCTCGCGCAGACGAACCGAAACCAGTTCGTCATTCAGCGCACAGACCTGCCCGTGGCATTCCGAAATAAGGCTTTGCCGCCAGACCTGATAGCTGTCTTCCGAAAAAGCACTTTCCTGAAGTGCTACCGCCAGCCGGATTCGCTTCCCAAAAATATTTTCGGAAAGGGATTTTGTCTCCCTGGCTTCATAACCTTCCTTATTCGTGCGGAAATACTCAAAGTTTCCGCAATAGTCAAAAATCATAAAGCGGCGTTTATCTGTATATTCACCGTCAATTTCATCCTGACAGGTCAATTCCTTGCACAGACGCGTACCCCGGCCAATCATCTGCCAGAACTTCGCCTTGGAACGTACCTTTTTGAAGAATACAAGGTTGACGCACTCCGGCACGTCGATACCGGTATCCATCATATCCACAGATACAGCGATATAAGGCGGCTTCTCCGGCGATTTGAAGTCGTCAATCACAGTCTGGGCATAGGTGTCGTCACAAATCACCCTCTGCGCAAATGTCCCGTTGTGTTGCGGATAGAGCTTATTGAACCGCTCCAGAATAAATTCCGCATGGCGCTTATTCTGGGCGAAGATAATCGTTTTTCCAAGCCGATCTCCACCGTCAACATGAATTCCCCGCTCCATCAGGTCCTGCAAGACAATATCCACTGTGGTCTCGTTGAACACAAAATTGTTCAGCTTTGCGGACGGGATAAAGTCCGGCATCATGCCATCTTCAATGAAGTCTTCCTCATAGCGCTCCTTGTCTTCATCAGACAGCTCGTCATAGGTAATACCCTCATCCAGAAACTTGGTTTTGACCTCGTAGTTGTAATAGGGCACCAGTACATGATCTGTATACACGGCAGTTTCGTAGTCGTAAGCATAGGTAGGCACCCCATGCTCCATTTCAAAGAAGTCATAGGTATTGCGGTCAACATCTGTTTTTGGTGTTGCAGTCAGTCCTACCATCAGCGCGTCAAAATACTCGAAAATTGCCCGGTATTTCTTAAAAATGCTCCGGTGGCTCTCATCAATGATAATCAGGTCAAAGTGGGCCGGCGTAAACATCGGAATGCCGCTCTCTGTTTTTGCCGAATCAATGGCATTGAGCATGGTAGGGTAGGTAGAGAACACAATCCTTGCCGCGCGGTCATCTTTGTTGGAACAAAGATTGCACAGCGACATATCCGGCAAATAATTCTTAAAGTCATCCTTCGCCTGCTTGACCAGCGCAGTACGGTCAGCCAGAAAAAGAATATTTGTGATCCATTTTCCACGGCTAAGTACATCCGTCAGGCTGGAGGCCGTTCTTGTTTTTCCTGTGCCGGTGGCCATGACCAGAAGGTGTTTGCGAAAGCCCAGCTGGGTCTGCTCACATACGGCACGGATCGCCTCCTTCTGATAATAGCGGTCTGTGATCTTATCGCTGATCGGAACCGTCATCAAATCCATGCGTTCCTGACGGCGATACATCAGCTTTTGCAGATCATCCTTGCTGAAAATACCGCTGACAGCACGCTGTGGGCTGGTTTGGTCATCCCAAAAGTAGGTTTCAAATCCATTTGTGGTAAACATCATTGGTCTGCGGCCAAATTTACGCTCCAGGCAATCTGCATACAACACCGCCTGCTTGCGTCCAATGTTTGGGTCTTTGCTGGTTCGCTTGGCCTCCACGACTGCCAGAGGCCGACCATCTTTACCAAATAAGACATAATCACAATAGCCCATCTGCCCGATGACACCGGCCATGCCCTCTACAGGATATTCCTCCTGCACGTCTGCATCCACGCCGGTGAACTTCCAGCCCATGAGTTTCATGCCCACATCAATATAGATTTTCCGGGTCTTAAATTCGGACAAATCCTCCGCTTCAAAGCTGCGTTCCTGACGGTGCTGCTCCTTTTCAGCAGTGTACTGAGCGGAGAGGGCTTCCACCTGCTTGCGGAGCGCTTCGATCTCAGCATCTTTTTCGCCCAGCAGGCTTTCCTGTTCTTTTATCTTTTTTGTATCGACAATGACCTTCTCTGTCGGGATCAGCGCCTCATCAAAATGGCGCTCTACATAATCCGAACCATAACAGTAGTCTACCCACTGGATAAACTCAAACAATCCCCTCAAGGAATTCAGTGCGTCAGCAGCCTGCACGCTGCGCTCGGTGTGTACTGCCAGATTTCCCAGCTTGATGATAAAGGCCAGTTTCCCCCAGGTATTATAATCTACTGCAAAACGAAAGCTCTGTTCATGGATCAACGATTGCAGATTGTCCCGATAGGGCATCTCCATCGTGTTATCCGCAGCGTAAACCCATTTCACTGCCAGCTCCAATGCTTTCCGACAGCCCACGGCGCACATGGCAGGGGCAGAACCATATACTTTTTCTGCCTCAATCGCGGCAGAGGCAAAAAGCGAATATTGCTTTTGTGATTTTAGAAATTCAAAATTCGACATTTCTGTTTCCTCCTGCTATGTGAATTCCGTGTAATAACGTGGGCAGCTTGCACGACAGCTTTTGATTTGTCGACTTGTTTTGTAAAAGCAGAAAACTCTCGTTGCATTTCAATTGGTGGTATTATCATCTCAAATGCTTTGATATCACCTACATTTATATGTGGAGATGCTGAACCAGATTGTCCCCTAAGCGCATTGTCCAAAAATGATTGGCAGTTCATTGCATAGGATAAAAACTCAGAGGTACATTTCTCCGTATCGGGAGATAATAGCATTGAACGTTGCCCCAAAGCCACATTACATTCTCTGTCAATTATCGCAGCAATACCTAAAATTGCACCTTCCCTTGTATAAATTACATCTCCCTTCTCAGGTTGCTTTCTTTGTATTCTCTTATTAAACTCTTCTTCGAATATGTACTCTATTTCATCCCACAGAATATGATTCTTTTTAACAATCGAGGTTCTTATACACATATATCCTGTGTTTTCAGTTGTATAATTTGGTGTCGAATGCGGACAATCCACAATAATTTTACAAGCAGATTCCAATCTTTCAGTACTCCATCCCATTGGATTTGCAATAGGATCACCAAACATCTCTACAAATCGGGCTTTAATGAGTTCATCTAATTCTTTTAGTTCTGCCTGCCTTCCATCGATTATCTTCTGTAATTTGTCAAATAACGCTATAGTTTCCTTCTGCTCTTCAATATTCGGAATTACATTGATTTCAATATCATTAATATAATTCTTATTAGTATGCTTTAAGCCAGCCCCCTTAAACCCAGCCTCTAACACTTTCATGTTAGCTTTAAAGAAATAATAAAGGTATTTGCATTCAACATTTTTATCTGGTTGCAAGACCACACAATCTGTCGAAACGGCAAACTTTCCCGAGTAGTAATGCAATGTTGCATTCCCTCCAGTCCCCATAATTATTCCTTCACCATCTATTTGATAATCAGAATACCTTTTGTTTTCATCAGAACTTGATGTAAAAAACATATATTCAGCACCATCAACAGCCTCGCCAGCTTTTATTGCAGACTTTGATGCATATGAACAAATATCTCCTATTTTCATTTTTTCATCCCCACAAATACAAAGCTGATGAAATCTTCAAGCAATGTATTTCTGGTGTGAGGTCTTCACGTTGTTCTGGTTCACAATGGCGTACTGCATTGTAGTGTCAATCTGCGAATGACCAAGGATTTTCTGCACCTGCTCAATGGGCATTCCCTTGTCAATCGCTCTGGTGGCCATCGTGCGCCGGAACTTATGTGGGTGAATCTTAGGTAAGCCCAAACTTCGCCCCAACTCCCGCACCCGAATCTCCACGCCGCTGATCTTCAGACGTTCGTGGGGTGCGTCCAGCGTAACGAACAGAGCAGGATTGTCATCCGTGCGGGCAGCAAGATAGTTCTGCAAGTGAATTTTTGCTTTAGCATCAAAATACACGCGGCGCTCTTTATCGCCTTTGCCATACACCACGCATTCCCGGCGTTCAAAATCCACGTTGGCAATGTTGAGGTTGACCAGCTCACCCACACGGATGCCGGTAGAATAGAGCAGATCAATCATAGCCAAATCTCGAAGTTCTGTGCAGTTGTCTCTCATCATCTCCATATTTTCGTCGGAAATGACTTCCTTTACCACCGTTTTGGTCTTGATTTTATGAATCCGCCGCATGGGGCTTTTCAAAATATAATCCTCTTCCTCTAGCCATGAAAAGAAGCTGGAGAGGTTCCGGCGCACATTATCCACCGTCACCTTGCTACAATTATTGATTTTCTGATAATCCACAAGATAACCACGGATTTCTTCGGTTGTAACTTTCCGAGTCGGCGTTTCAACATTGGTAAGAAAGTGTTGAATCGTTACCCGATAATATTGCAATGTCCGTGCAGAACAGCCTTCAATCTTCTTGGCGTCGAGAAACAGCTTCAAATATTCCCCATTGGAGATTTCTTCTTTCTGTGGTTCTGCTTCTGTCAGCTGCTCCAACAGCACCTCCTGTAGTTTCTTCATCTGAGGGATACTCAGATATTCAGCCATAGCATTCAGAATGTTGACAAGCTTTTCTTCCATGATAGGATTCCTTTCTTACCAACATCCTACCCCACTATTTTCCTTTAGTTATCCAAAATATTGTTGCATCAGGCTGTCAAAGAGCATCTGTGCTTCATCCAGTCCCTTCTGTACGACAGCTTTTGATTTGTCGACTTGTTCGACAAATAATTCAAACTCATTTTGTAACTCAATTGGTGGAACAATTATAAGTACAGCCCTTACATCATTTTTAGTAATAGTCTTGGTTACAGCACCTCGTACATATTGTTGAATTTCTCTCTGTCCATACTCTGATGTAAGAAGGTGATACAAAAACTTTACATTAATGCGTTCATCATATCTAAACATAAAGGCATTTCTACCTAATGATGCTGGCATATCTATTTGTGGCATTAAATAAATCTTTCCAGCACTACCAATCTTATTCATGATTATTTCGCCACCATATATCTTTGATTTAGCCAAAAGTTCATAAGCCTCCTCATCAATATACTTAATGGCTGTCATATCTCCAGACTCTAAGTCTGTTGTTCTAACCATCCATGCATAATTAGGTTCATCATACATTGTTACACCACTATCTAAAGTCTTATAGCTACCATTCGAGCTGAAATCAGTTAGCACTGTCATGTAATCTCCCATAGGAGCTTTTATAAAACCTTTTTCATTATTAGCTGGATTCCCAAACATCTCGACAAATCGGGCTTTGATGAGTTCATCAAGCTTAACTAATTCTTCTTCTCTCATCTTTATTATCTTTGATAATCTGTCCAATTGCTTTGAAATTACTTGCTGCTCTTGTAATGAAGGAATTCTAATTACTATTTTATCTAGTCCAGCATTTGTTATTGCTTTCTGTGTAGCTCCAGAACAATTTTTATCTTTTTGATTCAAGAACGTGGGACTAGTTAGTAAATGATATAAGCATTCCGTGGTGATAATATCTTTTTTTGCTTTTACAGCGCAAAAACCAGTCGAATAAATATTTTCCGAAAGTTCGTCATCAATTACTAAAGTCTTCAATGTCCCCATCATTTTGGCGAAAATAATATCATTGGCATTGCACACCAAATTCGCACGTGAAGGTCTAGAATCATAATCAACTATTTCAATACCTGATTCAGATATATGATCAATATCAACAGCACCTGTACTTATATAATTTTTCTCACCATCAAATGATTTACAAGCTTGTCCTACAATATCAACACAATCTGTAAATTTGTACTTACTCATATGTCACCCTCACAAATACAAAGTTGTTCATTTCAGCATTGCCTCCAGTTCAGCCATTTCCGTGTCAATCTGTGCCTGCAATGCCTTCAGGTTCGCCAAAATCTCAAATGTTGACGGATACTCCACCGGAACATACTCGACCTTTTTATATTTGTTGATCGAGAGATCATAGCCATTGTCCACAATCTCCTGCTTTGGAACAAAGAAACTCTGCTCGGTGCGCTCCCTTGCTCCCTCTCCATCAAGATTCTGGAATCTGGCAATGATGTCCGGAATGTCGTTCTGTTCAATAGCACTGCGCTTATCATCCAAGCTGTACCCATCCGCCTTCATGTTATAAAACCAGACCTTATCCGTACCGCCTGCTCCCGTTTTGGTGAACACCAGCACAGCGGTAGAAACACCGGCATAAGGTTTGAACACGCCGGAGGGCATGGAAATCACTGCCCGCAACTGATGATTCTCCACAAGTTCCTTCCGCAAAGACTTGTGGGCATTGGATGAACCAAAGAGCACGCCGTCCGGAACGATGCAGGCGCAACGTCCACCAGCCTTAAGCATCCGCAGAAACAGAGCAACAAACAGAAGCTCCGTCTTCTTCGTATTGGTCACAGCCTTCAGATTATCATTAATACTTTCTGCATCAATGGTGCCCTTGAAAGGAGGATTCGCAAGGCACACCGAGTAGTAGTTGGAAATACTGTTCTGCTTGGAGACGCTGTCACGGTAATCAATCTCCGGTGTAGTGATGGAATGCAGCATCAGGTTCATTGCTGAAATTCGGAGCATGGTTCGGTCGGTATCGAATCCTGTAAATGCTGAACCCGAAAAGTGCTCCCATTGCTCTGGCGTCATCGTGGCTTCATAGTTTTTGCGAATGTATTCTGAAGCTGAAACCAAGAAACCAGCGGTGCCGCAGGCCGGATCACAGACTTCATCATCGGGTGTCGGCTGCAACAATGCCACCATCATCTCACGAATATGCTTCGGTGTCCGGAACTGCCCGTTCTGACCGGCAGTAGAAAGCTTGTCAAGCATATACTCGTAGAGGTCGCCTTGCATATCCAGGTCGGCAATGTCGTGCTCATAGAGGTCGTCCAGTCCAGTGATAATTTTTTGCAGCACCTGCGGCGTGGGAATCAGGAACATGGCGTCACTCATATACCTGGCAAAAGCCGTCTCTCCCACCGCCTGTCTGTCCTCCTGATCCGGAATTTCAATCAGATTACCCTGATTGTCAAAATCGGGAAGTCTGCCATACTTCATACTCTTGATAGCCGGGAAGACTCTCTGAGACATAAGAGCAAACATTTCACGCGGGTCATTGTTCTTGAACTTGCTCCATCGCATGGACTGTCCTGCCGACGACTGAGGGAAAATCTTATCCATCTTTTCCCCGGTCATGTTTTCAAACTCTTCCGTCTCCAACTCTTTTTCATCCAGAGAGCGGATGAACATGAGATAGGTGAGCTGCTCAATGACAGTCAGGGGGTTGGAAATTCCTCCCGCCCAGATATCTGTCCAAATCTTATCTATTTTATTCTTGATTACTCCGGTGACCATTGGGTGCCTCCTGTCAATTCTTTGCTTTTCAAAGTTATTCTATCTCCCACACAAAGGTGGCAGTATCTCTTATATCAATATCGTCCGGCTCAATGTCTATCGCCCTTACAGCCATCTGGTCTGCCAGACAATCTTCAGCAAGATCATAATTAGTATCAGAGCAGATGTTCAGCTCTCCCCAGCTATAATTGATCGAAACAAGGTCTCCAAGTTTTACTCCCGCTGCATCACAGAGCACCTCTGCTTTCCTTTTTGCATTGGCCGTAGCAGAGCGGAGCATTTCCTCATTGATCGCTGTGGCATCTTTCACAGCAAAGGAAATAGAAAGCTGAGGGTAAGTCTGTGATTTCGAAATCGCCGTCAATGCCAGAGATAATTGCTTCGTATCAATAGGAAATTCGAGTTTCAGCTTTTGACTTACCACATAGTATTTGAATGTACGACGGTAATTTCCCGACCGGTCTTTCAAATTCTCATACTCGGTTCGTACATTAAAGTCCGTTGTCTTAATCATATCCTTGTGGAATTTAGATTCAGTCAAATAATGTACAATATCCGCAATGCCATCACCCTCGATCTGCATAGCTCTATCATAATCTTTGTCTTGCGACTCCTTTGTCATAGAAATAATAACGGTATCCGGCCTCGCTGTGGCACGCCCAATCCCTGTGACGGTAATCGTTCTCGGCATCTGAAATCCCTCCCTGAATTATGTGTTCGGTTTGTCCGGCAGCATTTCAACAATATCATCCAAAGTACAGTCAAGCGTAGCGCATATTTTTCGGAGAACGTCTGTACTCACATCCTCACCACGCCCCATCTTTGCTAACTGCCTTGTACTGATTCCAGCTTTTGTTCTCAGCTGTGTCTTTGTCATATCCCTCTTTATCAGCAGAATCCACAGCGGTTTATAGCTCATTTTCATCTTGTCACCTCGTTCAGCACAGCTTATCAACTGGGCACAAATCCAGATTCTTTATACCATGTGCCGAGGCGGAATGAAACAGCATTTTCCGTTTTGAAATCAAAAATTACGGTTCATTAGAGTGCGGGATTCCGTAAAATTCAAATTCCAAGTCTTCTGCAAGCAGGGCTTTCGTGACACAAAAGCGATTTTCTGCTTGTTGGGGAAACTCCCCAATCCCCTTAGAACGCTGCCTGCGGCATCGGGCTGCGCATCCGTTTCGGATGCTTTAACGGCAGTTCCTGCCAAAGAAAACGCCGGAGTGAATCATCACCCCGGCTTCAAAAAAACAGTTACTTGTGTTCGCGTCCTCCGCGCTTTTTGTAGTCCTCGTCTATACGCTTTTTCCAGTCTGCACTCAGCGGGGCACTGCACCGGACAGAGCTGATTGCTTCGCTGACCACCTCATAATTCAACGCAGTTCCTTCACTGTCGCACTGATAGTTCACTGCACGATCTGCACCGATTCCGAACTGGTTTGCGGTCTCTACTGCGTCAATATTGGCACCGAGGAACAAAAACTCCCAACCGTATTTTTCTTTCTGCCGCTCAATCATCTGCTTCACTTTTTCGCTGTTGTATCGGCGGCTGGCATTCTCCATTCCGTCCGTAGTGATTACAAACATGGTGTGTTCCGGCACATCCTCCGGTCTTGCGTACTTATGAACATTTCCAATGTGATGAATCGCACTGCCGATGGCATCCAAGAGCGCTGTGCATCCGCGAACCGTGTAATCCCGATCGCTCATCGGTCGGATGTCCTTTACATTTACACGGTCATGCAGGACTTCGCTCACATTGTCAAACAATACCGTTGAAATCAGTGCTTCGCCCTCTGCTTTTTTCTGCTGCTCAATCATAGAATTGAATCCGCCGATGGTGTCCCGTTCCAGTCCGCTCATGGAACCGCTGCGGTCTAAGATAAAAACGATCTCTGTTAAATTCTTTCTCATATGCTTGTCCTCCCAAAATCTCGCCCTTGCGGGCTCGCTGTCGCGGTATTCGCCAAGGTTTCGAGCAAGCTCGAACTTTGGCTCATTACACGCGCATATGGCTGCTCGATTTCGTACCTTACAGCCATAGTATAGCGATTTTCTTTTGTGGAGTGGTCGCATGGAAAGCGACATTTCTTTGTCCTTATGCTCCGATCAGGCTCTGGTCAAAAGCAAACAGTGCCTCGTTGATTTCATACACATTATAGTTTCCCCGTTCGACCAAATATTCTACAATGATGTCGAATTTGCTCGAATGGGAAAGGGTAAACCCGGCCTTGCCGAGCATCTCCTGCATCTGGACAAGCGGCAGTTCCAAAGCGATGGCAAATGCCAGCGCTGTAGGTTTGGACGGCTTATAGAATTTATCTGAGCGAATTTTGGAAAAGAGCTTCCGGTCAATGTTTGCCTTCTTGTAGCACTGGGCATCCGTCATGCCGCTTTCGTCAATCTTCCGAAGCAGCATTTCCGAAAAGCTCTCATCAATCTGCCCCAGTGCCTCTTCCAAGGATTGACTGCTGATTGATTTACAGATTGCTTCGGGCAGCAGCGGAGCAGGTGCAGCTTCAAAGCAGGATTCCTCTGACAACGCCTTGAGCCGCCGTCTCTGTTCTACTCGGCTGTCAGTATGTTCCTCCACATACCGATCATCTATGTATGCCGCGATATCAGCAAACAGTTTTCCGCTGATCTGATATGCCTTTCGGTCAAAGATAACGATGTAGACCATCATCTCATTCTCCAGCAGAAACGTACTGATGGTATCGACTGCAACCTTCAGTGCCTGGTCTTTTGGATAGCCGTAAATGCCGGAGGAAATCAGCGGAAAGGCCACCGACTGACAGCCATTTTCTTTAGCCAGGTTCAAAGATGTCCGATAGCAGGATTACAGAAACTCCTGTTCCCGGTGCTTGCCATCCCGCCAGCGCGGGCCGACTGCATGGATCACATATTTGCAGGGCAGGCGGTATCCCTTTGTGATTTTTGCGCTGCCGGTCTCGCAGCCATGCAGCGTACTGCACTCTGCAAGCAGCTCCGGTCCGGCGGCACGATGAATGCAGCCGTCCACACCACCACCGCCCAAAAGAGAAGTGTTGGCAGCATTGACGATTGCGTCAACGCCCATTTTTGTAATATCGTTTCTGATAATCTGTAAGGGCATTGCTTATCTCTCCCCTTTCTGCTGTCTCGTTAAACATGCTTCTTTTTCAATTCACGAATCAACATTTCAACCTGTGTTCCTATAAGGAACGGTGTTTTGATTGTCGATGCCCAATAAAAATTCCGCTTCAAAATTGTTTTAATCTCATTCGGAGACAGAGCAGGCAATGTTTTAACATCTCCATTGAAATTTTCCGGCACAATCATTCTGACACTATGATATTTTTCATCACCCACTTCCGTTGGTGTGTCTGTAACAATCTGTCCAACTGCAATAATTCCTCTTCCTTTGGAATAAAAAAGAGCATAGTCATCTTTGCGAAAGCTGTCGATATACCGTTTAGCATCTCCATATGCCGCTATTTTGTTTCCGAGAATCATCTCGGATTCATTTGTATCTGAATACGAGATATTCGTATCAAACATGATTCCCTTACACGCAGAAAACTTCAAACGATTATTTTCTATTTCTGTCAGAAACTTCACCCAGTATAAAACATTCTCCGGAATGATATGAGACTTATCCGGATTGATTGCAAATTCATAGATAACTGTTGGATCTGCTACTTTCACATTTGAATATTTCTGTTCATTCTGAACGTTTCCTTCTGTTGTAAGCAAATACACTTCACCATTCAGGCTGGAATAGTCATCTGTATTGAGATCAATATCACCCTTCTTTACCTGAATGTAAATATGCTTTCGGTTCAGGTCATTTGGATCTTAATAATGCCAGTAATCAATATACCAATTGATATTCCATATGATATACCAATTACTAAATCACTTATGTTAGATATTCTATTTAAAACTATTGCCAACACTAGAAATAACATTCCTATCGCTACATAATTATTTTTATTTAATTTCATCTTTTTAGCCTCACTCAAGTTCTAATTTGTTTTTAATATATACCCCTATTATGCCAAAAATACTCAAGACTTTAAATTAAAACTTATCAAACTCTGCTTGTCCTTGCAGGACTACCTTCGGTTCGTTTTAACTATTTCAGTGTCCTATGCAGCCGGATTGGGGCCAAAAAATACCCCGTTAGTTTCCCAACGAGGCATCAAAGATGATTCTATTCTGTTTTCTGTAAACTGGTACCCGTTTATCTTCTGGTGACCATTTGAGTCACGGCCAATGCATCAAAGTCCTTGTGCTATGATGCAGAGTATTTTCATGGGTTTCCATCATCTAAAAACGGTCTTTCCGTTTTTATTTTCTGATCGTTATTGGGTCAAGTCAATCGAATCCTTGCTGACATGCCCTTGTCTGTTCAAATATCTATATTAAACCCAGATTATTCATGTCTGCTATGAATAATTCGGGTTCATGTTATCAATTATCTGACTTCTTTAACAAATGATATTTGCGCTTTTCCTCATACATTTTTTCATCCATGTGCATCAGGAACACTTCAGCATCATCTTCGGCTCCAAATTCTGCATATCCCATTGAAACACTTTCAGTGAATGGTTCTATCGCGGATTCGTTGAAACGGGATATATTATTATGAATCTCTTTCATTGTGGCCAGGACACTTTCTTCCTCAACATCTGACAGTAATACAATAAACTCATCTCCCGCATACCGGATTGCCATACCGGCAGCCGGGATAGATCTAAAAAGTATATTTCCCAACGTACAGATAGCCTTATCTCCCATACTATGACCAAAATTATCATTAATATATTTAAAAGCGTTTACATCCATCATGATTCCATATAAAGACTTACCGTTCGTAAATTTTCTTTCAGAAAGTACTGCATTAAAATATCTCCGATTATATAATCCGGAAAGTTCATCAATATATAAATTCTCGGCATATGTCTGCATCTGCACAAATATCAATGCAATCGCAACTAACACCCATGACGATGTGATTCCGTAAAAAAGGAACTGGATAAGCACGCCTGCAAAACAGGGCCCGACGAAATATATCACGGGAAAGAAATTCACATTAACCCCCTGCTTTTTGGAATGATACACCAGATAGATGCTGTAAGCAAAATATAATATAAGTGAGATATATCCTACCAGTGAACCGGCAGTTCGCTGATATACATTTTCCTTAGATATTTTAAACATAATCCCTGTTCCGGACAGATTACATAAAACCATAATTACTTCTACGATCCAAGGAAACATTTCAATTCTTACTTTTTTGAATATTCTCTTATAATTCCGGTAAATGCGTAATTCTACATACAGACACCAAAGCAGACCTATGCTGACGGTACCTATAAAACATATACTGTTGGAGATATAATTGATCTGTCTACAGCCGGTAAATTGATTCCCATCTACCAGAAAAGCAATTGTCTCAGACAATGCCCCCGCTAAGTTCACTATTGCCATTCCGTCATATAGTTTGTCTTCCTCATGGAGACTTTCTCTGTTTTTCCGTCTGCAAAGCAAAAGAAACCACATCATTAGCACGGTCAATCCGTTTGCCATCAATATTTCTTCTATAACTATTATTTCTATCACCTTCCTATTACCATGCTTTTTATTATATCTTATCTCTGTACTCCCTTTAAAACAATACATATCCTGGATTATTCATACCTTTTACGTAAAAGCCGGTAAAAATCACTTGGTGATTTACACGAAGACTGTTTCGTGAATAATTCGGATTAAAGTGTCTCATACATTGCTTTTAATTCTTCCAGAATCTTCTCCTTTGTTCTGCCAACCAACCCCAACTGTTTAATATCCACGTTTTCATTTTTCATACGCTGGACAAACTCTTGAATATCGGCATAAACTCCTTGGGGAGCCACTACCTTGGCGGTGGGGTCAATCAACTCCGTCAGGCGGAAAACATCATTCTTATGTTTCTTGATATTTTTGCTATCAACCTGTTCTCCTGCGGCCTTACGATCTGTCAAATCCATCCACGCTTTTGCCTTAAATGGAATCAAATATGCCGCATCCAAGGCAGTCACTCCATCAACGACAACTCTCCCCTGCTTTAAAAATTCATAGTAATCATTGTCTAAAAGAATAGCAGACAGACTCGAAATATCTTCGTCCATCGGCAACGGCATTAAAACTGCATCTTCTGGAAGCTGAATAGCGTCCAGTTTTCGAGTGAAGAGTTCAATCATCGCAGGATATCGATTTGTAATTGGGTGACTAAACCGATAAAACTGCGGTACTCCCGAACTTTTGTTGCAATGCTCATATCCCGCCTGTTTTACATATTCCCAGAACTTCTTTCCGAAATTTGCGTCAACTGCTTCTATAATCAGAACAAGGTCAATGTCCTTTGTTGCTCGGAAATCCAAACCTTCTTCCGTCATCAGAATGTCACACGCTGTTCCTCCAATGATGGCATATTGTTCTTCACTGCCCTTGAACCATTCCTTAAAGCTATCAATTCCTGTAACCATCTATCTTCCTCCACAGTTCATTCAACATTTCTTCTACTGCTTCTTCAACCCGTTCATCTGCATCTTCTCTCAATGTCAATGCCAAAGAAAGCTCGTCTACAGTATTTCGTGTGGACATTTTTCGTGGATTATATCTCCACATCTCTACGGCCACTTGCACCTGCGAATTCTGCAAGCTATTGGTCATAACATCTTTCCATTGAGAGATTTTTTCTGCCGCATAACATCTGACATTCGGTGTGTTCAGCATGGAATACTCTGCCAATGCCGAATATCCACTTTCCAACAACTCTGTTCCCACCAATTCTTTCAGAATGTAAACCGTCCGTTTTCTTGGATTCAGCAACTTATCTCCTGCTTTTTGGAACAGTATTTTCGGAGAATCCTCGGAGTGCAAAATCCGCTGCACACCTACTTTCCTGATATGCAACAATCCCATTTCTTCAAGTTGTCTTGATGCCCTTGATATAGAAGTAGGTGTCAGTTCCAAGTCCTTCGCAGCTTGACTTGTGGATAATTCTTGTGCGCCTCCATAAATGAAATGCAGTAGAAGCATCTGCGCCGATGGAAGCATTTCTTCTCGTGGCTTTTTTTCGGCACTGCACCGTTCCTGCAAATACACCGCCATAAAGGGCAGATAAATTTGCTTTCCATCTACAATAAACGGAATCTTCTCACGAATCAAATATTCTTTCCGGCGAAAGCTAAGTTCTTTTAGCACCAGCACAATAGGCAAGCTCTCATTATTCTGTATCCGAGCAATATGCTTTTTCAGCACTTCAATCTGCTCCAGTTCTGTCTTAGGATAAAGAAAAATCATCTTCTGTTCATTCATAGACACCATCTGTAAACGATACCTTGTGGCTATAAAATTGGGCAAATGCTTAAACGCTACATCCTCATAGGTAACCTTGACTCCCAGAACTTTATCGAGATATTCCATGTCATCACCTGCAATCTTAACTCTTTTTCTGTATTATAACTCTTTTTAAGTTAAGATTCAATATTTAAGTTAAGATCAGTTAAAATCAACATTGTTAAAAATTATTTTTATAAAAAAGGCCCGATGCAACATGAGCATTACACCCACACTGCACCGGACATTCCATCATCAACCGCTCTGTCTGTTTTCTTCTTCCTGCTGCACTTTCTGCTCATGCAGCTTCTCTTTCTTCTGCTCGTCCTCTTTCAAGATTTCCTGCACAATCTTCTGTGCTCCAGGCCAATCCTGCATACAGGACAGTTCGATCAGCAAATCACTCATAGTCACAACCCATGATACGACCTATGATGCACCCATGATAGAACATGTGATTTATATGCTGTACCTCACTTGTAAAACGACACAAGCGAGACCGAATGACCTCGCTGTCTGCGTGTGATTATTCATGCATTCCGCGCGGCGATGTACGAAACTGCACCCCAATTCCTGCTACAGCCAAAACGACGCCTACTGCAAGCAGAACCGTTTGAGACGGCATTGTAAACGACACAAAGCGCGCCAGAAGCAGTGCGCCGTATTTTGCCGACGCAAATCCGCCTGCGAGCCCGGTGATAATGATTACGATTATCCGATTCGTCTGCACAGCCAGCACCCCCAGCACGTAGCCTGCCACAATTCCAACAGACAGTGCAGCCCAATCATTTGCGATCCACATACGCGCAACCGATATCCCTGCAAACACAAGCGTTACGCACACACCTGCCAAATACAGGTGGAATGACAGTCCCGCTGCAATCAATGCCACAACGATAGCCAAACCAGTCACTGCGTCCGGATATGGAACAAACTGCGCGCCAAAGCGATGCACCAGCATATATGCGCCGCCGAAAACCACAAGCGCAATCACCAGCTTTTGCAGGCGATAACCCCAAAAACATCCCAGCATTGCAGCCGTAAAGCGCAATACCGTCCAAGTGGCTGTATTTCCCACAAACATCGTCATTGTTGTCCCTCCTTTTATGTTACCTACCGCACTAGCAGATCTGCACGCTGCATCCACGCAGGATCCACCATACCATCCTCCTGCAGATGCTCACCCCAACTTACAGGTATACGCACCGTGCGAAATCCTTTTTCATGCACCGTCTCAAACAGTGCCTGTGTAATGGGCGGATTGTGCCAGAATGTTTCAAAATCCTGCACAGATGCGTTAGGCTTATGCTTTAGAACGCCCTTGACATCCATCGAATTTCCGATATTGATACCTGCTCCCATATGACGCACAAACCGCAGTCCTTCTTCTCTTTGATACCGAACGGCCAGTACTGCAGCCAAAACTGCAGCCGTCATCAGTGCAGCGGTAACTGCTGCAGCCCATTTCTTTTTTCTGCTTCGTCTCATACGTATCTCATTTCATCGAAATATTCCGGCTCTTCCACAGGCTCTTTCACGGAGAGCTGGTTCTGTGCCGCCGACGGGTTTTTCCTTGCATGCTGCCACTCATTTTTTACCCATGCTTCCAACAAAGACTTTTTACTGTGGTCAGAATACAGTTCGGAATAGTTTTTTATCAGATACAGCGTTTTTTCTGGACTGAGCGTGCGCACGCGCTCACAGTCCAGTACGAGGTCATATTTCTTACTGATGACCAGCACCATGGATTCAGGTGCCGCCGTTCCCGAAAGGCAAGTGCAATACTGGTAATTGAAGTCTGTCAGCAGATGAACACAGCCTTCCGTGTCATGCAGCTGCACATACATCGGAACCCGCGGCAGACGCCTATTTTCATAAAATGGCTTCGCTGCACGGCGCGAAACATTGATGCGCAGATCGTCAAAGCCTCCGCTGGCAGAATCCAGACTCTGCGGCAGAGTGGGAATACGGTCAAACAACAGCTGCAGATACTCATCGTATGTATCCGTATAATCCATGATCCTGAACGCATATTTCCACGAATCCTTGTTGTTGTCTACATGTACAATCTGCGCCTTGAGTACTGCTTTGTAGCGGCCATCATGCAGTTCCAGCGTCACATCCTCCTCAGTATCGATACTCACGGGATCATCCAGGCGCACTGCAGCGCCCGTCTCCGACAGATCAAGGGTTTTACCCGTGTAACTGCTTGTCGAGGTACAAATCGTGCAGTCCATAACGGCATGGGTACGTTCAGACTGGCGCAGGTAGTTACGGCCCAGCACAAAGAACATCGCCATGACCAGTGTGAAGAGGTTAGTGATAAGCCAGAACAGAACAATCGACGGACCCATGCTATTACCATCGAAGGTCATGAACAGACAGTCGAAAATACCAATGGCAGACAAAACCACCAAAAGAGCAATCGGTATCAGGTACAGCAGGTTCTTGCCGGCCTCATTTTCCGTTTGTCCTTTCTTCGTGACCTTGAAGGTCTTCATCGTAATGCCGAATGTTTCCATGAGAACCGGAATGAGAAGATAGGGAAACAGCACCGTTTCATAGATGCTGGTCCATTTTGTCGTACGGATATTCCGGCTGAGCATGCGCAGTGAAATATTGCTCGTGACATACATCGGAAGCCAGAAGAGTAGTACCTGCCAGAGCGTGCATTTGACGACCATGTAGCCGAAGGTCCCATGCAGGATCGGGCTTATGAAGTAAATCAGTCGTTTGAGCGGTGCAAACCAGTACCATTCCGAAGCCCAGTAATTGTATTTCTGTGCAAAGGAAAGACCTTTGGACCGAAAGATGTGCAGCTTTCGGTTGGTGGAAATAACACCGCGCGCCCAACGGATGCGCTGAGTAATCAGGCTCTTAAGATCTGTAGGGGAAAGGCCGGATGCCAGCACTTCATTGGTGGCATAACAAACATATCCTTTTTTCTGGATCAGGATGCCGGTACCGTAGTCCTCCGTGATCGTTTCAGTGAAAAAGCCGCCGATATCCTCAAGCGCACGACGCGAAATTACCGTATTTGTACCACCATAGATTACGCTATTAGAACGGTTGCGTGCAACTTGAATGTCGCGATAAAAATAATCCTGCTCGTTAGGGATACGGCCCTCGCTGTACAGATTGAACTGAAACAGATCCGGGTTGTAGAACGACTGTGGAGACTGGACAAAACCGATGTGCTTCTGGTTCTTCTCTTCCTTTCCTTCATTCTCCATCTCCTGCGCAATAAAATACGGAATCGTCCGCAGCAAAAAATCGCTGCGTGGGATCATATCGGCGTCAAATGTCACAATATACCGAGAAGATGTAACAGACATCGCATGATTCAGATTACCGGCTTTTGCATTGCGGTGGTCGCCGCGGTCGATATATCCCACACCCATTCTCTCAGCAAGCGCACGCACGGAATCACGGTGGCCGTCGTCGCACAGGAAAATATGCACTTCGTTTTTATCGGGATATTTCATATGACGGCAGCCGTTGACCGTCTTGTACAGGATATCTTCCGGTTCGTTATATGTTGCGATGAACACATCCACATCCGGATACAGCCCGGCGGGGATCTCCGGAACGGGGTGTGCCTCCACATTATACATATTGAAATAATGAACCAGTGCCTCCAGCATACCGAAAAACTCCACAAGAAACAGAGTAAGGCCCGCCACCACAGATACAACGCCGAATTCAAACGGGATGGTAAAAAATGCACGCCATATTAGATAAATACTTGTAAACACAATATTGGCTACAAACCATATTCGGTTGCGAAGCCCGCGGGCATAGCTACGCAATGTATGCTTTCCCATATCTTTTCCTCCACAAACAAACTTTTCTTACTGCACTGCCTGCAGCTGTTCGGCATCGCTGATAAAAACGCAGTCGCCCTGTGCAGTATAAAAAAGCTGGGTCTCGTTTCTCTGCGCCGCATTCACAACGGCTTTGTCTGCCGTTTTGGCCGTTACCACAGCAAAGTGTGGCTGCAGATTGTCAAACAATTTTTCACTCGAACCATTCGCGCGTCCGTGATGCGGCACTTTATACAGGTCAATAGCAGGCCAGTCAATCAGCAGTAGCTCCTCGCCGCGCTTACGCAGCGCATCGCCCGCAAACAGCTCATTGACACGTCCGTGCTGCACCAGAACGGCCAGCGAATAATTATTCTCATCATTATAGTGCTTTTCCAATGGGGGATAGACCAGAAAACGAATCTGGCCTGCGCGCATGCGTAATGTGCGGGTGGGATAAATTACCGGAACACGCGCCTGTTTGAGCGCATCGTTCAGGACCCGCACCTCAGAACCTGCTTCATAGTACGGCTGGATAACGGTTTTTGCCGGAATTTCGGCCAAAACCTTTGCGGCGCCACCGACATGATCTTTAGCTCCGTGCGTCAGAATAAAATAATCCAGCGTTTCCACACCATACTGCTGCATCACCTCCAGGATATGCGCAGCATCCGCTTCCTCTCCCGCATCGATCAGAATGGCGGCATCATCCTGCACAATCAGGATGCTGTCAGCATCATTCTGCGTATGAATACATACTGTTGTGACTGAACCGTTGCCGTTATTCCTCTCTTCTAAAGAGAAATACACCGCACCAGCCAGAGCCCCCAGAAACAGACACCAGCCGAGAAATACTCCAAATTTTCTCATGTTCTCGTTACTCCTCATTTTTCAGGCTCTTTCAAAAATGAAAATGATCCTTCGTCCAGATTATACGGATAAATCTCCAGGATAAAATAGTCGTATTCGCCGTCCTGAATAAACGCATCAATATCAGAATCCTCTTTCGAGGCAAGCATCCACATCATCTCGATCTCGCTGCACATCGGCGCGAGGAAACATGCTGTAGGAGAGAAATACGAATCGCGCAGAACTTTCAACCGCGGTCCCTGGGGATTTTTCAGGTTAATGATCTTATCATGCGGCACAATCTCATGCAGATACAGCCGGTTAGCGGTAGCTTCATACAAATCCGTGATCTCCAGCTGTGTAGCATCCATCAGAGACTGTGTGAAATCACCCTCACGCTGTGATTCATTCTCATAATTCTCCCACACAAAATCAGTAGGGAACTTTGGCCACAGCATCGTATAGTCTTCGATGCCACTGTAAATCGCACCCACATTGCGGCCATTGGAGCCCAACATACACTTTTCATATGTGTACATATTGTAGCTATCCAGATTGGTATAGAAGCCAGTCGGATCCCAGTCATCACCGAACCTCTGGTTTACCTGATCCACAATTTCCTGTGCGGCATAAAATGCAGCCAACGGTGTCCAATGGTGATCCGATTTGAAGAAAAGCTCATCCAGTTTGCGGCCGGTCTCACGCATTTTCACGCGCAGATCTACTGTCTCAATCTCCCGCTGCCGCAGTAAATCAATAAGCTTTTCCATGCGGAAATTAGGGTCGTTGAGCGGCCATTCTCGATTTACCTTGCTGACACCCGTCAGCACCTTGGACGGTGGAAGCACAACGAGCAGTTTCGCGCCCTTACTGCGGACATATGCATCCAGCCGCTCGACACGATCAGCATATGTTGAAAATTCTTCCACGCCTTTCGGCCATGTGGAACCGTAGTACAGCATTCCTTCGTCATCGCGGATCACTGAAAAATTATTGAATTCGCGTTTGCCAAACAGTTTCTGTACATAGCCATAGGTATCAATAAATTCTTCCCGCGCAAGCATCGACTCGTTGACATCGGCTTCGACATCTGAAATCCAGCTTTCCAGATCGGAAACGCTGCGCACGCATGTAAACTCTTCAAACAGTTTCTGCCACACCTGAACACTGGCAGCAAAGTTGAATGCGCTGAACAGCAGCCAGACTGCCAGAAAAGCGGCGGCAAATATGTATTTTTTTGCGAAGAAACGTTTCACTCTGCCTCCTCCTCCTAATATAAGAGTGTAGTGGTTATACTCCCCAACGGCCAGCTGGGGGTATAGTCCTCTCGTTGCTTAAGCTGTTAGCGAGAAGTGGATTGATTACGTCCATTCCTTCCGGCATGCGGACTGTGTACGCAAGATCGGTCTGAAAGCCTTCACAGAACGCTATCAGAACTTCTGTAAGCACCATGGCTATAACTTTCAGCCGGATAAACCGGAGGCGCTTTTAATGCTTCCAAAGAGCTTGTTGCTGTCGTTCCTAAGGATCCGATATACAAACAGCTGATTCTCAGCAACATCGAACAGCTGGATACGGTTTCCAGACAGATTGAAGAGTTCCGCCGCAAGATGAATAAGCTTGCTTCTACGCTTCCGGAATAAAGCACGGAGCGCCGCGCCTTCGAAAAACACTTTTCCAGATCATGACCACTTTGCTTCAGCTGGCTCCTGCGGACGATCCGGTCTATCTCTTCATGATGAAGAAAAAGTCCGAGGGAAAACCGTATCAGGTTTACATGACCGCCGGAGCAAATAAGTTCCTTCGCATCTACTACGGCAAGGTCAAGGAGTGCCTGGCTGTTCAATCTACTGTCGAATAATATGTGGTAATTCTTTTCCCCGGCCAGCGCCTACGGTGGCCTTTTTGTGATGTCTTCATTTCTGACTACTAACTCCTCAAACTTATACTTGACTTCTTATTAGTAGACTTTCATTAAAAGTTAAAGTAAATAAACGGATTGTAACCGCCGCGCACAAGATAGCTGACACATAAAAGGAACAGTCCCAGCATTGCCGCAGGATACAGCACTGTCATACATTTACCGATAATATTTACACGGTCTGCGCTGAGCAGATCGTTGCATTTTCGGGCGACGGGAAGACTAAAAACAATGCCCAGAACCAAAATTACCGCATAGTCGCGCAGCAAAAAGCCTGTCATGTCATTCCAGAAGCTATTGCCGCTAAGACCAAACAGATTTGCATAATAGACTCTGGTTTGATACAGATCCCGTGCACGGAACACCACCCAGCCCAGCATTACTTCCAGCATCGTATAAACACGCATCCAGCCAGGGTGCGAATTGTTTTTGCCGTAGCCGAAAAAGCGCTCGGCCATCTGGAACGCAAAGTGCCATAGCCCCCAAAAGATAAATGTCCATTCGGCACCATGCCAGATGCCTGTAAGCAGCCAGACTACAAAGATGTTACGCACCATAAGGTCCTTGTTTTCCACGCGGCTGCCGCCCAGCGGAAAGTACACATATTCACGGAACCAGCTTGTCAGACTGATATGCCAGCGCCGCCAGAAATCCACCACTGATGTGGCGGCATAAGGATAGTTAAAGTTTTCCTCAAATTTGAACCCGAACATCAGGCCAAGGCCGATCGCCATATCGGAATAACCGGAGAAGTCAAAATAAATCTGCAGCGTATAAGCGATCATGCCCAGCCACGCCATCGCGACGGGAACGTTATAAAACTCAATGCCCCTTTCTGACCAGGTAAAAATTTGGTCGGCTAAAATAGCCATGTTATTGGCGATGATGATCTTTTTCCCCAGCCCCACCACAAAACGGCTGCATCCGACAGAAATCTTGCGCCAGCTGGAACGGCGGGTGCGGATCTGCTCGGCAACAGAATTATAGCGCACGATCGGGCCTGCGATCAGCTGCGGAAAGAACGAAACATACAAGCCGACATAAAACGGGTTCTTTTCCACCGCAGTATCCTCCCGGTAGACATCGATGACATAGCTGAGCGCCTGGAATGTAAAAAAGGAAATACCAATGGGCAGCGCCAGCTCCATCGTCGGTAGCAGCGGCTCGGGGAACGCGCTATTGATATTGCGCACCAGGAATCCCCCATACTTGAACACGCCCAGAGCACTCAGGTTTACAATACATGCCAATACCAGAACGATTTTTTTTGCGTGCGGCCGTTCACGAAAATGCTCAACCCACAAGCCTGCGAACCAGTTGACCAGAATCGCTGCCAGCATCAGCAGTACATACACCGGCTCTCCCCATGCATAGAACACCAGGCTGGCTGCAAACAGCCAGATATTTTGCAGCATCCGTGAAAAGCTGATAGCATAATAAACAATAAATACGACTGGAAAAAAGGCAAAAAGAAAAATAGTACTTGAAAACAGCATTTATTTTTTCCCCTCCCTTTGTTCACTATAGACTCTCGGAATCTCTAAGCCTTTATTTATCAGGCCTCTGAGGTTCCTTTTTTATAAATTCCCCCACTTTTTTTGCAAAAAGCACTTGACAAACTTCTCAAAAAATGTGGCGCTTCGCGCCCTTGATTAATAAGAGAAACTGTTCCGGCTCAGCCGGTTCATACTTTTTGATTGGAGGGTGCTTTATTGAAACCATTTAATTCTGGCGGTCATGCCGCCTATCAGGATCGTGTCCTGACTCAATTACGTAAATATTATCCTGACGCTGCTAACTCTTTATCTTCTTCCACATGGGATATCATGGAAAAAATTTGGAATCTTGATCTTTCAGAACTCGATGTCTTAATGCAGGATCGCTATTCTTCTTTCGGTCCGGTACCACGCCTGCCTTCTGATATGCTTCGCTCTGTCCTTCTTTCTGTTGAATTTAAGATTACGTCATACACCAAATGGGCTTCTGATTTAAAAGAAAACCACCTTCATGCTATACTGTCCGGTTTCCAAGTGGGTGACACTCCAGGTGTCGGTACCTTTTATGACTTCTTTTCCAGACTGTGGCTCTCAGACAAAAACAATATCACCGAGCCCATTCATCCACCTAAGGAAGAACCGCAGAAACCAAAAGGTAATGAGCAAAAGGCTCCTCCTGTAGAAAAGTTCACTGTAAAGGATCTCTTTCTCCAGTTTGAAGAACATGCGTGAGAAAATTGATTATAAATTAGAAGACGGCAGATACCCTTCATCTAAGATGTGGTACTGCCGCCTGTTTGCCATCATGATGTGTCAACATCTTGATGCTTGGGCTCTGCCAAAGACTTCCCCGCTAAAAGACCTCTTTGAGCAAGCCGCTCAATTTCATAAGCAATACCATTATAACCAAGTTTGACGCATGGTCTATTAAAGTGCGTCATTTTCTCAAATTTATTACGTGTCATATCCATTCCGGATAATATTTACTTTTCAAGATTCATCCAACCGGTGAATCTTAGTCGGAAAGCTCAAGATTCCGAGCGCCTATCACTCTGCGGTTCTGCTGCAGACTCCTCCTTCTCGTTGCATTCATTTGCGGGACGCGTATGCCGTGCATATAGCAAGCACACCACAAACGCCGTAATTACCAAAACACGTACAAGCCAGATACAAAGCGGCGTATTGATCTGCTCCAAAAATGGCTGCGGCACATCGACTCGTTCGGGGTATCCCGGCGGAACCGTCGCCAAAGTACATAAAACTTTGTTCCACATTATCCTCTTCGCCCCCTCTTCCCCAGCAATTGTCCTTTATCGACGATATGTGACAAAATAAACCGGAATCAAAAACAACATTGCTGCCAAGAACAACAGCATTCCCCGCCAGCTGGACATGCCGGTATCCCAAATACAGCTTCTGTTCAGCAGTTTGATCTGTCCCGGAATCTCCTCGCCATGATCGTGCAGCACATTTTTGATGCGGCATATCTCATCCCAATAGGTCGTTGTCTGGCGATTGATAATCTCACCGTCTTCATTCTGCACATTTTCGATACTGTACAGCGTTTCGGTTGTATAATAGCGGTTCCAGCGCGCCCACTCGCGCTGCTGTGCCCCGCCCAGATGATCAATGATCTCCTGCATCTTAGTGTCGATGCTGATATCGGAAAATGTCGTGCGCCGCAGCTCTGCATACCGGTTCTGAAGCTTCTGAACAAATGCCTGATCCCGGCATAGTTGCTCGAACCACGGTTTTTCATTGAATGCGAGGTGTTCGACTTTCATCATCTCTTTTTCAGCATTATCCATACCGTTGTCAAAATCCCACACAGGACCCATCGTTAGTTTGCCGCCCACATCCTTATACGCATAGGTGGAATGGTTGCCCGCATCATAGTTTCCAACAAACTCGTTGACGAGGAAATAATCCACAAAAGAGTCCACATCGATAACATCGCGATATCTCGCAAATGTTTTTTCATCGTCGGAATACAGAACCCTTTCAATGGCGCTCAGATCCTTTTCTACATACGATGTCATCTCCGGTGTGACTTTATGCCGCGACGGATACAGCAGTTCAATATATTCCTGACTATATCCCTGCTGCAGCGAATAGTTGTTGAGAATATTCACATTTTCCTCAAAGCGGTCACGGCGGATCAGATAGCTGTTAAACAAATCGTTTTGCTGATAATCCTGAATGGGCACACGATTGGGGCCCTGTTTGACATTTTCCATCAGCAGATACACGCCCTGATAGGTATAAGTATCTCCGTTGCGCACCAGTACCTCGCAGAACCGGCTGTCAGGAACAAGCAGCGTTGTCTGCGCAGCGAGCCAGAATCCCAGATAGTTGCGCATCATGCTTTTGTCCCACATGGAACCGTTCAGAATCCATTCATGCTCGGCGCCCATGCCCAGCAGATCAAGGTCATTGTCCTGCCCGGACTCAGTCTGCAGCTTCATTAGCCACTGCGCCTTTTCATACATCATGGATGAGTTGCCACGCCGCTTGATCCGGATATTGCTCGTTACTGCAGGCAAATCCCCCAGTTTGTTTTCTCCGCCAGGCTGATCCAGCAGCGTTACAGTGCCCGTCACATACGGCTCGATTCCCTCAATGGTAACATACCGTATGCCTTCCAGGCGTGTGGTAATCGGCGGCTCCACACCACCTGTATCCAGGATCACGATAGGCAAATGGCTGGAAAAGTCTTCGTCTACAACAAATCCTTCTCCGACATGTGCCAGCGGATCCTCCTCATGCGGGGCCGCCGGCAGCGCGTCCGCATAAGAGCTGCGCTCCGGATTCCAATGAAGTGCCGTATGCGTAACACCGGCAGTCAGGCATACCCCCAGCATCAGCGTGATCGCCGCCGCACCCACCAGTCGAATATGCTCCATTATTTCGTTCCCCATTTTCTCAACGGTTGATCTCATCATTCTGACAGATCACATTCACGGCATCCAGTTTCACACCACTGTGCAGAAACTCCACAACATCGCCGCTTTTGTTTGCGGCGCACAGCTGGCTCTCACTGACTTCGTAAATAAACTCCGCTGTTGTCGGCGTGGTGTTCTGTACACGTAGACGCGCTGCACCGTTGAATTTCTGGTCAATCAGACGCTCAACGGGATGCGCACATTCCGCACTGCCGCGGATAACAATCAGATAGCGCTCGTTGCTGCGCACAAAGCCGAAGATCAGCATCAGACCGAATATCACTGCCGATCCGACACCAGCGATGAGATACTCCGAAACGCCGCAGCAGATGCCCACTGCAATGGCCCAGAAAATGTAAGCAGTATCTCGCGGATCCTTGATGGCCGTGCGGAAGCGCACGATAGACAGTGCGCCCACCATACCAAGAGAAAGCGCGATGTTGTTTCCAATCACATTCATTACCAGGGTAGTGACCAGCGTGAGCATCACCAACGAAACATTGAAACGCGCGCTGTATGCCGCGCCCGAATGTGACAGGCGGTACGACAGATAGATGACCGCGCCGATGACCGCCGCTGTCAGAAAGTTCAAAAGGACGTCCTGTATCGTCAGTGCGCCCGTATTCATTGCCAGATAGTCCATCAGGTGTTCTTTCATAATTTCCTCCTTGATATTGCATTAAGGGTCATTGCGCAGTGTAAGATTGCGTGCCGCACAGTATTTGCTGTTTGAACAGCGCATCCTCGACGAAAGCGAGATGAGATCCTTAACATAGCTTAGTAAAAAACCATTGAATTTTACTTCCATGGTCGTATCCGTCGGCAATCCGACAGGAACGAACGAAAGATCCGGCGCAAACAGGTCCAGCCTGTTGGCGTTCATGCGCAGACTGCTGTCCAGCGTTATGCGCGTATCGTTCTCTGGCACCATAAAGGCCATACGGTCATATTCCACGATACATTTAGGACGATATCCGAACTGCTGCATCCGCGTATACAGTTCCATGGCAAATTCACTTCCCTGCTGTGCCAGTACCTCATATTCCCCAGCGCACAGTCGCTGCGCCTGTTCTCTCGTGAGCCGCAACGATCTCTTGCGCTGTGCTGATCCCTGTTTTTCCTTCAGTTCCAGCTTCGTAGTTGACGCATCCGGCGCATACACACGCAGGCGGATTTTGCGGCGCATTTCCAATCCATCGATTTTGTCGTGGAAATCTGCATCGTCAAATGTATCAAAATACAGTGAACGAACCAGATACCCCTGTCCGCCGCTATACATGTCCCGGTGAAGCGCACTGCTCAGAATAAATTCCAGATGCGCACGCTCGAGGGAGTTCAATATATATTTCTGCTCTGTCCGCAGTACATCCAACAGTTCAGGCATTAAGATCCCCTTCAATTTCTTGCCGAATTGCTCCGTTTTGGTAGTTTCATTTTCATCCTCATGTTCCTGTGCGAATCTATCAAAAAACACAAAAAAGAAGCGGTCATCCATCCGTTTTGAATATACAACTACTTCTTTGATTATAGGATTATAATGATATTTTGACAGCAAAAAATTCAGACAGACTTACCTCTGTCTGTCTTGAGTTTATTGCTTAAAATCAAACCTGTCACCCCTCCTTCTCTTAAAAACTGCATACTATTTACCCCGGAAATTATACCGATGTCAACAAAAACAGTCAATATAATTCACACCAATGATATGATTAGTGTAACGAATGATGTATTTTTTCTTGCCATTTTCTCCACACTTTGTTAAATAAAAATCAAAGAAAAAGTGTAAAGGTGGTTTGTCAATGGCAGCTAAAAAAATCAATTTAGAAGAAATCGAAGGACTCACAAAAAATTGTTCCACGCCTACTTCGCGGGGGACTTAGATCAATGGTTTTCCTACCTCTGCTCAGACAGCGTTTATCTCGGCACAGGAGAGCCGTTGCTATTTGACGGCGATGCAATCAGGGAACATTTCAAAGGCTTTTCTGGGATGTAGGGTAACAAATGATGTGAGACTCTGAAAGGTATACAAAAGGCGATTGGTTCTTTTAGAATGTAAGTCACCACAACAAACTTCTGAGAGGATAGCCAATCGCCATGAATACTATATCATACTCTCAGCGTTACCTTCCACATACTCTTGATACAGGGTACTCCTCTGTTTTACTTTACCGGCAATGCAGTGATGTCCGGTTTGTCTGCCGCCGCTATCACATTTCCAGAGCTTCCCTGATGCGCCGGAACAGGAAATTCGATGGAACCAGGCATTCTCTTGCTGATACCAGCCACAGGCCACACAAACCGCATCCTAACTCCCATACTGAAGAGGAACTTACATGGATCCGTAACTACCACCGCAGGAACCCTCACATTTCTCTTTGTGAGCTCTACGGCAAACTCAGGAACGATCGCGGTTATTCCAGGCACCCCGGTTCCCTCTACAGGATCTTCCGGAAACTTGGCTACTCAAGTACTGCCCCTTCCAAAAAAGGCTTCCTACAAATCAAAGCCTATAATACTCCCTCCACGCTGGGAGCCAAGTGGCAGATGGATGTAAAATACGTGCCCTCCACCTGTTATACCGGTACTGACGACCAAAAGTTCTACCAGTATACTGTGGTCGACGAAGCCTCCAGGGAGCGCTTCATTTATCCCTACCTTGAACAAAGCGGCTACTCAACCTGTGACTTTATCAAACGGGCAGTCCTCTACTTCGGATACAAACCGCACACGATCCAAACGGACAATGGCAGCGAGTTCAATAACATCATCAAAACCAACTGTGTACATGCCATGGACGTCCTCTGCATGGATCTCAAGATCGAGCACAAAAAAAGACACCTGATTCAGTGTTACTAATTTGTTTCTAACTTGTTACTAACAGGCAAAACTTCATAAAAACGGACAAAAAGAAAAATCCCACAAATCCAAGGAAAACCTTGCATCTGTGGGATTGATTTTTGTTCATGAATTATCGCTTGCTGAACTGCGGCGCACGACGGGCTGCCTTGAGACCGTACTTCTTTCTCTCCTTCATCCTCGGATCTCTGGTGAGGAATCCCGCCTTTTTCAGAATCGGACGATACTCCTCGTCCACCTGAAGCAGTGCTCTGGAGATTCCGTGACGGATCGCGCCAGCCTGACCGGAGACTCCGCCGCCAAGCACGTTGACGCGGACATCGAACTTGTCTGCCGTTGCTGTAGCGACAAGCGGCTGCATCACTGTGATTTTAAGAACCTCAAGTCCGAGATAGTCGTCCATCTCTCTTTTATTAATCGTAACCTTGCCGGTTCCCGGTACCAGATAGACTCTGGCAACGGAGGTTTTTCTTCTTCCCGTTCCGTAGTATTTCTCGCTTGCCATTTTCTATACGCTCCTTTTTCTGAACTCAGGCTTTGATTTCAAGAACTTCAGGCTTCTGCGCCCGGTGGTTGTGCTCTGCTCCTGCATAGACGTGCAGCTTTCTGTACATCTGCTCACCCAGCGCTCCCTTGGGAAGCATGCCCTTAATTGCATTCTCGATTACCTTCTCCGGCTTCTTTGCCTGCATCTCGCGGAGCGTGGTCTCCCTAAAGCCGCCGACATAGAGAGAGTGGGATCGGTAAAGCTTCTGATCCATCTTCTTGCCGGTCACCTGAACCTTCTCTGCATTTACAACGACTACATAATCGCCACAGTCGACATGCGGAGTAAAGATCGGCTTGTTTTTGCCTCTCAGCACGGCAGCAACCTGGGAAGCGAGTCTTCCGAGGGTAGCTCCGTCCGCATCGACCACATACCATTTTCTCTCAATGGTATCCGGATTCGCCATATAACTCTTCATGATTATCCTCCTGAAATGAATACGGGAGCAAAGATCCGTATTCTGAACCAAAAATGTAAGTGATGACCTGAGTATGCCTCTCCGGGGCTTGGTGATTGCATACTTATGGCGTCACAGATGTAAATTATACTCGAAGCATTTCGCAGTGTCAACACCCCACAGGTACTATTCTATGGATTTCTGCCCGGATTCCCGGTTTGTTTCCGCCCGTTTTTCACTGCGGTCCACTGCGCGATACGGAAAGGCTCCGATTGATGCCTCCAGGCGATAGTATCCGTAAATTTTCCCGACTCCCAGCCGTTCCGGCGCCTCCAGATCTTTCAGGTAAATCTCCCGGATTCCGTCCCGATACAGTTCATGGATGAGGCGCGTAAGCAGGGACTCATAATCGGGATCGGCGCAGTGCCGAATCGTCAGAAAGCCCGCCTTTCCCCGTTCCGTGATGCCGGGCTCCAGCCGCCTCCATTCCGATTGCTCCGGCTCGCCCTCCGGTCGCCTCCGCTTCGCCTGTTCCGGTTCGCCCTCCAGTTGCCTCCGCTTCGCCTGCTCCGGCTCGCCTTCCGGTTGCCTCCATTCCGCCTGCTCCGGCCGCCTCCATTCCGATTGCTCCGGCTCACCTTCCGGCCGCCTCCGCTCCGCCTGCTCCGGCTCGCCCTCTGGTTGCCTCCGCTCCACCAGATAGCTCCAGTCCTCGCTTTCAACTTCCTGCCGTGCAGGCAATTCCGAAAGAAATCGGATCCGGCAGAGTGTGAGGCCCCGTGCCGGCGCTGCCGCTCCCGCAAACCGACGGTCCCGCCGGGCAAGAATTTGCTTCATCTCCTCCGGCATTCTCCGCCCTGTCCCGATTTCCATCAGTGTGCCTGCAATGATCCGCACCATGTTATAAAGAAATCCGCTTCCGGTCACACGGATTGTCACCATCCGCCCGGGCAGCAACGCGCCGTTCCATGCACTCACTTCATTTTCTTCCACCCGGATGGAATCAATGGTTCGAACCGTGTTCTCCGCCTGGCTTCCCGCAGCACAAAAGGACGCGAAGTCATGCTCACCGATTAGGCAGGCAGCAGCTTGGCGCATTGGCTCCAGTTGCAGCGGGTAATAGCAAAAATGCGCATAGCGGCGAACCAGCGGATTTGGGATTTTACTGTTGAAAATACGGTAGGTATAGCTTTTCCTGCAATGCTGCTTCCGCGGATGCCAGTGCGCCGACACCTCATCCGAAGCCAGCACGCGAATATCCTCCGGAAGTCTCTGATTGATTGCAAACGCAAATTTATCGGCTGCCATTCGCATTGCTGTGTCAAAAACTGCCACATTTCCCAGCGCATGCACCCCGGCATCTGTCCTGCTGGCGAAGAGAACGCGGGCGCTCTCCCCGGTCAGCATGCTCAGTGCTTCATTCAGCTTTTCCTCAATGCTGCTCCCGTTCGGCTGAAGCTGAGAGCCGTGATAATCCGTGCCGTCATAGCTCACCAGCAATCGTATTCTTCTCATGTTCTCCCCACGGATCCGCCGTCCCTTTCCTTACGGCGCCGGACGTCTGACCCCTCAATCTTCGAAATTGCCTTGAGAATCCCCTCAGAACAGCTTTCTAAGGGCTGCCACCGCCAAAAGGAACAAAAACAGACTGCAATATGCCGCATGATCCACTCTGCCGTATTTCAGCGGCTTCATTTTTGTCCTTCCCTCTCCCCCGTGGTAGCAGCGGGCTTCCATCGCCATTGCCAGATCCGTCGCCCGGCGAAATGCGGATACAAACAGCGGCACCAGGAGCGGCACCATGGCCTTTGCTTTATGGAACAGGTTTCCGCTCTCAAAATCTGCCCCCCGCGCCATTTGTGCCTTCATGATTTTATCCGCCTCTTCCATCAAAATTGGAATAAAACGGAGTGCGATCGACATCATCATGGAAATTTCGTGCACCGGCACATGCAGATACTTCAGAAATCCCAGCCCCTTCTCCATTCCGTCTGTCAGTGCATTTGGAGTCGTGGTCAGGGTCATCACGGTGGAGCCGAGCACCAGAAAGATGAGGCGAAGCGCCATAAAGCCCGCAACTTTCACTCCCTCCTCCGTCACCTGAAGGATTCCGAACCGGAACAGGGGCGTCCCATCCGTCAAAAACAGATTAAAGCTCACACTGAGAAGAAGCAGAAACAGGACCCCCTTTAAGCCGCGAACCATGTAGCCGAAGGGCACATTTGACAGAAAAATGATCAGCGCGAGAAATGCCGCCGAAAGCGCATAGCACTGCCAGTTATTGCAAAGGAACAGCGCCACAATATAAACCATTGTTCCGAACAGCTTGGTTCGGGGATCCATCCGATGCAGAACGGAATCCACCGGGTAGTACTGTCCAAGGGTGATATCCTTTAGCATGCGCTCCCCTTTCCGAGCAGCTTAAGAATTGCATCTCTCGCCTCCGAAACCGTGGTGATGTCCCGGCTCAACTCGATTCCTTGCTCCCGCAGTCTCTGAACTACATAGGTCACCTGCGGCGCCGACAGCCCCATGCTTTCCAGCTTCCGATACTCGCGAAAAATTTCCTTCGGCGTTCCGTCCAGCACCTTGCTGCCTGCATTCATCACGATCAGGCGATCCGCGTATTTGGCCACGTCCTCCATGCTGTGTGACACCAGTATGACGGTGAGACCGCGCTGTGCCTGCAATGCGCTGACCTGATCCAAAATTTCGTCCCGCCCCTTCGGATCCAGGCCTGCCGTCGGTTCGTCCAGAATCAGAACATCGGGGTGCATCGCCAAAACGCCTGCAATGGCAACGCGCCGCTTCTGTCCTCCGGAAAGCTCAAACGGGGACTGCCTGTCGTAGCTCTCGTCCAGCCCGACCATTTGCAGCGCCTCCCGTGCTCGTTTCTCCACTTCCTCCTTCGCAAGCCCCATATTGTTCGGTCCAAAGCACACATCGGAGAATACATCCGCCTCAAAGAGCTGATGTTCCGGATACTGAAACACCAGTCCCACCTGTGTGCGCAGCTTCTTTCTGTCAAAGTCGGGGGCGTAGATGTTCCTTCCATTCACATAAATCGTTCCCTCGGTGGCACGGATCAAGCCGTTTAAATGCTGGATCAGGGTGGATTTCCCCGACCCGGTATGCCCGATGAGGCCGACAAACTGACCGTCCGGAATTTCAAAGCTGACATCCCTCAGGGCATATTGCTCAAATGCCGTTCCCTTGCCGTAAATATAAGTCAGATGTTCTGCACGGATCGCCATGGTTACGCTCCCTTCAAAACAGGGACGAGATACGTCATCAGCTCATCCATCGTAAGAATCCCGTCCGGCAACGGAACGCCCCCTTGTTTCAGCTCCCAGGCAAGCTCTGTCACCTGCGGCACATCCAGACGCAGCCGTTTCAATTCCTCTACGCGGGAAAAAACCTCCCGCGGCGCTCCGTCCATCACGATGCTCCCCTCGTCCATCACAACCAGCCGATCCGCGTCCACCACCTCTTCCATGTAGTGCGTGATGAGAACCACGGTAATGTGCTCCCGCCGATTCAGTTCCAGAACGGTTCGAATCACATCCTTTCTGCCGTTGGGATCCAGCATGGCAGTCGGCTCGTCCAGCACGATGCACTTCGGACGCATTGCCATCACACCGGCAATTGCAATCCGTTGCTTCTGTCCCCCGGAGAGGCGGTTCGGCGATTTCAACCGGTAGGCGCTCATGCCCACCGCCTGAAGCGCTTCGTCAACCCGTTTCCAAATCTGCCGGGTAGGAATCCCGAGGTTCTCCGGTCCGAACCCCACATCCTCCTCCACCACATTTGCGATAATCTGGTTGTCAGGATTCTGAAACACCATGCCGATGGTACGGCGCACATCCAGAAGACGGGCGTCGTCCGCAGTATTCATGCCGGAAATCAGCACGGTGCCCTCCGTCGGGAGAAGAATCCCGTTCAGGGTTTTGGCAAACGTGGATTTTCCGGATCCGTTGTGTCCCAGAATCGCAACAAAAGAGCCGGGCGTAATTTCCAAATCCACATGGTCAAGCGCCCGGTTTACCTCCTGCACCTTCTCGTCATCATCTCTGGTGATATAGTCAAATACCAGGCGTGAAGCCTTAATGATTCCCATTTTCTTTCTGCAGCTCCTTCGGAATATAGTTTCTCACACCAAACGACCGCACCTGCCCCGAATTCACCCCATCACCCCGAATGTAAGCCACCGAAGACTGACAGTCCGAGACCACGGCTTTTCGGTAGGAGGCCTCTTTTTCATAAATCTCTGTGAAATCGGGAAAGCGGTCAGGAACCTGATCCATGGTCAGCTCATTCAGAGCAACCCCGTTCATCCGGAATCGCACCGCCTCCCTGGCTTTGTCCGAAAGCTGCAGATCCAGTGCATCAATCACACAGTCTGCGGCAGCACATTTTCGCTCCTGCAGATTGACATACGTAAGCGATCCCACTTCCACGGACCCCAAAAAGAGCACCGCCTTGTACTGCATCCTGGCCTCCGCCGTTTCTTCGGATATCTCCAGCGGATAGCGCTTTCCGCCCGACTCAAACCGGAACTGAAAGCCGTGATCCGCAAGCGTTTGCAGCGTTGTCGTACCCACATCAACTTCTGCATCGTTCAGACCGATATGCGGCATATCCACCCACTCGGTTCTACACTCCGTCTCCCCCGAACCTGCAAGCAGAATCTCACGCTCCGGCATCACATAGAGGTAAATGGTGAGCGCGAACAGGATCAGCGCCAGAAGATACATGAAAGCCCAGAAAAGCTTTTTCATTTTCGTCTCCGGTATAGAAAAATCCTCAAGCCCGAACGGACTTGAGGATTTGACGTGCGTGAGAGGATTCGAACCCCCGACACCTTGGTCCGTAGCCAAGTGCTCTATCCAGCTGAGCTACACACACTTATATGCTGCAGTTAAGAAATATATCCCAAAACAGGATTTTTGTCAAGTGTTTTCAATTATTTTCTCCTGATAGCTTCTGCTGGTCTCCAGCACTTTCTCCAGGATCGCCTCGTACAGCCCCTTCCGTTCCTCCGGGACATCCTTCAGCAGGCGCTGTTTCAATTCCCGCTCCCGCTGGGGACAACGAACGGTCACCGAGGCCCGAAGAGAACTGCTCTGCGGCTTTTTCCCATCGTTCGACGCTTCCAGTTTACAGACCGCAATCCGGGCGACGCAGTCAAAGCGCTGCATCAGCAGCGCCTTTAACTGTTCGTCAATTTGGTCAATCTCTGTTCTGAGTGCTTCTATCGTCATTTGAATCCACCATCTCTCTTCCAGGAATCCTGCACCCTTCGGATCGCTTTTCCCGGAATATCAGCCGATTCCACCCAGCACAATTCCTGCAACCAGTGCCACAATGCAAAGCGTGCAGTACACATACTTACCCACCGGATAAACCCAGCTGCCGATGGGCCTTGCTGCCCCCATCTCCACCTGCTCCAGCACGAACTGCTTTCCGCAGAGCCAGAAGAACATAACTCCGGCAAGAAATGCGCCCAAGGGGCACATATAATTCGATACGAAATCCATCCAATCCGAGACAATGCCCTGAATGCAGACTGCCACTGCACAGCCGATGACTCCAATGACAGCAGTCGCCGGCAGGCGCTTCATGTGCAGCCTCTCCTGTAACGTTGCCACCGGTGCCTCGTAGAGATTAATGATGGAGCTCACCCCGGCAAACAACACACAGGTATAGAAAATGATTCCCACAATTCTTCCGCCCGGCATACCGTTAAACACATTGATGAGGAAGATAAACATAAGTCCGGGGCCGCCGGAGGACAGCTCTGCGCCGCCCGCCGCCATGGCGGGTATGATAACAAATGCGGCCAACAGTGCGGCCAGTGTGTCAAAGACTGCAACGCTTCGCGCGGATGCCACCACATCCTCATCCTTTTTCAGGTAAGAGCCGTAGATCACAGTTCCGTTTCCGGCAATCGACAGCGAGAAGAACGCCTGACCGAATGCAAAGATCCAGAGCAGGGGATCCGAGAGCCCCTCCGGGTGAATGGTGAAGATATAGCGATAGCCTGCGGATGCGCCCGGAAGCAGGGCAATGTAGACACTGAGCGCGATAAAAAGGAAGAACAGCAACGGCATCATAACCTTATTGGCCTGTTCAATCCCGCTGGCAATACCGAATGCCATAATTGCAAAGCTGCACAACAGCGCGATCACAATCCAGAGGTTATTTCCCCATGCAGAGGCGGTGCGTCCGAACATCCCCCCGATCACATCCATGTCCTGTCCCATTTGAAAAATTCCACCTGACAAAGACAAAAAGAAATACTTGAAAATCCAGCCTACCACACAGGAGTACCCGATGGCAAGGAGCAGAGAGCCCACGGTGGGAATGAAGCCCACCATCTCTCCCAGCCGCTGATTTCCGAATCTCTTTTTGGTTGCCATCCCGAAGGCTCCCATGGGGCCTGCCCCGGCGGAACGGCCAAACGCCATCTCCCCGATTACCCCTGACTGACTGATCAGAATGACGCAAAGGAAATATGGAATCAAAAACGTCATGCCGCCCCACATTGAGACCATGATCGGGAAACGCCAGATATTTCCCATTCCAACTGCCGACCCTACGCAGGCCATGATAAATCCCACCTGAGAGCTGAATCCGTCCCGTTTCTTGTCTTCCATATTTCTGCCTCCTTCATCCCGAACCGTCTCTTCCGGATCGGGCTTTCCTTCCTTATTACAAAATAATCGTTACCTTCTTATTCATCGCAAAGCTCCTCTTTTGACGGCGCATACGGTTCCAGCCAGGCGTGGAAATGACGCATCGGAAGTGTATGTCCGAAGGTAATCCTGAGGTTCGGAATCGTATCCCTGTCCTTGTAGAGCTGTGACAATGCTGCAATGATATAATCCATATGCTGTTTTGAATATTGACTTCTGTTGATTGCAAGACGCACAACATTGCAAACTTCCTTCTGCTGCTCCGGCGTCTTTAAATCATATTCCATAGAAAAATCTCCGAGCTCCGAGCAGCGGATCCCGTAGCGATGAATCATCTCCAGCGAGAGTGCTTGCCCGGCAAAGGACGCATGCCCTCTTCTGTAGTCAAAGAATCGGTCCACATCAATATAAATGCCGTGGCCTCCCGCAGGAAGCACCACCGGAACACCTGCTTTGTAGAGCCCCTGAGCCAGATACTCGCACTGTTCAATTCTTTCTCTCTGATAATCAAAGCGCTGCTCCTCGAAGAGTCCCTGAGCCAGTGCCATAATATCGTGACCGGACATTCCTCCGTAGGAATCGTTTCCGTAGGCGGAGATCTGCCGCACCTTCAGCAGATGCCCGATATCCGTCTTCACGGAGCCGTCCTCATGAAACTCCGAAAATCTCCTCCAGAAATATCCCTTATCTCTGAAGGCAAGCACACCGCCCATATTGGCATGTCCGTTCTTCTTCAGCGATGCAGAAACCACATCGAATAAGGAGAACATCTCCTTTGCGATCTCGGCAATGGATTTGTCCGCGTATCCCTCTTCATTCATCTTGATAAAGCAGCAATTTTCAGCCCATCTCGCGCCGTCCATAACAAACGGAATTTCATATTTGTGAGCAAATTCGGAAACCGCCCTCATATTCGCCATGGAAACCGGCTGTCCGCAAACGGAATTATTGGTGACCGTTGTGTAAATCAGCGGAACATTTTCCACCCCCACCGCATCCACAAGCTGCTTTAGCTTATCCAGATCCATATCGCCCTTAAAGGGATTCCTTTCATACGTTCCGCCCTCCGGAACCTCAAAGAGGATTTCCTTGTGGAACAGATTCCGGGGAACAGAACCCATTTGTTTAATGTTTCCCTCTGTCGTATCAAAATGTGCATTGGACGGAATGGTGAATACGCGTCCGGGATACCTCTTTGCCAGAAGCGGCTTCAACACGTCAAACAACAGGCTCTCCGCGCATCGACCCTGCGGGACAATGAATGTGTTCGGACGCTCCAGCTGATAGGAGCCGCCGTTGATCAATCCCCCCTCACAGTCCACCAGATAGACCTCATCCATGATTTTTTCAATTTCATCGAGATCCTCTCCGTTTCGGAACAAATTCAGAATGCGCTTCTGATCGTCTCCTCTCTCCCACACGTCGCGGAAGGTATCAAGCAAAATATAATATCCTTTGTTCCTTCCGTAGGACTCGTCTCCCTGAAACATTGCCGCCCACTGCCGGTCGGTCATGGATGTGGTCCCGGAGTCCGAGAGACAGTCGATGGTGAGGAGACCGGCCGGAAACGCAAACTCATTGTAGTGGGTCGCTTTCAGCGCACGCAGCCTCTGCTCTGCTGTGACATCCGGCAAACTGCGAACGACAAATGAGCAGGATTTTGGTGCTTTGACATTCAACGGATATTCCATTTTCATACCTCCGATTTGGATGAACCGGCAAGGCCGGTTGAATTGAATACCCCGGTCATCAAAGAAGACGGTTGGTCACTCCGACTGGCGGACAGTATCTGTTGCTGTCTGGTTTTTGTCTGGTTTTTAGCTGGGCTGCGATTGGTTCCCTGCTGGACTGCGACTGCTCCCGGCAGGACTGCGGCTGCTTCCTGTTCCGTTTCTATTCTCCTTCTTGGTGCAATGTTCTCTGTTTGTCCTCCGAATTAAACGACTGCGATGCATTCGATTTCCACAAGGGCATCCTTGGGGAGTCTGGCTACCTCAACCGCACTGCGCGCCGGCGGATTTTCCGGGAAGAACTCCTCATATACCGCATTCATGGCCGAAAAATGTTCCATATTGCTCAAAAATACGGTCGTCTTGATCACGTCGCCAAGGTCCGCCCCACCGGCTCTCAAAACCGCCTGACAATTTTTCAGGGACTGTCTGGTCTGTTCTTCCACAGACCCCGGCATATTCCCCGTCTCAGGATCAAGGGGAAGCTGTCCCGATGTGATCAGCATACCCTTGCTCTTCATTCCCTGGGAATAAGGTCCAATTGCAGCGGGTGCCCCTGCTGTGCAAATCGGTTCCTTCATCTCACTTTTCCTCCTTTCCTTCTCCTTTCTCAATGCTTTCGCATTGAGTAAACAGTATCACAATAATATTTTCTTATCAAGTGTTTTATGCTGCCTATGCAGTAAATCCCTGTTTTTTCTCCAATTCCTCGATTAATTTCGATTTATTTTTTGTTATTTTTGATATTTTTGTAGATTTTTTTTGGGAATGAGAATATGATAAGTCTATATTTGTCTTTTTCGGTATCTTACGTAATAAATTTCTATTACTTTTTTATCTAAGGAGAATTCCATGAAAGAAAACGATGTCAGAATGCTTTCACAGCTGATTCCGTTTCTAAGCCTTGCCCTTGGTCCTGATTACGAAATTGTCCTGTCCGATCTCCGCTCTGTGCTCGCCCTTTCGGACAACCGTCTCAGCGGTCTCACCGTCGGTTCTCCGCTCCCGGATCCGGCACTTCGCATCCTTTCCGCGCAAGAGCAGTGCGATCAAAACTGGAGACTGAATGATCGCATTGCCGCCCAAAATGGACATCTGCTTCGCTGCTCCACCTGTCTCATCAGAGATGCAAAAGGTGCGCTCAGCGGATTTCTGAGCATCTATTTCGATGACAGCCGCTACAAGGATCTCGCTGACCGCGTATTTGCCCTCTGCCATGCGGACAGCTATGTGGCCGAAAATATTCAGATCCGTATGATTCCGGAGACCCCCCATGAGAACTTCCAATGCGACATTGACCTTCTCGCTGCGGATGCCTTCCGCAAGGCGACAGGAGAAACGCTGGCTCATTCAAATCGCGCCAGCTACGAAGAAAAGCTGAACATCATCCGTTCCCTGTATCGAAACGGCGTATTTTCTATCAAGGGAGCCATTCCCGAGCTGGCCAAGCGTCTGTCCTGCTCTCAGGCCAGCATGTACCGCTACCTTGCGATTGTAAAGGCGGAGGATCCGGAATCGGAAGAATCAGACTGAAGCATGGATATGGGCATGTCAGCGCGTGTAAGCATGCAGCTCCGCTGGAACATGGAAACGGATCGGCGCATGGAGACGGCTCGGCGCAGGCTGGCGGATCGGCACATGGAACCGGATTAGCACAGGCTGGCAGATCGACACATGGAGACGGCTCGGTGCAGGCTGGCGGATCGGCGCAGGTAAGCAGATCAGCGCAGGCAAACTGATCAGTGCAGATAGGCGGATCGTCACAGGCAAACTGATCAATGCAGATAGGCGGATCAACGCATGGAAACGGATCAGCGCAGGCTGGCGGATCGGCACAGGCAAACTGATCAGTGCAGATAGGCGGATCGACGCAGACAGGCAGATCAGCGCAGACAGGCGGATCGGCGCAGACAAGCAGATCGGCGCAGACAAGCAGATCAGCGCAGGCTGACGGATCGGCACATGGAAACGGAGGCGCTGTATCAACCGACAATAGATGGAAAAACAAAACGCCCCCAGAAGCTGCTGCATCTTCCGCACAGCTCTGAGGGCATTCTGTTCAATCAAAACAAAGCGGTTACAAATTCATCAGTCTGCCGGCTGGTCCCCAAGGACATCTCCCAGCTTCGCCGCCTTAATTCCATGTTTTTCGGCATACCCGGTCAGGATCAGAGTCAATGCACCGTCTCCGGTCACATTGCAGGCCGTTCCGAAGGAATCCTGAAGCGCAAAGATGGTAAGCATCAGAGCCGTTCCGCTCTCATCGAAGCCAAGAACACCTGTAATCAAACCGAGAGATGCCATGACCGTTCCACCCGGAACACCGGGAGCCCCGAGCGCAAAAACACCCAGGAGCAGGCAGAAAATGACCATTTTCCCAAGGCTCGGAAATTCTCCGTAGAGCATCTTCGATACTGCCATGACAAAGAAGGTCTCCGTCATAACAGACCCGCACAAATGGATGTTTGCGAAGAGCGGAATCCCAAAGTTGATCAAGTCATTTCGAAGCGTCGGCTCCGACTTATGTGCGCACTGCAGGGCAACCGACAACGTGGCGGCCGATGACATCGTCCCCACTGCCGTCATATAAGCCGGTCCGTAATTTTTCAGAACATCCATTCCGTTTCTGCCGGAATAAGCACTGGAAATTCCGTACAGCAGAGCAAGCCAGAGATAGTGTCCTACCATCACAATCAAAATGATGATCAGGAAGATGGGGAGCTGTTTGGTGATGCTCCCCTCATATGCCAACGTACAGAAGGTAGTCCCAATCAAAAACGGAAGAACCGGAATCAGGAAATGTGTCACGATAGACAAAACAACTTTCTGAAACTCCTCCAGAATATTGGTCGTATAGACGGAACGGTTCCACACCGCCGACAATCCGACCGTCACAGAAAAGAAAAGCGCAGTCATCACCGGCATGATAGGCGGAATCTGAAGCTGAAACACCACATCAGGCAAGTCCTTCAGACCATCCACATTAGGATCAATGGACAGCAGGGGCAAAATAGAAAATCCTGCCGCCGTTGCAAAAAACGCTGCGCCGATGGAGGAAACATAAGCAATGACCAACGCTACGCTCAGCATTTTGGATGCATTGTTTCCCATACGGGTAATAGAAGGTGCAATAAAACCAATGATAATCAACGGAACACAGAAGCTGATGAACTGCCCGACCACATACTTGATCGTCACCATAATGTGCAGCAAGCCGGTGACCCATACGGCATCCCCCGCTGCGTTCAGCCAAAGACCTATGAGAAGGCCAATGACAAGTGCCAAAAACAGACGAAACGGTAAGCTGTGCAAAACGCCTTTCTTTTCCATACAATTAACCCTCCTTGTCCTTAATTTAGCAGAGTAAAGTCTATGATTCAAGCATATTCTCGCAGAAAAAGGAAAAACTTGCTTGTTCCCTTTACCGAGCCATCTATTTGAATGCAAATGGGAAAATACGGAATCAGAGGGTTATAGGGTTATAGGACAAAATGGGGCTGTAGGACAAAACGGGGTTATAGGACAAAACGTGTTGACGCGAATCCCAATCAGAACAACCCGAAGCCACACGGAATTATATTTGAACCAAGAATGCCAAGAGTAACCCGAGAACAGAAAAAAAGCTCGGGAAACGGCGTATTGAAACCATTTCCTGAGCTCTTTTCTTGTGCCGGCAACCGGAATCGAACCGGTACGGGTATTTCTACCCACGGGATTTTAAGTCCCGGGCGTCTGCCTGTTCCGCCATGCCGGCGGTTTAAAATAAAAAAACATCCTATCAGGATGCGGAGCGACCCGGAACGGACTTGAACCGTCGACCTCCGCCGTGACAGGGCGGCGCTCTAACCAACTGAGCCACCGGGCCATAGAAGCTCCCTGTGTTGGACTCGAACCAACGACACCGCGGTTAACAGCCGCGTGCTCTACCGACTGAGCTAACAAGGAATAACACAAATCACAATACGGATGAACAAAGAAGCAATGATACAAGTGGAGCTTCGGGGACTCGAACCCGGGACCGATCGGTTATGAGCCGACTGCTCTAACCAGCTGAGCTAAAGCTCCAAGGAGAGTTCTCCAAAACTCTGAGTGACCCCAACGAGATTTGAACTCGTGTTACCGCCGTGAAAGGGCGATGTCTTAACCGCTTGACCATGGGGCCTGATCTCAATGTGCCGTGCCACTGTCACAAAGCACAAGAGCACTGTCCCGCTCCTTAAGGACGAAAGACAGCAAAACAATCACACCCTGAAAACCACATACAGAATCGAATCCTGACTCTCCAACTTCCCTCTCTCATTTCCTACTCGACCTTCTGGTTAAACCCTCGACCGATTAGTAGCAGTCAGCTCTACATATCACTATGCTTACACCTCTGCCCTATCTACCTTATCGTCTTTAAGGGGTCTTACTACTTGCGTATGAGATATCCCATCTTGAGGGGGGCTTCACGCTTAGATG
>NBBL01000012.1 GCA_002892395.1 Lachnospiraceae bacterium
ATCTGCTTTACCGCAAAAGACACGAATTTCTTAGCTTTCACCAGCTTCATGGGACAATGGCTATTTCTCCGTCGATTTTCGTAGACACACTGTCCCGTATCTCCAAAGTATCGGGTGTATGGCTTCAAATCGCTTCCTAACTGCTGTACAGTGCCTCTGGCAAGTTCGTTATATAAAGTTGACCGTGAGATCCCGACTTCGCGCGCGATGCGGCTTTTGGGGAGTTTTAATTGCAACAGCACTTCAATCTGTGCTCGCTTTTCGCGTGTCAGGTGGCGATATTTTCTATTTGTGTTATACTCTTTTTGGGCCATGGCGAACCTCCTGGTGTTGTGTTGTGTGGTAGCTTCATCATATCACGAGTTCGTCATCGGCTCTTTTTTATTGTCCTAGTTCATCTTACAATCATCCCCATTAAAAATTATTGAAAAAAATGTGGAAATTTTTCGGGGGGGGGTATAATGTCTGTGAATAACCATTTAAAAATAAAACAGGAATGGCATGAAGTGCACACGCGGCATGACGCAGCGCACAGGCATAAGGAGGATGAGTTATGATACGCAAAATTCTGGCAACGGCAGCAGTGATGAGTCTCGCTTTTTCGGCAGTGGCTTTCGCGGGGACATGGAAGAGCGGCGCGACGGACAGCAATCGCTGGTGGTATGACAACGGCGACGGCAGCTACGCAAATTCCGGCTGGTTCTGGATCGACGGAAACAATGACGGTGTGGCGGAGAGCTACTGCTTTGACCGGGAGGGCTGGCTCCTGACGAATACGACGACGCCGGACGGCTATCAGGTCAATGCGAACGGCGCGTGGACGGTGAATGGCGCAGTGCAGACGCAGGGCGCAGCGCAGCAGCCGGTGCAGGGGGAGAAGCAGCAGAATCAGGCACAGAGCGGAGAGCCGCAGGCATACACCGGGAATCCCGCGGACTATGCCGGAACCTATGATCTCGGAAACGGTTATTCCGTTACCCTTACGGTCTCCGGAAACGGTCTCATGGAGAATGGCGATCCGAACATGGTGTTCCACCACATGGACGGCTACAACTTCGCGTTTTTCGGTATATGCAATGAGTATGCGAAGGATTCCTATCTTTTCGCTGCACCGGGGGTTCTGGCAACAGATTGGGAGTCTATTTCCGATAAGAACTATGTGGTGAAGGAGACAGCAGCCCGGCATTAATCGGGATTCATGTTGAAATTTTTCGGGGGGTATAATACCTCGTGTATAGACCATGCAAATACCTGGATAGAGATAAATCCATTGTCTCGTTTGTACTCGACAGTGTGGATGAGATGGGATCTGTTAGTTTCGTCAGTCCGGGCCTGATGCTGGTGGGAGGCTGGCACCGCGCCGATGGTTCATACGCTGCGGAAATCATGGTCAGCCGTCAGTAAGCAGTCGAATAAAAGGCTTGAATGGAGCGGAGGCTGTAGAAGAAAAAACAGTGGCATTTTTTACCGGATACGCTATAGTAACAGCGGTTGCTTTTAGTCGAAAAAGGAAATGAGGGGAGCGGCGGCAACAGAGTGTTACCGCCGCGTACTGGGAGTATGAAAAAGAAAATAATCATGACGGCATTACTTACGGCATTGGCTGTGCCGCAGCTGCTGGCCGTTTCCGCGAAGGAGACGCTCGCGGCTGCTTCTTATGTGGAGAGCGGGCCCGGTGTCCAGCTCTCCTGGAGACAGGATGAGAGTGGCTGGTGGTACCGCTTTCCAGACGGAAGCTATCCCTGCGACAGCTGGCTCAAGGCGAACGGAGAGTGGTATCACTTTGACGGCGAGGGTTATATGCAGACCGGATGGATCGAGGATGCGGGGGTGTATTACTATCTAAGCGATTCCGGCGCAATGCTTCACGATACCACGCTGGAGCTTGACGGCACAGAGTACAGCTTTGATGCGAGCGGCGCAGCAAGCGGACAGCCGCAGAGCGAATTGAAGCCCGTGGTCAACGGGGTCAATATGATCGCAGAGGAGCAGAAGAGCGATGTGCACCGCGCGGCGGACAAGATGGCGGACAGCATCATCAGCCGCATCACAAATGAGTCGATGAATCAGCGCCAGAAGGCGGAGGCTGTGTATGCGTGGATACGCGGGAGCTTTAAGTACCGGAACCACGCATCGGCAACGAGAGACTGGCCCACGGAGGCGTATCAGGCCCTGCGGCGTCACTCCGGCGACTGCTACAGCTACTATGCGACGGCAAATCTCCTGCTCTCAAGGTGCGGGATTCCCTGCATCGAGGTGATACGGAGCACAGATGCAGATCACTACTGGAATCTCGTCAATATTGACGGCAGCTGGTATCACTTCGACACGACTCCCCGCTCGATCGGCGGTTATTACTGTCTGTGGACGGACGCGCAGATGCGGAGCTTCTCCGCGCGGCACAGAGGCTGTTTTGAATTTGACAGCGCGCTCTACCCGCCGACCCCGTAAGTCTGAATGGAGCAGAAAATGGAAGAACTGATCACAATTTTGGAGGGCGTGAAGCCCGGCGTTGACTTTAGAAACAATCAGGATCTGATCGGCAGCGGTGCGATCAAGTCACTGGATATGCTTGTGATTATCGGGCAGCTGATGCAAGAGTATGAGCTTGATATTCCGACAGAGGAGATACTTCCGGAGAATTTTAAATCGGCCGAGAGCATCTATGCGCTGATTGAGAGGCTCCAGAAAGAGGAGTGAGATGAGTCTTCTTTCCTATTCTTTCCTGAGCTTCGTCATAATTTCGCTCGTTATTTACTATCTGCTTCCGCGGCAGCATCGCTGGATGGTGCTTCTGGCGGCCAGCATAGCCTTTTATCTGTGCAGTGGCAGCGGTCTCGCAGTGTGCTATGTCGCTGTGACGACGCTGTCTGTCTGGGTTCTCGCTCGACGCATCGGGGGGATGGCTGAGCAGTTTCAGGCAGAGATGGCGGAACAGAAGCCGGAGCGCGCGGAGAAAAAGCGCCTTCGCGCCGCGCTGAAGCAGCGGCAGCGAAGACTCCTGGTTGCGGGTCTTTTGCTGAATTTCGGTATACTGGCGGTGGTGAAGTACACAAATTTTGTGCTCTCCACAGTGAATCTCTTCATTGCAGAAGAGGAGCAGGCACTGCCGCTGGTAAGCTGGGTCTTCCCGCTCGGGATTTCCTACTACAGCTTTCAGTCACTCGGCTACCTGATCGACGTCTATCACGGAAAAATCGCGGCGGAGCGGAGTCTGCCCCGCTTTGCGCTCTTTGTGCTCTACTTCCCGCAGCTTGTCAGCGGTCCGATCAGCCGTCATGCGCAGCTTTCGGAGGAACTGTACGAGGGAAGAAACCTTGACAGGGAGGGTTTTCTCGGGGGCTTTACGCGTATTCTCTGGGGCTGTTTTAAGAAGCTTGTCATCGCAGATCGCATTGCCGGGCCGGTGCTTCTCATGATTACAGATCCCGAAACCTACAGCGGGGTGTATGCGTTTCTTGCGATGCTGGGCTACAGCATCTGGGTCTACGCGGATTTCAGCGGCGCCATGGATCTGGTGCTCGGTGTGTCTGCGCTCTTTGGCATCAGGCTGCCGGAGAACTTTAACCGCCCCTTCTTTTCAAAGAGTCTTTCCGAGCTCTGGCGCAGATGGCACATGACGCTGATGGAGTGGTTCCGGGACTATATTTTCTTCCCGCTCTCTGTGAGCGGCTTTTGCCGCAGGCTGATGGGAGCGCTGAACCGGGCAGACCTTAAGAAGCTCTCATACCGCGTGCCGGTATATCTCTCGACACTCGCCGTGTGGCTTGTCGCGGGACTCTGGCACGGAGCGAGCTGGAACTTTGTGAACTGGGGACTGGCGAATGCCTTTGTGCTGCTGCTCTCACAGGAGCTGGAGCCGCTCTCTGCCTTTCTGCGGCGTCGGCTTCACGTAAATGGGAGCAGCCTCTGGCGCGGTCTTTTTGCAAGCCGTACCTTTCTGCTTTTCAGCGTGATAGAGCTGTTTGAGTATCACAGCTTCGGCACTGTATTTGCCGTGCTCTGGGGGATGTTAAGCAGCTTCCACGTCTCAGAGCTCCGGGATGCGCGCATCCTGACGCTGGGCCTGAACACTGCGGAGTTTTTTGTCCTGCTGCTCGGCGTCCTGCTCATGTTGCTGGTCTCGCTCTTTGAGCGGAGGGAGAGCATGGAGCAGCGCTTCAGGCGCAGCCCGCAGCTGCTGCGCGGAACGGTCTGTGCCGGGCTTTTGCTGCTCACACTGATTACGGGAGTCTATGGACAGGGCTACGATGCGCGTGCTTTCATCTATAATCAGTTCTGAGGAAAAAGCACATGAAGGGGTGATGAGATCTTACGCAGCAGGGAGGAAAAAGCTTGCAGATAGAGAAAATATACAGGACAGTCAGGGGGGGCTTGCGGCGCTTCTCTTCATACTTCTGCTCACAGCGCTGCAGCGTCTGCTTGAGCCGAAGTATATGGGGCGTGTGGTTGAGGGAGCCTTTGTCGGGGAGTACTACGGAGAACAGACAGAGCATGAGCTTCTGTTTCTGGGGGACTGTGAGGCGTATGAGAATATTTCTCCGCCCGCGCTCTGGGAGCAGTACGGCTTCACCAGCTATATTCGTGGGAGCGCGGCACAGACTCTGGCGCAGTCCTACTATCTGCTGGAGGAGATGCTGGATCATGAGACGCCGCGGGCAGTTGTGTTCTCGGTCTCTGCGATGCAGGAGCCGGCAGCATCTGCGGAGACCTATAACCGCATGACGCTGGACGGGATGCGCATGAGTCTGCACAAGCTTCGCGCGATTCAGGCCAGTATGCTGGATGGCGAGCATATGGTGGAATATCTCTTTCCGCTGCTGCGCTACCACAGCCGCTGGAGCAGTCTGAAGAGCGATGATTTCCGATACTATTTTCATCGGGAGGCTGTCTCGCACAATGGCTACTACCTCCGCGCGGATATACGTCCGCTGGATGTGCTTCCCTCCGAGCGGCGGCGCTCGGACTACCTCCTTCCCGAGGAGGGGTGGCATTATCTGGACAAAATGCGGGAGCTGTGTGAGAAAAAAGCTGTACAGCTTGTACTGTTTAAGGCTCCATCTCTTTATCCGACGTGGTATAATGAATGGGATGAACAGATACAGCGCTATGCGGAGCGCTGGTCTCTTCCGTACATTAATACCATACCGCTGGCGGAGGAGATCGGAATCGACTATTCGCATGACAGCTACGACGGTGGACTTCACATGAACGTCTATGGAGCGGAGAAGCTGAGCCGCTATATGGGCAACTATCTGAAGGAGTGTGTGAAGCTTGAGGATATGAGAGACGATCCTCTGCTTTCATCGGTCTGGAACGAAAAGCTTCAGCTGTATGAGCGCGCAAAGCATGCCCAGGAGGAAGAGTTCCGGACACTTGGTTATATCAAAAAATATGCAGAACAAGAGGAAAACTGATATGAAGAAGAAGAAGATCCTGATGGTTGTGGCAGTGGCGGCGGTGCTCTCTGTAGCACCCTTTACGGCATTTGCCGCGCAGTCAAAGACGGCTGCAGCCGTTTCAAAAGCAGTCAGCGAGGCCTACAGCTTCAAGAGCGGAAATGTGGAGCTGACTGCGGGAACTGATGCAGCCGCAGCAATCAGCTCCCTCGGAAAGCCGGCAAAGATCTTTGAGGTGGACAGCTGCGCCTATCAGGGCAAGGACAAGGTCTATATGTATACGGATTTCGAGGTGGGGACCTACCCGGTGAAGGGCGTGGACAAGATATCCTATATCAATGTCCTGAGTGATAAGGTTGTGACGCCGGAGGGCATTCGGATCGGCTCCAGCGTAAATGATGTCGTGAAGGCTTACGGAAAGGCGTTGAGCGAGGAGTTCGGAACCTACAGTTACAAAAAAGGCAGCACGGAGCTCAAGATTTTCACAAAGAACAAGCTGGTCGACGGAATCGAGTACTCCGTTGCGGAAGCGAAGTGACGGAAGCAGTGCTATGGTAAATTCGGTACTGGATTATCTTTCTGAGTCTGTACGGCGTTTTCCGGAGAGAGCAGCCTATGCGGAGCCCGGGCATACACTGAGTTACGCAGAGCTCGGAGCCCTCGTCAGAACGGCAGGCTACCGCCTCTCTCTGCTTGGGCTCCGGCGCAGACCGGTGGTACTCCTCATGGAGAAGCGCGTTGACACGATTGCGCTGATGCTCTCTGTGATTGCGAGCGGCAATTTCTACTGTCCCATCGATATCGAGATGCCGCCTGCGCGCATTCAGCTCATACTGGGCAGTCTGAAGCCCGCAGCACTGCTGTACGATGCCCCACAGGAAACGCTGCTTTCGGAGCTTGCGCTTCCGGAGGACTGCCACAGACTCCCGGCAGAGGAGATGCTGCGGCCTCTCTCGGAGGCACAGGAGGCAGATGCGGAACGCGTGCTCGAATCAATACGGCGCTCTGTCACAGATGCGGATCCGCTCTATCTGCTCTACACCAGCGGCTCCACCGGCACTCCGAAGGGCGTTTTAGTCAGTCAGAGAGTGATCGTCAACAATATGGAGTGGCTTGCGGAGCGCTATCGGCTCAGTGAGCAGGACGTATTCGGGAATCAGGTTCCCTTTCACTTTGATGTGTCCAATCACGACATCTACGGTGCGCTGAAGTTCGGGGCCTGCACTGTCATCATCCCCCGTCAGCTCTTTATGTTTCCGATTAAGCTGATCCGTTTCCTGAATGAATACCACGTGAGCATGATATTCTGGGTGCCCTTTGCGCTATCCATGGTGGCAAATTTTAAGGCTATGGAGAAGGAGAAGCCGGAGTACCTGCGGCACATCTTCTTTGCGGGAGAGGTGATGCCGACGCCGCAGCTGAACTACTGGAGAAGCAGGCTTCCGGAGGCGGTTTATTCCAATATGTACGGTCCCACGGAGACCTACGTCTGCACGGCCTATGATCTCGACCGGGAATTTCAAAATGACGAGGCGCTGCCCATTGGTTATCCGGTGGGAAATGTGGACTTTCTCGTGCTGGACGAGGAAGATCATGCGCTCCCGCACCGGGAGGGAAGCGTCGGAGAGCTGTGCATCCGGGGCTGCACGCTTGCGATCGGCTATTACGGCGCGCCGGAGCTCACAGCGGAGCGCTTTGTACAGAACCCCACTGTCAGCTATCCTGATCGGATCTACAGGACGGGAGATGTCGTGGGCTTTGATGCAGAGGGACGCTTAAGCTACATCGGTCGCAAGGACTTTCAGATCAAGCATCTCGGTTATCGCATAGAGCTCGGCGAGATTGAAGCAGCGTGCGCAGCAGTGGAGGGCGTCCGCTATGCGGGCTGCATCTATGACCGTCAGAGGAAGTGCATCGTCCTGATCTATGAGGGAGAGACGGTCTCCCGGGAAGCACTGGAGAAGGAGCTCTCGAAGCGTCTCTTAAGCTATATGCGTCCGGGACGGATCGAAGAGATTAAAAATATGCCGCATAACAGGAACGGTAAGATAGACCGCAAGGCACTGGAGGCGCTGTACCTATGAAGCATATAATACGGGAGGTATGTTCAATTTATCTGATTGACGTACTTCTCGTGTTTTTTTTGCTGCTTGCGGACGGATTTCTGCTGCAAGAGGAGCTCTGGGAAAGGCAGAGGAGGAAGCTGCTTATGGTCTCTCTGCTGCTTCTGCTTTCTCTGCTTGTGTCCGGCAGGCTTGGAATACAGATACTGAAGGAGAAGTGTGCAGGACTGCTGCGGACGGCTGCTCTTGCAGAGCCCTGGCAGAAATCGGAGCCTGTTCCGAGGGAGCAGTGGAATGCACGGTATGAGCGCTGGAGGCGCATCAGGGAGGCGGAGGAAGCCCGCATGGCCTCTGAGGCGGATGCGCTGCGGGAGGATATTCCGACAGAGGCTGAGGTAGAGAGTTATTCGCTGTCAGACTTTGCAGTGACGGATATCATTCCGGAAGCGGCGCTCCGGCAGCTGGGAAGCGATGTGTTTTTCTCGGCGGCGGAGATCGATGAGGAGACAGAGGCGCGCATCACCGGCAGCTCCTATGTGGAGAATGGAGATATTTCCATCGGACAGCTGCGCTATCTTCATGTGCTGCATGCGGATATCTGCGGCGCGGTACATCTTGGAGAACTGATCTGTAATGAGGCGGTCGCAGAGGACATGCTCTATGTGTTCCGGGAGCTCTACGAGGCGCGCTATCCGATTGAGCAGATGCGCCTTGTGGATGACTTTGCGGCGGATGATGTCTGGTCTGCGACAGAGAACAATACCTCCTGCTTCAACTATCGTCTGACGACAGGCGGACATCGTCTGTCCTACCACGCCCTGGGGCTTGCGATTGATATTAACCCGCGCTATAATCCCTATGTTATTTACGGAGACGAGGGGATACGCTACTGCGTGCCGGAGGAAGCGCTGCCCTATGCGGATCGCGATGCAGCCTATCCCTATAAAATAGCCGCGGGAGATCTCTGCTGCCGCCTGTTCCGGGAGAGAGGATTTCGCTGGGGCGGAGACTGGACAGGACACCCGGATTACATGCACTTTTCAAAGACAGAGTTTGCAGAGGAATCGTGAAGGAGGTTCGCTATGGACAAGAAGCTGATTATTACCATTGAGAGAGAGTACGGAAGCGGAGGAAGGGTGCTCGGGCGGACGCTGTCGGAGCAGCTGGGGGCATGATAGTGTCAAGATATGTTCGCAAAAATCTTCGGACTCACGTCAGAATGATTAAGCGACTTCCTTTGATAACAAGGCTGACATCGACTCCTCTTTGATATATGCCCTGGATGATGACCAGTCTTCGGAGTATTCCATCAGATAGGCTGTCACCAGTCTGACATACGAGGACTCATGCGGGAAGATTCCGATCACGCTGGTACGCCGCCGGATCTCACGATTCAGCCGTTCTATCATGTTGCCGGACGAGATTTTTCTCTTGTCCAGATCGGGGTAGCTATAAAATACAAGTGAATCTTCAAGACCGTCCTCAAGACACTTTATTGCCTGTGGATATCTGGATTCATATTTTGCCATTAGGGCATTGGCACGTTCGCGTGCAACTTTATCATCCGGAGCCAGCCAAATGGATTTTAACTCGGAAGCAAATGATTTCTTCTGCTTCTGAGGAATATGCGCCAAAATGTTCCGCATAAAGTGGACTTTGCAGCGCTGCCAGGATGCGCCCGGGAAGCAATGCTTTACCACAGAAACAAGCCCTTTGTTCGCATCGCTGATGATCAGCTTTGGCGTCGGAAGGCCACGGCCCTTCAGGCGGTAGAAAACGCTCTTATAGGATTCCAGCGATTCTTCCGCCATCGGTTCAACAGCAAGAACATCACGTTTTCCGTATTCATCTACACCACAGACAACGATGATCGCTTCACTGACGACATGTCCGTCGATTCGGACATCCTCGTAG
>NBBL01000013.1 GCA_002892395.1 Lachnospiraceae bacterium
CTCCCCAACCGGTACACCAGTGGTCAGTCCATCCCGGTCCTCTCGTACTAAGGACAGCTCCTCTCAGATATCCTACGCCCGCGCCGGATAGGGACCGAACTGTCTCACGACGTTCTGAACCCAGCTCGCGTACCGCTTTAATGGGCGAACAGCCCAACCCTTGGGACCGACTTCAGCCCCAGGATGCGATGAGCCGACATCGAGGTGCCAAACCACTCCGTCGATGTGAACTCTTGGGAGTGATAAGCCTGTTATCCCCAGGGTAGCTTTTATCCGTTGAGCGATGGCAATCCCACTTTATACCACCGGATCACTAAGTCCTACTTTCGTATCTGCTCCACCCGTCGGTGTCGCAGTTAAGCTCCCTTCTGCCTTTGCACTCTTCGAATGGTTTCCGTCCATTCTGAGGGAACCTTTGAGCGCCTCCGATACTCTTTCGGAGGCGACCGCCCCAGTCAAACTCCCCGCCTGACAGCGTCCCCCGCCCGGCTAACGGGCGCAGGTTAGAAACCCAGTGTCACAGGGGTGGTATCCCAACAGCGGCTCTGCGTAAACTGGCGTTCACGCTTCTTCGCCTCCCACCTATCCTGTACGAGTAACACCGGATCCCGGTATCAAGCTGGAGTAAAGCTCCATGGGGTCTTTCCGTCCTGGCGCAGGTCGCCAGCATCTTCACTGGCACTTCAATTTCACCGGGTGCATTGTTGAGACAGCGCTCAAATCATTACGCCTTTCGTGCGGGTCGGAACTTACCCGACAAGGAATTTCGCTACCTTAGGACCGTTATAGTTACGGCCGCCGTTTACTGGGGCTTAAATTCAAAGCTTCGCTTGCGCTAACCTCTCCTCTTAACCTTCCAGCACCGGGCAGGCGTCAGCCCATATACCTCACCTTTCGGTTTCGCATAGACCTGTGTTTTTGCTAAACAGTTGCTTGAGCCTCTTCTCTGCGGCTGGTTCTCACCAGCACCCCTTCTCCCGAAGTTACGGGGTCATTTTGCCGAGTTCCTTAACAATGCTTCTCCCGCCGGCCTTAGGATTCTCTCCTCATCCACCTGTGTCGGTTTTCGGTACGGGCTGATATGATACAATAGCGGCTTTTCTCGACGGCTTCGTCTCCCGGCTTCGCTACTTTTCTTCGCTCCCTATCGCGCCTTCGGATTGAACGGCGGTTTTTCCTTCCGTCCTCCTACTTCGCTTCGCCCGGTCTTTGCTCTCCCGGGTCCGGTTTCGCTTCCGTGTCCCCACAGTTCTGATCATATCAGGTGCTGGAATCTTCACCAGCTCTCCATCGACTACGACTTTCGTCCTTGCCTTAGGCCCCGACTTACCCAGGGCAGATCAGCTTTACCC
>NBBL01000014.1 GCA_002892395.1 Lachnospiraceae bacterium
CCAGCATACTGAGCATGGGGTCTGACTGATTCATAAAACTGAATAGTAAAGTGGAAAGATTTGTGTTACTCTGTTTTTGAGCCATCGAGAGTTCTCCTTTGTAGTTATTTGTTTCGTCGCAAATCATTCTACATGAGCCTCGATGGCTTTTCCATTTCCTATTCAGTTTTTGCGAACACTATTGTACTCTATCTACTAACCAAATTGATATTTATTTCTGATATTTTTTGACAAAATATTTCAAATATAAAAGGGGTCTTTCCTTCTCATGACCTGTTCTACTTTTCACTGTTGTTTTTTCTTACTAATTCCTTCGCTCTGTTCTCTCCATACAGATATTATATATATTCAAAAAGGCCAAAATATCTTGATAGATAAATGGCCTTTTCTTTGTTATTTATATTTTCTCATTCATCCAAGAAAACCGTAGCATACTGATAAAACAGCAGAAATTGTAGCTAGTATCTTGATTATTTGTCGTTCATTATCTCTCATAAACTGATTTTTGCACACATTAGGTAACCACATAAATACTACCGTTATAAGCCATGATACACTTACTATTATTCTCAAAATAATCTCCCCTAACCTTACTGTGGTTTTATCCAATAAAAAGTCGCTAATGGTTTTGGTATTAATGTGTATATTCCACTTATAATTACACCTCTACCCTCATTATTGAAAGCAATCAACCCTGCAGATACACCTAAAGCTGTTGCTACAATTTTAGAAACAACCGGTTCAGGTATCCAAGCAGACAATGCAGCTCCAATACCTGTTCCTGCCACTACTTTATTACTTAAATTGATAGTGTCAAGATATGTTCGCAAAAATCTTCGGACTCACGTCAGAATGATTAAGCGACTTCCTTTGATAACAAGGCTGACATCGACTCCTCTTTGATATATGCCCTGGATGATGACCAGTCTTCGGAGTATTCCATCAGATAGGCTGTCACCAGTCTGACATACGAGGACTCATGCGGGAAGATTCCGATCACGCTGGTACGCCGCCGGATCTCACGATTCAGCCGTTCTATCATGTTGCTGGACGAGATTTTTCTCTTGTCCAGATCGGGGTAGCTATAAAATACAAGTGAATCTTCAAGACCGTCCTCAAGACACTTTATTGCCTGTGGATATCTGGATTCATATTTTGCCATTAGGGCATTGGCACGTTCGCGTGCAACTTTATCATCCGGAGCCAGCCAAATGGATTTTAACTCGGAAGCAAATGATTTCTTCTGCTTCTGAGGAATATGCGCCAGAATGTTCCGCATAAAGTGGACTTTGCAGCRCTGCYAGGATGCGCCCGGGAAGCAATGCTT
>NBBL01000015.1 GCA_002892395.1 Lachnospiraceae bacterium
AGAATGTGTATGCCATACACTATGGATTCATGTATGGTCGCTGCAGCTTTCCTGCAGCGGGTTTCCCCATTCGGAGATCTGCGGATCTCAGGATATTTGCTCCTTCCCGCAGCTTTTCGCAGCTTATCACGTCCTTCTTCGGCTCTTAGTGCCAAGGCATCCACCCTACGCTCTTTCTGTTTAACCTCGTCGGCGCGGCTTGCGCTTCCCGCCTGCTTCCCGGTATGCAATGATTGATTGCCTTCCCGGAGCAAGCTCTCTTGCGCCTCCGCTCCTGACTTCTCGCGCTCACTAGCGTGTAAGCGCGCGGTGTTTCAGTCATGATTCGTTGTTTCCAACGATTGTTTCTTACGTTTCTTCGGATACGGACATGCTGCCCGTATCACCTCGGATGTCTAGATTATCTTGATTCGATATTCTTCTGTATGCGGTTTTCAAGGTGCGATTCAGACTGACTTTTCATCAGTCATCAGAACATTCAGCTTTCTTTTTCTTCTCTCTAAATGCTCTGATGACCGATAAACGGTCTCACGTTTTTTCTGCGGTAACCTCTTAAAACGTGTCTTTTCTTTTTTTAAAATCCGGCGCCCACCTGTTCTCCCATGCCGTCACCAGCATAGTACCTTCGGCCGCAAAGGGCTTAACCGTCGTGTTCGGGATGGGTACGGGTGTGTCCCCTTCGCGTCTTGACACCGGATATTCTTCCCCCTCACAATCAAAGATCTGACAGCACACACAACCCCTACTCTTCTTCCCTTAGAAAGGAGGTGATCCAGCCGCACCTTCCGATACGGCTACCTTGTTACGACTTCACCCCAGTTATCCGCCCCGCCTTCGGCAGCTCCCTCCTTGCGGTTGGGTCACTGACTTCGGGCGTTGCTGACTCCCATGGTGTGACGGGCGGTGTGTACAAGACCCGGGAACGTATTCACCGCGACATGCTGATTCGCGATTACTAGCAATTCCAGCTTCGTGTAGTCGGGTTGCAGACTACAGTCCGAACTGAGACGTTATTTTTGGGATTCGCTCCTGTCTCTTTATACACATCT
>NBBL01000016.1 GCA_002892395.1 Lachnospiraceae bacterium
TGTCTCGGAGATGTGTATAAGAGAGAAGCTTTATATCAGATGTTACAGATAAACTCCTGCCGCAGATCGAGGAATGGCAGACAAGACCTTTAGACAGCGTTTATCCGGTCATATTTATTGATGCCATACACTATKSATTCATGTATGGTCGCTGCAGCTTTCCTGCAGCGGGTTTCYCCATTCGGAGATCTGCGGATCTCAGGATATTTGCTCCTTCCCGCAGCTTTTCGCAGCTTATCACGTCCTTCTTCGGCTCTTAGTGCCAAGGCATCCACCCTACGCTCTTTCTGTTTAACCTCGTCGGCGCGGCCTGCGTTTTCTGCCTGCTTCCCGGAATGCAACGATTAATCGCCTCCCCAGAACAAGCTCTCTTACGCCTCCGCTCCTGACTTCTCGCGCTCACTAGCGTGTAAGCGCGCGGTGTTTCAGTCATGATTTCGTTGTTTCCAACGATTGTTTCTTACGTTTCTTCGGATACGGACATGCTGCCCGTATCACCTCGGATGTCTAGATTATCTTGATTCGATATTCTTCTGTATGCGGTTTTCAAGGTGCGATTCGTATCAAAAAAGATACGAATGGGATTAAGTGGACTCGAACCACCGACCTCACGCTTATCAGGCGTGCGCTCTAACCAGCTGAGCTATAATCCCATTTTATCCGGCGCCCACCTGTTCTCCCATGCCGTCACCAGCATAGTACCTTCGGCCGCAAAGGGCTTAACCGTCGTGTTCGGGATGGGTACGGGTGTGTCCCCTCCGCGTCTTGACACCGGATATTCTCCCCCTCACAATCAAAGACCTGACAGCACACACAACCCCTACTCTTCTTTCCTTAGAAAGGAGGTGATCCAGCCGCACCTTCCGATACGGCTACCTTGTTACGACTTCACCCCAGTTATCCGCCCCGCCTTCGGCAGCTCCCTCCTTGCGGTTGGGTCACTGACTTCGGGCGTTGCTGACTCCCATGGTGTGACGGGCGGTGTGTACAA
>NBBL01000002.1 GCA_002892395.1 Lachnospiraceae bacterium
CTTGCATGTGTTAAGCACGCCGCCAGCGTTCATCCTGAGCCAGGATCGAACTCTCTGTTTTAAGTTCTCTCCAGGTCAGATAACGTTGGCTTCTCAGTTATCTTACCCGTATTACTTGGTTTCGTTCTTTTTGAAATCCTTTTTGGAATTTCAGGGTTATGTGTACTGTCTGATCTTCGATTGTCAAGGTGCTTTTGTTCTGCCTCCTCAGAGGCGACTTGTTTATCCTAACATCGATATGTGGAAATGTCAATCAAAATCTAAAAGATATTTTTGGAGGATGATTGTAAGATGAACTAGGACAATAAAAAAGAGCCGATGACGAACTCGTGGTATGATGAAGCTACCACACAACACAACACCAGGAGGTTCGCCATGGCCCAAAAAGAGTATAACACAAATAGAAAATATCGCCACCTGACACGCGAAAAGCGAGCACAGATTGAAGTGCTGTTGCAATTAAAACTTCCCAAAAGCCGCATCGCGCGCGAAGTCGGGATCTCACGGTCAACTTTATATAACGAACTTGCCAGAGGCACTGTACAGCAGTTAGGAAGCGATTTGAAGCCATACACCCGATACTTTGGAGATACGGGACAGTGTGTCTACGAAAATCGACGGAGAAATAGCCATTGTCCCATGAAGCTGGTGAAAGCTAAGAAATTCGTGTCTTTTGCGGTAAAGCAGATACTGACAAAACATTTAGCACCTGATACAATTTGCGGTTTTGCCAAAGAAAAGGGCTGTTTCTCTGAGATGGTTTGCAGCAAGACACTTTATAACTATATTGAGCGTGGATTGTTAAAAGCTCGGAATATCGACCTCACGCTAAAGGTCAAACGTAAACAACACCGTAAGGGACATCCGCAGCATAAGCGGCTGTATGGCCTGAGCATTGAAACTCGCCCCCAAGTAATCAATCAACGGGAAGAGTTTGGGCATTGGGAGATTGATACCGTGGTCGGTCGAAAGGAGTCACAATCCGTTTTGTTGACACTGGATGGGCGAACCACAAGATTTCGACACATCATAAAGATACCCGGTAGAAGCACACAGGCAGTTGAGCAAGGTTTAAAAGCGCTCCGAAATCTGTATGGAGAACGATTCAGTCAAGTTTTTCGCTCCATCACAAGTGATAATGGCAGTGAATTTGCTTCACTGCCACAGTTGCTTCCCACGATACCCATATATTATGCCCATCCGTACTCCGCCTACGAACGCGGATTGAACGAGAAACAGAACTCCTTGATCCGTCGTTTCTTGCAAAAGGGCCATTCTTTTGATGACATTGCGGATGAGAAAATACAAGAGATACAGAACTGGATCAATCAACTCCCCCGAAAGTCCTTTCACTACAGTTCGCCGGAGGAATTATTTCAGACTGTCCTACTTGATCTTGCAATCTAGATAAAAACAATCTGCAAAGAGAATCAAAAGAAGTGCTTGACAAGAAAATGGTTTCCCCCTATACTGATATGGTCGCAAACAGAGACCATGGCGGAATAGCTCAGTTGGCTAGAGCACACGGTTCATACCCGTGGTGTCGAGAGTTCAAATCTCCCTTCCGCTACGAGAGCGCCGCAGCAGAGGACGTATCCCTCCAGAGCTTCCGGACGGTGAGTCGTTCATTCCCTTGATGCGGCAAAAAGAAAGCCTGCTAAGTGTACATACACGGAGTCGGCTTTCTTTTTCGTGAATTCCATCACGCTTTTTATCAATTTTCCGTAAAAAGGAACGGTCGATTTTCTTATGTTTTTTCCATATCCTTCCCATCAAATCGTTCCGGTGCTATGATAAGAGTATCTCGATTCGTTGTCTGAAGAGAGGCTTCTATGAGACATTACCATTTTTATCAGTTCATACGAAAACATCTGGGATTGTTTGTATTCGGTTACGGAATCCTCTACCTGCTCTGGTTTCGCTTTCTGGAGGAAACGGTGACCCAGGGGACGGAATTTCACATTATGCACTGTGTCTTCGACGATCTGATCCCCTTTGTTCCGGCATTTATCATCCCCTACCTTCTCTGGTTCTTTTACATTGGAGTGACCCTGTTTCTCCTGTATCGAACCGACATAGACGAGGCTGCAAAGCTGGGGATTTTTCTCGCCTCCGGAATGACGGTATGTCTTATGATCTGTACGCTGTATCCCAACGGAATCAACTTCCGGATCCATGCGGATCCTACGCGGGATCCCTTCTCCTTTCTCACCTGGGTGATTCAGTGTGCGGATACCCCGACCAATGTCTTCCCAAGCATCCACGCCTACAATGCAATCGGCGTCAATGCCGCTATCTGGCACAGCCGCCATCTTCAGAATCGTCCCGCCGTTCGCATGGCTTCTCTTCTTCTGATGCTTTCGATCTGCTGCTCCACTGTGTTTTTGAAGCAGCATTCCGTGCTGGATGTGGTGGGTGCCGGAGTTCTCGCCTATTTTATTGACTGGGCTGTCTACGGCGCCCTCTCCGAGTCTGTATGCCGGGTGGCGCGGGCAACCGGAAACGTAAAGGAAACCGCTTGAAAATCCATCCGATTTCCCGTCTCAAACTCTATTTCCCGGCTGAACCCGGAATTCCGCGCTTTCTTTGCCTGGAATTCCGGGTTTTTTGCCTCTGCTCCCCTCAGTTAAATCCGTAAAACTTCCGTGCGATTTTATATCCCGCCACGGACACAGTTCTTCCGCCCTTACCCGGGAGATTCATGCTCTGTCCCAAAAATCCCCAGCGGATGCGGAGAAAGAGTCTCAGATTGGTCTCCTTAAGGTGCTTCCAAATCTCTTTTTTCTTTTGAAAGTTTTCATCGCTGCCCGACTTAATTGCCAGAATCGAGCAGACCGTCATCATGATTTCCAGGTAGAGTATCATGTACCGCCTCAGCTTCTTCGACGGAATCTTATAAGGATCATAGTAGCTCAGCATGAGACGGGTCACCGTGAGCTGCTGGTCGATTCGGCCGATCATCACCCGTTCATTAACCGACTGATCCTCTCTCCCGATGTAGTACCGGTAGAAGTTGACGTCCAGATAGTAGAGCGTCTTCACATGGGGAAGCGGCTGATAGACAAAAATATTGTCCACATAGAACGTGTGCTTTGGCAGCTCAAGCCCGCATTCTCTCAGCATCTGCGTGCGGTAAATCACAGAATGCATCAAAATGTACTGTCCCGGAAGGAAATGTCCAATCTCATCCCACCCGATCAGCTTGTTTTTCGGCAGCGCCCGCCGATAATTCATCACCTTTTTGTGGACCACCCCTTCTTTCTCATACACAAAGTTGCTCACCAGCATATCCAGCTGTGTGTTTTGCTGTGCAAAGCTCCCAAGTGTATTGAGAATCTGCTCGTAAGCCTCCGGATCCACCCAATCGTCGGAATCCACCACCTTAAAGAAAATGCCTTCGGCCGCCGCAAGTCCGGTGCAGACCGCACTTCCGTGACCGCCGTTTTCCTGATGGATGGCGCGGCAGATCGAGGGATATTTCTTCGCATAGCGATCTGCGATCTCCGGCGTATCATCTTTCGCCGAGCCATCGTCCACAATCAGAATCTCCACCCGTTCCCCGCCGTGCAGAAGGGACTCAATGCAGCGCTCCATATATGCCGCGCTGTTATAGCATGGCACCGCGATACTCAGTAATTTCATGGATGTTTCTCCTTTTTTCTCCTTTTTTCTTCTTAAGATCTCTCCTTCTGGTTTTTCCGAATGTTCTGCTTGTCCCACCGGTCCCGCGTCTGCATCCAAACAATCCCGATGCCCATCGGAGCCAACAGTGCACTGAGAACCCACAGCTTCCACCCCGCCGGGTAATCGGCAATCCCGGTGACTGCGAACAGCAAAGCAAGTGCGTTCATACCGGCATGCATTAAAATCGGGAGGAGAAGGCATCCGGTTCGAAGCTGTACCCACGCCAGCAAAATTCCCATGCTGAAGGCCATGATACCCTGTGTCCAATTCCCATGAAACAGTGCGAACAAAAATGCAGACAGGAAAATGGCGGAACGGTTGCCCAGCATGGGACAAAGCCTTCGGAGAAGAAAGCCCCGAAACAAAAATTCCTCTGTCACCGGTGCCAGCACGGTGCTGATCAGCAATAACCGAAGGACGGACAGCTCACACCATTCCTTCGAAAATGCCTGAAATGCGGCATCCTGCTCCGGGATTCCCAACGCCGTCATGATTCGATTAAAAAGCAGGTAGACCGCCGCGGACGACAGGAGTGCACCAATCCAAACAGAACCATGCAGTCCACCTGCCTTCGCTTCTTGTGTCCCCCGGATGCACTGCTCCCGCCGCCAAAGAAACAGAAAGGCTACCACCGCGCACACATCGGCAACAGCTGACGCCGACAGAAGCTCTGCCTGAGATGCCTCCCCCTGCCCCGACATGACCCCGGTCACCGCGATGCCATGCAACAAAAAATAGATCACAAAGGGAGCTGCCGCAGGCAGAAGCCCTTCAGGCAGCCTCCCTCCCGGTTCTCCTTTTTGAAGCCTGCCGCCTCTGTTTTTTAACATCTTCGTTGTCCTCGCCATTGTATACCAGTATAACGTCTTTCAGTTGATTTTTCTACCGTGTGAAACTATAATCAAATTATTGATGCTTGGCAAAAAAATTCCCGCCGCGAAATCTTTCCCGCGGTACAGGAGGCATTGAATGGCTAAAAAACGTCTGGTACTCTCCCTCGGTCACAAAGATCTCGGAACCAATCTTCCCGAGCAGAAGGCCGCGATTTTAAAGACTGCTCCCATCGTCGCCGACATGATTCAGGACGGGTGGCAAGTCGCGCTGACGCACTCCAATGCTCCTCAGGTGGGCATGATTCATGCGGCGATGAACGAGTTTTCCAAGGCGCATCCCGAATACACCAGCGCTCCCCTCTCTGTCTGCTCTGCCATGAGTCAGGGATACATCGGCTACGACCTGCAAAAGGGGATCCGGTCTGAGCTCCTCTCCCGGGGCATTTACAAGGCAGTTTCCACCGTCATGACACAGGTCACTGTCAATCCTTACGACGAAGCCTTCTACAGTCCCGTCAAGAAAATCGGGCGCTACATGAATGCAGAGGAGGCCGCCGCCGAGGAGGCAAAGGGCAATCAGACCATTGAAATCCCGGGAAAGGGCTTTCAGCGCTATGTTCCTTCTCCGAATCCCATGGCAATTGTGGAGATTGACGCCATCCGTGCCCTTCTCGACGCAGATCAGATCGTCATCTGCGGCGGCGGCGGCGGAATCCCGGTTATGGAGCAGGGCACCCGGCTGAAAGGAGCCAGCGCTGTCATTGAAAAGGATTTGACCAGCGGTCTGCTGGCGCGGGAGGTGGATGCAGACATTCTGATGATTATAACCGCAGTGGACAATGTCACTCTGAACTACGGCACCCCGGCGGAGCAGCCTCTCTCTGAAATGAGCATCCCGGCTGCGAAGGAATATGTGGAGGCGGGTCAGTTTGAATTTCAGAGTATGCTGCCCAAAATTCGTGCAGCCATTGATTTTGTAGAATCCGGTCGGGGAAGGACCGCTATCATCACCTCTCTCGCCAAGGCCGCCGACGCACTCAAGGGAAAAGCGGGAACCCGCATTGCCTGATGTGCCTTTGGCTCTTTCTCCGGTTTTTCCCCCACAGCAAACAATAAGGAACCACGCGGATAACCGCGTGGTTTTTGTTGACCCCAATATGCCTGTCAAACGAATGCGCCTGCTCCTTGACCCCTCAGCAGCTCCTCATTCCGTGACCGCCGGCACCCGCCCGGCGGATGCGCCTGCTCTTTGACCCCTCGACACCTTATCCGATAATGGATGTGATAATATGCCCGATCAGCACGATCACACCGAGAACAATGCGGTAATAGCCAAAAAATGTAAAGTCATTTTTCTTCACCCACCCCAACAGAAAACGGATGGAGTAGACTGACACAAAGAAGGCGGAAACCATGCCCAGAATCAGGTAAAAAAACTCCGGAAGACTGAAATGAAAGCCAAACTTTACAATCTTTAAAAAGCTTGCACCAAACATAATCGGGAGGCCGAGAAAAAAGGAGAACTCCGAGGCAATCCCCCGGGAACAGCCAAGAATCATGGCCCCCAGGATGGTCGCACCGGATCTGGATGTTCCGGGAATCAGTGATAAAACCTGAAAGATGCCAATATACAGTGCGGTCTGATATCCAATGTCCCGGCTCTTCACGATGAGCGGCTCCTGAAATCTTCTTCGGTTCTCCACGAAGATAAACAGAACGCCGTACAAAATCAGCATCAGGGACACCACAAAATCATTGTACAGGTGTGCGTCCAGCCAGTCATCCAGCAGAACGCCCAGGATCGCCGCAGGCAGGCAGGCAACCGCAATCTTTGACCAAAGAATCCAGGTTGCTTTCTTCTGGCTGGGTCTTTTCCGCGGGTCCAGCGGGTTCAGCTTGTTGAAGTAGAGCACTGCGACTGCAAGAATCGCCCCTAACTGGATCACAACCCGGAACATCTCCATAAACTCTGCTGAAACATCTAAGCGGATCAGATGATCAATCAGAATCAGGTGACCGGTCGAGCTGATCGGCAGCCACTCTGTAAACCCCTCCACCATTCCAAGTACAATCACCTTTAAAAGCTCGATAATATGCGTCATACCTGACCTTTCGTCTCTGTGCTCTGTGATCGGTTCTCAATCTGCCAGTCAATCGGGCTGCTCCCATGTGCAAGTAAAAACGCATTTGCCTTTGAAAAATGCCTGCACCCGAAAAACCCGCGGTAAGCGGACAAGGGAGAGGGATGCGGCGCCTTCAGCACAAGATGCTTTGGATTCGTCAGCATACTTTGCTTGCTCTGCGCCGGACGCCCCCATAAGAGGAACACAATCGGGCGATCCTCCCCATTCACTGCACGCAAAATCGCATCCGTGAACTGCTCCCAGCCTCGTCCCTGATGAGAAAAGGCGGCATGTGCCCGCACGGTCAAAACCGTGTTCAGGAGCAAAACGCCCTGATCTGCCCATTTTTTCAAATATCCGTTGTCCGGTATTTCGCAGCCCAAATCCTCGTGAAGCTCCTGATAAATATTGACAAGGGACGGCGGAATCCGCTCTGTCTCCGGAAGAACAGAGAAGGACAAGCCGTGTGCCTGATTCGGCTCATGGTAAGGATCCTGCCCGAGAATTACCACCTTGACCTGACCAAGCGGCGTCAGATGCAGCGCCTCAAAGATTCGATCTGCCGGCGGATATACCGTACGCCTCTGATATTCCTCTTTGACAAACTGGTACAGCTCCCCATAATAAGGCTTTGCAAATTCCGCTCTCAGAGCGGGAAGCCAGTCGTTGCTGATTTCTGCCATCTCGATTTCACCCGTTGTCCGATTGATGGGTTCGCTTGTTTTGATTTCCCTCGCACTTGCCCTGCAGCGTCCTATTGGATATGACCTGACACTCCAAAACCTTCACGGGACCAAAAAAAGTTCCGGGGAGCAGCGCCGCAACGGACACTCTCCGGAACTTCAACGATATCTCCCCCAAAGAATTGCAAGCAGACATCATTCGCAAAAGGATCCTCACACCGGATACCGATCTGCCGTCCTGTTCCGTTTTCTTTTTGCAATCCCGAAATAATTACTTGGTCTCCTTGTGGAGCGTGTGCTTACGAAGTCTCGGGCAGTACTTCATGACTTCCATTCTGTCCGGATGAAGCTTCTTGTTCTTCGTTGTCGTATAATTGCGATCACCACATTCTGTGCACGCCAGCGTAACTCTGACTCTGGATCCGTTGCTTGCCATAATAATTTTCCCTCCTATCGTTCAACCGTGATTTAAGCTCTCTCAACAAGGCCGGAACGCAGGGCTCTGGTAGAAACCCAAATTCTCTTCGGGGTTCCGTCGACAATTGCATGGACCTTCTTCAGATTTGCCTTCATTTTCTTATTGGTTCTTCTGTGGGAGTGACTGACGTTGTTTCCGAACTTGGTCGTCTTCCCGGTAATTGCACATTTTGCCATGGTATAATCTCCTTTATTACAATATGCTTGCGATTTTAAATCATATCATTTCAGACAATTTCTGTCAAGGGAAAGCGGAGGTGACTCCTCATTCGGCTTTCTGTCTTTTCCCCCAGCGGGCCCTCATCTTTCGAAAGCTGTCATCGCTTATGACGTGCTCCACAAGACAGGCCTCCTTTTCAGCCTGCTCTGCTTCAATCCCGATCTCCTCAAAAAGTGCTCGGAAAAACTCGTGCTTCTGAAGGGTTTGCCCTGCCGCCTTTTTCCCTGCCTCTGTCAGCAGAATGCGCCAGCCGTCCCGCTCAATGTATCCTTCTTCCTCCAGCTTCTTCAGCGCGACAGAGACGCTGGGTTTGGAGAAATTCATTTGCTCTGCAATATCCGTGGCGCGACAGGCTCCCTTTTCCCGTATGATGATCAGGATTGATTCCAGATAGTCCTCACTCGATTTTCCAAGTTCATGATCCGCCATGCGCACTTCCTTTCCACGCCTTTGTTTTCCGTTCCCCCACCTTAAAATTAATAGCATAAAGCGAGGACAAGGTCAAGGTTCGGCGGCTGTCTCCGGGACGCATCTCCTGCTTGTATCCGCAGGAGCCGGTTAACCTTCGTTCCCGTTCCCCAAAGCCGGTGGAATCTTCGGTCGCATCCACCGGGATGCTGCCAGTTCTCCCGGTTTACAAGCAGAGCGACGAAAAATCCAGAAAAGCCAACCGAGAATGATAAGAGAAAAAAGTGCTTCCGCCCCCTCCGTCTTCCTGCTGCAAGCACTCCGGCTATGCTTACACCTTATCACGAACAAGCCGCAAAAGAAAGTCTTGCCGAAATCATCCGTGACAATTTCGGCAAGACCTTTTCCTTCCAATCCTATGTCACGTTCTCTGATTACCCCATCTGACAATCAGGGGAAACGTGCGCCGTCTCAAATGTCCTTACTTCGCATTTCTCTCTGCAATCGCCGCCTGCGCCGCCGCAAGTCTTGCCACCGGCACGCGGAACGGGGAGCAGGATACATAGTCGAGACCGATCTTGTGGCAGAACTCAACGGAAGACGGATCTCCGCCGTGCTCGCCGCAGATTCCCACATGCAGCTTATTGTTAACCGGCTTGCCCAGCTGAATTGCCATTTCCATCAGCTTGCCGATTCCCTCCTGATCCAGCTTCGCAAACGGATCGTTCTCAAAAATCTTAGCGTCATAGTAGGACTCAAGGAACTTTCCGGCGTCGTCGCGGGAGAAGCCAAAGCCCATCTGGGTCAAGTCATTGGTACCGAAGCAGAAGAAATCTGCATCCTTCGCGATCTCGTCTGCGGTGAGGCAGGCTCTCGGAATTTCAATCATGGTTCCCACCTGATACTTCAAGTCAATTCCGGACGCCTTGATCTCCTCATCTGCGGTCTCCACCACAATTTTCTTGACAAACTTAAGCTCCTTCGCCTCGCACACCAGCGGAATCATAATCTCCGGCTCAACCGTCCAATCCGGGTGCTTCTTCCGGACTGCGATTGCCGCACGGATCACTGCTCTGGTCTGCATTGCCGCAATCTCGGGATAGGTGACCGCAAGGCGGCAGCCTCTGTGTCCCATCATGGGGTTGAACTCATGGAGCGATGTGATGATGTCCTTGATTTCCTGCACGCTCTTATGCTTTGCAGCGGCCAGCTTTTCAATCTCGTGCTCCTCGGTCGGAACAAACTCGTGAAGCGGCGGATCCAGGAAGCGAATGGTGACCGGGTTGCCCTCCAGCGCTTCGTACAGATCCTCAAAGTCCTTCTGCTGATACGGCAGAATCTTGGCCAGCGCCTCTTCTCTCTCCTCCAGGGTGTCGGAGCAGATCATCTCACGGAACGCGGCAATTCTCTCCGGGTCAAAGAACATGTGCTCGGTGCGGCAAAGACCAATTCCTTCTGCCCCCAGCTCCCGCGCCTTTTTGGCATCCGTCGGCGTGTCCGCATTGGTTCTGACGCTCATTCTTCTGTACTTATCGGCCCAGCTCATGATGCGGCCGAATTCCCCTGCGATCACGGCATCCACCGTCGCCATCATACCTTCGTAGATCTTTCCGGTGGTTCCGTCGATGGAAATGGCATCTCCCTCGTGGAACACCTTCCCCGCCAACGTAAATTTCTTGTTTGCCTCATCCATGACGATGTCGCCGCAGCCGGAGACACAGCACTTGCCCATGCCCCGGGCAACCACTGCCGCGTGGGAGGTCATTCCGCCTCTCACCGTCAGAATGCCCTGGGCGGACTTCATGCCTGTGATGTCCTCCGGGGAGGTCTCCAGGCGAACCAGCACCACCTTCTCGCCCCGCGCATCCCACGCAACGGCATCCTCCGCGGTAAATACAACCTTTCCGCAGGCTGCTCCCGGAGAAGCTCCCAGGCCCTTTCCCAGCGGTTCTGCCGCCTTCAACGCCTTCGGGTCAAACTGCGGGTGCAGAAGCGTATCCAGGTTTCTGGGGTCAATCATTGCCACCGCTTCTTCCTCGGTTCTCATGCCCTCATCCACCAGATCACAAGCGATCTTAAGCGCCGCCTGCGCAGTTCTCTTTCCGTTTCTGGTCTGCAGCATGTAGAGCTTGCCGTGCTCGACGGTGAATTCCATATCCTGCATGTCTCTGTAGTGATCCTCAAGGGTCTTGCAGACTCCCTTGAACTCTGCAAACGCCTCGGGGAACTTCTGCTCCATCTCGTCGATATGCATGGGTGTGCGGACGCCTGCCACCACATCCTCGCCCTGTGCGTTGGTCAGGAACTCTCCGAACAGTCCCTTGTCCCCGGTCGCAGGATCTCTCGTAAACGCAACGCCGGTTCCGCAGTCATCTCCCATGTTTCCGAATGCCATGGACTGAACGTTGACCGCGGTTCCCCAGGAATACGGAATATCGTTGTCACGGCGGTAAACATTGGCCCGCGGATTGTCCCAGGAGCGGAACACAGCCTTGATTGCGCCCATCAGCTGCTCCCTCGGGTCGGTGGGGAATTCAGTCCCCAGCGCCTTTTTGTACGCTTCCTTGAACTGCTCCGCCAGCTGGTGGAGATCCTCGGCAGTCAGCTCCACATCCAGCTTCACGCCGCGCTTCTCCTTCATCTCATCAATCAGCTCTTCAAAATACTTTTTTCCGACCTCCATGACCACATCGGAGTACATCTGAATGAATCTTCTGTAGCAGTCCCATGCCCAGCGGGGATTGCCGGATTTTTCTGCCAGCACCTTGACCACGTCCTCATTCAGTCCAAGGTTCAGAATGGTGTCCATCATGCCCGGCATGGAAGCTCTTGCACCGGAGCGCACGGAAACAAGAAGCGGGTTCTCATGATCTCCGAACTTCTTTCCGGTGATTTCCTCCAGCTTTTCGATATACTCGTTGATCTGGCCCTGAATCTCTCCGTTGATCTCACGTCCGTCCTCGTAGTACTGTGTGCAGGCCTCCGTGCTGATCGTAAAGCCCTGCGGAACCGGGAGACCGATGTTGGTCATCTCTGCAAGGTTCGCGCCCTTGCCGCCCAGCAGCTCGCGCATGTCGGCTCTGCCTTCCTTGAATCCGTAAACCCACTTTCTTGCCATGTTTACCTCCTGTCAATTCTCCGTGATATTTCTTTGGTATCCCGGGTAGATCATAGCATAAATCGAAACAAGTTAACAGCTGTTCCGGATAAAAAAATCACAAAAGGCGACCCCGAAGGATCACCCTTTGCAAAAAGTTAAAATAAAAACCGATCTGCGAAGTAATTTCTAAGCTCCGGGATTGCAATCCTTTCCTGCTTCATGCTGTCCCGATCCCGCACCGTCACTGCTCCATCGTTCTCGGAATCAAAATCATAGGTGATGCAGTACGGGGTTCCGATCTCATCCGCTCTCCGGTAGCGCTTTCCGATGGCGCCCCGGTCATCGTACTCGCAGTTCCAGTATCTGGAAAGCTCTGCATAGATTTTTTCAGCGCCCTCGCCCAGCTTTTTGGAGAGCGGCAGTACGCTGATCTTGACCGGCGCCAGCGCCGGGTGGAAGCGAAGCACGGTGCGCACATCTCCCCCCTCCAGCTCCTCCTCGTCATATGCGTTGCAGAGAAAGGCCAGTGTCACGCGATCCGCTCCGAGAGACGGCTCCACCACGTAAGGAAGGTACTTCTCCTTGCTCTCCTCGTCAAAGTAAGTCATATCCTGCCCGGACACCTCCTGATGACGGCCAAGATCATAATTCGTCCGATCCGCAATTCCCCAGAGCTCGCCCCAGCCGAAGGGGAACAAAAACTCAAGGTCTGTCGTCGCCTTCGAATAGAAAGAAAGCTCTTCCTTCTCATGGTCCCGCGCCCGCAGCTTCTCCTCCTTCATCCCCAGATCTCTGAGCCAGCCAATGCAGAAGCTCTTCCAATAGTCAAACCACTCCAGATCTGTGTCCGGCTTGCAGAAGAATTCCAGCTCCATCTGCTCAAATTCCCGGGTGCGGAAGGTAAAGTTGCCCGGTGTAATCTCGTTTCGGAAGGACTTTCCGATTTGCCCGATCCCAAAGGGCAGCTTTTTGCGGGAAGTCCTCTGTACGTTCTTAAAATTGACAAAGATGCCCTGGGCGGTTTCCGGACGAAGGTAGACCGTATTTTTCGCATCCTCCGTAACACCCTGGAAGGTCTTGAACATGAGGTTGAACTCGCGGATATCCGTGAAGTCATGCTTTCCGCAGCTGGGGCAGGGAACCTGGTGATCCTGTATGAACTTCTGCATCTCCTCATGAGACCATCCGTCCACGCTTCCCTCCAGCTCAATGTGATTTTCCTCTGCGAAATCCTCCACCAGCTTATCTGCGCGGAATCTCTCATGACAGCCCTTGCAGTCCATCAACGGGTCGGAAAAGCTGCCGATATGTCCGGATGCGACCCAGGTCTGGGTATTCATCAAAATGGCGCAGTCCACACCCACATTGTACGGAGACTCCTGAATGAATTTCTGCCACCAGGCTCTTTTTACATTGTTCTTCAGCTCCACGCCCAGATTTCCGTAATCCCAGGTGTTCGCAAGTCCTCCGTAAATCTCCGATCCCGGATAGATGAACCCCCGGGACTTCGCCAATGCGGCAATTTTTTCCATCGTATATTCCATGTCTTCCCCCTTGTTTTCCCTCCGCCGGCTGCGGACGGCTTGTTCGGCAATTCCTGCTCATTATAGCCTTCCGCTCCCGGCTTTTCAAGTGACAAACGGCGTTCCGCTTGGGGCTGCCTCAACCGCTTACGCGTTCCGCTCCAGGCCGCCTCAAACTGCTTACGCGTTCTGCTCCGGGCCGCCTCAACCGCTTATGTGTTCCTCCGATTCGGTCATCATCCGGAGAATCTCCAGCGAATGCAGCTCCCGATCCACATAGCGCCGGAGCGACTCATTGAGATTTTGTTCCAGCTCCGTGAGAATTTCATGGCTCACGGAGAAGGTGTACAGCTTTTCCATCGGCGCGGTGCAAATGTAGTGCCAGGTGTAGCGGCAGCAGGACGCATCACGCCGCGGCGGCTCCGGATCGTAGGCGCCGTCGATCACCATGGAGCGAAGCTCAAAGATCCGCCGTGTCAGCCGCTTGGGAATGGCAGGCTTTAACAGGGCCAGAAAGCTTCGGTACAAAAGCTCCAGGGAGCGGGAGGCCGGCGCAAGCTCCCGATTATAGTAATCGGAAAGCTCCAGAAAGTAGCCGGCATAACAGGTCGTCTCCACATCTCTCCCCAGCTCCTCAAAGTAATTCTTAATCTGCGCTGCCTCCAGCGAATAGGAATCCCTTCCCTGAAACAAGCTGAAGGCTCCGTACAAAAAAGGGCGGGTCACCCCCATGAAGGGGCTCCCCGGCCGGGCTGCACCCCGGGCGAAAAAGGACAGCTTTCCGTGCTCGGATGTGAGCACGGTCACCCGCCGATCCCGCTCCCCGATTTGTGACACGCGAAGAATGATTCCCGTCACGTCCATCACGCCGTTTTTCATCTGTACCGCCGTCTACCGCCTGATGCTTCGGACATCATATCCGAAGGACTTAAGCTGCGTTTCATTGTTTCTCCACTCCCGCCGCACCTTGACCCAGAGCTTTAAGTTCACCTTGCTCCCGCTCATCTCCTCGATGGCGATACGCGCTCCTGTTCCGATTCGCTTCAGCATCTGTCCGCCCCTGCCGATGATCATCCCCTTATGGGAGTCCCGCTCGCAGATGATGGTGGCATCCACGTCGGTGAGCGATCCGTCGTCCCGCTCCCGCATGCGCTCCACCGTGACCGCAATGCCGTGGGGAACCTCGTCGCGGAGCAGCCGCAATGCCTGCTCCCGAATCAATTCCGCAGCAATATCCCGCATGGGCTGCTCCGTCACCGTGCTCTCATCGTAGAACATGGGTCCCTCCGGCAAAAGCCGATAGATGGTGTCCAGCAAAAGATCGATATTCTGATGCTTCAACGCGGAAACTGCCACCAACTCATCAGGGGCAGCCAGGTGCTGATAGCGCTCTATGCTCTCCATCAGCTTTGACCGTTCCGGCACCTGATCAATTTTATTCATACAAAGAATCAGCGGCTTTTTCGCCCGCCTGATTCGCGCTGCAATCTCGGTCTCCGCTGCTCCGATGCCATCGTCTGCCGCTGCGATCCAGAGGATCAGATCTGCCTCTCCTATGGTTTTCTCTGCCACCTCCGCCATATAGTTCCCCAGCCGGTTTTTCACTCCGGTGAGTCCCGGCGTGTCCTCAAAGACGATTTGCCCCCGCTCATCCGTGTACACGGTGCGGATTCGATTTCTGGTTGTCTGCGCCTTCCCGGAGGTAATCGCTATTTTTTGACCGATCAGATGGTTCATCAACGTGGATTTCCCCACATTCGGCCGTCCGATCAGCGCTGCAAATCCGGATTTCATCATGTTTCCTCTTTCTTCTGCCGAACCAGCGGCATCACGGAAGTGAAGCACGCCCTCGCGGCTTCAATCTGCTTTTCATTTCCGATTGCGCACTTCGCCCGGTCGGAAAGCACGGCGTCCAGAAGCGGGGCCAGCGCCTGTATATCAGCCGGCTCCGCCCCCAATATTTCATCCCGCTCCCGCTGCAGGGCTTCCGCATCGAGCCCCGAGCAGCAGGCCGACAGGCCGCGTAAGCCGCGCTGCATCGGCGGTAAGGGGGTATCCATCTCCGCGACAGCTCCCAGGATGCTCTTGGTCATTTCCCGCTCGTCCGCCTGAAAGCTCCCGGCATAGGCTGCAATCCCTTCGTACACCCGATCCGTCTCCGTCAGATTCGGATCCCGGAAAGAAGCAAACCCGCCGTATCCGCTCCTGGCAAAGCTGGCGCCGCAGCCGTAGGCTCCGCCCAGGACACGGACATGATTCCAGAGATAATCGTAGCTTAAAAGGGTCTTTAAAACCCGGAGCACACCGGTGTAGGAAAATCCCTTTTCCCTGAAATTACCGGCGCGGGCAACGTAGTTGACCTGTGAGGCGCTTTCGAACGCTTCACTCCGGATCTCCCGTTTCCAATCAAAGCGGGGCTCCCGCTCTGCTGTCTCCGGGAACTGTTCCCGGTAACCCTCCAATGCGTCAGAAACAGCTGCCAGACTGGTTTCATCGCAGGTGACATGAATACGCAGGTTGTCGCCTGTAAACAGACCCGTCGTAATTTCGGCGATCCGTCTGACAAACGCCTCCATCTGCCCCTGATCATCCTCCGACAGTGCCTCCAGAAACCGGTAATATGCGATCCCCTTGATCGCATCTCCGAATGCGGCGCTCTCTGAGACGCAGGCCCCCGCTCTCCCCAGGGCAGCGCTGTGTCCCGCGGCAGTCAGACCATCCTTCAGTCCCGCCCGGATCTCCTGGAGTCTGCCCTTCAATCTCTCCCGGTCCGAAAGAGATGTGGTCATCAGCATCTCCCGCACTGTCTCAAGCGCAAATCCCGCCCGCTCCGGCAAGACCTTGGCGTCGGCGTAAAACACACGGGTGTCCGGGCCGTACCGGAGAAGATCCGGGTATGCTTCCATGCCGAAGCTGATTCCCCCGCTGTTTAAATTGATGAGAGTGGACAGCGCTCCGTAGCGATGGGACTCCGTATCCAGATATCCCAGCAAATCGCGGTACAACGCCAGGCAGGAATTTTCCTCCAGTGTCAGATGACTGCAGTCAAAAAAGACCCGCAGATAAAGGATGCCGGAGGTAAAAAGATTGGACCAGACCACGGGAAGCCCTGCCAGCTCCCGTTCTTCGTAAACCGGCTTTTCTGCCTTGGTGCCGATATCCGAGCGGCTTAACTGGGGAATCTTTAAGAGATCCTCCCGGGCGGAGGGCGCCTTCTGGTACGCCTTCAGTGCCTCCGTCTCCCGGACAATCTGCATCCGCTCCTCCGGGGTCATGGCGGCTGCCTGCGCCGCCAGTGTTTCCCTAAGAGCTTCTTCCTTCTTTGCCGTGAGACCCCGAACCGGCTTCAAAATCACCAGCGCCGCATTTTGATCATTCAGGAGAAAGGTGCGAATCAATTCCTCAAAGAAGTTCTCATCCACCTTTTTTTTCAGCTCAGCGAACATGGCGTCAAACTGCAGATACATGCAGGGATCTTCCTCGTAGAGCCAGCTGTTAAAGCACTCCATCCCGTAGATCAGTCCCTTCGGGTAAGAGCCGAAATTTGCCTCGCGGGCGCGAAATTCTGCCACATTAATGGCCGCCCGGAGCATATCGTGATCCAACGCTCCGTTTGCCAGCTCCCGAAGCGTCTCCTGCGTGACAGACAGAAATGCCGCTTCCTGCTCCGGATCCGTATTTTTGGCAGTAATGGCAAAATAAGGATCCCGAATCCCGTAGTTATACCCGCCGTAAATATCCTCTCCGATTCCGGCTGCAATCAGCCTGTCATGAAGCGGTGCGCCCGGGACGTCAAGAAGCACCGCCTCCAGCACCTGAAATGCGTTGCAGCGCAGCGGATCCAGCTCGCAGCCCACCCGGATATTGAGAGAAAGGTAGGATGCCCCCGCTTCCGACTCGCTCTCCGCAATGGAGTAGGCGCTTTCCTTTCGAACCATCCCCCGAAGCGGCTCCGGCTCCCGGATCTCAGAATCCAGCGGGCGCTTTTCATACGCCGACAAATACGCCTCGTCAATGTACTGCAGCTGCTTTGCCATATCCGCATTGCCGTACAGATAAAGGAAGGAATTGGTCGGATGATAGTATCTGCGGTGAAAATCCAGATACGCCTCATAGCTCAGCTCAGGAATCCGTTCCGGGTCTCCTCCGGATTCCTCTCCATAGGGATGCCCGGGAAACAGTGCTTCATTTACCGCCCGTTCCAGCACACCGTCCGGGGAAGAATAAACCCCCTTCATCTCGTTGTACACCACCCCGTTCAGGGTCAAGGGACCATCCGGAGATGTCGCCTCGTAATGCCACCCCTCTTGGCGAAAAATCTTCTCCTCCCGGTAAAGCTTCGGGTGGAACACTGCATCCAGATACACATCCATCAAATTTCGAAAATCCTTGTCATTGCAGCTTGCCACCGGATAGATGGTTTTGTCCGGGTAGGTCATCGCATTCAAAAAGGTGTTCAGCGATCCCTTGGCAAGCTCCACAAAGGGATCCTTGGCCGGATACTTCTCGGAGCCGCACAGCACCGTGTGCTCGACGATATGGGCAACTCCCGTGGAGTCGCTGGGCGGCGTCCGAAATCCGATGGTAAACACCTTGTTTCGGTCGTCGCAAAGCAGCAAAAAGACACGGGCACCGGTTTTTCTGTGTTCCATGCTGACCGCAGTGGCTCGAATCTCCGGAATTTCCGTCTGTTTCCGAAACGCATAGGCCTCCATGTGCTGCAAGGCATCCAGCTGTCTTGTCCTCTCCTCATTCATAGTCGTCATCAATTTACAATCTCCCCAAAAATTTATCCTTCAGTAATGCTGCACTTTCCCGGCAGAGTGCGTGCAAAAACAGCACGGGATCCGAAGGAGCGGCCGCACCGTACACCAGCTCTCCGGTCTGCTTTTTTGCCATATGCACCGCTCGGAACAGATGAAAGTCCGAGCTTACAATCACAAGCTTGACAGGCCGTGCCTCTGCACTCAAAATCCGCTTCGCCGGCGCGCTTCCGGCATGTCTCCCCCGGGATTCCGAAGACGCTTCCCTCCGAAATTCCTCGATCAGCCCGCAGCTGTTTCGCACATTCTCATAGGTGCTGCGGGAATCAGGCTCCAGAATCATCCGGGACGCCGACACCCCATTATAGCGCAAATAATCTGCCATTGCCTCCGCTTCCGGCAAAAGACCAGGTCTTGTCTGTCCGCCGGAGAGAATCAGCTCTGCCTGCGGATAGCGATCGGACAGAACAATGGCTCCGTCCAGCCGCTTTTTCATGGTTTTCGAAATGGTTCCGTCCGGCTTCAGCTCCGATCCCAGGACAAGGATATAGTCCGGGTTCTCTACCGCCTCCGTATGGAGACCGGACAGCACCAGAACAGCCGCTGCCGTCATGGCCGCAAACAGGGCAAGCGTCGCCGTGTGAACAGCCGTAATCACCCAAAGCGGAGCCTGCTTCCATTCGCGCTGATCGCTCCATGCCGCCAGCAGATTCAAGCCCGAGAGCAGCCCGAAAAAAAGCCAGATCCAGCTGTCTGCAAGAATCCGTCCCGCATAGAATGCAACCACCAGCCAGTAGCCGACACAAAACAGCAGGGCAGTGCCAAAAAAAATGGTCATCCTTCTCTTCCTCTTTGCAGCGTTCCGGTCTCCGCCCGAAGCAGTTCCCCCGGCACCGCCGGTGCAGAAAGGCGGACACGAAGAGCCTCCAGCGGATGAGGCGCATGCTGCACGGATACGCCTTCCCCGTTGGTAATTTCCAGAACCTCTGCCGTCACATTGCTTCCGTCAAGCTTCATGATCTCCAGCATGTCTCCGACTGAAAATTTGTTCTTTTGATGAAAGCAGGCACAACCTGCCTCGTCCAGCGCCTCCACCGTTCCAAGATAGGTATGGCTTCGCATGTAGGTGCTGCTGTCGTAGATCTGTGTGTCGGAATCGGGATGCCCGAAGAAAAATCCGGTTGTAAACGCCCGGTGCGTACACTTTCCGATTTCTTCCCTGTAGGACAACAGATTCGCCCGGTAGCAGGCAGGATCCCTTAGGCAGTCATCGATCGCGCGCCGGTAGACCCGCGCCGTGACCGCGGCGTACAGCGCAGTCTTCATGCGTCCCTCGATCTTAAAGCTGTCGATTCCCGCCGAAATAAGCTCCGGAATGTGCTCGATCATGCACAGATCCTTCGAATTGAAGAGGAAGGTCCCCCGCTCGTTCTCAAAAACCGGCATGTACTCGCCCGGTCGTGTTTCCTCCATGACCGCGTACCGCCAGCGGCACGGATGGGTGCAGGCCCCCCGATTGGCATCCCTTCCCGCCATGAAGCTGGACAAAAGACAGCGCCCGGAATAAGAAATACACATGGCTCCGTGGACAAAGGTCTCGATTTCCATCTCATCCGGAATGTGGGCTCGTATCTCCGCGATCTCCGTGAGAGAAAGCTCCCGCGCGGTCACAACCCTCCTTGCTCCCTGCTCCCACCAAAACCGAAAGGTGCCGTAATTCGTGTTGTTTGCCTGGGTGCTCACATGCAATTCCAGCGCCGGACAGTGCTCCTTTGCAAGCATAAAAAGCGCGGGATCCGAAACAATGACCGCATCCGGACGAATCTCCCGCAGCTCCCTGAAGTAGTCCGCCGCAGCGCGCAAGTCATCATTATGCGCGAGTATGTTTGCCGTCACATAGACCCGCTTTCCTCTCTCATGGGCATACTGAATGCCCTCCGCCATCTCCGCCAGCGTAAAATTCTTTGCCATTGCCCGCAGACCAAATGCCTCGCCGCCAATGTACACCGCATCTGCGCCGTAATGAAAGGCTGTCTTTAAAATTTCCAGATTTCCCGCGGGAAGCAAAAGCTCCGGTGGTTTGCTTCTCATGATTTCTCCTTTTTAACCGTCATCGCAAGTCCGTCCCCAACGGTGAGAACACTGGTCTCCAGCTCTTCGGTGTGGGTCAGCCGATAGAGATATTCCCGCATTCTCTCGTGTATGGTTCGATCCCGCCTCCCGATCGCATAGCGGGACTCTGCGATGCTTCCCTCCTGAAGCACATTGTCGGAAAGCAGTACGCCCCCCGGCTTCAGGCAGCTCAACAGGTAAGGAAGCCAGCCAAGATACTGCCCCTTGGCAGCATCCATAAAAATAAAGTCATACCGCTCCGGCAAAAGCTCCGGCAAAATTCTACCGGCATCGCCCTCCAGCAGAGTGATCCGCCCGTTCATTCCCACCCGCTCAAGATTCCTTCGGGCTTTTGCAATGCGGGGTGCAAAGCTCTCGATGGTGGTAATTCGGCTGTCCTCCCCGGAGGCATCTGCCATCAAAAAAGCAGAATAGCCCACTGCTGCTCCGACCTCAAGAATCTCCTTTGGACGCAGCAGCGTGAGCATCGTTCTTAAAAAGCGTGCGGTTTCCCGGCGTATGATCGGAATCCTGTCCCGCAGCGCCTCGTTCCGTATTTCTTCCAGCATCTCCCGGTCTCCGGGATCAAGCGCATCCAAGTACTCCGTCACTCTGGGTAAGACAATCATTCGGACTCTGTCGTTTCCTCCTGTCCCGTATTGAGCTCCTCCAGAAGCTCCCGCACCGTCTCGGACGTGTTCAGCTCATACGTCCCGGGCTTGATGCTCAGGTCAAAAAACGCCGATTGAATGCGAAAGGCCCACACATTCTTCAAAAGTCCCCTGGACTTAAGGAGCTCAGCGGCGCCCGCCGCATCCGTCCCCTCCTTCACAGTCAAGACCACATCCCGACCCGGCGGTGCCTCCACTCCCTCCGCATAAAACGCATCGTGACCGAACCGGTAGGCAGCGGTCACGCCGCGGAAAAATACAAAAATCAGGCAGGCGTAAAGGAAAATGCGAAGGGCGATCCTCATCATTCCGGAAGAAATGCTGTTCAGTTTTTCGGATTCCCGCCCCATTTTTCAACGCCTCCTGCCCTGCTGAGCCTGTCAGTCAATCCCCAGTATAATCGGAAGAATGACCGGATTCCGCTTCATCCGCTTCCAGAAGAAATCACTCAGCTCATCGCGCACCAGATTTTTCAGCTTGCTCCAGTCTGCCACACCTGCCGCCATGCTGTCATGTATGGCAAGGGCGGCGCGATCCCTGACCTCTGCCATCAGCTCCTCGGAGTCCTTGACATAAATAAAGCCTCTCGACACAATCTCCGGTCCCGACAGCAGCTCATTGCTGCCTCTTTGCAGCGCAATCGTAACAATCATGATACCATTTTGTGCGAGATTTTGTCTATCTCTCAGCACAACATTGCCCACATCTCCGACTCCAAGCCCGTCTACCATGATGCCGCCTGCCTGCACATGTCCGGTGATTCGGCAGCTCCGTCCGGAAATTTCCACCACGTCTCCCGTTGACATAAACAGAATGTTTTCCCGGGGAACACCGACAGCCGCAGCAATCTCCACTTGGGCCTTGCGGTGACGGTATTCTCCGTGGACGGGAAGCGCAAACTTCGGACGAAGCAGGGAATACATCAGCTTAATTTCCTCTGCACAGGCGTGACCCGATACGTGCGTGTCCTGAAAAATGACATCGGCTCCTTTGATGGAAAGCTCATTGATTACCTTATCCACCGCCTTCTCATTGCCGGGAATCGGATGGGAGCTCATGATAACCACATCATTCGGCGTAATGGTAACCTTCCGGTGCATCCCGCTGGACATGCGGGACAGGGCAGCCATGCTCTCCCCCTGACTTCCGGTTGTAATCAGAACCGTCTTTTCCGGCGGATAATTTTTCAGCTGATCAATATCAATCAGCGTCCCCTCCGGAATCTGAATATATCCCAGTTCATTGGCAATGCCGATGACATTGACCATGGAGCGCCCCTCCACCACCACCTTTCTCCCATATTTGTAAGCCGTGTTGATGATCTGCTGGACGCGATCCACATTGGAGGCAAAGGTGGCCACAATGATGCGGTTGTCCTTGTGCTCCGCAAAAATGAGATCAAAGGTTCTGCCGACGGTTCGCTCCGACATGGTGAATCCCGGGCGCACCGCATTGGTGCTGTCACAGAGCAGGGCGAGGACGCCCTCTTTCCCCAGCTCCGCCATCCGCTGCAAATCCGCGGCCTCTCCGAACACCGGCGTGTAGTCAATCTTAAAGTCGCCTGTGTGGAAAATGACCCCGGCGGGCGTAAAAATGGCCAGTGCGGAGCTGTCCGAGATGGAGTGGTTGGTCTTGATAAATTCCACATTAAACGCACCGAAGGGCACCGTATCTCCGTGCTTCACCACAAACAGCTTGGCGGAATCCGCCAGCTTATGCTCCTCCAGCTTGTGGCGGATCAAAGCAATCGTGAGCCGTGTGGAGTACACCGGAACATTCAGCTGCTTCAAAATATACGGCAGTGCGCCGATGTGATCCTCGTGACCGTGGGTGATGACAAACCCCTTGACCTTATGGGCATTGTCCTTCAGGTAGGTGATGTCCGGGATGACACAGTCAATGCCCAGCATATCCTCACTGGGGAACGCAATTCCGCAGTCTACCACGATGATGGTGTCCTGATACTCAAACGCCGTCATGTTCATCCCGATCTGCTCCAGCCCGCCGAGGGGTATAATTTTTACCTTGGCGTCGGCTGTCACCCGTAGAGGCTGTGCCTTGGGCAGCTTCACAGGCAAAAGATCGCGATTTCGCTGATCGCCTGCGCCTGAGAGCGGCTTGCGGCTGCTCCGCTTTCCCTCTGCCTTCCCGGACTTTCCCTGGGCTGCGGCTTTTGTTCTCACAGGCTCTGCTTGTGCCGTTTTCCCCGCTCTTCCCCCGGATTTTCCCGGTTCCGCAGTGCGGGACTTACCTGCCTGCTTTGATTTCCCCGTGGACTTTGATGGTTCCGCCGACTTTGACGATTCCCTGAGCTTGGATTTCTCCGCTGACCTTGCTTTCCCCGCTGACTTCCCCCGTTCCGCAGACGGTAGCTTGCCGGCTGACTTTGCTTTGTCCGCCGACTGTGACTTGCCTGTGGGCTTCAATTTGCCCTCGGCCCGGGCGTTTCCTGCCGTCGCCGACACTCTTTCTTCAGGCTTCCCCTGCTCCGGCTGCGCGGCCTTTTTCCTTCGACGGGGTCTGTTTCCCTGCTGCTCCTCTCCGAGTCCCTCTGATCCTGACTTCCGGGTCCGGGGATTTACGCTGCCCTGTTCTTTTATGTGCCCGGTCTTTTGTGTCTCATGCTTCTTGTGCTCCGTTTTTTTTGCATCCGATCCATCCAGAGCCAGCGAACGGCTCAGCTCCTTCAGCTTTCTGATCGCATGCAACGGATTTTTATCATTTTCGTTCAAATTTTTTACTCCTTATTTCTTTTCTTTCTATTCCCTTGCGTTCCGGTTTTCTCGCGCTTCCGGCTTCGCTTCCGTTTCGACTTTTCTGATTTTCCCGGTTCTCTTGTTTTCCGGTTTTCTTGTTTTCCGGTTTTCTTGCGCTTCCGGCTTCGCTTACGTTTCGACTTTTCTGATTTTCCCGGTTCTCTTGTTTTCCGACTTCTTTTTTCCGGTCTTTTTGTGCTCTGTATTTCGATTGCTCCCGGCGACTTCCCCGCCGATCCGGTCTGCCTCCGGCGACTCCTCTTTGTGCGCCTCCCGGACGCCCGGCTATTAAACCGCTTCCCGTCACTCCCGGATCTCAATGCCGGACTCAGCCATCAGCTCCCGGAAAATATTCAACACATAGGATGCCTCCGCCTCATTTTGCACCATCTCATAAACCGCCTCACCGTCCTGCTCGCGGGACACATCCTTAAGGAGACAGCAGCTTCCGTCCCCCTCGGCTTCCTCTGCTGCCAGCAGATAATACGCCCCGTTGATTTTGGTTTCCTCCAGCACATAAAAGGCGGTTTCCTCACCCCGCTCGTCCACCGCGGTAATCCGGGTTCCTTCTCTGTCCGCTCCGTCCGTCTGCGGCAATAATGCCTCCTGTTCCCTGGTCAATGTACCCTCCTGTTTTTTCCTGCCTCCACCGGATCGGATTGCCCTCCGACCCGCCGACTCCTGTTCCTGTTCCAATGATTCCTTTCATCCAATGCCGCGCTCCGCCCGAAATTCCGGATGGGCATCCATAAATTCTTTTAAAATCAGGCTTGCAGCCACCTGATCAATCACCTTTTTTCTGTGCTCTCTCGGAATTCCGCTCTCCGAGAGCACCTCATTCGCCGCCACCGTCGTAAGCCTTTCATCCTGCCAAAAGACAGGCAGTCCCGTCCGGCGCTCCAGCATGGTTTTAAACCGCCGGCATTGCTCCACTCTCTCCCCGCTGCTCCCATCCATATGGCAGGGACGCCCCAGGACAATGGCACCGACCCCGCGCGCTGCAATGATTTCCTCAATGCGTGCGCAGGTTCTTCTGAGCTTCCCCTCTGAATTGCGCCAGACAGTCTCCAGCGGCTGCGCAGTCAAATACAAGGCATCACTCAATGCGATCCCCACTGTTCTGGAACCATAATCCAGACCCATTACAATCAATAGTCCCCCTATCTGCTGCCGCCAACGGCGCAAAAAAGAAAAGCAGAAAACAGGCACCAAAATTTCTGATACGGAAATCATCCTGTATCAGAAAAAGGTCCCCTTCGGTTTCTGACCGAGCCCATAACGGTCCTTTACGCGGCTTTCTCTCTCAAACGGAATCTGAGTGAACGGAGCAAGGGACGGCTTTATTTCCCGCCGTCGAATTTCTGTTCGATATAAAAGCTCAGCAGCTCTTCCAAAATATCATCGCGCTCCACCTTCATAATCAGGCTCCTGGCGCTGTTGTGGCTGGTGATGTAGGTCGGATCTCCACTCATCACATATCCCACAATCTGATTGACCGGATTGTAGCCCTTCTCGGACAGCGCTTCATAAACCAGCTGAATCACCTGGCTTACATCCATCTTATTCTCCGGGATCGCACGGAAAAACTGTGTATCGTGTAAATTTTCGCTCATGATAAGATTCCTCTCAATTCTTATTCATTTTATACGAAAAAAATTCATAGGGCAAGGGAAAAAGACTTACGTTTGCCTGACAAAATCATTACTTTATTTCTATTTTCAGCTATCTCACTACGGCAATGTCTTCCATATTTCCGCAGCTATCTCACTGCGGCAACGTCTTCCATACTTCCGTTTTCAGCTATCTCACCGCGGCAATGTCTTCCATCAAAAGTATGCCGTCCTCCAAAAAGCCGCCCACTCTCCCCGACACCAGACAGTTCTCCCGAATCCGACTCTCTCCGAAGCGTTGCTCCGGGATTGCGATCTTTACATACTCCCTCGTGTTCCCCACCAGGTAGCGTGCTCCGCCTCGCTCCACCCATTCCTCGGTCAGAATCTCCTCGCTTCTTCCGATTCTCCGCTCCAGAAATTCGCGGATGCGCTGCCGGTTTAATTCCGAAAGCCTAGAGGCTCGCTCCGCTTTTTCTGCCCGGGTCCGCTGATCCGGCATGGCAGCCGCCCTCGTTCCCTCCCGTCTGGAATAGGGGAAAATGTGGGTCTCATAAAAATTCAGTTCCCGAATAAATGCCTCGCTCTCCGAAAATTCCTGCTCGGTTTCCCCCGGAAATCCCACAATGACATCGGTCGTAATCGCGGCCTCCGGAAAGACCCGCCGTATCATGTCCACGCCGCGCCGGTATGTCTCTGCGCTGTAATGCCGGTTCATCCGTTTCAGTACAGCGTCGGATCCGCTCTGCAGCGAGAGATGAAAATGGGGGCAAAAATGCCTCAGCGCCTGCAATCCTCGGACAAACTCCTCCGTTATAATAAGCGGCTCCAGAGACCCCACCCGGATCCGCTCAATCCCGGGCAGATCGTCCAGCGAGGCGATCACCTGGCCCAGATCCCCGGAGGCGCCCGGATCGCTTCCGTAGGAGGAAAGATGGATTCCGGTCAGCACCAGCTCCCGAAACCCCTGTGCTGCAAACTGCTCTGCCTCCCTCCGGATATCCGAACGCCCCCGGGAGCGAACCCTGCCCCGCACGAAGGGGATAATACAGTAGCTGCAAAACTGATTGCATCCGTCCTGAATTTTCAGAAACGCCCGGGTGTGCTCCCTCCCGGGAACCGCAGGGATATGACCCAAAGCAGGGGCAAGTGCTGCACCCCTGGCTCCCGTTTGACAGGAGTCAAGGACTCCCTCGGCGGGCTGTGCTCCGCTCCGGGAAAACTCCCCCGTTTTCTCCAGATACCGCTCCAGCACTGCTGCGATCTGCTGTTTTTCCCGGTTTCCCAGGATCAGATCCACCGGGATCTCCTCCTTCAGCTTTTCCCCGGAGGCCTGCGCATAGCACCCTGCCGCCACCACAATTGCCTTTTCATTCATGCTCCGGGCGCGGCGAATCATCTGCCGGGATTTTCGGTCTGCCACATTGGTGACCGTACAGGTGTTGATGATGTAAACATCCGCCTTTTCTTCAAAGGAACAAATCTCATACCCGGCAGCCATCAGTGCCTTCTGCATGTTCTCCGTCTCATAGCTGTTCACTTTGCATCCAAGCGTGTGAAATGCCGCTCGCTTCAATGTTTTTTCTCTCTTTCCGTCTCTTGACTTTGTTTCGACTTACAACTACGATGTAAGAGAACAAATTCTCTTTAAGGAGGCATTGTCATATGAAGACTGTCAAGATCTCTCTCAATTCGATTGATAAAGTAAAATCCTTTGTAAATACCATCGCCCGCTATGATGAAGACTTCGACCTTATGTCCGGAAGGTATGTCATCGACGCCAAGTCCATCATGGGTATCTTCAGCCTGGATCTCTCCAAGCCCATCGACCTGAATATCCACGGAGACACCGAGCAGGGCGATATCATGGAGGCGCTGAAGCCCTACATCGTGGAGTAATTTCCGGTGCGCCTTCGGCGCTCCCTTCTCTGCTCCCTGTCCGTGAAATCAGGAGTCCGCATGACGCGGACTCTTTTTCTGTTTTTCCCCGGGACAGAAGCTCCGCGGCCTTCTCACTCCGCCGTACACACCACACACTCGTCCGTCCGAAGCGCCGTTTCCAGCATCGCCCCCATCTTTTCCTCCAGCTTCTCCTCCGATCGCCGGATGCGGGCCGGATCGGGCTTGGTCACCGGATGCTTTGCCACAAAAATGGTGCAGCAGTCCTCGTAAGGCTCAATGGAGGTCTCATAGGTTCCAATCTGCTCCGCCCGCTCCACAATCTCCTGCTTGTCAAATCCAATCAGCGGCCGAAAGACCGGGAGGGTACAGACCTCATTGGTCGCCAGCAGCGACTCTGCGGTCTGACTCGCCACCTGACCGATGCTCTCTCCCGTCACCAGGGCAAGGCTGCCGCTTCGGCGCGCGATCCGCTCTGCAATCCGCATCATATAGCGGCGCATGATGATGGTGAGCTCCTCATGGGGGCATTGCTCATAGATATAGAGCTGAATTTCCGTAAAATTGATGATATGAAGTCTGATTGCTCCCGTGTAGCGCGCCAGCAGGCGGGCGAGATCCACCACCTTCTGCTTTGCCCGCTCACTGGTGTACGGCGGCGCGTGAAAGTAGACCGCATCCACCAGAACCCCTCGCTTGGCAATCATATACCCCGCCACCGGTGAATCAATGCCTCCGGACAGAAGAAGCGTGGCACGGCCGTTGGTTCCCACCGGCATGCCCCCCGGTCCCGGAATGGTCACCGAATAAATGCTGACACCTTCATCCCGGATTTCCACATGCAGACTGAGATCCGGATGATGCACATCGACCCGAAGCTTCGGAAAGGCGTCCAGAAGCAATGCGCCCAGCTCCGCACTGATCTGATCGGAGGATCCCGGATAGCTCTTGTCGATTCGTCTCGTAAACACCTTAAACGACTTCTCCGTGTCCCCATAAAGCTCCTGTACGAAGGAACACATCTGCCGCTTCACAGTTTCATAATTTCGATCCTCAAAGCGGAGCACCGGACAAATCGACACAATGCCGAAAACATGGCGAAGCGCCTCCACTGCATCCTCGTAATCAAAGCTGCCCTCCGAATCCACATAAATCCTTCCGTGTTCCTTGCTCACGAGGAATGTTCCCTCCACCTGCTTCAGCGCGATGGTAATCTGCCGAATCAGCGCATCTTCAAATTTATATCGGTTTTTTCCCTTCAGTCCGATTTCCCCGTACTTAATCAAAAATGATCTGTAATCCATGCGTATTCCGCCCTCTTCGTTCTCTGTTGTCGCTCCGCCGCCTGCTTCATAGGACATTCAATGCCTTGTGAATTTTCTGAGCTCAGGCAGCAGCTCCCGCATCGCCTGCACAAACAGCGCTGCCTCTTCTCTCGTATTGGTCTCGCAAAAGCTGAGCCGGATGGTGGAGGTCAGCGCTTCCTTCTGCAGACCGATCCCCTTCAGCGTGCCGGAAATGCCCGGGTGATTGGAGGAACAGGCAGAACCGCTGGAAACATAAATTTGCCTCTCCTCCAGCGCGTGCAGAAGCACCTCTGCCCGAACCCCGTCCACCGAAACGCTCAAAATGTGGGGCGCCGATTCCATCCCCCGCCCGGAGTTGACCGTGACCCCCGGAAGCGCAGTGAGTGCATCAATCAAGCCATCCTTGAGCGTTGCCATGTGCCTCACATTCTCCTCCAGCTTCCGGTAGCACTCCTCCGCCGCAGCGCCGAGACCGGCAATCCCGGGCACGTTCAGCGTTCCGCTCCGCATCCCATTCTGCTGCCCGCCTCCAAAGCTGATCGCCTTTAGTTTGACCCGGCTGTCTGCATAGAGAAAGCCGACGCCCTTCGGACCATGGATCTTGTGCCCGCTGACGCTCAGAAGATCAATTCCGATTCGCTTCGGATAAATGCGATATTTCCCGTAGGACTGGATTGCATCCACATGAAACAGGGTGTTCGGATTTCTTTTCCGAATGGTCCCGGCAATTTCCTCCACCGGCTCCACTGCTCCGATCTCATTGTTGACGTGCATCACAGAGACCAGAATCGTATCGTTCCGAATCGCTTCCGAAAGCCGGGACAGAGAGATATGCCCCTTCGAATCCACCGGAAGCACCGTAATTTCAAAGCCCATGGATTCCAGAAACAAAAGCGCCTCATACACCGCCGGATGCTCAATCGCCGTGGTAATCATATGCTTCCCGCTTCTCTGGTTCGCCAGCGCGCAGCCGATCAACGCGAGATTGTCGGATTCCGTTCCGCCGGAGGTGAACAGGATCTCCTTTTCCTGCACCTTCAGGGTTCTTGCAATTTGGGATGCCGCTGTCCGGACATAGCGCTCCGCCTGAACGCCCTTTTTATGTCTGGACGAGGGATTGCCGTAGTCCTCCTGCATGGTTCGAAGAACCAGCGCCAGCGCCGCATCCGATACCCGTGTGGTCGCCGAATTGTCAAAATAAATTTCCACTTAGCCCTCTTTCTGCTCCGTTCTCTCTTCAACTGACATCATAAGATAGCTCAAAACCACAAAGCCCGCCGTCTCCGTGCGAAGAATCCGTTTTCCCAGGGTCACCGGAAAAAAGCCGAATTGCTGTGCAAGCCGGACTTCCTCCTCCGAGAACCCGCCCTCCGGACCGATCAAAACAGATACGGAAGCGCCGGGGCTCAGGGCTTTAATCAATCTCCTTGTAGTCTCCATGTCTTCGGCGCACTCGTAGGGAATCAGCTTCAGCGTATCCTTCTTTGCCTCCTGAAGCGCATCGGAAAAGGATAGCGGCAGCGACACCTCCGGAATCAGTCCTCTCCCGGACTGCTTCGCCGCGCTCTCTGCGATCATCTGCCAGCGCCTTCCCTTTGCCTCTGCCCTTCTTCGATCCAGTCTTACGACACAGCGCTTGGATTCCACCGGCACAATCCGGCGTACACCAAGCTCCACTGCCTTTTGGATAATCAGCTCCATCTTGTCCGATTTCGGAAGCCCCTGGTACAGCGTCACTGCCACCGGAAGCTCACTTCCGTCCCGCATCTCTTCCAGCACCTGCAGAAGAATTTCGGTCCTTCCGATCTCCCGGATCTCGCAGAGATAATCCCGTCCCTCTCCTGCGCTGACAAAAAGCCGCTCTCCCGGCTTCATGCGCAGCACATTGCCGATGTGATTGACATCTCTTCCGATGATGCAAGCCGTATCTCCCTGAATCTGCTCCGGTTCTACAAAAAAATGGTACACCCTTACCTCCTGCGGGCGGTCACATTGACCCACTCGCCCTGGTGATTCACCTCCAAAACCTCAAACTCCGCATTGTGGGAGAATGCCTCCAGCACCTCCGCTTCTTTGCTGTCTATGATGCCGGATGTGATGAAAATACCGCCGTGCTTCAGGTGACGGGGAATTTCCTTCTGGAGGGCGATGATGACCGGCGCCAGGATATTCGCCACCGCGATATCGTAGCGCTCCGCTCCGGCTGCCTGCTGAACCCACTCATCCTCAATCAGATTTCCGCAAACCAGACGGAATGCCGACTCATCCAGACCATTGCTGGTCAGATTCTCCCCCACGGCGCTGATCGCATTCTCATCCAGGTCGGTGGCAAACACCTGGGAGGCTCCAAGCTTCAGCGCGGCAATTCCAAGAATCCCGCTGCCGGTTCCCACATCCAAAACCTGTATTCCCTGCCGAACACCCGCCGCCTGCATCAGCATCAAATATTTGGAAAGCTGACGAATACAAAGCTGTGTCGTCTCATGGGATCCGGTTCCGAAGGCGGTTCCCGGATCGATCTGGATCAGGGTCTTTCCCTCCGCTCCGTCCGGAATCTGCTCCCAGGTGGGCTTAATCAGAATGTCATCCACCGTGAACGGGTGAAAAAACGTTTTCCAGCTGTTGATCCAATCCTTGTCCTCTGTCTCGCTCTCCGTGATGGTCCCATCGCCCAAATCGGTAAACATGGAAAGCTCATCCAGATTCTCCCGCACCGATCGAAGGAGCGCCTCCGTGTCGGAATCCGGATCAAGATAAAAGCTTAACTCCGCCCTTCCGTCATCCGGTGGGAGCTGGGGAAGGAGATCAATGAACATCCCCTTCGTATCCCGCTCGGACAGCGGACGCCTGTCCGAAATCTCCACTCCTTCAATTCCCAGCTCATTCAAGGCAGCACTGACCAAATCCACCGCCTCTGTTGTGGTGTGCAGCGTGAATTTTTTCCACTTCATTGAATTTCCGTCTCCTCTCTTTCCCAGTGCCGTCGCCCGCCGCCGGGTGGTGGGCAGCGTTTTCCCGACAAGAGGATTTTCAATCTTATTATGGTACCACGAATCCGAGCCGCACACAAGAAAAAGCAGCAGGTTCTCCCATGCCCTCCGCGGAAGCGCAGCGGAAGGCCGGAAACCCAACGGAAGGCCGGAAGCCCAACAGAAGGCCGGAAGCCCAACAGAAGGCCGGAGTCAAACGGAAAGCGGGAACATCCTGACATACAGGAGTGCCGCCGGCTGAACCCACAGCCGGCGGCACTTGATTGTTGTCGTCTGATTCCCTTTACTGAAACAGACCCCGCTTCTTTTCCTTTCCCTTCATCGCCTCATCATAAGCCTGGAGCGCACTCTTTTGTGCGGCAGTCAGCCGTGTGGGAACCTCCACCACAAGGGTGACATAATGATCTCCGCGCACCTTCTTGTCCCTCAGGGTCGGCACGCCCTTTCCGCGGAGGCGCACCCGGGTATCTGTCTGTGTCCCCGGCTTTACCTCGTACTCCACTTCTCCGTCCACCGTCTTAATGCGTATGGTTCCGCCCAGTGCCGCAGTGGGAAAGGTGATCGGTACCGTGGAGAAAATATTCGTCTCCTGACGCTTGAAAATCGGATGCGGGCTGACGATACACTCCACCAGAAGATCGCCCCGCTCTCCGCCGTTGATTCCAGGCTCTCCGCCGCCTGCCATGCGGACGGAAAGTCCGTTGTCGATCCCGGCGGGAATGCTGACGCGGAATGTCTTTCGCTTCTGGTTGTAGCCGGTGCCGTTGCAGCCCGGGCATTTTTCCTTCACCACCTTGCCGCTGCCCCCGCAGTTGGGACAGGTCTGAACATTCTGCATCGTTCCGAACATCGTGCGGCTCATCTGCACGATCTTTCCCTTGCCGTGGCAGGTCGGGCACGTCTCCGGGCTGGTCCCCGCCTTGGCTCCGCTGCCGTGGCACGCGGAACAGGTCTCCTTAAAGTTGACCACAATTTCCTTCTCACATCCGAACACCGCTTCCTCAAAGGTGAGGCGCACGGAGCTCCGCACATTGGCGCCCCGCATCGGTCCCCCGGATGTGCGGGAAGTCCTTCTCCCGCCGAAGAAATCTCCGAAAATGCTGCCGCCGTCCCCAAAGAGATCGCCGAAAATATCGCCGAAATCAGCGGCATTTCCCTCATAAAATCCGCCGCCGCCTGCCGATCCGTCAAAAGCGGCGTGTCCAAACTGATCGTATTTTTTTCGCTTTTCCGGATCGCTGAGAACGGAGTAAGCCTCACTGGCCTCTTTAAATGCTGCCTCCGCCTTTTGATCGCCGGGGTTTGCATCCGGATGATACTTTTTAGCCAGCGTCCGATATGCTTTTTTCAGTGCCGCATCGTCCGCATTTTTCGGTACGCCCAGCACCTCATAATAATCGCGCTTCTGTTCTGCCATCCTGATCCTTCCTTCGTATCAACGGCGCGGCCTGTGCAGCCGCGCCTTTGTATTTAACTGTCCTGTTCAACCCGACGGGGGTCAGACCTCCTTAAAGTCTCCGTCCACCACGCCGTCGTCCGGTGCGCCCGCACTGCTTTGTGCGCCTGCTGCGCCCTGTGCCTGCTGCTGCGCCTGGGCGCTCTCATACACCTTGGAGAACAGCTTCTGTGCAGACGCCATCAGCTTATCCTTACCCGCCTTGATATCATTCACCTGATCGTCGGTCATGGATTCCGCCGGCGCCCGGTTCACTGCCTCCTTCAGCGCGCTGAGGTCTGCCTCCACCGCCGCCTTGTCCGTGGGATCCAGCTTGTCCCCCACCTCCTGAATCGCCTTCTCGGTCTGGAATACAAGGGAATCCGCCTCATTTCTCGTGTCGATATTCTCTTTTTTCTTCTTATCCTGGGACTCGTACTCCGCAGCCTCCTTGACCGCCCGGTCGATGTCGTCCTTGGACATGTTGGAGCCGGAGGTGATGGTGATGTGCTGTTCCTTTCCGGTTCCCAGATCCTTCGCAGAAACATTGACAATGCCGTTCGCATCAATATCAAAGGTGACCTCAATCTGCGGAACACCACGTCTCGCCGGAAGGATTCCGTCCAGGCGGAACTGTCCCAGGGTCTTGTTGTCCCGGGCAAACTGGCGCTCACCCTGCACAACATGAATGTCCACTGCGGACTGATTGTCCTCCGCCGTCGAGAACACCTGGCTCTTTTTGGTGGGGATGGTGGTGTTTCGTTCGATCAGCTTGGTCGCAATGCCGCCCATGGTCTCAATGGAAAGGGACAGCGGCGTCACGTCCAGAAGCAGCACATCGCCTGCACCTTCGTCGCCTGCCAGCTTACCGCCCTGCACGCTGGCGCCGATGGCAACGCACTCGTCCGGATTCAGGGTCTTGGACGGCTCGTGACCAGTGAGAAGCTTCACCTTCTCCTGTGCATTCAGCATTCTTGTGGAGCCGCCGACCAGAAGCACCTTTCCAAGATCCGCATTGGTGATTCCCGCATCCCTCATGGCGTTCTGAACCGGCACCGTGGTGCGCTCAATCAGATCCGCTGTTAATTCGTCAAACTTTGCACGGGTCAGATTCATGTCCAAATGCTGAGGTCCTTCATTGGTCGCAGTGATAAACGGAAGATTGATGTTGGTGGTCGTAGCGACGGAAAGCTCCTTCTTTGCCTTCTCCGCAGCCTCCTTCAGTCTCTGAAGCGCCATCTTGTCCTGTCCCAGATCCACGCCCACCTGCTTCTTGAACTCATCGATCATCCACTGCGTAATCTTGTTGTCGAAGTCGTCTCCGCCGAGTCTGGTGTCTCCGTTTGTGGCGAGAACCTCAATAACACCGTCTCCGATCTCGATGATGGAGACATCGAAGGTACCGCCTCCCAGGTCATAGACCATGATCTTCTGTTCCTTTTCATTGTCCAGACCGTAGGCGAGGGCCGCAGCCGTCGGCTCGTTGATAATTCGTTTCACCTCCAGACCGGCAATTTTTCCGGCATCCTTGGTTGCCTGACGCTGTGCGTCGTTGAAATAGGCCGGAACGGTGATAACCGCCTCTGTCACCTTCTCACCGAGATATGCCTCTGCGTCCGCCTTCAGCTTCTGCAAGATCATTGCCGAAATCTCCTGGGGCGTGTAGTTCTTTCCGTCGATGCTCACCTTGTAATCCGTTCCCATGTGACGCTTAATGGAAGAAATGGTGCGCTCCGAGTTGGTTACTGCCTGTCTTTTCGCCGGTTCTCCCACCAAACGCTCTCCTGCCTTGGTAAACGCCACAACGGACGGTGTGGTTCTGGATCCCTCACTGTTTGGAATCACCACCGGCTTTCCGCCCTCCATCACAGCCACACAACTGTTTGTCGTTCCTAAATCAATTCCGATAATCTTACTCATGGATTCATCCTCCTGCCTGTTCGCTGATTGTCTGCTTGTTGTTTCTTTCCTTGATTCTGTCTATATTTGACTCTGTCTGTACTTGATTCTGTCTGTGCTTCATTCTGTCTGTGCTTCATTCTGTCTGTGCTTCATTCTGTCTGCACCGACCATAACTTAGTTTGCCACCTTCACCATACTGTGGCGCAGGACGCCGTCCTTGTAGAGATATCCCTTCTGAAGCTCTTCGACGATTACATTTTCATCCAGCGCCTTGTCCTCCACGTGCATCACTGCATTGTGGTACGCAGGATCAAACTGCTTTCCCACCGACTCCATGGGGACAGCTCCCACCTCCTCCATGTTCTTCAGGAGCTGACGGTAAATCATTTCCATTCCGTCCGCATACGCCTTCGCCTCCGGAAGATCCGGCGCTGCCGCAAGGCTGCGCTCGAAATTGTCGATAACCGGAAGAAGCTTCTCCAGAACCTTCTTGGCGCCGAAATCAAGCATGGCGGTTTTTTCCTTCTCCGTCCGCTTTCTGTAATTGTCAAATTCCGCCAAATTCCGCTTCAGGCGGTCGGTGAGCTCTTCGATCTTCCGGTCTCTTGGATCCGCCTTCTTCTCCTCTTCCGGGGACGGGTCCGAAGTCTCAGCCTGCGCTGTCTCTTTCTCTTCTTTCTGTTCCGTCTCCGCCTGTTTTGCCTGCTCCTCCGATTCCTCTTCTCCTCGTTTCCGATCCGCTGCACACGCTTCCTCGGAGCCCGTCTTCTTTTCTTCCGCTGCCGCTGCCTTCATTTCGGGCTGCGCCGGATGCTTCGAGTTCCGCTCTGCCTCGTGCGCCGCCTTTCTGTCCATCATCTTCCGTATCTCCTCTCTTTATGCCTTTCGTCTCTACTTCAGTCGGCTTCCCGTTCCCGCCGGTTTCCTATTCTGCCCGGCTTCCCGTTCCCGCCGACCGATCCGCTTTCCTTCCGGCTAGCTCCCTTCTCTTCCAAAGGTTTCATCCAGCTGATGCATCAGTGTTCGCAAGGTGGAAAGCACCTTCTCGTAATCCATGCGCTTCGGTCCCACAATGCCGATCGTTCCCCGCAGACCACTTCCCAGATCATAATTTGCCGTCACAATGCTGCAATCGTTCATCTCCGGCACCGGAGACTCCTTTCCGATGAATACCCGGATGCTTTTGTCCTCCTCGCTCAGCTCACTGACCTCATGAAAGATCTCTCTCAGCTTCTCCTTCTTCTCGAAGGTGTCAATGATGCGGCTTGCGCTTTCTCCGTCCGTCAGCTCCGGATACTTAAACACATTCGTCGCTCCGCTCGTGTAGATCTGCAAATCCTCATCATTGGAGAACGCCTCGGACAGCTCCTTCAGGATGTTCTCGATCAGATCCCTGTGCTCTCCCGCATCCTTTTTCAGCTGCTGCACCACGCCCAGATTGATTTCATGAATTGAAAGACCGTTCAACGTGGTATTCAGGAGAATGTTCAGATTCAGCAGCTCCCGGTCTGTCATTTCATTCTCAATCGGGATAATCTTATTGCTGATGATATTTCCCTCCACGACGATCACCGCCAGCAGACGATGTCCGTCCATTCTGGAAAGCTGCAACAGCTTAAGCTTCGCCTCGTGTGCACTGGGGCTGCTGATCATGGCCGCATAATTCGTGTTGGATGCGATCAGTCTCGCCATGCGTTTCAGCACGATCTCCAGCCGATCTACCCGCTGAAACATTTGATCCTTGATTTCCTTGACCTCTGCCTGCGTCTCCTTCAAAATCTCATCTACATAGAAGCGATACCCCTGATCCGAAGGAATGCGCCCCGCAGAAGTGTGCGGCTGAATGAGGTAACCCATATCCTCCAGATCGCACATCTCATTTCGAATGGTCGCGCTGCTGAGCTTGCAGTCCGGGAGCTTGGAAACGGTTCTGGAACCCACCGGTTCTCCGGTCTCCATGTAGTTTTTGATCACTGCCTTTAAGATCATGATCTTTCTCTCGTCCAGATCCATCTCCCTCGCTCCTTTCTTTTATTAGCACTCGATTAATAAGAGTGCTAACATCTATACTGCTTAATATATGCTTCGGATCCCGCTTTGTCAACACCTTTCCGCAAATTCTGCCGGAATTGCTTCCTCTTTTTTGTATTGCCAAGCGTTTCCGCCACTCCCGCTCTTCCCCTACCCCGCGGAGCTCTGTTTCTCCCGCTCCTCCCTTTCTATACCTGCGGAGCTCTGCTGCTTCTGCTCCTCCCTGCCTGCACCTGCGGAGCTCTGCCGCTCCCGTTCCTCCCTGCCTGCACCTGCGAAACCCTGCTGCTTCTGTTCTCTCTCCACACCTGCGCTGTTCCCAAAATATTTATGATTCTTACGATTCTTACAATCCGGTTCAATTTCTCCCGATTTCTTGCTTTTACTCTCTTCCTATAGTAAAATTCTCCTTAACACATACGTAATATTTCAAGTGAAAGGAGCCCTATGAGACATATTCCTTCATGCCTGTTGCTGGCATTCGCCGCCGCACTTTTTTTCAGCACACCGGCTCAGGCGGCTCGCGTCATTCATACCGGTACTGCCTCTGTCGCCGCGGACGAACTGTCCGGAACCCCGACGGGTGCGGCTCCGTCCTCCTGCTGCGCGCGCCTGGAAGCTCCTCCCGCAGAGAAACTCGTGGAAACCGATGCCATGGCGCCCTCAGGCGATATTGTGGTTCAGGGAACTCTCCTCGGCAGCTTCAAAACCACCGGCTACAGCAATCCTGACGGAAATGCCAGCGCCGATGGCAGCATGCCCCGGGCCGGACACACGGTGGCTACCGACTGGTCCGTCATTCCCCGGGGCAGCAAGCTTCGCTTTGGCGGAAGTAACCTGATATACACCGTGGAGGACACCGGCGTCCATGGCGCGGTGGTCGATGTTTATTACGGCAGCAACGCCGAAGCTTCTGCACACGGCGTGCAGTATCAGGATGTCTATCTGATCCGCTGAGGACATTTACTTTCTCCTGATTTCTCCCGCGCCCTCCGGCATCGCCCGGAGCTGGGCACGATTCAGGACCTCCCAAATCCATACGGAAATCGCAAAAAAACGGGTCTCCATCCCCATGGAGACCCGTTTTTAATGTCTTTTTTTAGCTGATTCTCCCACTTTTCAGCTTATTTTCTCATTTTTTACTTGACAGCTGCAGGTTTCGTGGTACTATGTTGGTAAAAAAATATTACATAAATGTTAAGAGGTATTAAGGAAATGCTCAAGCTTCTGTTGCCGTTTCAAAAGGCAGCCATCCTTCAAAAGACAGTCATCTATCTCGCTGTCTTACTGCTGATTTGTTCTCCTTTGTCCTTTTTGAATACACCGATCAAAATCTATGCCGCCAACGGGAAAGCGAATGCGGTGCAAAAACCGCAGCTGTCCGCCGCCCAGCCCCTCCGGATTCACACGGCGCCGCCGAACGGGGAAGGGAGCCGCGGCACCGCGACTGCAGAGACAGAGGACGCCCTCTCGCTTCCTCTCATTCAGGACGCCAAGAGAACCGCACAGACGACCCTGATGGAAAAACGAGAACAGCTGGATCGGGAGTGGCTCACACTGAAGCAATCACAGCAAAAGCAGGAGGCCCTTGCGGCAGCAGAGCAAAAAACAGAGCAAGCAGCAGCCTCCGCCAAAAACGCCCGGGCATCCTCCGGCGCTTCTTCCTCCGAGACGCTTCGTTCCCTCGGAACCTTCAAGCTGACGGCCTACTGCCCCTGCTACCACTGCTCCAGCGGTTGGGGACGAATGACCAGTTCAGGTAAGACGGCGCGCCCGCACCATACCATCGCGGTGGATCCCAATGTGATCGCAGAGGGCACCCGAATCCGAATCAACGGCGAAACCTATGTGGCGGAGGATGTGGGCGGCGGGGTAAAAGGCAAGCACATCGACATTTTTTACGAAAATCACAGCGACGCTCTGAATTTTGGGGTGCGCTATGCGGAGGTGTTCGTAGTCGATTAAGATGATACGATTGGAAGAGTCAATGCTATCATCACCCCTCTCGTAAGGAATGGGCAGTCACTTCCTTTACGGAGAAGCAGTGCAAAAGAAACTGGGATGTTCAAAGGTTACAGCAGAGAACATCATCCTGAAGCCTAAACTTCTCAAGAAGTAACCATCATTCATGCACGGCCCGCCAGAGGAAGATCACAACGGAACGATTGAAACCAGAGATGGAATCTCCGTATACAAAAAGTCTCGAGCGTGCTTCCATGCGCCTAAGAGAAAAATGGATTATCCAGCTGCGCCTCACTTTAAAATAAATCGCTATGTGTCCCGGTTCTATACAATAACAGCACCAGCTCGCTTTCCGCAATTTTATAAACCAACAACCAGTCTGGCTGAATATGACATTCTCTTGTTCCCTTGTAATTTCTCGAATTGATCAGATCATGATCTCTGTATTTTTCCGGAAGAACCTCTCCGTTTGCGAGCATGGTCACAACTTTTCTGAGCTCTTCCATGTCGCATCCTCTCTTAACAGCCAGTTTAAAGTCTTTCTTGAATTGTGTCGTTCGTTCAATTTCGTACTTCATCAGGCATTTAACTCTGCAAACAATTCATCAATGCTGGAAAATTTTCTTGTGTTTGGATCCTTCAGCATCTGCTCAGCTTCTTCCATTGCCGCATAAGTAACTGCATTCGGCTCATCAGCCTTGACATCAAAAGGCAATCCATGACACCTGAGCGCCTGTCTGTAGAAAATTCCGGTCGCCGTACTTAAATCAAGTCCCAGGGACTTGAATAGACTCGACGCCTCCTTTTTCAATTCAGGATCAATCCGGATTGTCATATTACTCTTTGTTACTGCCATATCACGTCATCTCCTTTACCTCTGTGTTTTCCCTGTTCATTAAAATTATTATATCATGAATTATTTGCATTGCACACGCATTGAACACATATTCATTTATACAGCCTGTCGGCAGAAATGCCACAATAGGCCATTTCCCCTTGGGTACTAAACCGGCAGCCCGGGCCTATGCCTCCGTTCGGAGCACGCAGTCGTGCTCTCCGTTTTTCTCCAACAGGATGCTGACAATGCGGAGCAGCATCGTGTCTCCCAAAACCTCCCGGCTCCTTTCAAAATTCCGCCACACCACTTCAATGGGCTCTCCGTACCCATGCTTTCCAAAGCCTCCCCGCAGTACATCACAAAACCCATCCAGATTATGTCCGGAGCGCACCTTTCCCCCGCTCTCGTCTGTCATGATCCGCGAAATCTCCGTGTAAAATCCTTCCAAATCGTCAAAATTTTCCCCATCCAGTACATATCTTCTGCGCCCCGATGCCGCCTCTCTTGCGCGATCGCTGATCAGACCGCCCCTCTGCAGCCGGTTGGTCAGCATGCACAAGGCCCGCTCAAATTTGACGCCGTACCAATGCGCCGGATCTCCCTCCGTCTGAAGCAGACTTTCCACCACAAAATCCGCGGCGAGAGATGCCGCCTGATACGGGTCCAGCCCCTGCATCCACGCACCGGTGAATACCGCCGCAAAGCAATCCCCGGTTCCGTGACTGCTCCGGGCGATTTTTTTTGTGAAGCAGAAACGAAGGGTCTCCTCCTTCGCGTCGTAGACCGCATTTCCCAGTGTGCCGGGTTCCAGGCTGATTCCCTTCAGAATCACGGTGCCTGCGCCAAGCTGCGCCAGATCCTCCACCAGCTCTCGCACCCTTCGCTCTGTCTGCACCTCTGCAGGATCATCCCGACCGGTCATCAGACACGCCTCCGTCAGGTTCGGAAGTATGATGTCCGCCGTGCCGCAAAGCTCCGCCATCCGCCGGACAAACGGCATATCAAAGCCCCGATACAGCCTTCCGTGATCTGCCATTGCCGGATCGACAATGGCAATTCCGCCGTGCCGCAGCCTGGTTTTCATCGCCTCCCTCACCAGCGCAATTTGCCGGATGCTCCCGAGATAGCCGCTGTAAATCCCATCAAAAAAGATGCTCTCCTCCTCCCATCGGCGAAGAATCCCCGGAATATCCTCTGTCAAATCTCGAAATGTGAAGCCGTGAAACCCCTCCCCTGTGTGATTTGACAAGACGGCAGACGGCAGTACACAAGTCTCCACGCCGCAGGCCGACAGAATCGGGCTCGCCACGGTGAGAGAACACTGCCCCACACAAGAAATATCCTGAATTGTCAATACTCTTCGATCGCTTCTCATCCGGTTCCCTCCGCCCGTATTGTTTTTATCCGGATATTTGCTTCCGGATCCATGGATTCTCAGCACAGTACAAAAAGCCATTTCGCAGAAACCTTGCAATCCGCCCGGATTCCTGCTATCCTCTACAGACATTGACCCCTTCCGGATTTCGGCTTCCTTCGTCGGGATCCGGCTTGTTCCGGGTTCCCCTCTCACCTTAGAGCCCCCTAAGAAGCCTTCGCTTCAGGAGAATATCATGTCTGAGCCGTCAGAACAAGCGGTACAAAAAGAAAATAAAATGGGGCGCCAACCGATCGGAAGGCTCCTTTTTTCCATGTCTGTTCCCATGATGATTTCCATGCTGGTACAGGCGCTGTACAACACCGTGGATTCCATCTTTGTGTCCATGATCAGCGAATCTGCCCTGACTGCAGTCAGTCTTGCATTTCCGATTCAGGCGCTGATGATCTCCTGCAGCGTCGGTCTCGGCGTGGGTATCAACGCCTGCCTGTCCCGCGCCCTGGGAGAACGGAACGTTCAAAAAGTCAACAAAACAGCTGCGAATGGTCTGTTTCTTGAGCTGCTTTTTATGCTGGCGTTCCTCCTGATCGGCCTCTTTGCCACCGTTCCCTTCCTCCTGGCCCAGACCCGGGACCCTGAAATTCTGAGAAACGGAACCGTCTATATGAAGATCATCTGCTGCTGCTCTCTGGGCATTTTCACTGAAATCACCTTTGAACGCATCCTGATGTCCACGGGAAACACCCTGCTCTCCATGACCTCGCAGCTCTCCGGCGCCCTGTTCAACATCCTGATGGACCCGATTCTCATCTTCGGTCTCTTCGGTGCTCCGCGGCTGGGAATGGCAGGCGCTGCAGTGGCTACCGTACTCGGTCAGCACCTGGCTGCCGCAGTCGCCGTTTTTCTGAACCACAAATACAACCCGGAGGTGCATCTCACGCTGCGCAGCTTTCTCCCGGATCCCGGCATCATCCGCAGCATCTGCTCCGTGGGGATTCCCTCTGTGATCATGCAGGCCATCGGCTCTGTCATGGTCTATGTGATGAACCGAATCCTGATCTCCTTTACTCCCACTGCCACCGCCGTATTCGGCATCTTTTTCAAAATCAACAGCATGATCTTCATGCCGGTCTTCGGACTCAACAACGGCAGTGTTCCTATCATTGCCTTTAACTACGGCGCAAGAAAGCAAAGCCGCATCCTGGAAACCATGCGGCTCTCCTTCCTCACTGCTGTTTCCATCATGACATTCGGATGTCTCCTGTTTGAAGGGATCCCTCAGCACTTCTTTGCCCTCTTCCACGCCTCAGACGCCATGCTCGCCATCGGAATCCCTGCCTTTCGCATCATTGGACTCGGCTTCCCCTTAGCGGGCTTTTCCATCGCCTGCAGCTCCGTCTTTCAGGCCTTGGGCAAGGGTGTCTACAGTATGATTGTCTCAATTTGCCGACAGCTTCTCGTGCTGCTCCCCGCTGCCTATCTTCTGTCAAGAAGCGGCGTCCTTTCACGGGTCTGGTGGGCATTCAGCATCGCAGAGGGCGCTGCCTTTCTGCTCTCCGCCTTCTTCCTATGGAAGGTTTATCATCACATTCTTTTGCCGCTGGAAGAGGAAAGGCCGTGATCGCCCTTCTCCCCCTCCGGCTCGTAGCGCTCGGGATCATAGAAAATGACTCTGGTTCCTGCGTTTTCAAACCGAAACGGAACATAGAGGAGATCGGATAATGCACGGCGCACCTGCTCCCTCCGATCCTGTTCCACATAAAAGAGTAAAAACCCGCCGCCGCCGGCGCCCAGGAGCTTTCCGCCCACTGCACCTGCCTGCATGGCCTTTTCATAGAGGGCGTCAATGGAGCCGGTGGAAATCTTCGCGCTGATTCCCCGCTTCAATTTCCAGCTGTGATCCATCATGCGCCCAAATTCATTCAGATCGCCGGACGGACTGGTCAGCACCCGCTCCGCCTCATAAACCAGCCCGTGCATCTCCTTAAGCTGTGCCGTCTTGTCTGCCACCGCCCGTTCCGTCTCCGTCTGAATGTCCGCGGAAAAGCGGGAAAATCCGGTGAAAAACAGCATGAGCTTTTGGTTCAGCTCCTCTTTTCGTTCCTTTCGGATAACCAGCGGGGACACGGTATATCCTTCCGAATCAAAGCGGATGATGTTCATTCCTCCGAACGCGGCTGCAATCTGATCCTGTAAGCCGCCTGCCTCCTTGCAGAGTACCCGCTCCAAATAGATGGCGTCATCCGCCAGCTTCCGCTTGTCTGCATACGTTCCCTTCAGCGCATAAAACGCGTTCAACATGCCGACCGCAAAGGATGAACTGGTTCCCAGTCCCGAGCGCGCCGGGAGATCCGCCTCATAGCTCAGACGGATCTCCCGCATATCCAGCATACGCATGGCCTCCCGAACCGCCGGATGCCGAATCTCATCAATGGCGGTGACCCGCTCAATCTTTGCGTAGGAAAGCTCCGTGCTGTAGTCAAAAAAACGCGGCAAATGTCGCACGTTCACGTAGCAGTATTTGTCAAAGGTGGTTGACAATACTGCGCCGCCGTGCTCCCTGTAAAACTCCGGAAGATCCGTTCCGCCTCCGAAAAAGGACATGCGAAACGGCGTCTGTGTAATAATCATAAGGTTCCTCTCTTCAGTCCGCAGGCTTTTGCGCACTCCATGGCGCGCTCAATGACCTTGTCCATATCGTAGTACCGGTACTCGCCGAGACGTCCTCCGAAAATCACCCGCTCTGCCTCTCCCAGCTTCCGATATGCTGCATACAGCGCCTGATTCTTCTCATCGTTCACCGGATAATAGGGCTCCATTCCGGGTTCCCAGTCCTGGGGATATTCCCGGGTGATCACCGTCTTTTCCTGCCTGCCGAATTCAAAGTGCTTGTGTTCAATGATGCGGGTCCACGGCACCTCCCGCTCCGTGTAATTCACAACCGCATTCCCCTGCCAGTTCGGCAGATTGAGAACCTCTGTCTCAAAGCGAAGGGAGCGGTAGGAAAGACTTCCCAGCCGGTAGTCAAAGTAGGCGTCAATCGGACCGGTGTAAATCACCTGCTCCGCCTGCTGATCCAGCTCCCCCCGATGGCTCAGATAATCGACTCCCAGCACCCTTTCGCAGTCTCCAAAGAGCGCCTCAATCAGCACATTGTACCCTCCCTCCGGGATTCCCTGGTAGCGATCATTGAAGTAGTTGTTGTCATAGGTCAGACGCACCGGAAGGCGCTTTATGATAAATGCCGGCAGCTCCCTGCAGTCTCTCCCCCACTGCTTCTCGGTGTAGCCCTTGATCAGCTTGGTATAAATATCCGTTCCCACCAGACGGATTGCCTGCTCCTCCAGATTGCGCGGCTCCCCCGAAATGACGCGCCGCTGCTCTGCAAGAATTGCTTCCGCTTCCTCCGGCGTCCGAATGCCCCACATTCTGGAAAAGGTGTTCATGTTGAAGGGAAGATTGTACATCTCTCCCTTGTACTGAGCCATCGGTGCATTGGTAAAGCGGTTCATCTCCACAAAGGAATTAACAAAGGTCCAGACCTCCCGGTTGGAGGTGTGAAAAATATGAGCCCCGTACTGATGCACATGGATCCCCTCGATCTCCTCGCAGTGGAGATTTCCGCCGATGTGATTCCGCTTCTCCACCACAAAACAGCGCTTTCCCGCCTTTGCCGCGAAGTGGGCAAAGACCGCGTTGAATAATCCTGCGCCCACCAGCAGATAATCATACTTCTTTTTCATTGCACCCTCCTATCGGAACCTACTGCTTCCTGGGCGGCTGACGGCTCCCCGTTCCGCCAAGCTAACTTGCTTCCTAGGCGGCTGACGGCTTCCCGTTCCGCCGATTTCTCGCTCCCCGCCGGGCTGACCGCTTCCTGTGCGGCTGACGGCTCCCCGTTCCGCCGACTCCACACGCCCCGCCGGGCTGACTGCCTCCTGGGCGGCTGACGGCTTCCTGCTTCATCCCAGCAGGGCAAACACAGCGATACCCAGAAGAATAACCGCCAACGCCCCCAGCTTCTTCGCTGTGATCCGTTCCCGAAAAAACACGGCGCCGAACACAGTTACATAGAAGTAGCTCGTCGCCTCGAGAATCGGTCCCAGGCTCAGCGGAATCCTTCTGTATGCGATGACATCCGCCAGCGTGGCGAGAAAAAAGAGCCCGTAGGCGCCGATTACCTGCGGATTCAGGTATTCCCCCGCCAGACTTTTATGCGGCCGCATTGCCGCAGTCTTAAGCAGCACCTGGGACAGTGCCGCCACAAAAACAGCAACCAGAAACAGGATAAGATATTGCAGCTGTCCGTTCATGCCGCCTCCTGTTCCAATGCTTCTCCGGAAGCCCGGGCATGCAGCACAATCCCGGCGGCGATCAAAAGCGCCCCGATTGCCTTACCCGCCGTAATGGTTTCCCCAAAGAACAAAAGCCCCCAAAGCTGTCCCCAGATGACTGCCGCCGCCTTATTTGCATACGCGGCGGAAAGGGGCATGCGCTTAATGATCTGCTGCCAGGCGACAGCGTAAATCAAAAGAATCGCCAGCACCAGCCCGTAAAAGAAAAACCAGCCGGAACTGAACAAAGCGTGAGACGCCGCCAGCTTCCCGCAGAGAGAGGAAAGGCTGAAGAAAAAGATCAGACCATGCAGCCACAACCACAGCAGCCTCTTCCCTTTCATCACGAAAGCCCGCCGCAGATTGTCTCTGCAATATAATCAACCATGGAATCTGTCATGCCGGGGTAAAGACCGACCCAGAATGTGTCCCGCATGACCCGATCCGTGTTCTCCAGACCTCCGGCAATCCGATATCCCTTTTTTTCTCTCCGCATCCCATCAAAGCAGGGATGTCTGGTCAAATTTCCGGCAAACAGCATCCGGGTCTGCACCCCGCTTTGCTCCACATGGCGCACCAGGGCTGTGCGATCCGTGCCCTCCCGGCAGGTGATCAGAAAGCCGAACCAGCTGGGATCCGAGTTGGGACACGGCTCCGGAAGAATCAATCTGTCCTCCACCGAATGCAGTCCGGCTCGAAGCCGCAGATAATTGTGTTTTCTCCGCTCCACAAAGCTGGGAAGCTTGGAGAGCTGGGCGCAGCCGATGCTCGCCTGCAGATCCGTCGCCTTCAGATTGTAGCCGAAGTGTGCGTACACATATTTGTGGTCATATCCGCGGGGCAGCTCGCCGTACTGACTGTCAAAGCGATGTCCGCACAAGTTGTCCACACCGGAGGGGCAGCGGCAATCCCGCCCCCAGTCCCGCATGGAGCGGATAATGGCGTGCAGCGCGGGATCCCCGGTGTAAACCGCGCCTCCTTCCCCCATGGTCATATGATGCGGCGGATAAAAGCTGGACGTGCCGATGTGGCCTATGGTTCCGGTAAAGCGCCGCACACCGTCCATGCAGTAGGTGCTTCCCAGTGCGTCGCAATTGTCCTCAATGAGCCAGAGCCCGTGAGCGTCACAAAAGGTCTTCACCGCCTTTAAGTCAAAGGGATTTCCCAGGGTATGGGCAATCATCACCGCCTTGGTGCGCTCCGAGCACGCAGCCTCCAGACGCGTCACGTCTATATTGTACTGGGGGATGGTCACATCCACAAAGACCGGCACTGCGCCGTACTGCAAGATCGGCGTCACCGTGGTGGGAAAGCCGCAGGCCAGCGTGATGACCTCATCCCCCGGACAGACTCTCCGATTCCCCAGCTTTGGAGAAGTCAGCGCCATAAACGCCAATAAATTGGCGCTGGATCCGGAATTGACCAGCGAGACAAACGGAACCCCCAGATACTGCCCCAGCCTTTGCTCGAACTCATCCGTGTAGCGGCCGCTGGTGAGCCAGAACTCCAGCGCACTGTCAACCAGATTTTCCATTTCGCTGTGATCGTACACACGGGCAGCATAGGAAATGTGATCCCCGGGGTGAAACTCCTTCTTTCGATTGTGAAACCGGTCGCAGTACGCCCGCACCGCATCCAGAATTTCCCGGCGTGCTTCCGCTTCCGATTGATGTTCAAACATGGCTTTCCTCCTGCTGTCGTTCCCGCCTGTCAAAGTAGCTTCGGATCTGCCGATCCGTCTCCGCCTGCATATCCATTCCCTCGTTCCACGCCCGGAACCACGCCGCCGTGTACGCCACGGCGTCCGAAATGCTCCACACCGGTCTCCAGCCGAAGCGCTCCTTCAGCTTTTCGCAGTTCAGCTTCAAAAATCCCGCCTCATGGGGTCCGCCGTCCGGGCGCAGCTCAAAGCGAAAGCCCTCCCCCCAGGCGTCTGCAAACCGCTTCACCAGCGCTTCGGTTTTCACGCAGTCCGAAAGCTCCGGACCCACATTGTAGGCGGATGCCAGCTCCGGCTGCTTCTCCTGAGCCTCCAGAATCTGCAGATAGACGAAAAGCGGCTCCAGCACATGCTGGAAGGGACGGATGGAGTCAGGATTCCGTAACATCAGGGGTTGCCCCGCCATCGCGGCTCTGGCACAGTCCGGGATGATGCGATCCCTGGCAAAATCTCCGCCGCCGATCACATTTCCCGCGCGGGCAGTGCTGACCCGCACCCCCCGCTCTGCCAGGAAAGCCCGGGTGTAGCTGTGGGTCACCAGCTCCGAGCAGGACTTGGAATTGGAGTAGGGATCGTAGCCGTCCAGCTCATCCTCCTCCGAAAATGCCCGCCCCATATCCGGATTTCGGTAGACCTTATCCGTCGTCACATTCAAAAAGGAACGGACGCTGTCCGTATTCCGCACACACTCACAGACATGAACCGTCCCCATAACATTGGTCTCATAGGTATAAACCGGCTCCTCATAGGAAGCGCGGACAATCGGCTGCGCCGCCATGTGAATGACAAACTCCGGCTGTACCTCCTGAAACACCCGCTTCAAATGCGCCAGATCCCGGATGTCACCGATCTCGGAGCGCATACGCCCGGAAAGTCCGAGAATCGAAAACAGCGCCGGATCCGTAGGCGGCTCCAGCGCGTACCCGCTCACCTTCGCGCCAGCCAAAAGAAGAAGCTCCGAGAGCCACGCCCCCTTAAAGCCGGTGTGACCGGTCACCAATATTTTTTTATGATTCCAGAAATCAAGCATGCTGCCCTCCCTTCCCGGTTCACCAGATTTTCCACGGCGCATGTCCGCTCTGCCAAAGCTCCTCCAGCTTCTTTTTTTCCCGCTGGGTATCCATGCACTGCCAGAAGCCCCGGTGATAAAATCCCATCATCTGACCGTCAGCGGCAAGGCGGCGGAAGGGCTCCTGCTCAAGCACTGCCTCATCTCCCGAAAGATAATCAAAGATCCCCGGGCGAAATACCATAAAGCCGCCGTTGATCAACGCTCCGTCGCTGTCGTCCTTCTCCCGGAAGGAACGGATTTTGCCGCCTGCCCCCACATCCAGCACACCCTTTGCCTGTCCAATGTTCACCATGGTGAGGGTTGCAATCTTTTCGTGGCTCTCGTGAAACGAAAGCAACGCGTTCAGATCCACATCGGAGACCCCGTCCCCGTAGGTCAGCATGAACGGCTCCTCCTTAAGATAGTCCCGGATCCGGCGCACTCTGCCTCCGGTCATGGTATTGAGCCCGGTATCCACAAGAGTGACCCTCCAAGGCTCCGCATGCCTGCTGTGCACCTCCATCCGGTTGTTCAAAAGATCAAAGGTCACATCCGAGGTGTGCAGAAAATAGTCTGCAAAGTACTCCTTGACCACATACTGCTTGTACCCGAGACAAATGATGAAATCGTTCAGTCCAAAGGACGAATAATATTTCATGATGTGCCAGAGAATCGGCTGCTCCCCGATTTCAATCATCGGCTTCGGCTTCAGGTAGCTCTCCTCCGTAATTCTGGTTCCGAAGCCGCCTGCAAGGATCACCACCTTCATGGGACATTTCCTCCATCCGGTAACATTTTTCCGTTCCGAATCGAAACGGATTCCACGGGTATCATACCTGATTTTCGCTTCGGCATCAATACTGTCCCACGGAAAAGAGATCCCCTGCGGCTCTGCCACAGGGGATCTCTTTTCCGTTTTCTTTTCTTTTACGGCGTTTCCCGAATCCATGCGCCCCGGTCATCCACCGGATATCCGTCCGGCGTCATTTCGTTCCGGTACATGGCGCCGAAGGGACGGCTCTTGCCCTGTCCGTACTCCCAGCGCTCTGCTGCCTGGTTCCAGAACCAGGTCTGCTCCGGGGTGTGGGGATTTAAGAAGTACCAGGCTCCGTCAATCTCCTGCCAGCCGCTCAGCATGGCGCCGTCCATCAGGTTCAGGTAGTACCAGTTTCCGTCGGAGGCGTCCAGATGCCAGCCCTTGGTGAGGCCGCCGAACCAGCCGTTGTGATCCGTGGAGAGGAAGTACCACTTGCCTGTGCTGTCCTGATACCAGCCGCTGTCCATGACGCCGTTTGCGCCAAAGTGGTAGGTGAAGGTCTTGGACACGCCGCCGTAGGTGTAGACGATATCCGCCCACTGATTTTCAAGCTGCTTTCCCCCGGTGGTCACAAACCTCCAGCCATGACCGGCGGGGTTGAAGTTATCCCAGCTTCCGTCTGTTCCGCTGGAGTATGTGGTGCGTGACGACAGTCCGGAAGCAGAGCCCATGCCCCGGGCAGCACCGCCGCTGCCGCCGCTTCCGCCGCTTCCGCCGCTTCCGCCGCTTCCGCCACTGCCGCCGCCCTCAGGTGCAGGGGGAGTGGGAACGCCCGTCCGAACCCGGTCTACCACTGCCTTCAGCGTATCATAGGCTGCTTCCAGCTCTGCCCTTGTGGGTCTCGGGTTCCTGTTCAACACCTCCGCAGCATCCGAAACGGCACCTGCCAGCTCGTCCCGATCCTCCGGTCTCAATCCGCCGTCGTTACTCAGTCCATGGGCAAGGTCAATTTCCTTCCTGAGCTGATCCCGCGCTGCCTGCCATGCGGCTTCATCCGCCGGGACGTACACCGCATAGAGGGTCAGGTTCCGCTTCACCTCGTCTCCGGTGGAATAGAACGGCGCCGATTCTGTATTTGCCTTTTTCAGCCCTGCCAGCTCATACTCAATTCCCGTGTCAGTATCCGTCCAGTGCGCTTCCAGGCTGCCCCACACATCTCGGAAGCGATCCGCCTCCTCCAGGCTCTTTCCCTGAGGCACCTTCAGCTTCCACCGATTTTGAGACGCCGCTGCCCGTCTGGTATCCTTGATGGTAACCGTGTACGCCTTGCTGTAGGCAAACACCAGGGTATCTCCGATGTTCGCAGAGAAGAAGAGGATTCCATCAAAGGAAGCGTCCTCGGCGTTCGGATCCGGTTTCATGGGAATCTCCGTATAGACCGGATTTTCTGCCCCGTCCCATCCCTGCTTGTAGAGATGGTAATTCATGCCCCGATCCAGCAAATTCTCGTTCACTTTCGCGACAACCGGCACCTCCGCATTGCTGCCGGAGGCCAGGGGCTTATTCACGCCGTTCACCGCCCGCTTAAGACCGATGGTAAGGCTCCAGGGGAACTTAAAGCCATATTCCCCGGTTTGCTCTTTGAGCGCATTGGACACGGAGGCGGGAACGCTTCTCTTATTGAACTGCACCGTGTAGGAAACGGTATTTCTCGACCCGCTCAGAAGGCCCTGATCCGTAGTATTATCAATCAACGCCGTCCGAAGGTTGTCGACAGCATCAGGCTCTGACTCCTCTGACTTCTTTGAACCCAGTGCAAACGTTCCGTTCTTCGGGGCGTAGTCCAAGGTAGCATTGGATGCTGCCGCCGGTGCATATGCCGACCGCAAAACCACAGCGCCCTTTGGCATGGTGACCACCTGGCTCCGCTGCTCCGGATACCGCATTTCCAGATTGCCGACCAGAACCTGCCACTCCTTAAACCGACTACTCAAGCTATTTTCAGCATTGGCTTCAATCCTGATCTGGTCTCCTTGCTGCACCATGACCTTGGTATTGTCGCTTCCCACCGGCACATCGGTTCCGTTTCGTTCAATCCAAGTCACCGTTCCGCCGCCAAGAATCTGAAGGGGATACGTGTTTCCGGCGGATGTCCTGGTGCCTCCCACCGCCACCGTGCTGCCCATGGGCTGCTTGTCCGAGGGTGCCTCGGTTCCGGAGGCGGATTTCGCCACCACCGTATACACCGTGTTGGTCTTCAGTCCCGCAAATACCACTGCCCGGGACGTTCCCTCCGGCATTTTCCAGGACGATGCAACTTCGCCGCCGGCATCCAGAAGGGCATACTGGGTATCTGAGGCCGCCGGGGTCACGGTGATCTTCTTTTGATCCGCTGCCTGATCGTCCTCCACACGGTAATTCTCTCCCAGCGCCGGCACCACCACGGATGCAGGCTGACTCTGCTTATCGGAATCCACTTCAGAAATCTTTCTTCCCGCTGCAGGATTGGCCGATCGATCCAGCTCATAAACCAGGTACTGGCTGCAAACCGGAAGACCGGTAAAGAAGCGGCCGTCCGCAAGGGCTCTTCCGGTCTTCGCCGAAAGAATGGTGCCCTCAGAATCCGTGACCGCATAGTTCCGGCTCTCATTGGGTCCATGAATCACAATCTCTCCGCTTCCGTCCCTGGCAACGCTTCCCGAAGCGTCCGGAATCGCCAGGAGTCCATCCTCCCTCGGACCGATCTTGGTAAAGCGCGCTTTGTAGGTCTGATCTGCCAGAATCGGAGCATTCCCATGCTCTGTCATTGGCTCATCTGCTTCATTGTACCAGTCATCAAAACGATACAAGGGATCCGGCGTGGTACCGGGCAATGAAAGCTGTTCCCAAGTGGTGCCGCGCTCCACCTCCAGCTTCTGAATTCCGGAGAGTCTTCCATGAACAGGAGCGTATGGCTCAAACTTCAGTTTAAACCAGTCGTCCGGATTCTTCTCAAACACTGCTCTGAGCGTCAGATCCCCATCCAGCGAGATGGTGGCGGTTGCTGCATTCTCTGCCTCTACGAAACGGTCTTGCTGCACCAGATACCACCCCTTAAATCGGTAGTGGGGAGCCGCCTGCGCTGTAATGCCTTTTTCTGTGGTCAAAGCCTTCAGCTCCGGACGTCCCTTTGGGAAGGTCTGCGGTCTGGTATTGCCACTGCAGCTTCCATTTTCTCCGGCTTCGTAGCTCACCGTCGCCCAGTAATCTTTGTCCTGTACATTTTCTGTGTATGTCAACGCAATCGTTCCGCCGCTGTTCTGAAGCTTCAAGCGATAGTGATAGCGCTGATCCGGCTTGGAAGGCTGACCAAGGATTTGGAAATTGTCACGCGGCTCAGGCTCATAGTTCGGCGGATAATTGTATCCGGGTTTCACCGGAGCCTCTACTTCAAACTCTGCATCAGGGGCAAGTGAAAGTTGCTCGACACCCTGATTGCCCATATCCTTTATCAGATTGCCCTGCTGATCCAAGTAACGCACCGTGACCTTAGATTTGAAATTCGGATCCCGCTTATATATATAGCGAAGCGTCACGCTCTGGTTCGGCATGCTCCCCCGGAACTCCCCCGTCTGAGAATTCAGACTGCAGCCTGCCTCCGTCGCTGAGTAAACGCCCCGTGCCGGAGTCGCAGTATTCCCGGTCACCCACTCTGCTTTCACAAACTTGTAGGCTTCGATCCCCGGTGCCCTCGAAATCCCATCTATCTGTGATTCCGCAGCATATTTCTTGTGATACGAAGCTTGAATCTCAGTCAAGTTGCTGGTACCCGGTTTTTGCGTCACATACTGAATCTGAAACAGAAATTTACTGTTTTCATCCGGCTCATAGCGGTACGCCACGGTGAGGTCATCATTTGGCATGGTGCCACTCAGTTTGAAGTTTCCATCCAGCTTCACCAGACCATCTATGCTTCCCGCTCCGGACAATTCTCCGAATTTTCGCCCGTTTTGGTTTTTAAGGATCGCATCCTTCACCTTATATCCGGGGATGCTGGTCAAGCAGCTGGCAAAAATCTTCTGGTTCGCGGCTACATCTTGTTTCCACTGTGTCCCCCCCATGGTAAAGGCACGAATGGAAGGATCATTGGGATACTGAATGCCATCCAATGCTGTTTTGCCTTTCCCCTTGTTTCGCTCCGGATTAAGATCCCGGTAGTGCATCACCGTGAACGGAAAGGGTTCGTTTTCATTGCCCACCCACTTCGCTGTGTAGACGGTGGGTGTTGTGTAAGGAAAATTCGACGGTAGATTCGGCTGTCGCACCCCGTTGCTGTCATACCAGCCTGTAAATCTGTATCCCGGCCACTGTGAGGAAATGTCCTGAAAATCAAACACAGGCAGCTCCGGTCTAAGTGCGGTGTCAGAGCCTGCACTATGCTTTGCATGCTCCGTCTTAATTTCCGCAGGAAAATCATGGGAGGTCGTCAGCAAAGCTCCTGCGGATCCCTTGAAATGGTAAGTCTTCCTTCCATTTTCTATGACCGGCTGGCACTCCTTGTATCCGTTCGTTGAATGGCTCAGATCCGGTCCGATTCCCGGATCAAACCAGATCTCTGAAGGTATTCCAGTATTTGGATCCTGTGCATACGCCGGCAATGCCGGCGCTGTCATGGTAACCGCCATGACCAGCGCCAGAGCCGCGGCAAAACGCGCCTTCTTTGTTTTTCCTCGTCTCATTCCATGCCTCCTCACTTGACCCACGCGCCGTCGCCGTCCACCCGGTACTGATCCGGCGTAGTCTCGTTCTGATACAGGGAGCCGAAGGGTCTTCTCTTGTTGTCAAGATAGAACCACTTCTCCGCCGCTTCGTTGTACGCCCAGGTGCTGCCTTCATTGTACGGTGCGAAGTAATACCACTTTTCTCCGATCTGCACCCATCCTGTGGCCATCTTCCCGGTCACGGGATCCAGATAGTACCAGCGGCTGTCATCCCGGTCGTAATGCCAGCCGGTCTTCATCTTTCCAAACCAGCCGTCGTGCGCTGTGTTGCAGTAGTACCAGTTCCCGGCTTCATCCAGGAACCAGCCGGAATCCATGATCCCGTGGGCGTTGAAATGGTACCAACCGTTCCGATTCACGTCGCCGTTTGCGTAATCCAGCTTTCCCCAGCGGCTCACAAGGCGAATGCCGCCGTTCAGCACAAAGGCCCATTCCTGCTTCTCTGCGTTCAAAAGCTCCCAGTTTCCGTTGGTTCCCACCACGTAGCTCTTTGGGCTCTCCGGGACGAAGGGGGACGCCTGTACTCCTGCTCCCCGGCCGCCGCCGCCTCCGCCGCTGCCGCCCACGTTTCGTTCGGTGTTGATTCGCCCATAGTGGTCATAGCGCTTGTCCAGGGTGCGGTCATAGGGCTCCATGGATCGTTTCAGCTTATCCAGTGCCTTCTGAAGCTCTGGGGCAGTTGCCGCCGGTGCTTTCTTCTCAAAGACTGCCAGGGCTTCCTTCACCGCATCCAGAATCTCTCCGGTCTCCTTCCGCTTTAAGAAGAAGTCGTCCGCCCGCCGGGCGGCCTCCCGGATGGCGTCATCCAGCTGCTTTCTGGTGTTTCGCACCTCGGGTCCGTTGTCCTTGTAGTACGCATAGACGTAGGTTCTTTTTTGGATCGGCTGATCCTCATCAAAGGCTCTCAGCTTGTCCCTTCTCCGGCTCCAGTTTTCGAAATGATACTCAATTCCCTGATCATCCGTCACATGCGGATCCGGCCGCTCCAACTTCTCATAGTCAGTTTCATATGTGGAATCACTGGGCGCTTCTCCCTTTCGCACCTTGAAGTCGTGCTTCGGCTGGCTCCGGGAGTGCTCATTCAGGAAGGTGAGATGGTACGCCTTCGAGTAGGTCAGGACATAATGGGCGTCAGGCCTGGCGGTGAACTGGAAGAGCCCGCCGTCCTTCTCCGGTTCTCCCACCATAGTGACCTCATCCACCAGGTATTTCCCCGGATGATCCGGGTCTTTCCGGTACTGGTAGAGCACATAGTCCATCATGTCCACATCTTCCCGATCCAGCTGCACGTAGGTATTGAAGGCAGCATCGGAGGGGGTGGTCCGCCCCACTCTTCTTCCGTTGACATAGCGCTCAATCAAAACTCCCAGATCCCACGCCTCCGTATAAGCGCTCTCATGATCACGGGCAGTGGTGCTGACCTCTCGCAGCGCAAGCGCATTGGAGAGGGTGGCCTTCACTCTTCCCTTTTGATAGACCACCTTGTAGGTGACATCCGCATGGTTCACATCCATCAGCTCCCGGTCCTTATCGGTGGTCAGGGACTCCTCAAGGCCGCTGACTTCCTTCGGATCCAGCGCCATCTCCCCCGGATTGCCGCCCCGCACCTCATCTGTGACTCTTGCATTTCTGGGACTGCTCTGCCGGTCGTACTCGGCGCTGAACACCACGTTGGTGTCCGGCATGGTAAAGTCAAAGACCAGCGCCTTCAGCTTCGCTCCCAGTCCGGAAACGGCGCCTACCAGCACCCGCCAGGCACGGAAGCGCTGCCCGGCGTCATTCTCTGCCTCTGCGCTCACCCGGACGGTATCGCCCCGGTGTGCCTCCTCATATTCCTCTCCATTTACCGTGTGTTCTCCCACGGTCTTTACGGTTCCGTTCACTGTCTTCACGATAAACCTGGGGATTTCCAGCTCGCCCCCCGGATCCATGGTGAGCTCCGTCCCGTCAGGGCGCTTACTCTCCGCCGTGACGCCGCTCTTCCCCTTGGGACGCGCTACTACAGTGTACACCCCATTGTAATCGAGACCGGAGAATACCACCCGACCGGGCTTTTTCACCGGGGTCTGCCACCCGTCGGCGCCGCTCTCCTGGGTGTGTACCACGTGACCGTTCTGATCCAGCAGCGCGTAATCCGCATCCCGATCCGCGGGTTCAATGGTGAGCACCGTCTTGTCCTCGTGCTTCGTGTCGTAGGTGATCTGGTAATTCCGCTCCACCACCGGGGTCAGAACCTCCGACGGCTTTCCGTGGGCGCCCCTCACCTCCGTTGCCTTCATGCCGGGAGCTGCGTTGCTGCTTCCTTCCGCCTCATACACCAGATACCGGGTTCCCGGGCAAAGCTTGTCAAAGACGGTTCTTCCGGTGACGCTTCCGTCCTGCACGTCCAGAATGGTTCCGTCCAGGTCTGTGACGAAATACCGGTAGCCGGGCTTCGTGTCAAAGGCGGTGACCCTGCCCTTTCCGTCCTCATCCAGGCTCCCTGCGGCGTCCACATCCCCTGCATTGGTTCCGAATACCTTAGGATCCGGGTAGAATTGATGGGTATAGGTGGCTCCGTTCCTCAGGCTGTCATTCTCCCCCATCTTACGGGCTCCGTCATACCAGCCCTTTTTCAGATAGTTTACTTCCGGCTCATTGTTTGGCTTAGAGAGAACGCCCCATTTGCTGTCATAGTGGGTGTGGATGGAGACCGGATGGGAAATCGGGGCCCCTGCACTGTCAATCAGCGTCCCGTGGTCTCCGGCTGTCAGCTGCACATCCACCCACTTGTCCGGATCCTCCTCAAAGGCTGCGGTGAGGGTGGTGTTGTCCCCGGCAAAGGTCTGATCCTCCGAGATCAGCTTCTCTCTATCATCATTTTTGTCCCATACTCCGTCTCCGTCTGCGTCAATAAACCAGCCCGCAAAGCGGTAATACTGACTCTCTGAGTTAGTAGAATCCAAGCTGACCAGCGGAACCAGCCGCTTTCTCTTGATGGCGGCCCAGGTATCCCCGTGGCCCTGGTTGTCCGCCTTCAGAACCTCGGTCAGGCAGCTGCCGTCGGGATTTTTGATCACATCCGGCGACACCTTCTTGTTCGGGTCGTCAGACGGTCTTTCGTTGTCGTGGGACAGTGTACCATAGCGCCCGCCATTATAATGGATGGTTGCCCACTGGCTGGAATCCCGCTGGTGACGGTAGGTCACCGTAAGGTCATCCGCCGGCATGCGCGCCGTATAATTATGTGCTCCGTCAAACTGAGCCTCCGGAGCCTGGGGCTCCGCCTTCTGCTCCGCATAGCGGTAGCCATAAGGCAGTGCATAGGTGGCTTTCACATTGGCATCCGCAGGATGCTTCTCGGTGACGGAAGAAATTTCCTTCAGGAGGCTGTCCTGACTCTCTGTATCCTCATACCGCACCTGGAAGCGGTAGCCCTCGCCGTTTGGCTTATAGGTGTAGGTAATCTCCACCGGCTGGTTTGGCATCTTGCCCGTGTAATTTCCCGCGGCGTCAAAGCTGCCGGTCACTTGACTGACCAGATGACCGTCTGTGTCATCGGCAGGAGTCCCTTTTGTGAGCTTCCAGCTCTCCAGATCATAGCCGAAAACATTCGCCGGAGACACCGAAATGCTGTCCTCCGGGTAAAGCCCCTGCTGGGACGCCGTAAGCACTTCTCTTTCGTTTCCGCCGCTTCCTGTCACGTATCTCACGGTGAGCGGAGAAACGGCGTTTTCATCGTCGCGATTCACCTCATAGCGGTAGATGACCGACGCATTCTGTCCCGGCATTTTCCCTGTGAAGGCGCCGCTGCTTGAATCAAACTCGCCGAAGGGCTTATTTCCATTGCCAAAATCAAACTGATCCGGCACCCGGCGGGAATGATTCAAAGCCCACTTGTAGCCGTGAATGGGCTTCGCTGTGAACGAAAGCGGCGTCTCCACCGAGCCATGTACCTTGTCTTCGTCCTTGCTCCGGAATACGATGCTTCCGTCATGGTTCTGATATGCCACCTTGCAATCAAAGGTCACACCGGGATCCGGTTCAAAAATCGCGTAATATTTCTCCGGATGCTCCGGGAAGGTTGCAGGCAGCCTGTCTTTAATATCATAATCGTTAGAACCTGCCTGCTTAACCGGCGGCGTGAACAATCTGCTGTTTGCATCGTAAGTCCCCGGTGCCCAACCTCGAAACACGTATCCGAGCTTTGAGACAGTCGGGAAGATTGCATTCACAGAATCCCCGATTTTCCCCTTAATCTCTGACGGCTTCGGCTTACCGCCGTTGGGTTCAAAAGTGATGGAACCATACTGTTTCACATAGGTATAGGTGACAACCACATCTCCTGCCGGCATGGTTCCGGTGACCTTCCCCTTATCAGCTCCGCTCTGCTCCAGCTTCAGAGAGGAATAGGCGCCCTGACTCACCTCCACCTTTTCCAATATGTAGCCGGGAAACGAATCCGCCGGTTTCGTCACCAGGTCGCCTACGCCGTGACGCTCCGTGGAAGGCTGTGCTCCAACCACGTCCGCTCCCTGATCATCCACATAGACCCAGGCTATGCTGTAGCTTTTTCTTCGAAGCACTGCGCATTTCCTGGCATCGTTGCTCCGGACTCCTCCAGACGCCTCAACTCCCTTTTTCTCCTTTAGATCCGCCGTAATGTTGTCGGAGAATGGGCAGCTCGTCAGTTGATCGTAACCCGGATATTTCTCTTTGGGCCCTGCTGCGGGCTTTGCCACCGTAATTTCCTGACTTTCTTCTGTGGGGTCACTTCCCGACATATAGACAGGAAGCGTCCCACTGGTAACGCCGATCTTGCCATCCTTCAGATCATCTGCCACCGTGATGGTCTTTCCGTCAGGGAGATACACATTTGCCGGCGTTCCCGCCGTATCTTTATTGTCTTTGATGTTGACCTCGTTCAAAACCGTGAACGTCCCGGAGCTGTTGTAATGGACGGCTCCTTTGCCGCCCTCCTTGGATTCGTTCCCTGTGACCGATCCGCCGTTCATGGAGAGAATCGCGCTGCCGCTGAGATCCACTGCGCTTCCCTTCTCTTCGGACGTCCCCTTTGCTCCGGTCACCTTGGCGCCACTGTTTAGCTCCAGCGTTCCATTGCTTGCAGAAAGGATTGGCTCCGAGCTCTCCACCTGATTTCCGTCAAGGGTAATATCGGTAAATTTGAGCTTTCCTTCTCCGGTCTGATTAAAAAGGGAACCTGTAAAACCGGGGGCTCGCTTAAGGGATATGCTGTCCTTCACCGGCTCTCCCTTATGGTCATAATCCGTGCCGGAGATGGTGATATCCTGGGATTTGCCACCGGAAACGGAAATCCCTGCCTGCAGATCCGGATAATCCATGACATAGATATATCCTTTTTTACCGCTCAGCTGTCTCAGTGCATACTCGATGGTTTTGTAAGGATTCTGGCAAGTCCCGTCATGGGAACTGCTATCCTTACCAAATTGGTCGGACACATAATAGGAGGTCGCCTTGATGAGAAATGCCACCCGCTTATGGACAATTTCATAGGGGCGAAGATGAATCTTCCAGGACCAGGCGATTCCGGAGTCTATCTTTTCACTGAGCTCACCGGATTTTGTCTTTTCATTTCCTGTAAACATATACTCCCAGTAGGGCCTATATGGCCCTACATACCTCTTATCCGGTTTCGTGACCCCCAGTTCAGGATCATCCGTGATGCAGTCAAAGGTCTCCTGCGTATCTGGGTTTACCATATGAAAACCCTTGGAGTTTTTGTAACATATTGCTTTGTCTGCAAGAGTGCTCTCTCCGATCTGCGTATCCGCGCCGGTTCCGACATAGAAGGTTCTCCCCTTCGTTCCTCCTCTCCCGGTGGTGTCCCGAAGATAATAGTCCACAAAAATATAGCGGTTACTGGGATCCGGCTTTACCGTCATCTTGTACTCGATGCCCAGAGTCGTATTCGTAATCACAGTCCCGTTATGCTCAGGGGACGGCTTCAGATAGTCAAACCGATCCGTATAGGAGTTGAATCCCGCCTTAGGTACTTCGGTGGTTTCTTCACTCTTCGGCGTCATAATCCATGTTGAATAACCATTGTGGGCGTATGTCGTCTTTATCCCACTCGTGCTATACTCCTCCTGCCCTTCCTTCAGACCCACCAGATTAAATTGGTTTGTTTCTAGCTGTATGTCTTCGCATTCGTACTGACCTCTGGTTGACATTACCCATTTAAACGCCGTTGCCTCGCTGGCACCCGTATCCCCAATTGGCTCCGGCTCCAGCTCCGACGCATACGCGGTCATGGGCGCTGCCGGTGTGAGGAAGCTGAGCACCATGGTGAGTGCCAGCGTCTTCGCCAGGAAGCGCCGCAGGATTCCCTTCCCTGATTGTTGGTTTCGTTTGTTCTTCATGTCTCTTTTTTCCCTCCGCTTCCCGTTTAAAAGTTAAGGCGCATCTCTGCCGGAAGATTTCCCGGGTCGGCAGGGCTTTTGCTCCCTGCGATGATGCCGCCTTCGTAGCGGTTCTTCCTGTTGCTTCTGTCGTAGTGATAGAAGCCTGCCCCCTCCCTTCCGTTTCGCCACCGGGGGGCATCGGCGTCGGTGCAGTAGGCGGCAAAGTGTCCGTCGATTACCAGCAGGTATCCGCCGTCCCGATCCTTAAGCACCCGCCGTCCGGTGATGGCTTTTCCGCTTTCATTCACCACCTGATAGCTGACGCTTTCCCGGTCCTCCGTTTTCACCACGCCGTAGCCGTATTCCTCATCTGCCTCCAGCCGGAGACCGTTGATGTAATACTTGCCGTCCTTTTTCTGAAGGCGGTTCCGATTTCCGAAGGCCTTTCCGTTTGACCCGAAGCCGAAGGTAAAGACCCCGTCCGCCAGCTCCACCTTGATTTCCTTTCCGCTTTGCATGGAGCCGTCGTTCAGCTCATCCGGCGAAAAGAGGTAGAGATCCGCCTTTTCAATGCCGTACAGATCCCCCTCGATAAAGTCCCGGGAATCCCAGACGTCCACATCGTACTGCGCCACAAACTGGCTCTTTCCCTTGAAGAGCACGAAGCCGGTCTGCATTCTTCCGATGCCGTCGAAGGCGTACTTTCTTCCGTTGATCTCCCGGATGCGGTTCCGGTACACCTGCCCCTTTCCGTCCGTTCTCCACCAGCTGCTCTCCAGATCCAGGTGATCGTCCTCGCTCAGCTTCTCCGACGGGAACATCCAGAGCCAGCGGTTCTTCATCAGCGGCCCGCCTTCGTACCCGTTGTAGTACTTGACGGATTTCTCTGCCGTGGGGTTGCTCCGGACAGCGTCGCTTAAGCTGGCCAGGTTTCCCCACCAGGAGAGCATGATGCCGTTCTCGTCAAAGCCGTAGGTGGCGCCGCCGATTTCCTTCTGCAGGGGATCCTTTCCCCGGCTGCGGTACTTTTTGGAGTCCGCTCCGAAGTACATCCACATCTCCGGGTAATCGCTGTAATTTCTTCCCCCGACTTCGCTCTCCAGGTTGGAGCCGCCCACCCCCTCCAGGGTGCCGATGCCGCCGTAGTTCAGCCACTGTCCCGTGTACAGCGCGCCGTCTGCCCCTGCGAAGTAGTACCCCTCCGTGAAGGGATCGCCGCTTTCCACGGGATCGCCGTTCTCGTCAAGAAAGCCGGTTAACATGACGCCGTCTTCATCGAAGGCGTAATACGCCCCATTGATTTCCTTTCGAAAGCTCCTGTTCTTTCCCCGGTACGCCCGTCCGTCTTCGCCGAAGTAGCGCCAGCCCTCTTCACAGACCTCCCGGGTATTGCTCCCGTCGATCCGAACCCAGGCATTGGTCTTCATCCTTCCGTCGGAATCCAGGAAGTAGTGGGCGTCCCGCCAGGAAATCATCTGATTCTTTACCATGTGTCCGTCCTCACCCAGGTAGTACCAGGCGTCCTGGGACCTTCTCCAGACGTTGGTCACCGGAGCATTGTCCCGGTTGAGGTAGCTCCACTCGTCTCCGCTTCGGATCCACCCCTCCACGGCATAGGCCGGAGCCGCCGGCAGGATGCACCCCAGCGCGACAGCCAGTGCAAATGCCCCGGCGATCTGTTTCCTTTTATTCATGGTCTTCTTCGTCCTCCTCTGATGAAATTCTATTTTTTGGTGCAGCCGGTCTCCGCTCCTCCCTCCTACGGGCATAGTCCCCGCCGCACTCTGGCAGAACATGACGTTCGCTGTTTTGTTGCTTGGTTGCTGGGTTGTTTCGCTGTTTCTTTTTCACTCTTTTTTTTAAAAATCTTAAAAAAATCTTTATGTTATTTTCTATAACATAACACTCCAGATGTGCTATGTCCATAAAATATATACATTTTCCGACTGATTATACAAAAATCAGACTTTTTCTGTCAAAATTCCAGTTGTATGCTAAAATTTCCACCTGCGCAAAATGCCTCCTTTCCATCTGGTCATACGGGAAAAGAAGGGGTAAACTGTATGTGACACACAGAATCCCCAAGTCTGCCGCATCGGGCGCATCAGAAAGGAGCCCATCATGAACGAGATCATACAAACCCTGTACCGGATCGGCATTGTGCCGGTCATTGCACTGGATGACAAAAAAAAAGCCGTTCCTCTGGCAAGGGCGCTCTATGCCGGCGGGATTCCCGCTGCAGAGATTACCTTCCGCACAGCAGCCGCGGAGGATGCCATTCATGCCATTAGAACGGAGATACCGGATATGCTGGTCGGCGCCGGCACGGTGCTGACCACGGAACAGGCTGACCGGGCAATTGCAGCCGGCGCCTCCTTTATTGTGAGCCCCGGCTTCCATCCGGAGGTGACCAGGCACGTTCTGGAGAAGGGGGTCGCCATGTGTCCCGGAACTGCAACCGCAGGGGAAATGGAGCAGGCCATGGCGCTGGGCATTGACGCCGTCAAGTTTTTCCCGGCGGAGCAAAACGGCGGTCTTGCCAAGCTGAAGGCGCTGGCAGGCCCCTATCGGGATTTGCTCTGGATGCCCACCGGCGGCGTCAACACCGGCAATCTCCTCTCCTACCTGAGCTTTGACCAGGTGTTTGCCTGCGGCGGAACCTGGATGGTGAAGCAGGCGCTGATCGAGGCGGAGGACTGGCCCAGGATCACAGCGCTCTGCGAAGAGGCGGTGAGAACCATGTTGGATTTCCGCATCAAGCATGTGGGCATCAACAGCGCCGATACGGCCCACGGGCAAGCCAGTGCCCGGCTGATCTGCCATGCCTTCGGCTTTCCCTACAGCGAAAACGATGCCTCCATCTTTACCGGCTCCGCTGTGGAGGTCATGAAATTCCAAGGCCGCGGAACAAAGGGACACATTGCCATCGGCTGCAGCAACGTGGATCGCGCCGAGTACCACATGCGCCGCCGCGGCATCGAATTTGAGGAGTCCACCCGAAAGAAAAATGCCAGAGGGCAGTCTGTGTTTCTCTACTTAAAAGAGGAGATCGGAGGCTTTGCGTTTCATCTGGTCAAAAACTGAGGCGGGGTGCGCCCGTCACACAGGCGGGCGGGTCCCGGCGTGCTTCGCTGCGGCGCCGGCCACTGCCTCCGGCGTAATGGGAAGGGTGGTAAAGCGGCCGCCCACCGCATTATGGACAGCGTGGGCAATCGCCGGAAGCGGCGTATTCAGCACCACCTCCCCAATGGACTTCGCCCCGAAGGGTCCGGATTCTTCATAGCTGGGAATCAGCTCTACGTGAAGGGCGCCGTAATCCACCCGCGTCGGGATTTTGTACTGCAGGAAGGAATTTTCCCGCATCCGTCCGGTTCGGTCGTAGCTCACGTTCTCGGTCAGCGCCATGCCGATGCCCTGCATCAGCCCCCCCTCCGCCTGCACGCGAGCCAGATTTTCATTCAGCGGCGTTCCGCAGTCCACGCAGGCGTCAAATTCAATCAGCGTCACCTCTCCCGTCTCCGGATCCACCTCCACCTCTGCGGCTCCTGCCATAAAGGGCGGCGGGGAGATGGGGGAGCTGTTGGAGACAGTCTCCTCCAGCGCAACCCGGCTGCAGCACACGGAGGCCGCAGCCAGATCCCGGAGAGAAAGGCTTCTCCCCTGCCCGTCCGAGATTTCCCTTCCGTCAAATTGCAGCGCGGCGGCAGGCAGTCCCAGCTTCTCGGCGGCAAACTGCACCATCCGTTCTCTCAGCCTCCGGGCGCAGCGTTCCACCGCTTTCCCCGTGACATAGGCGGTGCTGGAGGCGTAGGAGCCGGAGTCGTAGGGGGCGCTGTCCGTGTCCACTGCTGCTGTCACCACCTGATCCGGACTGCACTGAAGCACCTCCGCCGCAATCTGCGCCATGGTGGTGTCGCACCCCGTCCCCATATCGGCTGCGCCGATGCGGAGGGTGTAGAAGCCTCCGTCATTTAATTTCAGCGTGGCACTTCCCACATCTATCCCGCTGATTCCGGAGCCCTGCATGGAGATTCCCATTCCCACGGCGCGTATCTTCCCGTTCGGCATCCGCCGGGACGGGTATTTCTTTTCCCATCCAATCATTTCCCGCACCCGGGACATACATTGATCCAGCGTTCCGCTGGTGAGTACGGTGCCGTCGTAGGCAGGCATGCGGTCTCCCACCCGCACGATGTTTTTCTCCCGGAGGCGGATCGGATCCATGCCCAGGCGCTCTGCCATTTCGTTGACGCAGGACTCAAGGGCAAACTGCCCCTGGGGGGCGCCGTAGCCGCGGAATGCACCTGCAGACATGATGTTGGTGTAGACCACATCGTAGGAAAAGCGAAAGGCCTCCAAGTTTGCGTACAGCGGAATGGACTTATGCCCGGAGAGTCCCACGGTCGTGGGACCGTGCTCTCCGTAGGCTCCGGTGTTGGACAGGGTGTGAATGTCAATCGCCCGGAATGTTCCGTCCCGATCGGCGCCCAGCCTGCACCGCACCTCCATTTCATGCCGGGGACTGGATGCGGTCTGGGATTCCTCCCGGGTGAAAATAATTTTGCTTGCCTTCTTGGTTTTCCATGTTACAAAGGCCGGATAAATCTCCGACACTGCGGTCTGCTTTGCCCCGAATCCGCCGCCGATGCGGGGCTTGGAGACATGTACCATGGATCGGGGAATGCCGAGGGCATTCGCAACAATGCGGCGGCAGTGGAATACGATCTGCGTGGAGCTAAAGACATGGAGTCTTCCGTCCGGATCAATGGAGCAATAGCTCCGGAAGGTCTCCATCATGGCCTGCTGACAGGCTTTCGTGTGGAAGGTTCTGTCCACCACAAACTCGCAGTCCGCAAGAATCGCATCCACATCTCCCTCTCCCTCTGTGCCGCTGGCGCAGAGATTTCTCCGGTTGTCGGCGCCGCAGGGAACCTGGGAAACCCAGGTGGCTTCCGGATGCACCAAAACCCGGTGATCCTTTGCCGTGTGGGGATCCATCACCGCCTCCAGAACCCGGTAGCGCACTCGAATGAGGCGAAGGGCCCGGTTGACACAGGCCTCGTCCTTCCCTGCCACAATGGCGACCGTATCCCCTGCAAAGCGCACGTGGCGGTCGATAATCACCCGGTCGCAGGGGCTCAGCTCGGGAGCGATCTGCCCGGCAAGCGTGAACCGGGGCATGTCCTGGGGTACATCCTTCCATGTGTAGATTGCCTCAATTCCTTCCACTCTCCCGGCAGCTTCCGTATTGATGTCCTCCACAATCGCGTTGGCATGGGGGGAGCGCAAAAGCTTGACAATCAGACAGTCCAAAGGCACCAGATCCTCCAGATAGACCGGCTGACCGGTCACAAGCTGCATTGCGTCCTTCTTTCGAATGGGCTTTCCCACCGCATGAAAGCGGCGGCGATCCGTCTTGTTTCTCTCATTCTCCACTGTGCCCTGCCTCCTCTCTCCATTTCAGGTATGCCACAATACCCCTCATCTGCCCTTCGTAGCCGGAGCAGCGGCACAAATTTCCGGCGAGGTAGCTCCGGATTTCTGCTTCGTCCGGGTTTGGATGCTCACGCAGAAGCGAAATCGTGTTCATGATAAAGCCGGGGTTACAGAAGCCGCATTGCTCTGCGCCCTGATCGGCGATAAAGGCGCCCAGCTCCTTTGCTTCCTTCTGCAAGCCCTCCAGTGTGGTCACCCGTCTCCCCTCCGCTCTTGCTGCAAGCACGGAACAGGACAGAACCGGGTGCTCATTCAAAAACACGGTACATAGACCGCAGTTTGATGTCTCACAGCCGCGCTTCACACTGAAGGCGCCCTCCGCCCGGACAAAATCCAGCAAAAGGGTATCGGGACTTACTTCCCGCGAGACCCGCCTGCCGTTTAATTCCATGGTAATCAACATCCTGCACCGTCCTTTCTCTCCGCGCCCGGAACTGCGCCCGAAACCGCTCCCGAAACCGCGCCCTGAACCGCTCCCCGAACCGCTCCCGGAACTACGCCCCGAACTGCTCCCGGAACTGCGCCCGAAACCGCTCCCCGAAGCAGCGCCTGCTTCATGACCCGCCTGCCGAGCACCTGCACCAGATGACTCCGGTATGCAGCGCTGCCGCGCATATTGTCTCCGGTGGGAACCATTTCCCCTGCCAAGGCGGCCAGTGCCCTTATATTTTCCTCCGAGAGAGCCAGACTTTGCTCTGCGGGAAACGGCACCGGCATCGCCTTTTGCGGGCGCGCCCCCACCACCAGGCGTCGAAGCAGGCCCTCGCCGGAGACCGCTGCCGCTGTATTCAGCACCGGAAGATCTGTCTTAGTGTTTCGCACAGAGAGATACGCAAAGCTTCCCTCCTCCCTGGGGAGCCGGATATGGCTCAGGATATCCCGGTCGGGTGTCCGGTTTACGAAGGTCCAAAGCGGAACCCGCCCGCCCCGATACAGCTCTGCCTCCGCTCCCATCGCCATAAAAACGGTGAGAACATCGGAAAAACCGTACCGCCCGAAGATACTTCCTCCGATGGTCGCCAGATTTCTGAACTGCACCCCCACAATCCAACGCACCGCATCCCGAATCGCATCGCAGGCGTAGCGGTTCAGCGCCTCGCTGGTTTCCAGCTGCCGCAGCGTCACCATGCAGCCAATGCGAAAGCAATCGGCGTGCTCCTCAATTTGATCCAGCCCAAGCCCGGACAGGTCAATGGCGGTATTGATCCTCGCCCTGCTCTGCTTGAGCCAGAGCATCCCGCCGATCACCCGATTGCTTTTTTTCTGGTTGAGTGTCCACGCTTCCTCCAGTGAACCAACCCGACGATATTCTTTGATTTCCAGCATATATTCCTCTTTTCCGGTGAACGCCCCGTTGTCTGAAGCCAATGGCTTCCTGCTTCACAGACCTGATACCCTACTGTGTCCACAGGTATTCAATGCTTCCGCTGCTCTCCGAAGCGGAAGCGTCTCTTTTTGCTTACCCCGGGCAGCACGGTGCCGCGGGCTTCCTGCTGTGCCGATTTCATGTGTCCCTCCGGCGCTGCCCGGCTTCTCTCCCTCCAGCGCTGCCCGGCTCCTGTCCTCCGGCGCTGCCCGGCTCCTGCCCTCCGGCGCTGCCCGGCTCCTGCCCCTCAGGGAATCCACGGGGTCAGAAAGCCCGCCGGGAAATGCCACCCAAACAGCAGACTCACTGCAGCCACCGGAATGGCTGTGACTGCATCCACCACAACGTGCTGCTTGGTGAACAGGGTAGAACACACAATGAGCAGCGCGACGGCAACCAATATCACGCGCTGCCATATCGCCATTCCGGTGCAAGTAAGACTCAGCGCCAGAATGAGATAGCACAGGGAACAGTGCATACTGGGCGCGCAGTTCAGCCCCCGAAAGCTTCCCTTATAAACCAGCTTCATAACGCGTCCCGCAACGGTTTCCGGCGTGCGCGGACGCACAAAGCTGGTGGGATACAACACATAGCAGAGCGCACTGAGCACAATATCGCAGAAAACGGCGGACTGGTACTTAAAATAAAGCGAGGCATCCGCCGCATACAGCACCAGTGGAAACACAGCAATCAGCGGAAACCAGAGATTATAGATGAATACCCATTCCGGAACAAAGGGGATGCTCCGGTCAATGTTTCGCCGCACGTTATGGGGCTTCCCTTCCAGAATTTCCACACCGAAATAGATTAGGGACTGAAGCCCCAAAATGACCAGCTGTATCACAAAAAGAACCTGCAGTGTCTTGATCTCCATCCTCATTCTCCTGCTCTTTTCTCTGTCTCCGCCCTCGGCTTTCCTCTACCTTCGGTTTCCTCTGCCTCCGACTTCCGCTGCCCCCGGCTTCCCTCTGCCTTCGGCTTTCCTCCGCCCTCGGTTTTCTCCGCCCCCGGTTTTCCATGCAGGGATCGGCGCCGCTACCCCCGGGGTTCCGCCGCAATCCGCCATAGCTTGATCGGAAGTATCATATCATATTTTCACACGGACTTCACAACCATCCCCCGGAAAGATTTTAGCTGTTCTGCTCCTCTTTTTATGATATACTGAGCCTGCACCATACTCATTTACAGTTTTTAAATCAGGAGGGAAAAGTATGACATCAGCTATGTTAACGGATCTATTAAAAAGCCTGGGTCTTTTGGGCAGCGCTCTGATGATCGGCGTGTTTCTGAGGAGCAAGCTGAGATTTCTGCAAAAGACGTTTATCCCAGCATCGGTAATCGGCGGTTTCCTTTTGCTGATACTCGGACCCCAGGTGCTAAACGTAACCGGTGCGCTGGGCATTCCTCTGGAATGGTACCACTACTATTCCATGATTCCCGGAATTTTGATTGTTCCGGTGGTCGCCGGCGTTCCCCTCGGGCTTCGTCTCGGCCACACCGGCAACGAAACGGATCCCGGCTTCATGAAAAATGTGTTTCCCCTCTTTTTTATCGGTCTCGGCGTCTCCATGGCGCAGTTTGCCGTGGGATACTTGGTGCATCTCATGTTCCGGGGCTCCTATACGCTCTATGACCAGTTCGGTATTGAGCTGGGAATCGGCTTCGTCGGAGGGCACGGAACCGCCGGTACCCTGGGAAATACGCTGAAGGAAATGAATCTGCCCTATTGGGAGACCTCTCAGGGTGTCGCAACCACAACTGCCACCTTCGGGATTGTCGGCGGAATTCTGATCGGCATCGCCCTGATCAACTGGGCTGCGAGAACCGGAAGAACTGCACTTCTTGACAAGCCCGCGGATATTCCGTCGGTCTTCTTAAGAGGTTATGAGCCCGATATCAAAAAGCAGAACTCCATGGGGCGTGAGACCACCCAGTCTTCCTCTGTGGATTCCCTTGCATTCCACGCTTCTCTGATTTTCCTCGCCTGCGGCCTCGCCTATCTTTGCATTAAGGGAGCCAAGGCAGCGAATATTCCGGTTTTGAAGAGCATCTCCGTATGGGCTTACGGTATGGTCTGCATGTTCATCATCTGGGGAATCATTTGCCGACTGAAGATTGATTACCTGGTGGATGGGGCCGTGAAGAGCCACATCACCGGCTCCTTCACCGAATTTGCTGTGACCGGTGCAGTGGCGTCGCTCCCCATCAAGGCGGTTGCAACCTACATTGTCCCCATCGTCGTCATGTGCCTGATCGGATACGTGGTCACAACCGGTTGGCTGCTGCTGCTCTCCAAGAAGCTTCTGAAGGGCTACTGGTTCGAGCAGATGATCGGAACCCTGGGCATGGCCACCGGTGTGTTTATCACAGGCGTCCTGCTCCTTCGGATCTGTGACCCGGATCTGAAATCCCCTGCGCTGACCACCTACTCTCTCTCCTATACGGTGACGAGCATCGTCTACTTTGCGCTTCTCAATCTGTTCATTACCCTGCCCACCTCCGCCGGTGTTTTGACCACCGTGATCTCGGCCTGCGGCATTTCTGTTGCCTGCCTGGTGGGCGCGTTGATCGCCGGCAGAGTGTGCTTCGGCAAGGTGGAAAATGCCTGAGGCAGTCATCCATAAAACCCGGTGCTTTGCCCCTCAGCCGGCAGAGCACCGAACCAGCATGAAAAAGGAGTAACGCTATGATTTCTATCCTGGAAGATGCAAAGAAGCTGAATCCGAGGCTGATCGAACTCCGAACGGCCTTTCACCGGGATCCTGAGGTATCGAACCATGAAGAACGAACCGCCGAAAAAATCCGAGCGGAGCTGGAGGCCATCGGAGGATACCAGATTCGAAGCGGAATCGGCGGCCACGGGATTCTGGCGGATCTTAAGGGCGGAAAACCCGGAAAAACCATTGCGCTCCGCGCCGATATGGACGCCCTGTCCATCCGGGAGGAAACCGGACTTCCCTTTTCTTCCGAAAATCCGGGAGTCATGCATGCCTGCGGCCACGATGCCCATATGACTTGCCTGCTGGGCGCCGCAAGGCTGTTGCGGCAGCATCAGGAGTCGCTCTCAGGCGCGGTGCGGCTCATTTTTCAACCGGCGGAGGAAATGTCGCCGGTGGGCGGCGCCCGCCGCATGATCGAGGCAGGCGCCCTGCAGGATGTGGATGCGGTATTCGGTCTCCACGTCTGGCCCAATCTTCCCATCGGATCCATCGGCGTCCGTCCCGGTCCGCAGATGGCGGCATCCGACCACTTCTCTGTTCGGATTGAGGGCGACAGCGCCCACGGCGCAATGCCTCATCTGGGGCACGATGCGCTGGTGGCGGCAGCTCAGTTCATATCTGCCGTCCAGAGCATCGTGAGCCGGAATACAGACCCGCTGGAGGCCTGTGTGGTGACCATCGGCGTCTGCCAGGCCGGTTCCCGGTACAATATCGTGCCGGAGAGCTGCCTGCTGGAGGGCACGGTTCGAACCTACAGCCCTGAGGTGCGGAAGCAGACGGAGCGCCGCCTCGGCCAGATTTTAAATGGAATTTGCGAGGCAATGGAATGCAAGGGAACCCTCAATTATGAGTACGGCTACTGCGCTCTTCGGAATGATCCCGAAATGGCAGACTATATGCTTAAGGAAATCCGCACCTTGTTCGGCGAAGAAGCCGCCGTCGTTCCGGAGCGTCCTGCCATGACCGCAGAGGATTTTGCCTTCTATCTCACCGAGACACCGGGCGCCTTTGCATGGCTGGGAACACAGGCGCTTGACGATCCCGATGTCTGGCCGCTTCATAGCAGTCACTACAAGGGAAACGAAGACGCGCTCTGGCGGGGCGCCGCTTTTCTGGCCTCCCTGGTTCTTGACTTCAAGCGCTGAGTCCTCACTTCATAAACCAGCAAAAGAGAACAGGCGGTGGCAGTACGAATACTACCCCCGCCTGTTCTCTTTCTTTTTCGGCTGATGCCGACTGATGCTTCTTATCCCTTCTCCGCTGTGCTCCGCGGTTCTGCACGCCTTCTCCGCAGCGCTCCGCGGTTCTGCACGCCTTCTCCACAGCGCTCTGCGGTTCTGCACGCCCTCTCCACAGCGCTCTGCGGTTCTTCAAGCCTTCTCCGCAGCGCTCTGCGATTCTTCAGGATTCTTTCACAGCGTCCTGTATACACCCCTGGCTCTGTGCCTTCGCCCCCTCTCGCTTCTGCGCTGCATGAATCCCATACAGCACGACACCCAGCAGGAGGACGCCGAAAACCAGTGAACGCGCAGCATCCTTCATAAATCCTGCTGCCAGATAGGTCACAAAGGACACGGTCGCGCAAACCGCTGCATACGGCATCTGTGTCGATACATGCACAATGTGATCACACTGCGCCCCGGCGGAGCTCATGATCGTCGTATCGGAAATCGGTGAGCAGTGATCGCCGCAGACCGCCCCTGCCATGCAAGCTGACACGCAGATGATCGCCAGCGGATTTCCACTCTCCAGCGGAAACACCTTCAGGGTGATCGGAATCAAAATGCCAAAGGTTCCCCAGGAGGTTCCGGTGGCAAACGCAAGCCCGCAGGCAATGAGGAAAATGATTCCGGGGAGGAAGCTCAGCATGCTGCCTGCGCTCCGCTCCACCACACCTGCCACATACTCCGCTGCACCCAGAGAATCCGTCATACTCTTAAGCGTCCATGCCAGGCAAAGGATCATGATGGCGGGAACCATCGCCTTAAAGCCCTCCGAAAGACAGCTCATGCATGCGTGAAAGCGCAGCACGCGAAAGACCACATAATACACAATGGTCACGAAGAGTGCCACAAAGGAGCCCAGCACCAACCCCACAGACGCATCGCTCCCCGCAAAGGAATCAACAAAGCTGACTCCCTCAAAAAATCCGCCGGTATAAATCATTCCGATCACACAGCTCACAATGAGTGCGGCAATCGGCAGAATCAGCGCGAGGACACCTCCGTTTCCGCTTTCCTCTCCGCTCTCTCGGTTCTCCTTCTGCTCTTCCTTTTCCCGCTCCCCTGCCCGCGCTTTTTGCTCGTACGAGCGCATGGGGCCGTAATCCAGACGCAGCACCGTCATCGTGACCATCATCAGAATGGTGAGCAGTGCGTAGTAGTTGTAAGGAATGGCACGAATAAAGAGCATCAGCCCGTTGGTTCCTTCCGGCGCAAAACCGGAGACCGCCGCAGCCCAGGAGGAAATTGGTGCGATGATACAGATCGGCGCCGCTGTGGCATCAATCAGGTAGGCCAGCTTTGCTCTGGAAACCTGCTGTCTGTCCGTCACCGGACGCATGACACTTCCCACGGTCAGGCAATTGAAGTAGTCGTCAATAAAGATCATACATCCCAAAAGGATGGTCGCCAGCTGCACGCCGATTCGGGTCTTAAAGCATGTTGCTGCCCAGCGTCCAAATGCGGCGGAGCCGCCCGCCCGGTTCATGAGCGATACGAGAATGCCCAGAAACACCAGAAACACCAGGATTCCCACATTGTACGAATTGGAAATCTGAGCAATCAACCCTTCCTGGAAGATATGCACCAGCGTTCCCTCAAACCCGAAGCCGGAGTAGAACAGCCCCCCCACCAGGATTCCCAAAAATAAGGAGCTGTACACCTCCTTGGTAATCAACGCGAGAACAATCGCCACAATCGGCGGCACCAACGCCCAAGCTGTACCATAAAATTCCATCCTTCAACCTCCTGTCCTGTTCCACATTCCCGCCAAACGTCGCCCGCTCTGCTGCGTCGCCCGGTTCCGTTCGGTATTGACGAAATCATACCACTCCCTTTTTATAAATGGATATTTATTTCAAAAAAACCGGTTTTTATGGACAAAATGTCCATAAAAACCGGTTCCTCTGCCCGCCTTCCCCTGTTCTGCAAGGGGCGTTTATGCCCGAATCTCTGTCACGTGATAGCCCCGATCTTCCACTGCCTTTTTTAAAACCTCGTCCGCCACCGCCTCCTTCAGGGAGACCATCGCGGTCCCTTCCTTGTGGTTCACCGCGGCTTCCTCCACTTGGGGAAGCTGTTCCAGCGCCTGTTTCACGCTGGCCTCACAGTGCCCGCACATCATCCCCCGGATCAAAAGCTTCTTTTTCATGGTGCCTCCTGTTCCGCCGTCTCGGCTCCTATCCAAGCATGCCACTGCTTCCATGGCATCCGCCTCCTCAAAGAAGCGCCTCCCCTCTTCACTAAGCGGCGCCATCCGCTTCCGATGCTGTCTTTCCTTCCCTGCGGCGCCTTGTATCGGCTCCCAATTCAGGCGAAGCGCATTCATCACCACACAAAAGCTGGACAAGCTCATCGCCGCCGCCCCCAGCACCGGGCTCATGGCAATCCCGAAGGGGTGTAGGTAAAGACCTGCCGCCGCAGGAATCAGCAGCGTATTGTAAAACAGCGCCCAGAACAAATTTTCCAGAATATTCCGGTAAGTCCCGCGGCTTAAGCGAATGGCGGCAGGCACATCCGAGAGAGCGCTCCGCATCAGCACCACATCGGCCGCATCCATTGCCACATCCGTTCCTGCTCCGATTGCAATTCCGATTTCAGCCCGGGTCAATGCCGGCGCATCGTTGATGCCGTCTCCCACCATCGCCACCTTTCCGTATCGTTGCAGCATACGGATCACCGCCTCCTTCTGATCCGGAAGCACCCCTGCGATCACCTTCTCCACGCCCACCCGGCGGCCGATTTCCTCTGCGGTTCTCCGGTTGTCCCCCGTCAGCATCACAGTGTGAAGCCCCATGGCCCGAAGGTCAGCAATTGCCTTCTCACTGTCCTCCTTGACGGCATCCGCCACGGCGATCACCCCCAGCAGGCGCCCTTCCTCTGCAAAGAAGATCGGTGTTTTTCCCGCGTCTGCCAGCTCTTCCGCCCTTCTTTCCACTTCCTCGCTCACCGAAGCATATCCTCGAACCAGCGAAGCGTTCCCCCCGATCAGCTGTTTTCCCCGGCTTCGAGCCGTCACCCCGTTGCCCGGAAGGGCCTTGAAATCGGAGAGGGTCTCTGTCTCCGCCTGCACCGAAGCTCCTGCACATGCCTCTGCCTCCGCCCGCGCGACAATTGCTCCGGCAAGCGGATGCTCGCTCCGATGTTCCAGGACATAGGCCCGCTGCAAAAGCTCTGCCTCACTGACCCCGTCTGCCGGGAGAAGATCCGTCACCTCCGGTTTCCCCGTGGTGATGGTTCCCGTCTTATCCAGCGCCACAATCCACACAGCTCCGGTCTCCTGCAGTGCCTCCGCATGCTTGAACAGGATCCCGTTTCTTGCTCCGACTCCGTTTCCCACCATGATGGCCACCGGTGTCGCCAGCCCCAGTGCGCAGGGGCAGCTCACCACCAGAACGCTGATTCCCCGGGCCAGTGCAAAGCCGACTCCCTCATCCATCCAAAGCCACAGCGCAGTCGTGACCAGCGAAAGGATCAGCACCACCGGCACAAAAACACCGGAGATTCGATCCGCTGCCCGGGCCACCGGCGCCTTGGTAGCCGCTGCATCGCTTACCATCTGAATGATCTGTGCCAGCGTGCTGTCCTCCCCCACGCGCACCGCCCTGCACTTCAGATATCCGGACTGATTGAGGGTTGCAGATGACACCTGATCCCCGGGTCCCTTATCCACCGGGAGACTTTCTCCGGTCAGGGCAGCCTCATTCACTGCACTCATCCCCTCCAGCACCACGCCGTCCGCCGGAATCTGCTCCCCCGGACGAACCACAAACAGGTCGCCTTGCTTCACGCAGTCCGCGGAGATGGTTTCTTCCTTTCCGTCTCGAATCACGGTGGCAGTCTTTGGTGCAAGCCGCATCAGGCTTCTCAAGGCGTCGGTGGTTCTTCCCTTCGCATATGCCTCCAGCATTTTCCCCACGGTGATCAGCGTGAGAATCATGGCCGCCGACTCAAAATAAAATTCCGCCGCATACCTCATTACTCGTTCACTGTCCCCGTCTGCCTGCGCCCGGGTCATGGCAAACAGCATGACCGTGGAATACAGGAATGCAGCTCCCGACCCCAGGGCGATCAGCGTGTCCATATTGGGGGATGCGTGAAACAGACTGCGAAATCCGCTCACAAAAAATTTCCGGTTGACCACCAGAATGATGCCGGAAAGCAACATCTGCAGCAGTCCCATCCCCACCGGATTATGATGAAAAAAGCGGGGAAGCGGCCATCCCCACATCATATGTCCCATGGAGGCGTACAAAAGCAATGCCAGAAAGATAAAGGAGATCTGCAGCCGTTTCTTTAGCTCCGGCGTCTCCCGATCCTGAAGCGCATCCTCCTCCGATTCCAGCGTGCCGGACAGTGCCACCCCTTCCTTTTTTTCCTTCAGCGATGCGCCGTAGCCCGCAGCCTCCACCGCCTGTATCACTGCTTCCGGCGAAACCTCCCCCTCCACTCCCATGGTGTTTGTCAGAAGACTCACCGAGCAGTCCGAAACCCCCGGAATCCCCGAGACTACTTTTTCCACACGCGCCTGACAAGCTGCGCAGCTCATCCCCGTCACTCTGTATTGTTTCACCTGGTTTCCTCCCCTCAACCCTGTCTCTCTTTTCGGCTAACCCTCAGGAAAATTATATACCCCCTCCGGTCCCCGGGCAAGCACACTGGCTCCTTCCCCACCGGTTCCAGGGCAGCGCTTCCGGGACGCACAAAAGCGCCGAATCGGAAATCAGATCCCGATCCGGCGCTTCTCCATGACAGCCGACGCCCTTTATCTCACCGCCAGGCCGTCCTCTCATGCTTCTTTTTGTTTTGTTTCCTGTCCTTCGTTTCCCCGTAGTAGCGGGGAACTCCAGGCTTTTTTTCATCCGATTCTGCCACCTTAATGTCCCGGTGCTCCGCCCGCAGCCAATCCATGACCGCCTGTGCATCCGCTTTTGTAAAGAAAAGCCGCTTCACCCGGTCTCCCCGGCTGAAATACAGGGCGACCAGCTTCGGATGATTCCGATCCTCTCTGACCACCGCATCGATCTCTTCCCAGCGCCACAATTCGTAATGTGTGGTGATTCGCATCTGGTAAAAGGTCTCTACGCCCCGCCCGGTGACCACCACCCTTTTATCCATGAGCAGCACAAGGATATAAAGGATGCCGAAAATCAACGCCACGCGGTACTTTGTGACCAGTCCTCCTGCTATAAGAAACAGGCAAAGAACCAAGCAGGCCCATTTCATCCAGCTTTTTCGGACCTTGATCGAATGGGTTTGGTAAATCGATCCGGATAATCCCTCCCAGGGAAGCGTTTTTTCCGGAAAGATCTGATTGATCTCCATATGATTCTCCCTTCCGGCTGCTTCCCTCCGGGAAGGCCTGAAAACAATGTGATTCGGTTCCTTGTGATTTCGAACCCCTGCTCACCGTCAAGCGACGGGCTTCGGAGCCTTTCCGGCAGCGCGCAGCGCCTCCAGATTCCGGATGGCCTTCTCTCTCGCCTCCTCCGGAGCTGCCGCCGGCTTATGCATCACCGTCTTTCCGAAGATGTTGGTGTAAGCGCCGTCAGCCCAGAAGATATTTCTTCCGAGGAATGCCGTGACCGCTGCGTAAATCGGGTTCAGCAGGTTGACAAAGGCGAATGGGAAGTAAACAAAGGGATGAATTCCCAGGATTCCCATCTGATACGCACCGCAGCCGGTCCACGGGAACATAACTGCCCACAGAGTACCGCAGTCCTCCAGTGTACGGGAAAGCATGTTTCTTGCAAGTCCCATCTCATCGTATTTGTCCACATAAAGGGGAGCCGGAACACCGATTCCCAGGAACTGATCGCCCATGGCCGCGTCGCAGAACAGGGAGGTGGCCAGGGTGGCAAGAATCAGCTGACCTACCGAGTGCAGCCGGTTCTTAAGTCCGCCGAACAGGGTCTCAACGCAGCCGCAGCGCTCCAGCGCTCCGCCGTAAGCAACGGCAAGAAGGATCAGGTTGATGGTCCACATCTGGTGATTCATGCCGCCTCGGTTCAGAAGCTTGTCTGCGATTTCGTTTCCGGTCTCCAGCTCAAAACCGTAGTGCAGTGCGTTGAACAGATCGCCGATGTTGTGCATGCCCTGGAAGACGGCCGCAAACACCACGCCGCAGGCGACAGAAAGCACAACGCCCACCAGCCCCGGAAGCTTCATGATGCAGGCCGCAATGACCACAAGAATCGGGGCCAGAAGAATCGGGCTCAGATGGAAGTTGCCTGCAATCGCATTCTGGAGATCCTTTGCCACCTGTGCATCGTAGCCCGCTGTATTGATATTCAAGCCCAGCACGGTGTAAAGAATCAGGGCGATCACAAAGGTCGGTGCCGTGGAGGAAACCATGGCTGTCACGTGATCAAACAGTCCGGTCTCAGAGACAGCCGCCGCCAGATTGGTGGTGTCGGACAGCGGGGAGAACTTATCGCCGACGTAAGCGCCGGAAATAATCATGCCTGCCGTAATTGCCGGATTGATGCCGAGACCGGCGCCAATGCCGAGAAACGCAATTCCCATGGTTCCGGTGGTCGTCCAGGAGGAACCGCAGGCCAGACCCACAATCGCGCACATAATGCAGCCCACCGGAAGGAACAGTGACGGAGTCAGGAGATCCAGCCCGTAGTAAATGACTGCCGGGATGGTTCCGGACATGATGAAGGATGCCACCAGAATACCTACGGTGCAGAGAATCAGAATTGCTTCCATCGTCGCATTCAGGCGATCCAGCATACCGGCAAGCATATCGGAGAAGCTATGCCCGCACATGCTTCCCACCCCGCAGGCCACACAAATGGAAACCGCCAGCGGCATGTGGGCATCCGTGTACCCGGTGTGACCGAGGAAACCGTAGAGCATCAGTCCCATCATAACAATAATCGGAATGAGTGCCTCCACAACACTGGGGAGTCTTACCTTTCGCTTGCCAACTTCTTTCTCGCTCATAACATAAACCCCTCTTTCTTTGTTTGTGCCACTTATCGTTCCCCGCCGGAGAACCTGCTGCCTGATTCTCCGGCTGAAATACCGGTTTCAGTCCCCGCGCCGTCTGTATCCGGCCCGGAGCTTAATACTCCAATGCTCCGCCGATTGCCTGTTCCACTGCAGCAATCAGGGAATCATCCCGAATGATCTCCTCGCAGTAGTTGATATCCTCATAAAGCTCTCTGTCCTGATCCAGAGTCGCAACCTTCGCCCGAACCAGGTCGTAGGCTGCCTGCGTTCCCTTTCCCAGACCCTTGTTTCCCCTTAGGTCAATGCCCTGGCAGGCCACCATCAGCTCCATGGCAAGGACGCGTCTCACGTTTTTACCGATCTCCGCTGCCTGGCGCGCCGCAATGGTGCCCATGCTCACGTGATCCTCCTGGCCTGCCGAGGAGGGAATGCTGTCTACGCTGGCCGGATGTGCCAGAACCTTGTTCTCCGATACCAGTGCCGCCGCAGAATACTGAACAATCATAAATCCGGAGCAGACGCCGCCGTGCTGTGTGAGGAATGCCGACAGTCCGCTGTATGCCGGGTTCACCAGGCGCTCAATTCGGCGCTCGGAAACATTTGCAAGCTCGGACTCCGCAATCTTCAGGAAGTCGAAGCTGAGGGCCATGGGCTGTCCGTGGAAGTTGCCTCCGGAGATTCCCGCCCTGTCCTCCTGGAAGATGATGGGGTTGTCCGTGACAGAGTTAATTTCAATATCCACATGCTCCTTTACATAATTCACCGCATCCTTGGACGCGCCGTGAATCTGCGGGCTGCAGCGAAGCGAATAGGCATCCTGAACCCGAAGCTCTCCCTGTCTGGTGGTATTCTTGCTGCCCTCCAGCAGTCTCCTCAGGTTCTTTGCCGTCGTAATCTGTCCGTTGTGGGGGCGAACTGTATGCACCCGCTCCTCCAGCGCATCCATAACGCCGTTCTGTGCCTCGTAATTCAGCGCATCTGCGATATCCGCCACCTTTAAGAGCCGGATCGCATCGTACAGCGCCAAAGAACCCACGGCGGTCATTGCCTGTGTCCCGTTGTTCAGCGCAAGCCCTTCCTTGGCGGAGAGCTCAATCGGCTCAATGCCGGCCCGCTTCATCGCCTCGGCGCCGTCCAGCAATTCGCCCCGGTACCACGCCTTTCCCAGTCCCAGCATGACCAGAACCATATGGGAGAGGGGAGCCAGATCGCCAGATGCGCCAAGAGAGCCCTGGCACGGAATAAACGGCGTCACGCCCTGATTCAGCATATCAATCATGGTCTGCAGCGTCTCCAGACGGATGCCCGAAAATCCCTTGGAGAGATTGTTGATTCGAAGGAGCAGCATGCCTCTCGCCACATCCTCCGGGAAGGGATCGCCTGCGCCCACCGCATGAGTGATGATGAGATTTTTCTGAAGCGCTCTGCACTCGTCCGTGCTGATGACCACATCGCTGAACTTTCCAAAGCCCGTCGTGATTCCGTAGACGACCTTCTTCTCATCCACCAGATCATCGACAATCTTTCTGGAAGCCAGAACATCCGCTCTGCTCTTCTCCGAAAGCTCCAGCTTCGCATGATTGCGGCAAACAGCAACAATCTGTTCTACGCTGAGATCCTCACCTGTGATAATGATCTTTTCCATGTAACTGCACCCTCCTTGTTCGTACCTGTCTCGTCGGTCTGCTGCAATCGAACCAAACCGTTGGACGGATCACCAGTATCAATGCAGTCATTGTATCGAATTCGCGTCTAAAAAACGTCTATTTTTTGGTGTGTTTTTATGATTATACTACTTTCCCATTGAAATTCCCATGTATTTTACCTATAAATATCCGGTTTGAATCGGATGATTTTTATTTACTTTACCAGTTTACTTTTTCATCTATGTGCACTTCTACCAATCTACCAGTCTACCTCTGCATCACTATGCTTTGATAAATTCATCCGCTGCTCCACCGCTTCCAGCAGCGCCTCTGTCTCCGGATTCCGTATTTTTCTGGAGAGGGCGCGCCCCTTTTCATAGTGAATTCTCGCCTCGTCCGGCTCTCCCTCCTCCAGACGAAGAAGCGCCAGATAGGCCTCTGCCCGTTCCAGTCCCCAGCGATAGGAATTTTTCTCCAGGCACTCCCTTGCCTTGTCCAGATAAATTCCGCTCTCGGTGTAGCGCCCCTGATGAAATTTCACCTGTCCGATGCTGGCGTAGAGCTGTGCCATTCCATTGGTCACAACCGCTCCCTGACCGATTCTTACCCCCTCGTGATAATAGCGCAGCGCCTCCCCGGGATCCTCCTGAAAGCGGTAGATATCTCCCAGATACGCATAGCAGGCCGCCATTCCCGCTTTGTAAAGGTTCTTTCCGCTTTCTGCAGTCAGCGAAGAAAAAAGCTCCACCGCCCGAAACAGCGTCTCCTGCGCCACCGCATAGTCCCCCCTCCGGATCAAATGCCATGCCCGGAGTCTTAAAAAGGTGGCATACTCGTCCGGCTCGCTCCGGTCGATCAGCTCAAAGGCCATGGACACATATTGCTCCACCAGCTTCACATCTCCCGTCTGAATGCCGTGAAAAATGTGCTGCCGGTAACACGCCAGAATATCCTTGTGAGCATTCAGCTCCCGGGCAAGCTTTAAGCTCTGCTCAATATTTGCAATGCCCCGGTCATACTCCCCCTCCGCGATGTCGTGACGCCCCAGTATGTAGTACATCTGCATCTTCATCTCGGCGACTTCCTTCGATTTGTCCTTGAGACGAATCACATTCTGGGCAAGCCCCAGCATTTTTTCCGCCTCCGCCATGACGCCGATGCTATCCTCAGGATCCGAGACCTCCCGGTGAAGAATGGGAAAGTTCTCATTGATGATCGTATAAAATTCCTTCAGGTAGCGAATCTGATATCGGTAAGCCCGCACCTCTTCATTTGCGCGCATGCAGTGATAGGCAAGAATCGGGAGACTGGCAAAGCGATCCCCGTTTTCCCGCTCATAATACTGGGAGAGCATACGGTGATAGAGCTGCCGCTTGCCTGCGCTCTGATGCTCATAAACATATTCCTGAAAAATTCTGTGGGCGAATTTATAGTACACTGCCCAGCCCACCGGAACCTCCTGCACAAGATTCGCGCTCTGAAGCTGATCCAGTGCGCGGATCAGCTTCAGCCGATCCGGCTTTCGAAGAAGAAATTCCAGCTCCTCAATGCTGATTTTTTCCGGGAAAACCGACATGCAGCCCAGAATCTCCATCTCCTTTTCTCCGAGCCCCGACAGGCGGGAGCTGATAAAGAGATTGATTTTCGGCGTCTTTTCCAGCGTAAAGCCCTTCTCCCGAATCAATGCAATGATTTCCTTCAAAAAAAATGCATTTCCCTCTGTCATCTGATAGATCTGGGCCAGCTGATCCTCGTGATTGCAAAGCTCCGGCAACGCCTGCAGCACAAACCGCCGGGTCTCGGACTCCCGGAAGGGATGAAGTGAAATCAGGTGAATGCGATCCTCCCGAACCAGCATTTCCAGCTGGTGCAGGACACCGGATCCAAAGCTCGTCTGATAGCTGCACAGCACCTTGCAGCGATCCGGCGACAGCGCGTTTAACAGACGATTCAAAAGGCGAAAGCTGATGGGATCCATCCACTGAATCTCATCAAAGCTTAAAAAAATGCGAAAATCGCCGCTGATCTTTCGGAACAGGTTCAGCATGTTCTGCTCAATGGACTGGTAGCGGAGATACCCGCTCTCCCCGCCGGGCTCCCGCCCTTCGTCCCAGCGGAGCAGGGCGCCGATTTCCCCGGAAAAATCTCCGGTCAGCGTTCCTTCTTCCACTCTCTGTTGAATATCTCTCACGATGTCGTTCCAGGGAGAAAGGAAAAAATCGGCGCCCTGCCGGTAGCACACCGCACCCAGCGTCAGCATTTTCATCCCCTTTGCCAGACGCCGGCAGCAGGCAAGAAAGGCGGTTTTTCCCACTCCCTCCTCCGCCTCTGCCAGCGCCAGGTTCATCTTGTCTCCGTCCTCCCGGTTCAGCATCTCGCTGATGGTGAACAGCTCCTGCTCCCTTCCGATAAAGGGCGTATCCGCAATCACAGTTCCCGCTGCAGGCACATGCTCCTTCATGCCGAAAATCCGATGAAACAGCTCCTTGGTCTTTTCTGCCGGTTCCTCTCCCGTATCCTCCTTCAGGCGCTTTTCCAGGTCATAATACAGCCGGATTGCCATGTGGTAGCTCCCGTTCCCCGCATAAAGATTCATGAGCTCATAGTAGATAGCCTCATTGTAGGGATCGTCTTCAATCAGCAGATTTCCGCAGTGCTGCATCTCTTCCGTGTCATGACTGCGGGCGGCCTCCTCCAGCATCTTTCTCGCCCTCGCCGTCATCTCATGGCGGATGGAATTTCGCACCTCCTCCGCCCACTGTTCAAACTCGTAGCAGTTTTTGATGTAAAAGTGATCCAGAAAGATCTTTTCTCCGCTGTGCCGCCTTTCGTCCCGATCCAGGTCGATGGCAAGCCCTCCCTCCGGGTTCAACGCGATTCCCGTGTGCCCCGAGGTGAGAAGCACCTCCTTTCCCAAGAGCTGACGCACCTGATAGACCGCGTCCCGCAGCTTCTTCTTCCCGGCGCTTTCGTCCTCATCCGCCCACAAAAGGCTGATGACCTCTTCTCTTGTCACTGATTTCTTTACACAGAGATAATAAAAAAAGCCCTCTGCCTTTTTATAAGGAAATGAGAGCAGGGTTCCGTTCACCCGAAGTTCCGGATTGCCCAATAAACGCACCTTTATATTCTCCATTTTTTTCTCCTTTTTTGTATTATATTCCCGTCCAAATCATTCCGTCCAGTGAATTGTCAAAAATACTTTTCTCTTTTCCGTAAAATTGGACGTTTTTTAGACTTACCCGCCTTATACTAAGAAGGTCAGTAGTTAATCTCACCATAGTTTCGACAGAAAGGACAGCGTATTATGATGACAAATAAGGAAATCGGCGCCTGCATGACGGTCAAGCTGGATCCGGTTCTCCCGGAGTATCCGAAGTTTGATCCATCCATCCGGCGCGCTCCCATGCGGGATCTGGAACTCACCGAGCATGAGATGAAGCTGGCGCTGAAAAACGCGCTTCGCTATGTCCCGGAGGAGCTGCATGAGCAGCTGGCTCCTGAATTTATGGAGGAGCTTCTCACAAGAGGCCGCATCTACGGTTACCGCTTCATGCCGAAGGAGGAAATTCACGGAAGACCCATCGACACCTACAAGGGCAATTGCATTCAGGGCAAGGCGCTGCAGGTCATGATCGACAATAATCTGAGCCACGAGATCGCGCTGTATCCCTATGAGCTCGTCACCTACGGCGAGACCGGCTCCGTCTGTCAGAACTGGATGCAATATCAGCTTCTCAAAAAGTATCTGGAAATCCTGACCGATGAGCAGACCCTTGTGGTCATGTCAGGACATCCGCTGGGGCTCTTCCACTCCCACAAGCAGGCGCCCCGCGCCATCATCACCAACGGGCTGCTGGTGGGTGAGGCGGACAATCTTCGCGACTGGACCCGCATCACGGCAATGGGCTGCTCCAGCTATGGTCAGATGACCGCAGGCGGGTGGATGTACATCGGACCGCAGGGGATCGTGCACGGCACCTTCAACACCATCCTAAACGCCGGGCGAAAGTACCTAGGCGTGCCGGAGCACGGCGACCTCTCCGGTCACCTCTTTGTGACCAGCGGTCTCGGCGGAATGAGCGGTGCACAGCCGAAGGCAATCGAAATTGCCCGGGGCGTGGGCATTGTTGCGGAGGTTGATATGTCCCGCATCGAGACCAGACACAGCCAGGGCTGGGTCAGCAGAATTGCCGAGTCCCCCGAAGAGGCCTTCCGGATCGCGCACGAATATATGGAGAAGAAGGAGCCCATGTCCATCGCCTTCCACGGCAATATCGTGGATCTTCTGCAATATGCGGTGGATCACAACGAGCACATTGAGCTTCTCTCCGATCAAACCTCCTGCCACGTTCCCTACGACGGCGGATACTGCCCCCAGGGTCTCAGCTTTGAGGAAAGAACCGAAATGCTGGCCAATGACCGGGAGCACTTCATCAAGCTGGTCAATCAGTCCCTGACCAGGCACTTCCACCTGATTCAGGAGCTGGTAAAACGAGGTTCCTACTTCTTCGACTACGGCAACTCCTTTATGAAGGCCATCTTTGACGCCGGAAATTCGGATATTGCAAAGAACGGAAAAGACACCACCGAGGGCTTCATCTTCCCGTCCTACGTGGAGGACATTATGGGACCCATGCTCTTTGACTACGGCTACGGTCCGTTCCGCTGGTGCTGCCTCTCCGGCAAGCATGAGGATCTGTTGAAGACCGACCACGCGGCCATGGAGGTCATTGATCCCAACCGCCGCTTCCAGGATCGGGACAACTGGGTCTGGATCCGCGACGCCGACAAGAACAAGCTGGTGGTGGGAACCCAGTGCCGCATTCTCTATCAGGATGCACTGGGCCGCAGAGACATCGCCCTCAAGTTCAATGAAATGGTAAGAAACGGGGAGATCGGACCGGTTATGCTGGGACGTGACCACCACGACACCGGCGGCACCGATTCGCCGTACCGTGAGACCTCCAACATTTACGACGGCTCTCAGTTTACGGCAGATATGGCGACCCAGTGCTACGCCGGAAATGCAGCGAGAGGCATGAGCCTGATTGCACTCCACAACGGCGGCGGCGTGGGCATCGGAAAGTCCATCAACGGCGGCTTCGGTCTTGTGCTGGACGGAAGCGAGCTGACGGATCAGATTATCCGCGAGTCCATTCCGTGGGATACCATGGTGGGCGTCTCCCGCAGAAACTGGGCGAGAAACGAGCACTCCATCGAAACGGTTGCGGCTTACAACAAGCAGTTTGCCTCTTCCGATCACATCACCATGCCCTATGTGGCAAGCGATGAGCTGGTGGAAAAGACCTACCGGGCTGCCACCGCGAAATAACACAGTAGTCTTGTGCCATCACTGCGGCAGCTGACTTGAAAAAGTAAATTCAGGTGCAAATCAGCTCAGGAGAACGGATGACCTTGTTGGGATCGATTCTCTTGAGCTGAAATGCGTTCAGGGGCTCTTTTTCGTAACTCCCCAACGCAAAGTCATACGGCGTCTTTGCGCCGATCAATTCCCTTGGCGTGGAATTGATGCGATTCATGATCAGATTCACATCCCACTGCATCAGAAACTCGAAACTTGTTCCTTTCGGCAAGATCCTCCGCATCATCGTGTGTGCCTCTTCGCTGCCGCCCTTCTGACCACTGCGCATCGGATCGCATTAACGGATACTCGTGCGCTGTATGCGTCCATACCTGCTTCCAAAGCCACGGAGTCTCCGAATTCGCTTCCGCAATCCGTAAAGCAAGCATTCAAACACAGAAAAGAAAGAGCGGATCCCTGCCTGCTTCTCGAGCCTGTCGAAAACAAGAATACTATTTAAGTAATGTCGATCTAACTAACAGATTAAGTAATGCCGATCTAACTAACAGAAAGGAGACGTATGAAGCATTTATTTAATCAATTTCTATCGGTTTTCCTCGTACTCACAATGGTAGTATCTGGAAGTCTTACATCATTAGCAAGTGATTGTACTACAAGTAACTATTCCTATGACTTTTCAACAGAAACAGAGGTACCCTTTGAAGAGGAAATTTCAATTGCTCAAAATGCCTATGCAGAACTCTCACCAGAGGCAAAAGTTCTTTTTGAAAATTCTCTTTTGGAAGATCCTGAATTGCTTGCCTTTCATCGAACTTATGTAGATAGTTATTTTACGGTCGATACCTCAATGCATCGCGCTCCATCTGCTTATGCAGTCTCTGCATCAAATCCATTATCTGTATTGTCCAGCCAATTAAACTCTTTAGGTTTACCTACAGCCGTTGTATATTCATTAAAAGCTCTCGGAGCCAGTATGGCAGCTGCTCTTGCTGATGGCCCTTTGCCCGCAGGAGATATAGTATTGGCAGCCACAACCGTAGGTGTAATAGCTGCGATGGCAGCTAATTGGAAAAGTGTGTCTCCAAAATTTAATGGAATCGTACGTGCATTCAATAAATCATTTGCAGGAGCCTCATCTAGTATAGCCTCTGCCTTTTCAAACATTAAGACTTCTGCTAAAAAGAAGGCTTCAGAAACTGCAAAGGCACCGACAGGAAACAAAGTCCGAGATGTTCACAAACGTCTAAAAAAAGAAGGGTTTAAGAAGCAAGGACAATCTGGAAGTCACGAAAAATGGAAAAAGGAGAATCGAACTGTAACAGTACCCAATCATGGAGAAAACTACGAAATACCAATTGGAACCCTAAGAAACATTTGGAAACAAGCAGGCTGGATTTGAGGACACATAATGAAAGTAGCATACTATGCCGTTTTTAATTACGATGAATATGATCCTTCAGAAAAAAAGTATGGAATATCAATATTATTTCCTGATATTCCAGCTGCCAATACTTGTGCCAGGAGTGAAAAAGAAGGTTTAGCCATGGCTCTTGATGTATTACAACTTACCCTCATTGATGAAGATCCTACATCTTACCCTCAAGCATCTCCTTTAGAAAAAATTTCTTTAAAGGAACATGAAAAAGCAATATTAATACAATATGATACAAAACAAATAGATTCCTCAAAATTTAAATTTTTTTAGAATCTGTCCTCGAGGGTGAGAAGTTTCCAGTTTCCGAGAATGTAGCTGCTCGTGTGGATCTCCCTTCTACTACTGTCAAAAGAAACATCAACGGTGGTATGAACGTATGCAAGTGTAAAGATCGACTGTGCAGACTTAATTTCTACCGGAAACTGGAATGGCGGAATTGATTTTTACAATTTAGGATCACTGCGGCATAGGGATCCCTCGATGGAATTCCTATGCCGTTTCTGCTAAAATAAGGGGAAAATCACCCCAAGCAACTGCAAACTTCCGGAAAGGAGACTCTATGAGCAAAACATATATACGGCACGCGTCAGAGCTTGTCACCTGCCGCGGGAAAAAGGCCAAACACGGAAAGGAAATGTCCGAAATCGGCATCATAAAAGACGGGGCAGTCCTGATTGAAAAGGACAAGATTCTGCAGGTGGGGCGCACCGCCGAACTGGATCAGGCGGTGAACCTGCAGGACTGGGAAGTAATTGAAGCGGAGGGAAAAACCGTTCTTCCCGGTTTTGTGGATTCACACACCCACTTTATTTTCGGCGGCTATCGAGCCGATGAATTTACCTGGCGCTTACAGGGTGACAGCTACATGTCCATCATGGAGCGGGGCGGCGGCATCAATGCAACCGTGACGCCCACTCGCAATGCCTCTCTTGAGGAACTGGTGGCGTCGGGGCGGGAGCGCCTGAACCGCATGCTGGAATTCGGCGTCACCACGGTGGAAGGAAAGAGCGGCTACGGCATGGATCACGACACGGAAATCCGTATGCTGGAGGCCATGAAGCAGCTGGATGAAACCCATCCGGTGGATGTGGTCCGAACCTATCTGGGGCCCCACAGCGTGCTCCCGGAATGGAAGGGGAAGGAGCGCGCCTTCCTGGACTACCAGTTAAATGAGGTGATGCCGGAGATCCGGGCCCGGGGTCTGGCAGAATTTGCGGATATCTTCACGGAAAAAGGCGTGTTCGATGTCAATGATTCTGCCTACTACCTGGAACGAGCCAAAAATATGGGCTTTAAGCTGAAGGTGCATGCCGATGAAATCACACCGAATTTCGGCGGTGCCGAGATGGCTGCCCGCGCCGGTGCATTTTCTGCGGACCACCTTCTGAAGGCTTCTGACGAGGGAATCCGGCTGATGGCGGAGGGAAACACCATCAGCACCGTCCTCCCGCTGACTGCCTTCTGTCTTAAGGAACCCTATGCCCCGGCGCGGAAGATGATCGACAGCGGCTGTGCGGTTGCCCTGGCATCCGACTTAAACCCGGGCAGCTGCTTCAGCAACAACATTCCCCTGATTGTCGCACTGGGCTGCATCTATATGGATATGAGCATCGAGGAGGTCATCACTGCGCTCACAATCAACGGTGCGGCGGCGGTGGATCGCGCGGATCGAATCGGCAGTCTGGATCCGGGCAAGCAGGCGGATCTTGTGCTGCTGAAATTCCCCTCGATCCGCTACATGCCGTACCACACCACCATCAATCTGGTGGACACCGTCATCAAAAAAGGAAAAATTGCTTATAAAAAGGTGTGGTGATGCCGGAATCCGGCGCCCGGCATGAACCGGGCAGCCATGTCCCAAAGACTTCCCCGGAAGAGCTGTAAGACAGCAGAGAGCCTGCCAATCCCCCGGGGCGGCAGGTGCAGAAACAGCAGGATCAAACAACAGAAACAGACGGCAGAAAAGGGAATGAACAGCAGAGACAGACAACAGCAAAGAAAAACAGGAAACATCAAAGGGGAACAGGCGCAGAAACAGGAAACATCAAAGGGGAACAGGTGCAGAAACAGGAAACATCAAAGGGGAACAGGTGCAGAAACAGGAAACATCAAAGGGGAGCGTACAGCACACCGTGCTGCACGCCCCCCCTTTTGCTCTCCTGTCATTTTGAACTCCAAATTCCTTTTTTCTCTTCTCGCGCTTTCCTCTGCAGCTTATAAAAGTCATCTGCATAGCGACTGTTCGGCTGCACGGTCATGACGGCAGCATACCCCTCCTTCAGCAGATGCTCATTCAGCATCGTTTTTCCGTCCTGCAAATAAACATATGCCAAAACTCGGTGATACCGGTCCCTTTCGGAAACATCATACTCGATATATATCTCCTGTTGATCCTCCAACAGGCTCCTGACATACTCTGCCGCCTTTTTACCCTCCGCTGTGTTTCGGCTCCGATCCGGGTGGACACTCTCCGGGGCGTCCACGCCGATCAGCCGGATGGTTTCCGACCTTCCATCCACGTCGGCCACAATGGTATCGCCGTCTATGACCCGCTCTACCGCATAGGGTCCGAACCGCTCCGGAGCAGATTCCTGCCGGAAAAGGCCTGTCATCCCCAGCAGGATCAGGACGAAGAAAAACAAAAGCCGGGTGGTGTATCTGCCTCTCCTCATCTTTGGTTTCCGTTTGTGTTTCATGGCTCCTCGTGTTTCGGCCCGCTGGACTCCAAAACGGCATCCTTCAGTATGGCATATTGATAACCGCCGTCTTCGTAGGTGTCAAAGGTCCCCTGAACCGTAATTTCTTCGTCGTTCTCCGGGTAATGCCCTCCGTCCCTCAGCTTGAATTCAATTCCCTGTGCACAGCAGGCGGTGGCATCCAGCACCACGCAGGAATAATAGCTCTTTCCGGCTTTTTGATCTTCGTAGACTGTGGAGATCCCGCTGATCCGGATGCGCTTCCCCATGTAATCCTTCGGTTCAACCATGATGTGATAAACCTCTGCAAACACCATGGTGCTGCTGAGCTGCGTGAGATCCACATCCACATCACCGGATTTTCCCGGTGTCGCTGCGCCCCCGGTAGGCGCGGCTGTCCCCCCAGCAGGGGCGGTCCCTCCGGCGGTTGCCCCTCCAACGGGGGCGTTCCCTCCGGCGGTTGCTCCTCCAGCGGGGGCGTTCCCTCCGGCGGTTGCCCCTCCAGCGGGGGCGGCCTCTCCGGCAGATTCCCCTCCAGCGGGGGCGGTTCCTCCGGCAGCTTCCCCTCCAGCGGGGGCGGTTCCCCCGGCGATTGCCCCTCCAGCAGGAGCGGTTCCCCCGGCAGATTCCCCTCCAGCGGGGGCGGTCCCTCCGGCTGATGTCCCTCCAGCAGGAGCGATCCCCCCGGCAGATTTCCCTCCAGCGGGGGCGGTCCCTCCGGCAACTGCTCCTCCAGCAGGAGCGGTTCCTCCGGCAGCTTCCCCTCCGGCGGGGGCGGTTTCGGCATTCGAATGTTCCCGGCTTTCCTCAGCTCCGTTGTTTCCGGCAGTGGACTCCCCCGCCTGGGATTGCAGCACATCCTTTACGCTCTGCTTCGCGGATCCGGTCAAAACGCTTCTCCCCCGACCGCTGTCGCCACAGGCCTCCATCAAAAGAACCATAACAACGCAAAGCGCCATGCAGCTCCCCCGAAGCGCTCCGGCCTTTGACCTCGCCTTCGACACGCCCCAGCACAGAACAAAGGCTGCAGCATCCGCCGCCACTATGGTGGAGCCCACCGGCGTTCCCAGCAAAATGGATGCGGTGATGCCAAGCAGTGCACAAACCACCGACAAAAAAGCCGAGAAGATGGTCACCCCCCGAAAGCTTTGAAACAGACGCATTGCCGACAGCGCCGGAAAAATAATCAAGGCGGAAATCAGAAGAGACCCCACCAGATTCATTGCCAGAACAATAATCACCGCAATCACTGCCGCCATCAGCAAATTGTAACGCTCCACCTGATTTCCGGAAGCTCTTGCAAAGCTCTCATCAAAGGTCACAGAAAAAATCTGATGATAAAACAACACAAAAAAGCAGATGACAAACAAGGAAAGCGCCCCACAGACTGCCACATCCCATCCTGTCAGTGTCAAAATGGAGGTGGAGCCGAACAATGTGGTGCACACATCCCCCGAAAGATTGGCGGAGGCGGAAAACAGATTGATCACAAGATATCCGAACGCAAGAGAGGCGACCGACAGCATGGCAACTGCCGCATCGCCTTTAATTTTCGCCTGCTCGCCGGTACGGAGCAGGAGAACGGCGCAGACGATGGTAACCGGCAGGATCAGAAGCATCTGATTCCCCAGCTTCAACACCATCGCGACTGCCATGGCTCCAAATGCCACATGGGACAAGCCGTCTCCAATATACGAATATCGTTTCAACACCAGCGTCACGCCGAGAAGGGAGGCGCTCAACGCGATCAAAACGCCCGCCAGAAAGGCATATCGCACAAAGGGATACTGCAGATACGCTGTCAATTGACGGATGATTTCTTCCATGTTATTCCCCTTCTTTCCGAAGCAGCTGTCTTCCGATCCGACTGCTGCAAAACGTCTCCTTCGCGCCGAAAAACGGTTCCCTGCCAAGATACAGAACCTGTCCTGCATCGTCCAGCGAAGAATTGAGATCATGGGAAATCATAATGATCGTAATCCCCTCTCGATTCAGTTGCCGTGTCATGCGATACAATTCCACACTCGCCTTAGGATCCAGCCCGGATATCGGCTCGTCCAGAAGCAGGAGCTTTCGCGCAGCGCACAGTGCCCTGGCCAGAAGCACCCGCTGCTGCTGACCTCCCGAAAGCTTTCGGTAGCTCTCCCGGGCAAGCCCGCTGACGCCCATTTTTTCCATGTTTTCCTGCGCCAACTGCTTCTCCGCCGCACAGTAAAATGGGCGCCAGCCGCTTCTTGCAAGACAGCCGGACAATACCACCTCCCATACAGATGCGGGAAAATCCGTTCGGGTTTCCCGCTGCTGAGGCAGATAGCCGATGTCCTTTCGTGTCACGCCGCAGCCAAATTCCACTGTTCCGCGCATCGGCCGCTCCAGCCCCAGCAGCACCTTCATCAAGGTGGTCTTTCCCGCTCCGTTCTCACCGGCAATGCAGAGATAGTCTCCCTCCCTCACGGTAAAGGAAAGCCCCTCCGCGATCACCCGGGTTCCGTAGCCAAGAGACAAATCCCGGCAGCAAATCTGAACCTTGTCACGTTTCTCTTCGTCGCATTTCATTTCGTCATACTTCATTTCTTCACGTTCTATTCGCCGCTTTTGATTGCGCCGCATTTTCTGCGCCGCCCTTTCTTTCATTGCAGCTTCGATTCGCTGCATCTGATTGCGCCGCATTTCCTTGCGCCGCTCTTCCTTTCATTGCAGCTTCCGTTCGCTGCGTTTGATTGCACCGCATTTTCTTGCGAAACCCCGGGAAACCCGGGGGACCTGCCTCAGCGAAGCGCTTCCTTCAGCACATCCAGATTGGCCTGCATGATCTTCAGGTAGGTGGCGCCGTCGGCAACATCCTTCGCCGTGGTTCCCTGCATGGAATCCATCGTAAGAATCTTCTGATCCTTACTTGCTGTGTTCTGCACGATGGTCTCCGCAATGCCGTGCTTCGCTCCCTCAATCGTGAGGACGGTCTTCAGCCCCAGCTCATCCACCTTCCGAGCCAAAAAGGTCACCGTCTCAAAGCTTGCCTCCGTCTCTGCAGAGCAGCCGGAAAATGCCGCAAAATACTCCAGCCCGTAGTCATCCATCAGGTACCGGAACGGGAAGCGGTCTCCAAACAGTACGGTCTTCACCGAACCTGCATCCACCGCTGCCTTATATTCCATATCCAGCGTATTCAGCTTGTCTGTGTATGCCGAAAGATTCTGCTTGTACTGTTCCGCATGCTCCGCATCCAGCTCACCAAGCTCCGTGGCAATGGCCCCGCAGAGCTTCTCTGCATTTTTCAGTGAGAGCCAGATGTGCTCATCCATCTCCGCCTCGTGGTCATGATCCTCTTTTTCTTCCGACCCATCGGAGCAGCACTGGTCTTTTCCTGCTTCCTTTTCATGGCAGGAAGAATCCTCACTCTGCCCCTCCTGCTCATGATCTCCGTGCTCGTGTTCCTCCGCTTCCATCCCTTCCACCATTTTTTCAGGCTTGGCCCGGTCTCCCAGTGCGTCCATGAGATTGAGAACCTTTCGGTTGGGATTACTTGCTGCGCTCAATGCGTCCTGAACCCAACCATCGGATTCACCGCCCACATAGATAAAGAGATCACATTCCGCAATTTTTGTCATATCCTCCGCAGTCGGCCGATAGCTGTGGAGATCTACACCGTCGTCCAGCAGCAAGGTAAGATCGCAGTTCTTTGCTTCATCCCCCAAAATCTGCCTGGTCCAGTCATAGGCCGGAAAAACAGTCGCCACAACACGGAACCGCTTTTCCTCCTTCTCTGCCCCGGCGTCTCCCTTCTTTTCCTCAGAAAGTCCGCTGGAGCTTGCCTGCTCCGTTTTGCCGGATTCTCCTGCCGTAGAAGCCGTTCCCTGGCTTCTGCCGGCCCCGCAGCCTGCCAGCGCTGCCATGATCAGACCGATGGCCAGCACTGTTGCCACCGGCTTTTTCCCATCAACCATCCAGTTCTTCTTCATTTTTTTCTCCTTTGTTTTGCTCCATCTCGTTTCCCTGCAATGCGACCTGGGGCAGCCCGCCGGTTTCACTCTGCTTCCCCTGGGGCAGTCCGCCGGTTTCACTCTGCTTTGCCTGGGGCAGTCCGCCGGTTTCCGCTCTGCTTTGCCTGGGGCAGCCCGCCAGTTTCCGCTCTGCTTCGCCTGGGGCACCCCGCCGGTTTCGCTCGGTTTCCCCTGCGCGTCATCGCTTCCGATCCCATTGCAAGGCTCAAAATGCAAACAGTTTTCATATTATTCGCTCTCCCCTGCTTTGTCAATCAAAATGGGGATGATTTCCTCATCTTTATCGCTTTTTTCGATATTGTTAAGCTTTTGCCAATTGTTGACCTTATTGGTTCACTATAGTATACTAAAACGGAACTAAAATAAAGAAACGAGGTGGTTAATCTGCTGATTTCCAGAGAAGTTGACTACGCACTTCGCATTTTGCGGGATCTTTCGGATCAGGAGCTTCATGTGGTCAAGGAGCTTTGCGAACGGGAGCTGATTCCTCATAAATTTGCATACAAGATTATTCGCAAGCTTTCTGCTGCAGGACTGGTGCATGCGACCCGGGGCGTGGGCGGCGGCGTAAAGTTGTCCGCCGATTTGCACTCCTACACGTTGTACGATCTCTTGGGGGTCATGAACTCCCAGCGGCACATCAGCGCCTGCACCGGCGACGGATACCGCTGCGAATGGCGGGAAAAGGATCACAGACGCTGCAATTTTCACCTGAATCTACTGAAAATAGAGCGCGATATCCACGATATTTTGAAGCGGGACAGCCTTTACGAGCTTCTTATGAACAGCCCGGATCCCGCTTCCGAATGAAAGATAAAAGGAACCCATTGTAAGCAATCCATCTAGTATTGGCCAAAGGAGGAGAAACGATGCAATTTAAAACAACAGATGCCCACGAGGCACTCCGCGCCGAAATTCGCCAGTTTGCGGAGACTGAGGTAAAGCCCTACGCATTCGAATGGGATCAGGAAAACAAGTTCCCAACCGAAATCGTAAAAAAAATGGGCGCGCACGGCTGGATGGGACTTCCCTATCCCAAGGAGTACGGCGGAGCCGGACTTGACGTCATAAGCTACGCCATCGCAGTGGAGGAGCTCTCCCGCGTGGACGCAGGCGTGGGTGTCATCCTCTCTGCCCACACCTCTCTCGGCTCCTGGCCGATCTACGGCTTTGGAACGGAAGAGCAGAAAAAGAAGTACCTTGTTCCCTGTGCAAAGGGGGAGAAGCTCGCCGCATTTGGGCTCACCGAGCCGAACGCCGGCTCCGACGCAGGCGGCACCGAGACCACTGCCGTTCTGGAAGGCGACCACTATGTGCTGAACGGTGAAAAAATCTTCATCACCAACGGCGGAGAGGCAGATATCTACGTGGTCTTTGCCGTGACGACTCCGGATATCGGCACCAAGGGAATCAGCGCATTCATCATCGAAAAGGGAATGCCCGGATTTGAGTTCGGAGATCACTACGACAAGCTGGGCATCCGGTCTTCCGCTACTGCACAGCTTTTGTTCAACGATGTGAAGGTTCCGAAGGAAAATCTTCTCGGCAGAGAGGGACAGGGCTTCAAGATTGCCATGGCAACCCTGGACGGCGGCCGGATCGGCATTGCGTCTCAGGCGCTCGGCATCGCTCAGGGCGCATATGAGAGCGCTGTGGAGTATGCCAAGGATCGCATCCAGTTCAATAAACCGATTGCATTCCAGCAGGCCATCTCCTTCAAAATTGCGGACATGGCAACCAGAATCCGCTGTTCCCGTTTCCTGGTATACAGCGCCGCCGAATTGAAGGAAGCCCACGAGGATTACGGCATGGAAGCCGCGATGGCAAAGCAGTATGCCTCCGACACTGCAGTCTGGGCGGCGGACGAAGCCGTGCAGATCTACGGCGGAAACGGCTACCTGAAGGGCATGGATGTGGAGCGCTTCTACCGCGACGCAAAGATCACCCAGATCTACGAAGGCACCAACGAGATCCAGCGGGTTGTCATTGCCGCCCATCTTCTGGGCAAGGAGCCGAAGTCCAATGTTCCGTTTGCCCTGGCTTCCAAGCCGAAGAACATTACGGGACCGAGAAAGAAGATTCTCTTCAAGGAGGGCAGCGCAGAGGAGCGGGTTGCCAGCCTGGTGGACAACTTAAAGAAGGACGGCTACGACTTCACATTCGGAATCCCGATGGACACTCCCATCACCAAGGCAGAGCGGGTGGTCAGTGCCGGCAAGGGCATCGGCGCAAAGAGCAACATGAAGCTGATCGAAACCCTTGCAGAAGCCGCCGGCGCCGCAATCGGCTCTTCCCGTCCGGTTGCCGAGAAGCTGCGCTACGTGCCGCTGGATCGCTACGTCGGCATGTCCGGTCAGAAGTTCCTTGGAAACCTCTACATCGCCTGCGGTATTTCGGGCGCCATTCAGCACCTGAAGGGGCTCCGCGACGCATCCACCATCGTCGCCATCAACAAGAACGCCAATGCGCCGATCTTCAAGAACTGCGACTACGGCATTGTGGGTGACGTCAACGAAATCCTGCCGCTGCTCTCCGCTGCACTGGATACCGGCAAGAAGAAGCCGGCTCCTGCCATGAAGAAGATTCGCAGAGCTACTCCGAAGAAGGAGCGCCCGTCCTACAAGCTCTACGTCTGCAACGGCTGCGGCTACGAGTACAATCCCACCATCGGTGATCCCAGCGCGGACATTGCTCCCGGCACCACCTTTGACAAGCTCCCGGCGGACTGGGTATGCCCGGAGTGCGCGGAAGAAAAAACAAACTTTGTAGAAGTTCAGTAACCCACCACAACCAACATGCAATAAGGAGGCCTATATATGCATTGCGTGAGAAAAGTGACAGAGGATTTATACTGGGTCGGCGCCAACGATCACCGCTTACATTTGTTTGAGAATATCCACCCGATCCCCCAGGGCGTAAGCTACAACTCCTATCTGCTCCTGGATGAGCAGAGCGTGCTGTTTGACACAGTCGACTGGGAGGCAAGCCGCCAGCTTTTTGAAAACATCGACTATCTGCTGGGAGACAGACCGCTGGATGTTCTGGTCATCAACCACATGGAGCCCGATCACTGCGCAGCCATGGAGCAGGTTCTGAAAAAATATCCGAAGGTAAAGGTCTACAGCACAGAGAAAGGCTTTATGCTGATGCACCAGTTCGGCTACTCTGTGGATGAGCACGAAACAGTCGAGGTAACAGACGGCGATACCGCATGCTTCGGCAGACACACGGTGGCATTCCTGACTGCTCCCATGGTACACTGGCCGGAGGCTATGATCACCCTGGACACCACAGACGGATCGCTCTTCTCCGCCGACGCCTTCGGTTCCTTCATTGCCCTCGACGGAAAGCTCTTCAACGATGAAGTGAACTTTGACCGCGACTGGCTGGATGAGGCGCGCCGTTACTACACGAACATCGTGGGAAAGTACGGTCCTCACGTACAGAGCCTGATCAACAAAGCAGCTCCCCTGCTGGGACAGGTCAAGCGAATCTGTCCGCTGCACGGTCCGGTCTGGAGAAGCGATATCGGCTATATCCTGGACAAGTACAACCACTGGAGCAGCTACGAGCCGGAAGCAAAGGCCGTTATGATCGTCTACGCATCCATGTACGGAAATACAGAATCCGCCGCACAGGCACTGGCTGCCAAGCTCTGTGACCGGGGCATCACAGATGTCAAGGTCTACGATGTCAGCAACACCCACGTCTCCTACCTGATCGGCGAAGCATTCCGCGTGAGTCACCTGGTACTGGCTTCCGTCACCTATAACCTGGGCATCTACCCGCCGATGCTGAACTTCCTGAACGATATGAAAGCGCTGAATCTCCAGAACCGCACCGTTGCGCTGGTGGAGAACGGCTCCTGGGCGGTGAAGTCCGGCGACCTGATGGCTCAGTTCCTGGATGAGCAGATGAAGCTGATGACCATTTTAAACGAGCGTCTCTCCATTGCCTCCTCCTGCAAGGCGTCTCAGGAGGACGAACTCAACAATCTTGCAGATTCGATCGCGGCCAATATGCGCGAGTCCTGATCTCTCCTTTCCGGATCACATTCAGAATCCCCCCGCGGTATGCTGCCGCGGGGGGATCTTTTCAGTGGGGTGAAATGAAATAACCGTTGAAATTGTGCCGGATGGGCTCTGCCATGCTCTCCCTTCACTTGACCCTTCCAAATCTGTCAATGCTTCCCGTTTTTTCTTTCCCTTTTATAAACTGAATCCCGGTACCATCTTCAAAAATAATACTGCACCATAAGTATTCCTGCTCCTGAAATTTAATCTGCCGCCTAAATAATTTCCAATCCCTATCTGTTAGTTTTTCAAAAGATGAATGGGTCAAATGCCATATTGCTGCTTTCCCATCATGATGGTCTAAATGATCATCAAGATAAGTAATAACCGGCGCTATCCTTTGCTTGTTGATATGAGCCCCCTGTGTCATTGCAAGATTAAATTTACATACTGCGTCTTCTGAAACAGTAAAGAACCCGTTCCCCTGTTCTCTGCTGTATATTATCTCATTATTCCGATCGACACTTACCAAGTACGTATAAATATCTTCATGATTTCCGCTTGCAGAAATAAAATATTGCCCCGGCTTAAGCGCAATATAATCTTTTGTCAGTCCGGGCCACATATTTTGCTTCACCACACCATTAACAGATATCCTATCCCCATCTCTGTCAATGGTGACTCCATCCTGATTCCCAACTTCCCACTCATAATCAAGGAGTATATTCTTTTTTATCAGATCATTTTCAGAATATTTCAGTACAGACTCATACAATGTAATGATTTCTGCTTTTTCCGATGATAGCAGCTTCCAATAGGTCGGGTTTCTTTTTTCTAACAACAGCAGTTTGTCAATCGGCTTAAAACCAGTCAATATCATAACGCATAAAAAACCGCATAGAAAAAAACGTGTGCAATGTATGATTCTAATTTTGTGCCGGCTTTCGGTCATAGTTTTATTGTTCTCATCATTTGGATAGAAATCATATCGTATTTGCATCAGGCAGGATGATCCGATTTCCTAACTCCATATCCCATGTGTCGGGATGAAATCTCTCAAAACCAGCATCAGAATAAAATGTAAATTCTGAAAAATATACTGTATCATTGACTTCGTAAAAATCAGTTCTCAAAAATGGAAAACCATCACTGAGGATCTTTGCATAATGGAGCATTTCACTGAATTTTTTAGGTTTAGCAGGCATCTCTTCGCTTGTCTTAAAATTCTGATGAAGATCAAGCCAATGCCATTGCTCATCAAAATAATCAATTCTTTCCTCAGATGTCTTGTCTCCATGAATTACCTGCAAGATAGTTCCCCCATTATTGAAGTTAAAAAACTTGTACACAGGTAAAACACTGTTACAACCATCATGCATATATTTCTCAACCAAAATACGCGGTTTTACATTCTTATACGGCCATTCCCGATTTGACCAAAAATAATTCCTTGCCAGAGATAACTCTATTTTTTCTCGCGCGTTTCTTTTATCAAATGATTTCTTATCTCTGCAAATTACCAAACCTCCACTATCATGCGTGCATTTCATTACAAACTGTTCAGGAAACTGTGAAAAGTCAATGTCTTCGAATCTATCCCAGACTCCATAAGAGGGAATGATGTGCTCCGATCCGATTTTCTTCGCTGCTATATTCTTGGCTTCGTACTTGTCCACCATCGAAGTGTATATTTCTTTGTGATCATTTAATTTAAGCCAGTTCAGCTTTTCATTAAATGTTTTTGGATGCATGAAATCCGGCTCATACCCAACGCGAACCCGAAACAATCTTTTACAATATTCTTCATCCGGTATATCTCTGTGCTTCCCACGAGCAGCTGCCACTAAAAACCTGTAATCACTGTCAGTGATATATTTCTTTATTTTTTCTAATCGCCTCATACTGTTACCCTTCTCTTAAATATCGAAACGTCTCCCATACATAGCGTATGATTTTCTGCAAAATATGAAACCAGAACCCCTATCCTTATAGATACGTACTACTGTCTTGAACGTTCTGCCAGCTTAACAATTGCATCAATTGTTTTAAAATTATCCTCTTTTACATTTTCCGGAGAGATCGTAATATGCAGTCGATCCTCAATCATTGCCATGATCGTTATGATAGCAAATGAATCAAGTAACCCTGCATCAATTAAATTATCACCCTCGTATTCTGCTATTTCGTCGTCGATTTCATTCAAAATATCTACAATCTCAGATCTCAGGTCTCCCATATTGATTATCTCCTTTCTTGCACTTGGGTGGTCAATAAATTCCTATCAATTTTTCCATTTAAATTTAAAGGCATTTCTTCCAGTTGATTGACCAGATTTGGCAACATGTATTTCGGCAACAACAGCTTTAATTTTTTCCGAAGTGCACTTTTATCTAAAGCACCTGTATAAAAAAGAACGATCATAGCTTTTTCAAAATCATATACACAGCAATTTCTGTCGATACCTTCCAACGATGAAACTGCTGTTTCAATTTCTCCCAGCTCAATCCGATATCCCATGTGTTTGATCTGAAAATCTTTTCTGGAAACATAGATTATTTCATCATGATCATTGACATAAACCAAATCGCCGGTTTTATATACTATTTCGGGATATGCATCATGAATGGGGTTCTGCACAAAGCTTTCTGCTGTTTTTTCCGGATTATTGTAATATCCATACGCGATTGAAGATCCCCTTACGTACAATTCTCCAATTTGATTTTTTTCTGCCAAATTACCATCTTCTGTTATAACCATGACATCCATATTATCGCAGGAAAAACCTATCGGTACAGATTCATCATTGGAAAGCGGCCTGTCTAATACGTAATATGTACAGATGTCGGTCACTTCCGTTGGGCCAAATAAATCCGCATACAAAGCATTGGGGACATACTTTCTCCATATATTCAGCTGTTTCGTTGGCATGACTTCGCCGGCAAACAAAATGGTATGAAGCGTAGGCACATCAATTTTCTCCAGTACGTGCATATTGGCTACTTGACACAAAGCTGATGGCACCCAATATATCGTATTAATTTCATGTTTGTTAATAAATTCGAGAAGCTCAATCGGGAACGAGAATAATTTTTTGGGAATAATAACCAATTTAGCGGCACAATAAAAGGTTTGAAAAATATCCAATACCGACATGCTAAAATAAAACGGCGTTTGACTTCCAAATATTGTTTTCTCAGAAAAACGGAATGCTTCCTTACTCCATTTCATGTAAGTGATTACATTCAGATGTGATATAACAACTCCCTTTGGGGTTCCTGTAGATCCCGATGTAAATAGTACATACGCGACATCAGCATCTATCGATTTTTCTCTGCACCTTTCTATCCCATTTGAATCAATACCGAAACCATATGCATCTTCGATTTTAAGAGTAGGAAGCTTCAATGAATCAATCAATTCACCATGCTCCTCATCTGTAATGATACATTGAGGTTGGAGAATATCTGTAATCTTCTTAATCCTTGCTATGGGCATTTCCGAATCAAGAAAAGTATAGAAATTGCCCGCATACATCGCACCAAATGCAGCAGTGAGTGCATTCGTGCTCTTGCTGAGGTAAATAGCTACCGGTGCTTTATATACCCCTATGTCCATAAGAGCAGAGGCGATCTGCTGCGCCTTAAATTTAAATTCCCTATATGTGGTGTCTCCTTTTTCATCGACAAAGCCGATTTTCTCCGGAAATTTATGCGCTGCTTCATCTAGAAAATCCGTTATAACCTTACATGTATTCACTGGTGATTTCTCCTTCGTATTGATTACCATTCCACTTCGGTCATAATTACCTTTGCCGGATTACCCATAACCATGGTTCGCTCTTTTACATTACTCATAATTGTAGAATTGATTCCGCAAATTGCCCCTGATCCGATTTTTAACCCCTTTGTGATTGTGACACCGGTACAAAGCCAAACATGATTTCCGATCTTTAATGGTCTTAGATTTTTTTGTCGATTAAGCCCCGTCGGGTGGTAATTACTATCATAAATCATTACACCACGACCTATTTGGACATCATCCCCCATTTCAATTGAATTAGAACATACTATAACTACGCCGATATTCGTCTCGGCACGCCCCATCGATAAAGAAGCATTCGGTAAAACATCGATCGTTGAACCAGTCGCTATCGATGTCCTTCCATTAACCATTACTGTGGCATCCCTGCATACAGTAAAAAACATTTCTTCCCTTGTCCTGCCATGCTTCTGTGTGTTTAAAAACAAATTGTCCTTTACATAGATCCTGGATTTTTTGTCAACTTTAACAACTGCGCCCTTGTATGGTATGATATACTTTCCTTTTTCTCTCACAACTGAGGGACAGAAGTAATTTAATTTAATAAACTGAACTATATTGCATCGCAGCAAATCGCGCACTTTTCCCAATTTTTTTTCCATTGCTCTATTATTTTTCCGACCGGCATACTTTTTATAAACAAATTCCATTGGTTTCTCTTCTAAATCCTTAAAAAAAAGCTCTGCGCCCTCACGCATCTTTAAATTATTACGTAAAGCCATATTCCCTTCTGATACTTCATATAAATCCCTTCGCTGAAACTCTATCCTATCTTTTATGGAATCAAAAAGTTGCTGCCCTTTTTCTGAATTAATCAAAACAACAGATATTCCTTTATTCATACTGTCCGGATCAACTCTTTTAATTCCCCAAAAATCACCAACTGTAATGTCTGCTTTTCTTATTGCTGTTCGGTACTTACATTCATAGCAGCTGGGTCTGGTATTATAATCGTCCAGCTGAAACATGATTTCATAGGGATCATCATATCTGTTAACATAGTATTCCTTTCCATTTTCAAATCGAAAAAACGTCCCGAAACGGTTCCACCCTTTTTTCTTATGCTTGTAATGTACGTCAGAAACCTTACTTCCCATTTTTTCTTCCAGATCTTCAATCCGTTTCTGATGAAAAATCTGTGAAGTGTATCCGCGGCATATAAAATCGATACATATTAGATTCTGATATTCCTTCCCCAGATATAAGCGCAACGCTTCTCCATAGCAAGCAGATCCTATGAATAAAACGGTTTCACCATGATCTAAGCACTGTTTGATTTGACTATAGATTAAGCCTGTTTTGGGCTGAAAATACTTCGAATGTGTTATTCTTCTCAAGCCATCGCTATCATGAACCAATTCATATTTTGCATCCTTGAAATCTTTGGTCCATGAGACTCCGGCAGCTTTTCCTCCGCTGTCTATGATATATTTTGATAATTCATAACATATACCGCCGGATGTTGAATCTGTTCTTTGACAAGCATTTTTTGTCCAAGCTGCATACACATTCGGCCTTCTTGTTTCAGTGATAGAGTCACTGAACGCAGGACACTTCTTTTCACATAACCCGCATGAAATACATTGATCTTCGTTGATTTTAGGATATAGAAAACCATCAACAATTGAATAGGTAATCGCTCCTTTGGGACACGTATTTGCGCACTGCTGGCAGCCCATGCATTCTGTTTTTTTTAAATCCAACATATCAGAAATCTCTCTTTCATGTTCGTACGACCACCTTAAAGTGCTGAAAAATCACAATTATCCGGGTCATATCTCAATCTGGAATTTATGTTCATCCCATCTATTAACTTCATATCTTCCTCCAAAATATGGAAGTCAAACACATCCAAATTATGCCTCATATGGTCTTTGTTCATACTTCTGATAATTGGTATGATTCCATTTTGAATATGCCACCTCAAGATGAGCTGAGTAATTGATTTATGGTACTTATCAGATAATTTCTTCATCAACGGCGGATTGTATATCCTATCATCGCGACGTGCAATCGGTGTATAAGCCTCAACTTGTATTCCGTTTTTAACACAAAAAGATACCAATTCTTTCTGCGTAAATAACGGATGAACCTCAAATTGGTCTATCTCCGGATATTGCCCGGAAATATCATATAATCTTTGTAGATGATGAGAATTACAATTTGCCACACCGATAATGCGGCATAAGCCCTTCTCCTTCAATTCTATCATTTTAATCCATGTCTTTTCAAAATAATCTGTCACCGGCCAATGCAACATCAATATATCCATATAATCTGTCCGAAATCCCCGCAACTGGCTTTCGAACTCTTGTTCTATCTTTTCATCGTATTGCGCCCGATTGGAAATCCTTGTGGTATATAAAACCTGTTCACGCTTCATTCCGGATTTATTCACACCCTCAGCAATTAAGGATCCATCTCCATAAGATGCCGAAAAATCAATCAGCCTGCATCCACTCTTCAAAGTAAACGCAAGCATCTCAACATATTGGGGGCGTTCAATCAGTTCTTTCCGTATCTTATTTCTTACTCTATTTACAAGCCGTCCGTTTTTTGGGTACTTTGCCATCAAACTCAAGGAATCCGGACCATATCCTATGCACGGAATGCTCATTCCATTTCTCAGCTTGAACTCATCCATTTCTTAGGCTCCATTCATCAGCTTTCAAAATTTTTTAATATATTCCTCCGCTCTTCACCGTTAAGAGAAATGCAGAAAAGACCAAAAGAATATACCGCCACATACACAAAAACAAGTATCAGGGTTTTAACGTTTGAATCCGCTGCGTAAGCGGAGTTAACATAGAAAAATATGCCTGTCAAAGGTACGACATATAAAATAATCTTTAAGATCTGCCTCCAGTACTCTTTCACATCCAACTCCAGATGCACCTTATAGTACCAATTCATAAACATTACTGTCCCGATGATTTCACATCCGGCAGTGCCAATTGCCGCCCCTAATGCGCCCAGCTTCATTGTCAGCGGAATTGTTAGTGCTATATTTCCTAAATTGGTAAACAGCAACACAACGGATCTTATTTTATGCTTGTTCATGGCTCTTTGAATTTCGATTCCAATATGCTGCGAAAGCGCCACAATATCAGCTGCCATTATAATAAAAGCAATCCAATATGATACTTCAAAGCCCTCCCCCATCCATATCTTAATAAATTTCTGTCCAAAGAGACAAAAACCACTAAGAATCAGCATCTGTATCATAAACTGTATTTTACTCACTCTTATAAAAATTCTGTTGATATCTTTCAGTTTATTTCCAATCGCAACCAGTCTGTTCACCTGCGGCACAAAAACCGCTGCAATTGGGTTCGCTACAGAATAAAAAATTCTGACAAACTTATCAGCAACACTATATACTGTTACTTCCTCTGTTCCACGAATTCTTCCTATGATAAAGATATCTACCTTGCTTCCACCAAGAATATCATAAAGCTGATTTATAAATAAAAATGCTGTAAAAACAGCTATTTCGCCAAACAGTCCTTTGTCCAGACTTTTAAAAGAAAATTTAATATCCAGCTTCCGAAAATTATATATTCCGTTTATGGTCAGTTCGAATAAGGAAGCACACAGTGCCGCTGCAGCCAACCCTATGGATTGATACCCGCGCACAACGAAAAGGATCCTCAGTACAGGGATTAAAATAGTTTCGATCAGGGTAAGCGTCCGCTGAAAAATAAATCTCTCATGCGCGCTTGTATAGGATATAAATATGCTGCCTGGAAACTTAAGAGCCATATCTATCACTAATATGACCATAATAATCTGTGCTCTACCAAAGTCATTTGGTTCTATCCCGGAGCCAAAAATCCATCTGATATTTAAAATAAGCAGCGCTCCAATAACCAGGCAAACCAGTGACATCAGAGAATATACAGATAAGAATAATCCATTCAATGAAGCGATCTTATCTTGCTCTTTCTCTCTGTCATATTTAGAGTAAAACCTTATATACGCAGATGCCAGCCCCAGTCCGAGTATACTTAAATAGGAGACCGTTGATCCCACCAGCTCAAATAACCCATATTCGCCCTTTCCCAAAGAACGAATAAAAAACGGTGTAACCAATATCGTGGATAATGTTTGTGCGACAAGAGTCACATATGAAATAATTGCCCCTGTCTTCTTTTGTGTGCTGCCCTCCAAAACCATAAAGCTATTTTCAACCTTTCTTCATTCCTGTTAATCTCTGTCTCTATTTTTTTGGTGTTTCATATTTAACCAAAATGAAATGATAAAGCAAGCAATACTTGTTACAATAAAGGAATCCATCCCAAAATGCTTTTCTTTGTACACAAACCAATAATAGATTGTCCAAGCATAAAGGTGAATATAGTATATGGTTCCACTCATTTTTCTGTATCCCACTGTGCTGCCTCTTAATCTCATTTTTATAAATATGAGCCAAAATATTGGTAGAAGGGAAGCGTATGCAGAGAGACCACCACAAAACTTAAAATAAATCTGGCAACATCAATTGCTTTGAGATTATACTCTTGGATTTTATTTGTTACATTTCCTGACATGTAATGTCCCCTCTAATCCCTCATCATTTTGTCAATAAAATCCTTTGATTGTTCAATTAAAACCCCTGTCTTTTGTTCAATGGCAGTATAATCCCACAGAAATTTCTCAAGCCGAATTTCTTCCGAATCCTCCGCATGGACAAATTTATCCCCATTCCCTGTGTTGACAAGGAAATCAATCATTCTGTTATTGATATCAACATTATAATCTCTTTTCAAAACCAAATATTTTCTTCTAAAAATATTTGAAAAAATCATACAATGGAACGAGTCTGTTACAACCAACGCTGCGTTCTCTATCAACCAAAGCCATTCATCAGGGGCCACCTCATCCAGAACCATATCGTTTTCCTTCTCTATTCTGAGCCCTTCGATCTGACTTCCTCCATACCCATTCGTGACATAAATGCAACTGCAACCTGTTTGTAATTTCAAATGAATCAGTAGATCCAGCTGCCACTTTTGGGGATTCAGGAGAAAGCAAAGTATATACTTTTCTGCCCCAATTCGTGGCCGTGTTGATACCTTAGACCATTGTATTCTATCCAGAAGTAATGTGGGATCACAGACGTGAACCGCATCATTGATCCCTATGCTTCCCAGTAAATCAATGGAGGATCTTTCCCTTACGCTGATCCCCTTAAATCTGACCAGAGCTGCTTTGATCCTTCTTCTGTTTTCAAATGGGATATCATTATTTCCAAATGATGCCGCATATGAAAACTTTACAGCCTTTTCGGACCCCTTAAAACAAAGAAACTTGACAGTGTTATAGTTATTTCTGATCTGTGACCACACAACATCCGATCCTACGACAAGGACATCATATCTTTTTTCATTCAATTCTTCTACGGTGAATATTTCCTCGGAAAGAATGATATGTTTGTCTGCAAACAGCCTGAATCGATTCACTCTTCCCTTACTTGGCTGTCTCGCCAACACTTCTTCTCTTTTCTGAAAACATCCTGCTACTTTCCTTATCAACGCTACAAAATAGGAGGTTTTTTTCTTTCCTATGTTGAAATCATCATGCAGATTTACCGTTTCTATGTCATCGTTAGGATATTGACTCCTCAGATAATAGTTTAATGCATAGGTCTGCAGGATATTACCGAAATTCACTGTATTTCTGTTATAATTTGTGACAATCCCAAGCTTCATTTATTTCACCGATTTTAATGATTATTCATGATACTGATCAATTCTTTGGTTACCTTATCAGGTGTAAAATTCTTTGCCGTTCTATTTGCACATTCTGACATTCTCGAATAAATGGTATGGTCACTTAAAATTTCTCTCATTTTCTCTGCAAAGCGGTCACAATCAAATCGATCGATTAAACATCCTTCTTCCCCTTCGGTTATGATCTCATCCGGCCCATTATTATGAAACGCAACAACCGGAAGTCCATACATCATCGCCTCTACAATCACTACGCCAAATCCTTCCCACCGGGAGGTATGGAGCAATAAAGAGCTGCTTTGGAGATAATCCTCCACGTTCCTGACTGATCCAAATGTATCTACTACTTCTTCCAGCTTCCTTTTTTGAATCTCCCGGTCAAACCAATCTTTATCCGGTCCATCCCCTAATATGACAAATCTTCTTTTTGGTTCCAGCTGATGGTACTTATCAATAATCTCCACCAGATAATCCAGTCCTTTGTGATTTTTCATCATTCTCCCAACAAAAATAATGGGAGCTGATATATCCCGAGCCGGCGCCTCACAAAAATAATTAACCGGGTTTGGCAGCTTTATCGCTTTGACTCCAAATTCTTTCTGAAAGTCCTCTACATCCTTGTCTGTTAATGCCATCACGTAATCAAGCTTCTGAAATTGTATTTTAGAAAACCCAAGCAGACCGTAGCATTGGTCTCCTTTTTCTCGAAAATACGAATCAAATGTGCTGTGCATCCATCCGATACATTTGCAGCTTAGTCGTTCCCTGATCGTACCAAGCAAGACCGCAAATAAATCTCCGACCCCTACTACGATGTCGTATTTTTCTTTGGAAAGGAATGCTTCCAGTTTTTTCTTCTCTGCTCCCGGAAAGTAAACATGCTCGCTTATTTTCCGACCTGCCTTGTTTTCCAAAATCCCGGTGTCTTTATTGAACCGTCTGATCGCCTTACAAATAAAACCCCAGAGAGTCCTATCATCCAATTTAAAATCAAAATAGTTGATGATCCTGATCGACTCATCCAACCCAAAGATGTTTGTATCTGATTCTGACATTGGCATAATAAGATTGACTTCTATTTCTGTTTGCTTATTTAACTCAGTCAAAATCCTCGAAAGAACTCTTTGAACCCCTCCATATGAGAAAAGATTCATCGATATAAAACACACCTTCATAAATATACTCCACTGGTTTTTTACTGAAATACAGATAGCATATATGGCATATACCCGCTTTGCTCCCATGTCTTAACGATTCGGAAAACAAGCCATGCAGTAAACATCACAACCTCTACAGCACAAACAACATGTCTGACGTCCGATTTTTTCCCCTTCAGGAACACACAGGTCACATATGACCACATCAAAAGCCTCATAATATATAAGTACTCATATCCTCTCCATATGTCCAGAATGAACGTAATCGGTATCGTGATTACATCGAACAGACAGACCTCTCTTACAAATTGAAGGGAGGCTGCAAACTCTCCATTCTCTGACATTTTCCTCTTCAGTTTTCTATCAAAAGCCAGAATAAGCAATCCAATAAGGAGCTGCCCAAAGGCTATTTTCCAAAAATTCTCGAAGAAAGAATGTCCTATATTATGTCCTGCATATGAAAAATACTGATGCCCAAGTGCCCGGCCAATGCTCCCGGTCATTAAAATTTGTGCGGCCTTTCCTGTCAGACTGGACAGTGCAACCATGATAATGACTTTGTATGTATTAAGTTTTCCTTTTCTACACCAATAATGAAAGGGAATAAGCAAACAATACAATGCTGATGTGATCTGCATTCCAATCGCCATGATTCCTAATATCATGGCGCTTCCGTATTTATCCTTATAAAGTGACAGTACCATTAAAAGGATAAAGGCAGCTGATAACTCAGTTCTTAATGTGTTAAAGCTACGGAGATACACAAAAAATAAAGCAATAAAAGGTGCTGCATATATGTTTTCATAAGAAAAACATCGAATCACCTTTTGATAGGTCCATACAATAAACCCATATACCAGCAGAAAAAGCACCTGGTGATTATCCGTAAACGGACGGATAGCTTTGTTCAATAGCTTATACAGAATTTCATAGTGTTCTGCATATTGGAGCACAAAGGCGCTGTCTTCAAAAGCAGAACCATCACATATTTTAAAATAACTTGCATACGTATAAGCGTCCGTACCCCCAAGTCCGTTTTTATTCACGAAACGGAAGGCAGCCACAAACGTCCAGGAACACCACCACAGTAAGTACGGCAAATCAGCATAAATACGATTTCCTCTCCTACGAAACAATACATAGGATTTCCGTTTGCTTTTTTTGATGGCGCAGGCACCTACGTATCCAAGAAAAACATATAACATTACACTTAAGAGATCCCAAGATGGAGATAAATTAGTCTGCATTCTTATACACCTGCTAATTACTTCGTTTGGGTGGGGATTTATTTCCCCCAATTTAAGCACCCTTGTTCTTTTATGATTTTTGAGGGAATACCGGCAATGGTGATATCATCACGTTCAAAACTTTTGTTTACAACTGCTCCGGCACCAACAACACAGTAGTTGCCAAGCTTGATATTGCCGCTCACGGTTGCTCCGACACCAAGAAACAAGTGGTGCCCTATACTCGGCGCCGTTCCGTCTGAGCTGTTCGAAACTATGGATGTGTTTATGTGAAATGTGGCGTCTTCACCAATTGATGCGTGCCAATTTATTAAAACCGGTCCCACATGCATGATCAACAAGCCTCTTCCGCATGTATTAATCGGAATATGAATCGAATACTGATTCTGGAGCCTGCTGAGCAATATTTTGCTTATGATCTCCATAAGTCGATGGCCTGTATTGTGGTAGAACTCCGTCTTACGTAGTCTAATCTGATGCTTCATCAGAACATCCTTTTCGGTAATGGGAAATATCACCCCTGCTATCCCATGAACATACCCATATCTTTTCTTTTCATACTCCAACCACTCTTTTAATTCGGATCTGTTTTCGATGACTTTGTGCATATCGCCTCCATATGAAGAGACTCATTTGAGAATATCCATCCATTTTCCCACAATTTTATCACTTGAAATATCTTCCCTGATTTTTATGCTGTTTTGGGAAAAAATATTTCTTAATTTGGCATTTTCTGCAAGATCGCTCATTTTTTGTGCCAATTCATTGCTATCTCCAACACGCACAAGGAATCCATTCTCCCCATCTCTTATAAACATTCTCGCTCCGCCGCAAGGGCAATCTGTACATATAGTTGGTATCCCCAGAGCAAGTGCTTCAAGCATTGAATTTGATATGCCCTCGTAATCTGAAGACGAAACATACATCATTGCATTGGATACTAACTTATGTATTTCCGGAGACGCCGGATGGAGTGTCACACTCGTTCTCAGATTCCTGCTTTCTATATATGTTTGTATGTATTCTCTCTCCGCTCCATCGCCATATATATCTAATTGATACTCCTTGTGATTTCTACGGAAGATAGAGAATGCATCGATCAGCAATGGAATGTTCTTTTGTTTTTCCAATCTGCAGAAATTTACAATCCTTTTATCCCTTTTTCCACTCCAAACTTCCGGCAAATTTCCACTGATCGGATTCGGAATAATCACCGTCTTGCATCGGATTTCCTTTGAAAAATAATTCATTGCATCAGGGGTCTGACATACTAATACATCTGAAAGCCTGTACAATAGCTCTCTTACCTGTTTTTTCCCAAGCGTTCCGCCTTTCTGTGACGGGTCGTTTCGTTCAGAGATAATTTTCCTCAGATTTTTAATCCCCACGGTCCCCAACAAGGCTTTCATGTTCATATGATACTCAAATGAGATTAAGCAGTCCGGCTTAACCGCTTTCACTTCTTCTCTTATCGCTCTCGCGACATGTATTGCTGTTTTTTTTCTCAAGGTTAATTCATTAACATGAATATTTTGATTAATATGATATTTTGTCATGCCGGGAGTAAAAGAGACGATATACACTTCATGATTCTGAACCATTTGGTTTGCCAATAGTGTGAGTACCCTTTCCGCTCCTCCGCCCCCTAATTGATTGATCGCGAACAGTATCTTCATATTAACATTATCACTCCATCACATGATCGATAAGACTAAGGTATCTCTGCCGCATTTGATCTAATCCATAGTTTCGAATCAAGTATTCAAAATTAGAAGTGAAAAACTCTTCTGATTTTCTATTTCTTAAGCAAGAAGCAATTTTCTCTGCAAGCTGTTCCGCATCATCGGGTGAAAATGTCATTTCCTCATTGGTACAGCATGACACATTCATAGGGATATTCGATACCAACACATCTATCTTGTGCATATACGCTTCCAATAACACATTCGGTGTTCCTTCCTCGTAGGACGGAAGGATAATCAAATCGGAATTTGCATATAACTCATCCATACATTTCACATAACCAAGCAATTTGATATCTGAATTATTCTTTTTTATTTCTGTTTCTATTTCACGCTTATAATCTTCAAACTCACAACTCCCCGCAAAAAAAGTACGGATTGCAGATATTTCTTCTTTACTCAGAAATTCTTTTAATGCTTCTATCGCCTGTACCACAAGCATTTGATTTTTTATTCTACTGATTCTCGCAGGGACTAAAATATGGTAGCCCTCGTGAGTTCTCTTTTGGCAAGGTTTAATATCAATTCCATTTCTATATATATCTGTGTCTATGCCAGTCCTATTTTTGATATATTCAGCAGCATAGTCCGAATTACAAATGACTTTATCACATTTTCTCAAGAGCTTAATTTTAAATTCCCTGTCACAAATCTGTCTGCCTGTATTTCTTTCATTGTATATTGTATAGATATTATTCTTCTTAAAGAGCGGTATCATAAGCAGCTGAGTTACGTAAGTAAACATAACAATATCAACGGTATGATTCTTTATAAAGCGCCTCAGCCATATCCATTGTATAATGAAAGACCGAATCTTACCAAGCTTAGCGCAGACCTTGCCCAACTTTGCTTCATTGATAGCATCTCCGTTCAATTGATAAAAAGTGATATTCTTATGATCATTCGTATATTCTCTTGTTTTTAGTTCCTCTCCATCCAAAGGTTGGTTTAGAAGCAATACATGCACCCTATGTTTTTGAGCCAGAGCTTCCATGATATATCTGTATTGCTTTTCTGCCCCTCCAATAAACAGCGCCGACATTATAAGCAAAATCGTCTTGTTATTTTGCATGACTTGACTTCCTGTACTTCCAAGCCAGCCTGAATATCTCCATGTCATCAACAATGTAACGTTTAAACATCCTCTTGGGGTCGCTGAACAGTCTATAGAACCATTCTATTCCATGATCTGTCATCCAGCGGGGAGCCCTCTTCTGTTCCCCTGCGATAAAATCTATGGTTGCCCCTATTGAAAATGACATTGGAATCCGATATTTCTCCATGTTCTCATAAATAAACCGATCTTGCTTTGGGACGCCCATTCCCACAAATAAGAGATCAGCCTTTGAGTTCAAAAGCATCGTATTAATTTTTTCCAGTTCCTCTTTATCTTTCTCAAATCCAAAAGGAGGAGAATATGTGCCTGCGATCTGTATGCCGGGATAATCTTTTTTCAAAATGCCTGCTGCTTTCGCCGCTACGCCTTCTGCTGCCCCTAAGAGAAACACGCGATACCCTTTTTTACTGGCCACTTTACAGAGTAATGGAACCAAATCAGAGCCACATATTTTTTCTTTAATCGGTTGACCATACCATTTAGAAATCCAAATCAAGGGATGGCCATCCACAAGAAGCAACTCTGCATGATCACAGATCTCTTTAAAATACGGATCTTTTTCAATCCGTACGATCTGATCCACATTAGGAGTAATGACATGACCGATTTTCCTTGTTGCAATACATTTTTCTATATGAGCAATCGCTTCCTTTTCAGTCACATTATCCACATATGTGTTCATGAAACGCATGCGATTTAAAGCCATGTCCCTTCCCCCCATCTCGTTATCTTGTAAGGAATACTTCGCCCTTCCTTACCCTTTCGCGCCAATAATCCAAAAGGTCATGCATTGTGGTTTCAAAGCTGATCTTTGGCTCCCAGCCGGTATGCGCTTTAAATTTCCTGCAATCCGGCACTTGAAGATCTGCATCAATCGGACGCAGGCGCTCCGGGTCTGTAACAATCTTAATCTCATCTTTCTTTGTGCTATATGAAATCAACGTATGTAGTGTGTCACCTACTTCACAGGTATAAGAACCGCCGATGTTGTAATACTCACCGGCAATTGGATTAACCGTTACGAGCATGTAATACGCTCTCACTGCATCGCGTACATCTGCATATGTCCTGAGGCTCTTCAGGTTTCCTACCATGACCTTGGGCTCAATTAAATCCGCCTCAATCATTGCAATCTGTTTTGCAAAGGTTGATTCATGAAAAACATCACCTCTCCTCGGTCCGGTGTGGGTGAACATTCGGGTCGTCATCACTGTCATGCCATAAGCTTCTGCATAATAGCGCCCCAGAAGATCAGTGCCTGTTTTTGAAATTGCATATGGACTTGCCGGATGAAACGGGCATTCTTCATGAATGCCCGTTTCAGGCTTCTTCTCTGCCGGAATTCGACCAAACACCTCAGAGCTCGCACATACATGAATCACCGGCTTGTAATCCTTGTCCTCATCCATGGCCAGTCGGAATGCTTCCAGCAACCTGCAAGTACCAAGAATATTCGTATTCAAGGTATCAATTGGAGCTGTGAAAGACGTCTGCGGATAGGATTGTGCGGCAAGATGAAAAACATAATCCGGCTTAATCTTATTTACAGCTGCAATTAAGCTCATTTCATCATTCAGATCTGCATACTCAAAGAACACTCGATCTCTCTTGTTCACTCGATCCAAAAGGTGGGTAACATTATCCAGCGGGCTGCGCCAACGGCATACACCATATACATCCCAGTCTGTGTGCTCTAACAAAAAATCCGCAAGATGGGATCCAACCATCCCTGTGATGCCAGTGATTAATGCTCTCTTCATATTGTTACCTCCATCACCTCTTTTGAAATTTTTTCCGTGAACGTATTATCTTCAACAATGCCATACCGGTTCATGTATAAGCTCCTCATCTGGGTAATGCGAGGACGATTCATGAAGAACGCATCTCCCGGCATCGAAATCGTATACTTTAGCTTCCCTCCCATGAACCTGTTCAGTTCATCTGCCATTCTCACTCGACTGACAAGCTCCTTGCCTGCGACATTAAGAAATGTATGTTCATACTCATCCCAATGCAGCGCGAAGTACATGACAACATCAACCACATCGGAAACGACGGTTGTGTTTCGATAGAATGGATGAAAGATATCCGCCACTTCATTATTCCTGATGCAATTAAATAAATAGGTATAGTACTTGTCCTTTGCCGAAGCCACATAAGACAGACGAATTGCCTTGAACAAAGGATTCCCTTTAAACTCATCCTCAACAGCCTTTTTCATCTTGCCATAAGGCGTATATGCTTCTGTCAGGCTCTCTTCGTCATAAATCTTCCCAGAGATGTCGCCAAAGACAGCATCTGATGAAAAGAATAGAACTCGGCATTTCCGTTTTATTGCTTCTTGAATGAAATAAGAAGTACCTGTTACATTGATCTGCCAGCATGCATCGAATTCTTTCGCGCACTGATCCGGACTTGAGATCGCTGCCGTGAAAACTACATAATCGATATCATTTAAAATGCTGTAGTCAAACTGATCTGCCTCAAAAAGATTCAGATATGCGTCCGTATCATTCTTTCGGTCAATCCTTAAAACCGACTCTATCTCAGATTCTTCTGCAAGCCTCTTCCGGATAAACCGGGCAATATAACCTGAACTGCCCACAAGTGCTGTTTTCAAATCTTATCCTCCACCTTTTAGTATCCCTAAATACGGATATGATCTTATATCTTATACATTCGCCTTGGGTTCATAGCTTTCCGGTGTATAATGAATCACCTGTGTTCCCCCGTCTTCAAAACGGAAGGGGACAAAAAGCAGATCTTTCATGGCTTCCATGACAGCCTTCTTCTTTTCCGGTTGTACATAAAACAGCAAGAACCCGCCCCCGCCTGCTCCGAGCAGTTTTCCACCGAGGGCACCTGCAGAAATTCCTTTTTCATATAAAGCATCTATGGAGCTCGTAGTAATGGCTCCTCCAGTCTGCCGTTTTAGTCTCCAGGTTTTATCCAGCAATCTGCCGAAATCATCCAGATTGCTATGTTTATCTTCCAGAATTTCCTCAGCGTCATCCACAAGGCGATACATGTCTCGAAGTTGTTTAATCTTCTCAGCATATCCCTCCGCATTCGCCTTCTGCATTTCAGAACTAAATCGTGTAAAACCCGTAAAGAACATCAGCAAATTATCATTCAAACTTTGCTTTCTCTCCGGATGTATAATGATCGGTCTGACATCATATGTGCCATCCTTGTTGAATGCAATCCGATTCATTCCACCAAATGCCGCTGCAATTTGATCCTGCCAGCCACCGGCTTCTTGGCATAATTCCCGTTCGAGGTAGATGGCTTCGTCTGCCAATTTTTTCTTATCTGCATACTTCCCTTTAAGGGCATAGAATGCATTAAGCATCCCCACAGCAAAAGAAGAAGAGGTGCCCAACCCGGAACGCGCCGGTAAATCGGCTTCATATAGCAATCTGATTTCATGCATATCAAGCATATTCATGGCATTTCTGATTGCAGGATGCTTGATATCTTTCACATCTGTCACATATTCCTGATTTGAATATGTCAGGTGTGTCGACCAGTCAAAAAACCTTGGAAGATGTCGAACCGTCACATAACAGTATTTATCAAATGTAGTACTTAATACAGCTCCTCCATACTCTCGAAAGAAGCTCTCCATATCTGTGCCGCCGCCGAAAAAGGACATTCTAAATGGCGTTTTCGTTATGATCATTCAGTCCCTCCTAAACAAGTCTCTCGTATAGACTTTTTCCTCAACGTCATTCAACTCCGGCTCATACCGATTGGCTATAATAGCATCACAACTATTCTTAAACCTTTCGACATGATTAACAACCAGTGACCCGAAGAAAGAGCTTCCTTCCGGAAGCGTTGGCTCATAGACTATGACCGTTGCTCCCTTAGCTTTAATCCTTTTCATCACCCCCTGAATAGAACTCTGGCGAAAGTTATCACTATTCGCCTTCATTGTCAGGCGGTACACGCCTATCGTGATCGGGCGCTCCTTTTCAGCATTCCACATACTGGAAGACGTGTAGTAACCGGCTTTCTCCAAAACTCTGTCAGCTATGAAGTCTTTTCTGGTTCGGTTACTTTCCACGATCGCTTGAATCAAGTTTTCCGGCACATCCTGGTAGTTTGCCAAAAGCTGTTTGGTATCTTTCGGCAGACAATAACCGCCGTATCCAAAGCTGGGATTGTTGTAATAATCTCCAATTCTCGGATCCAAGCTCACACCTCTTATAATATCTGCTGTGTTTAATCCTTTGACTTCGGCATAGGTATCCAGCTCGTTAAAGTATGACACTCTCAGCGCCAAATATGTATTCGCAAAGAGCTTAACGGCTTCTGCCTCGGTGAACCCCATAGTCAAGACTTCCATGTCCTTTTTCACAGCACCCTCTACAAGCAATCCTGCAAATGTCTCAGCCTTCTCCCTGCTGTCCTCATCACAGCCAACAATAATACGGGAAGGATAAAGGTTATCGTACAGAGCCTTGGACTCGCGCAAAAACTCCGGACTGAAGAGAATGCGATCTGTTTTATACTTCTCTCTGATGTGCTTTGTATAACCGACCGGGATTGTGGACTTAATAACCATGACAGCAGTTTCAGAGCTTTTCAATACAAGTTCAATCACAGCTTCCACCGCACTGCAATCAAAAAAGTTCTTCTGCGGATCATAGTTGGTAGGGGCAGCAATGATCACAAAATCTGCGGATGCATATGCACCTTCTCCATCTGCAGTTGCCGTCAGATCCAGCCTCCGCTCCTCATGTTCTGCTAAAAATTGTTCTATATAATCATCTTGAATCGGAGATTCCCACCTGTTCAACTTTTCAATCTTTTCAGGCACAATATCCACAGCAGTAACATGGTTGTGTTGAGATAACAACACAGCCAAAGAAAGTCCCACATATCCGGTGCCGGCAACAGCTATCTGCATTTGTCCATACCTTCCATCTCTTATGATCCAGGCGTTCTATCGTCACACGCCGCCAGTCCTCTGGTGTCATCAGTGATTATTCATCTCTCTGAAACAACTCTCTTGTACAGGCCTTGTCAGCCGCATTGCAAGAACATATCAAGTCTATTTTCAGCCCCATAGGATCGAATCCGCTTACTGTGCTGCATAATACTCCTTATACCACTCAGCAAAACGCCTAAGACCGGTTCTGATGTCAATGGTAGGTCTGAACCCGTACTCCTGCTCCAGTGCTTCACAGTCAGCATAAGTCACAGGTACATCCCCAGCTTGCATCCCTACAAGCTCTCTATGTCCATTGAAGTCATAATCAGCCGGAAGCACTCCAACCCGAACCAGTTCTTCTTGTAATGTGGCGATATAATCAAGTAAGTTTTCCGGTGTACCACCGCCAATATTATAGATAGCATACGGTGGAACAGGCAGGCCGTCTTCTCCTGTTTTTTTCTTTGGTGCTCCTTGCATGACCCGAACAATCCCCTCCACGATGTCATCCACATAGGTGAAGTCCCTCTTCATATCGCCGTAATTGAAAATTTGAATTTTCATCCCTGCTGCTAATTTCTGTGTCGCTGAATAGTAGAACATATCCGGACGCCCTGCGGGACCATAAACCGTAAAAAATCTCAGACCGGTACTGGGAATGTTATAGAGCTTAGAATAGCTATGTGCCAGGAGCTCATTGCTCTTCTTGGTGGCGGCATAAAGAGAAACCGGATGATCCACTTTGTCTTCTACGGAAAACGGAACCTTTTTATTTCCACCGTAAACAGAACTGGACGAAGCGTACACCAGATGCTCCACCTCATGCCATCTGCATGCCTCCAGAATATTGAAGAATCCAACAATATTGCTCTCTATATACGCACCGGGATGGTCAATTGAATATCTCACACCAGCCTGAGCAGCTAGATTTACTACAATCTGCGGCTTGTACCTCTTGAAAGCTTCTTCTACTAACGTCTGATCCGCAAGATCTCCTTTAATGAACACATGCTTTACAGGAGTTGTCTTTGCCGTCTCTTTAATCAATTCAAGCCTGTATTCCTTAAGCTTTGGATCATAATAATCATTCATAGAATCAAAGCTGATCACTGTACCACAAGACAAATCAGAAAGAAGTCTCATCACAAGATTCGCTCCTATAAATCCAGGCGAACCTGTCACCAGAATTGTTTTGTTGTTAAGATCTATGGCTTGCTTATCATTCTTCACCGACGTGCCTCTCTCGAATGTGAACATAACACCTGCCCCTCCCCTTCAGTACCATACGGCAGGGCAACGAGACCCTGCGATCCTTCTGTTTATTTCATTTCTTCCCGTAAACCGCAATTGCAGTTGCTGTATAAACACATCATACCATATATCATTTCCAATCTGCATTGTCCCTTTGCGATATTATCCTTTGCCCCGCTCCTCACGCCACTCTCCCCGCTGCTTCCCCATATGCCTTCCGGAAATAAGCATACTCCGCGATCCCCGTAATGCCCCAGGAAACCATAAACAACAGGTAGAGAGACAGCAGGGTCTTAAAATACGCGAATACCGTAAAAATCCAAAGAATGCGGAACAGACAGACCCCCAGCAAAAGGATGGCGGTGGGAACTGCTCCCTTTCCCAGCGCCCGGGACGCTGCAAGGTTTCCATCCACAATGGCTGAGCAGCCGTAGAAAAATCCCATAATATGCAGGCGGAACAGCCCCGCATGGATCACCTCCGGGTCCGTGGTAAAAAGGCGCATAAAGGACTCTCCAAAGAGGGCAATGCCGCTTCCCAGCAAGGTTCCCGCCAAAAAGGCATAGAGCAGGCTGATTCGATAGGTTTTCCAGACCCGGTCCATCTGACCTGCGCCGTAATTTTGACCGATAAAGCTGCCGCAGGCCGTGTAAAATGCCGCCATGGTATCGTATACCAGTGCATCCGCGTTCTGGGCTGCCACGTGCCCGGACACCACGATCGCCGGAAAGGAGTTCAGCCCGTACTGCACAAATAGATTGGCCAGCTGAAAGGCGGCGTTTTGAAGCCCTGCCGGCATGCTGATGGAAAGAATCAGGGCTGCCTTTCCTCTATGCAGCTTCAGGCAGCTTCCATGCAGTGCGTAAGCTTCCTTCGCATGCCGCAAGGAGAGCAGCACCAGCAGTGCCGAGACGTACTGTGCTGTGACGCTGGCAATGGCAACGCCCTCCACATCAAAGTGCAGTCCCACAACAAAAAACAGGTTCAGCAACACATTCAGAACCCCGGAGGCCGTCAAAAATAAAAGCGGCTTCTTTGTATCGCCTGCAGCGCTGAATACAGCATTTCCGAAGTTAAAGAGCGCCAGTGCCGGGATGCCTAGAAAATAAATGCGAAGATAGCATACGGCGCCGGGAAGCAGCTCCTCCTTGGTCTTTAACAGAGTGAGTAAGCCGGATACAATTCCCTCTCCAAACAGACAGAGGAGAAGCCCCACACCGGCGCAGACCAGAAATGCAGTGTGGACGCTTTCCTGCAGCTCTTCCTGATTCCGCTGTCCCATGTAGCGTGCCACGATCACATTGACACCGCTTCCTACGCCGATCAGAAAGCCTGTAAACAGGGCGACCACCGTGGTGGTGGAGCCCACTGCCCCCAGGGCAATCGACCCGGAAAAACGCCCCACCACGGCAATGTCTGAGACATTAAATAAAATCTGAAGCAGGTTGGAAAAAATCAGGGGAAGACTGAAGAAAAAAATGCCGTAGTGCAAGGAGCCCTCCGTCAGGTTTTGAGCATCACCCTTCATGGGAAGCGACGCCCGCAGCAAGGCGCTTTGCAATACACTGCGCAACATAGACGCCGCTCGCCGATGCGTGCGACAGGGAGTGGGTCACGCCGCTGCCGTCTCCGATGACAAACAGCCCCTCATGGCGGGTTTCCAGGTTTTCGTCCAGCTCCACCTCCATATTGTAAAACTTGACCTCCACGCCATAGAGCAGGGTGTCGTCGTTTGCGGTTCCGGGAGCAATCCGATCCAGTGCGTAAATCATTTCAATAATGCCGTCCAGCACCCGCTTCGGAAGCACCAGAGAAAGATCCCCCGGAGTCGCGGCAAGGGTGGGATGTACCGTGGACTCTTCGATTCTCTTTTTCGTGCTGCGTCGTCCCCGCTCCAAATCTCCGAACCGCTGCACGATGACTCCTCCGCCCAGCATATTGGACAGGCGGGCAATGCTTTCACCATATCCGTTGGAATCCTTAAACGGCTCGGAGAAGTGCTTGGAAACCAGGAGGGCAAAGTTTGTATTCTCCGTTTTCTTTGCCTCATCCTCAAAGCTGTGTCCGTTCACGGTGATGATTCCGTTGGTATTTTCATTGACCACGATGCCCCGGGGATTCATGCAGAAGGTGCGCACATTGTCCTCAAATTTCTTGGTGCGGTACACAATCTTGCTTTCATAAAGTTCGTCCGTAATGTGCGCAAAAATTGCGGCGGGAAGCTCCACCCGAACCCCAATATCCACGCGATTGGATTTGGTTTTGATCTGAAGCTGGTCGCAGATGCTTTCCATCCACTTACTTCCGCTTCGTCCTACGGAAATGATGCAGGCCCGGCTCTCCGCCGTGCCGCCTTCATAGCTGGCTACGTATCCTCGTTCCGTCCTGCAGAGCTTCTGCACCCTTGTGTCAAAGAAAAAGGAAACCTTATCCTTGAGCGCCTCGTAAATATTCTGCAGCACCACGTAATTGATGTCGGTTCCCAGGTGACGCACCGATGCCTCCAGAAGCTGCAGGCTGTTCTGCATACAAAGTGTCTTTAATGCCGTGCCGGAGGTGGAGTACATCTTGGTTCCCCCTCCTCCGTAGCGCACATTGATTTCATCCACATAATGCATGAGCTTCAGTGCTTTTTCTCTTCCGATATACTCGTAGAGCGTTCCGCCGAAGTCATTGGTAATATTATATTTGCCGTCGGAGAAGGCTCCCGCTCCTCCGAAGCCGTTCATAATGGAGCAGGGTTTGCACCCGATGCAGGACTTGACCTTTACCCCATCAATGGGACAGCGGCGCCTCTCCAGTGAATGTCCGGCGTCGAAAACGGCAATCTTTAACCCGGGGCAGCGCTGAGTGAGTTCATATGCGGAAAAAATACCGCCGGGACCCGCCCCGATAATGATGACATCATACATGATTCACCTCCGGCGCACCCGACTTCAGCAGGCACGCGCTTCCAAATCAAGACAGAATAAAAGCAAAATCACAGGAAGTAACATCTATAATATATATCACAGGAAGCGCGCTTTTCCAAGAAAGCAATGCCCGCACCTTGAAAAAAGGTTTTAGAAAATGCGTTCCGGTAGTATAATAGCAGAAAAAGGAAGGAGGAGCCCTATGTGGAACATTGTAACGGACTCCAGCTGTGATGATCTTAACTTTGAACACAGCGCCACAGATATACGCTATGACAGCGTGCCCTTCTATATTCATACCGATCATCGTGAATTTGTAGATGACGGAAGTATTGATACGGAAGAACTGATTGCCGTCATGAGCAAAAGCAAGATTGCAAGGACGGCATGTCCCTCCCCCGATCTATGGCTGAAGCACTTTCAGAGACCGGGGAACGCCTTGGCATTTACCCTAAGCTCCGCACTTTCCGGCAGCTACAGCAGTGCACGCACCGCAGAGCTTATGGCAAAGGAGGCCGATCCCAGCCGCAACATCGCCGTGATCGACAGTCTGGCGGAGGGTCCCTCCATCACCCTCCTGATCCGCGCGGTGACCCGCATGATTGAGGCCGGGATGGATTTCGATTCCATCGTAAAAAAAGCAAACGCACTGCGCGCCCGTATCCATATCATTTATGCGCTCTCCTCCTTTGACAATCTGGTCAAAAACGGGCGTATGAGCCGGATGACAGGCTTTGTAGCAAATGCACTGGGCTTCTGGGGAGTCGGCATTGCTTCCCCGGAGGGGCGCATTGCCATCAAGGGAAAGGTTCGCGGAACCAAGCGGGTGCTCAACTCCATCCTAAACGACATGAAGGAAAAGGGCAGCGCAATCCAGGAGGTGGTGATCGTACACTGCTTGAATCTCCCCATGGCTCAGGCTCTGAAGGATATGATTATCGCAGCCTTCGGGGATCTGCCTGTCACGATCTTCCCCACTGGCGGGCTCGCCACCTTCTATGCCGAAAAAAATGGCCTGATTGTCAGCTACCGCTGCGCAGAATGAAACATCCGGAGGCGCACGCCTTCCCCGTGGCAGGGAAGATCCCCTCTCAGGGAAGGTTCCCTCTGGGGAATGTCCCCCCTCAGGGAAAGTTCCCTCTCAGAGAAAGTCCCCTCTGGGGAATGTCCCCCCTCAGGGAAAGTTCCCTCTCAGGGAAAGTTCCCTCTCAGGAAGACCCCCTCTCAGGAGGGCTCCCTCTCTTAGAAGAAAAACAAAAGCGGAATCGGGAAATCCCGGCTCCGCTTTTTCGTTTTCTCACCTTATTTCATGGAAATGCGGTGTACCGCCCGCCTCAGATCTCTGCCTTCCACAGGCCGTGCAGATTACAGTACTCATAGGCTGCCACCGGAGCATCGTCCTCGCTCAGTAAAAAGACGGCGCAGGGCTCCTCCCCCGGCTTCAATTCCTTCACCTGATAGCCTGCCTTAGTCTCCAGAACGATCCACTGGATGAAATGGGCATCCAGCATGGGGTGCGTGACACTGCCCACCTTGACCACCACTTTATTTCCCTCTTTGGAAACTGCCGGAACATGCTTCTCTGTGGCGGCGTCCGTTGTATTCGCAACCATTTCCGTCATTTTGCTGTCTTCACAGACCTTTACGGCTGCGTCCAGTGTAGTAAAAATACTTTCGCAATCAGAACACTTGTAAAATTTCATTGTTATCTCCTTTGATGTGATCATGTGCGCGTTTTCGTCTTTTCGCTGCCCCGGATCCGGGACCCGGGGCAGCGTTCCTTCTGTTACAGAACCAGCGACGGCGCTGCATACCTGCGCGCAAGCAGCTCCTGATTCAGTGCATAGAGCCCCTTTGCCTCATTCCCAAACAGCTCAAACTTCCGAATCAGATCCTCTGAATTCTTTTCTTCCTCTCCCTGCTCCTTCACAAACCAATCGAGAAACTGCATGCTGCGGTAATCATTGACCTTGTCCGCCGCCTTGTAAATCTGGTTGATCTGATCCGTGATGTAGCGTTCATGCTGCAGGGCCAGCCGAAGCGGCTCCTCTATGCTTCGATATACACCGCTGGGCTTTTCGATTGCTTCCAGTGCCAGCTTCTCTCCGTTGTTGTGGAGGTAGGTTCGAATCAGCATCGCGTGATCCCGCTCCTCCTGGGCTTGAATATCATACCAGTTGGCAAAACCGTCCAGCCCTTGCTCATGGTAGTAATTTGCATAATCCAGATAGAGATACGCAGAATACATTTCCTTGTTGAACTGGTCATCTAACAGCTCGCTTATCTTCTTGTTTAACATTGAATTTCCTCCTCTCCCGGAATCTCTGCTGACAGGAAATCATCAGTAGTTTTCCATATGAATCTCAAAATAGCTCTGCGGATGTGCGCAGGTCGGACATACCTCCGGCGCCTTGGTTCCGACTACGATGTGGCCGCAATTGCGGCATTCCCAGACCTTGACCTCGCTCTTTTCAAACACTTCGGAAAGCTCCACGTTCTTTAAGAGTGCCCGGTACCTCTCCTCATGGTGTTTTTCAATCGCAGCAACCAGACGGAACTTTCTGGCAAGCGCCGGGAAGCCCTCCTTCTCTGCGGTATCTGCAAATCCTTCATACATATCGGTCCACTCGTAGTTCTCTCCCTCTGCGGCGGCAAGCAAATTCTGCGCAGTATCGCCGATGCCGTTCAGCTCCTTGAACCAGAGCTTTGCGTGCTCCTTCTCATTGTCGGCGGTCTTAAGGAACAAATAGGCGATCTGTTCAAATCCCTGCTTCTTTGCCACGGAAGCAAAGAAGGTATACTTGTTCCGCGCCTGGGACTCTCCCGCAAATGCAGTCTGCAGATTCTTCTCTGTCTGTGTCCCCGCGTAACGATTCGCCTTTTTGTCCTCTTCTGTCTTTTCAAATTCGGATGCCGTCACCTTACATACCGGACATTTAAAATCCGCCGAGAGGCTCTCGCCCTCGTAGATGTAACCGCATTTCTTACACTTCCATGTTGCCATATTTCAGCCTCCCTTTCTCTCGTTTTGGTTTCCTTGCGCTGAGACAGTCCGACACCCGATGGATGTCGGACTGAGTTATGATTTCATTCTTATGATACCATATTTCAGGGTAAAATACAACGTGACCCCCGTTTTCTTCCCCCCTTCGTCGTCCGGAAAGAGACGCTTTCTGCCTGCCTCCGGCGAGGGGCACTTCCTGCCTGTCTCCGGCAAGGAACGTTTCATTCCCCTCTGTGCCCGGCAAGAGGCGCTTTCTACCTGCCTCCGACAAGAGGCGCTTCCTTCCCCCGGTGAGAGGTGTTCCTTTCTGTCTGTGCCCGGGTCATGAATTCCGCGGTTTCGGAGACTCCCGGAGGAAAAACATCAAAAGAAACATGAAGGGCAGGATGCAGACACCGACTGCCTCAATTCCGTAAAATACCGCATCCGTATCCAGCTGCGGCGGCAGCGTGCCCATAAAATTGTTAAGAAAATGGATGAGAATCGGGTACCGCAAATCTCTTGTCTTCACGTAGCTGTAGCCCAGAACCAGCCCGATCAGGCAGGTGTAAACAGACTGCACAAAGATGCCGTGCCAGATTCCGAACAGCAGCGCCGACAAAACGATTGCCGCTCCCTTGCTCAAAAATCCCCGCTCCAGGCAGTGAAAAATCAGCCCGCGAAACAAAAGCTCCTCCACCAGTGCGCCGCTGGCACAGATATAGAGAAAGGACCAGAGATACGAGCCCTCCTCCATCTCCGTAAACGCGGACTCCATCGTCTCAAGGCTGTTCTGCACAAACGGGATCTCCGCGAACACCCGATCCACAGCTGTCATCCAAAGGGTGGAAAGACCGATGCAGCCAAAGGCGAGAACCAGACTGACCCCGATGGCCTTCCATCCGTGCAGGCGTCTGTGTTCTTCCAGATTCGGCACCGGCTGTGTCTGCTCCCCTCTCTTTTTCAACCTGCGATAGATCAGGTAATAGAGAAACGCCATGGCAAATGACGCAAGGCTGTACGGGATGTTCCCGTTTTGTTCCAGAAATTCCTCCGTGAACCCGCTTCGAAGCAGCCCCTCGTACCAAAGCTGTGAGGTCAACGCCTCCAGCACAGTATAGCTGAAGTAGAAAAGCGCAGTGAGCAGCAGCATTTCTACCATCCTCACTCGTCTCTGATCCAATTTGGCCTCCTTCTTTCCTCCATAAAAAAGTATCCCGGGGCATGCCCGCGGGATACCAAACCATGGATCCGCTTCCGGGCTGTCTACCGATTCCGCACCACTGCCGCCACGGCCTGCAGCTCGGTTTCGCCCATCACAATCCAAGACCTTTCAAGTGCCTCCCCGGAAATGAGAAGGCTCTCTCCGTCCCGAAGCGCCTTAGGCTCTTCCCCCTCTGCTTCCAGCTTCATCTGCCCGCGGAAGCAATAGATCAGCAGAGTTTCCCCTGTCTCCGAAAGGCGCTGTTTTTCTCCCGACCGAAGGCAGATCGGAATCAGGGTTCCTTGGCAGCTCCCCTTTCTCAACATCAGGTTAAAATCGATGACCCTTCCCTCGCTTACCGTGTCGGATGCGCCGTCAAAGCGGTGCACTTGAAATGCGGGCAGGGTCTCCCAGGCGCCCTCATCGTGCCGAATACGAAGGGTCCCGTCCAAAATCATAAGCAGACGCTCATAATCCGGAAGCGGTGTAAATTCGCTTCGCTCCAGCTCCACCGTCGCAGAGCTGACCCGCCACAAAAAGCTCCGCTCCCCATAGATCGCCTCCGGCGGAGCGATAGCCAGCTCGGTGGTTTTCCCGCCGCTCCAGCCGGTCACCCGATAGGCGTCAGCAGTCTTTTTTACAATATCATGACCGTCCCGATTCCTCATGGCCTTGCCCCTCACTCTGCTTTTAACTTCTCTGCTGTTTTCTTCTCAAAGCGCTCCTGATCCACCACAGCGCGGCTGTGGATTCCCTCTCCGATCAGCTCCTTCTCATCATAGGCGCTCACACGGAATGTCAAAAATTTTCCGTTTTTGCTGATATCCGTCAGCTCTGTCTCAAACCGAACCTTCATGCCCTCCGGTGTTGCCGCCACATGCTTCACCTGAACCAGGGTGCCCACTGTCACCTTTCCCTCTTCCAGAAGCGGCGCCACGGAGGACGCTGCAGTCTCCTCAATTTCCGCCACCATCATGGGCGTTGCATACACCTTGACATCGCCGCTCCCAACACTGCAGGCCAGCATTTCCTTGGTTACGGTTACCTGGCGATTTCCCTTAACTCCTACGCTTAACATATTTCATCCTTTCCGCCGCAAGCGGCAAAGCATCCTTTTTTCCCCTGTCATTTTATCACGCTCTTTTCTCATTACAAGTCCCTTCTGCAGGGGAAACCGGCGCGTCCGGCTCCACCGACTGCAGACGCGCAAAAGCCCGTTTCTTCATGAAAAGGAAGCAGCCGATCTGAACCGCCGCCGTCAGAATCCAGGAGATCGGGTACGAAAGGTACAGAATGAACAGGGTCGGCGTCGCCTGAAATACGGTTGCGACCCAAATGATCCGGAGCACACAGGAACCGATCAATGAAATCATCATGGACAGAAAGGCGTAACCAATTCCGCGAAGACAGCCGGTGCTGGTGTCCATCAGTCCGCACAAAAAATAGGTGGCGGAGATCACCGAAAGGCGAATCACCCCGTAGGAAATCGTCTCCGCGTCTGTCGTGTAAACCGAGAGCAGCGGACCGCCGAAGCGGTAGACGCCCTGCCCCAAGGCAAGACCGATCACACTTACGACCCCCATGCAGATGAGCATCACCCGCGTCACACGCTTCTTGTCCCGCGCCCCGTAATTCGCCGACGTAAAGGTGATTGCCGCCTGCATCAGCGCGTTCATGGAGAGATATACAAAGCCCTCCAGATTTTGCGCCGCCGCATTGCCCGCCATGACTACGGACCCGAAGGAGTTGACCGAGGACTGGATGATGACATTGGAAACACTGAACAGCGCCGTCTGCACCCCCGCCGGCAATCCGTTTCGAAAAATGGACAGGAGCTTCTCCGGGTGGTAGTGGAAGGTTTCCAGCGCCGCCCTCCGGACATCCGAAAAAAATCCCTGCCTCTCCTCCTCCCTGTCCCGAAGCGTCAGGCGTACCATGCCGTCATAGACAATAAGACACCGCAGCACCAATCCTGCGGAAACCGCCTGAGATAAAATGGTGGCAAGCGCCACCCCTGCGACTCCCATTCCGAACAGGATCACAAAGGTCAGATTCAGAACCACATTCAGAACGCCTGCAATCATGAGATAAATCAACGGACGTCTGGTGTCCCCGACGCCGCGCAGCACCGCACTGCCGAAGTTATACAGCATAAGAACCGGCATCCCCAGAAAAAAGATCTGAAGGTATACGGTGGAAAGCCGGATCACATTTTCCGGCGTTCCCATGAGCTTCAGCATGGGATGGGACAAATAAAAGCCCATCACCGAAAGCAGAATCCCCGCAACAACGGAAAGCAGCACCGCCGCCCGGACGGTTTCCCTGCAGTTTTTTTGATCCCCCGCGCCGTAATACTGGGCAACCAGCACATTGGCTCCCACGGAGAGTCCCACAAACAGGCTGATCATGAGATTGACCAGCGCCGTTGTAGAGCCCACCGCCGCAATGGCCTCCGGGCCGGTAAAGCGACCGACTACGATGATATCCGCCGCATTGAACAGTAATTGAAGCACGCCCGAAAGCATCAGCGGCAGCGAGAAAACCAGCACCTTCCGAAGCATCGGGCCGTGAATCATGTCAATTTCATAGTTTGCTTTGCGGCGACGAGGTACCGCATTTGCCATCTCGCTCACGCTCTCCTTTCCTCCGGCAGACTCTCCTCTCCCTCTTCCAGAAGGCGCTCCAGGATCCGATTCAGGTCTTCTCTCGAAGAAACGGTTACCGCCGGCAATCCCGCCTTCCGCGCCGCCAGCGTGTTCTCGGGACGATCATCGAAGAACACGGACTCCTCCCCCCGGATTCCGAATTTCTGAAGTGCATATGTATAAATTCGTCTCTGGGGCTTGACCATGTGAATGCGGCAGGAAATCACCGCATCCTCCACATGCTGCATAAAGGGCTGATGCGCAACATGCGCTTCCCAAAGCTCCTCTCCGTAATTGGAAAGCAGAAAAATGCGGTAGCCTGCCTCCTTGAGTCTTCGCACCTGATCCCAGATTTCAGGCCGCGGAACCGCCAGCACCTTGGGGTTTTTGAGGATTTCCGCCATCATTTCCTCCAGCTCCGGGTACACCAGCTTCAGCTTTTCCCGAACCTCATCAATGGTCATGACGCCGTAATCCATCATGGGCCAGATCGGATCCCGCACCAGCTTCTTTCCCACCTCCTGTGCTTCCGTTTCATCGTATCCCAGATCTGTCAGCGCCTTGTACCACTGATATTCCAGCAGCACGCCTCCCACATCAAAAATAAGATTTTTCAGCATAGCTCTCTCCATTCTATTCCTGATTGAAATTATAGCATGAAATGCGGTATGATGTTGTAATATAAAATTTTAAATTCAAAGGGCCTCACTCGGCCCGTGGAGGAAAAGCAGCTATGTGCGGAATTGTTGGTTACGTGGGAAAGAGGCAGGCCGCTCCCATTTTGTTGAGCGGTCTTGCAAAACTTGAATACCGGGGCTATGACTCCGCCGGCATCGCCGTGAGAAGGGATGCGGAAGCGCCGGTTATCGTCAAAGCAAAGGGGCGTCTCCGGGTCTTATCGGACAAGACAGATCAAGGCAGAGCCGTCCCGGGCTGCTGCGGCATCGGACACACCCGGTGGGCCACACACGGCGTCCCCTCCGAAAGCAACGCACACCCTCACTGTACGGACGACTGCAACGTGATCGCCGTACACAACGGCATTTTTGAAAATCATCAGGAAATTCGGGAGAAGCTCCTCCGGAATCACTATTCCTTCTACTCCGACACGGATACGGAGGCCATTGTCAAGCTCATTGATTACTACTACAAAAAATACAAAATGGGCCCCATCGACGCGCTGGCAAAAACCATGGTGCGCGTGCGCGGCTCCTATGCGCTTGCCGTCATGTTCCGGGATTACCCCAACGAGCTCTACCTGGCAAGAAAAGATGCTCCCCTCATTGTGGGACTGGGAACGGGAGAAAATTTCATTGCTTCCGATGTCTCCGCGATTCTGAACTACACCAGAGAGGCGGTCTATGTCGACAACCTGGAAATGGGACGAATCACTGCCGATCGGGCGGAATTTTACGATCTGAACGGAGATCTGGTGGAGAAGACGGCGGTTCACATTGACTGGGACGCAGAAGCGGCGGAAAAAGGCGGATTTGAGCACTTCATGATGAAGGAAATCCACGAGCAGCCGAAGGCGGTCTCCGATACGATCCACGCCTACCTGACCGGAGACATCGACGCACCGGATGCCGCTTGTTCCGTGAATCTCGCCTCCATCGGTCTCACCGATTCCGTCATTGCCGGCATCCGCGAGCTCTGCATCATCGGCTGCGGCTCCGCCTATCATGTGGGCGTGGTTGCCCAGTATCTGCTGGAGGATCTCACGGCGCTGCCGGTTCGCGTGGAGCTGGCCTCCGAATATCGCTACCGGCATCCGCGTCTGTCCAAGGACACCCTGGCTGTCATTGTGAGCCAATCCGGCGAGACAGCCGACAGCCTGGCCGCACTCCGCGAATCCAAGGCGAAGGGACTGCGCACTCTGGCCATTGTCAATGTGGTGGGAAGTTCCATCGCCCGGGAGGCGGATCACGTGCTTTATACCTACGCGGGACCTGAAATCGCAGTGGCAACCACAAAGGCCTACTCGACTCAGCTCATCGCCTCCTACCTGCTGGCCATCGGCATGGCCCAACAGCTGGGTCGGCTGAGCGAAGCCGCTGCCTCTGCCATGCTGCGGGAGATGTGCACGCTCCCTGCCAAGATTCAGAGCATTCTTGACAACAAGGAGCGAATTCAGTGGTTTGCCGCGAAGTTTGCCAACGCCCGCGACGTATTCTACATCGGCCGAGGCATCGACTACGCCATCGGACTGGAGGGAAGCCTTAAGCTGAAGGAAATCAGTTATATCCACTCGGAAGCCTATGCCGCCGGAGAGCTGAAGCACGGCACCATAAGCCTGATCGAGGACGGCACCCTGGTGATCGGTATTCTCACCCAGCCCTCTCTCTACGAAAAAACCCTTTCCAACATGATTGAGGTGAAGAGCCGCGGCGCCTATCTCATGGGAATCGCGGCAGCCGGGGCGCTGGACATCCGGGACACGGTGGATTTTCCGATTTTCCTTCCGGAGACGGATGAGCACTTCACAGCTTCCCTGGCGACGATTCCGCTGCAGCTCCTCAGCTACTACGTTTCCGTCGCCAAGGGACTGGATGTGGATAAGCCGAGAAACCTGGCAAAATCCGTGACCGTCGAATAAGAGCCCTGCCTTCCCCTCTCCGTCCATGAACCATCAGTGCCGCCGCGTCTCCCTCCCCCGGAGGGAGACCGGAAAGGGGCAGGTCTCATGGCGGGCAATACTCATCGAATCTCCACCCACTTCTCGTATTCCTCCTCCGTAAAGAACAGGTGGTAAAATCTTCGGAGCAGCTCCCGGATCTCCTCTGCGGAATGGGGTTTTCCCAAAAGCGCCTCCACAATTTGAAACGAAACGCCTAAGACGGACGCCGTAACGCCGCAGGCTCTCACCCGGTTTCGATGGTAGAACCTAAGGCGGCGCGACCGCAGCTCCTCCTCCGCTTCGTCCTTTGAAAACCGGGGATTCTCCACCTCGCCGATCACGCTCTCCGCATCCGGCAGACAGGTGGCCAGGCGGCGCAGAAATTTGGTTCCGATTCCTTCATTTCTCAAGTCCTCATGCACGGCAAAATAGTCGAACAGATAGTGAAATCGTCCGCTCTGCTCTGCCGGGAGTCGGGCAAACAGCGCATAGGAAAGGAGCTCTCCCTGGGATCCGACTACGCTGTAGCCGGAATACTGCCCTCTGTCGTACATCTCTGCAAGCTTTGAAAAGGGCTTAAGCTCTTCCTTTGGAAAGTCGGAGACCATGCGCTCCTCATAGATGATCCTGATTTCCTCCTTTGAAAGCTTCCTGATTTCCATCATTTCGTAAACTCCTCCTTGTGCTTCAGTGCGTAGTAAAACAGATGCTGCTGCAAAATTCCCGCCCCCCGCCACGCGGAAAACGGCTCCCGCCCGGCATATTTCTTCTCCACAATACGCTGAATCCAGACATCGGACGGCACGCGCTCATACCGCCCGTATGCAAACAGCATGACGCAATTCGCCACCTTTTTCCCGACGCCCCGCACCCTGCAGAGCTGATCAAACAGCGCTTCGTCATCCAGCGCTTCCAGATCCTGCAGGGGAAGCGCCCCGCAAAGCACCTTTTCTGCAGCGTCCTTCACATAGGATACCCGATAGCCCAGCCCGCAGGAACAGAGCTCCTCCGGTTCCGCCTTCCTAAGCGCCTCCGGCGTGGGGAACAGAAAGACTGCCTCCTCATATGCCGTCCGCCGAACTGCACCGTAACGCTGGCACAGCTTCTGTATGGATGTCCGGATTGCGGGAATGGATTTTCTCTGAGAGAGAAGAAAGGAAATGAGCATCTCCCAGTGATCCTGCCTGAGGATCCGGAGTCCTCTTCCGTGCTCCAGCGCCGCCGACAAAAAGGCGTTCTCCTCTGCTGTTTCGCAAAGCGCCCGGTAGTCACTCTTCAAATCAAAGTAAGACACCCAGACAGCCTCCCACTCCTCTTTGCCGCAGGAGATCTCCAGCTCATGCGGAGAGTGCTGCCTGCAGTACAAAATATTCTGTCCGCTGATCAATCGGTAGAGTCCGTTTTCCAGCCTCACCGGCCGAAAGCACTGTCCGCTTTCCACAATCTTTGGAAGCGACAGCTCAGCGCTAAGCTCAATTCGTTCCACTTCTCCTCCCCTCACCAAAAACAGCCCCTCGCTCTACTCCCGAAGGTGCAAAAATCACACGGGAGGAAGGCGAAGAGCTGCGGAATCTGCCAAAATACTCCTTCCGCGTTTTCACACCCGGCGCGAAAAGAATCCCGAACCCACTGCTTAACTCCGCGGCAGCGCCCGGTAAAAATCCGCAAACACCCGATTGCTAAGGTCCATGCCGCGGGGCGTCAGCCTAAGCTCCGAAGCCTTCTGCTCCAGCAGCTTCAGCACCACATTCTTCCGAATCTGCGGTGCAAACAGATCGAACATGTTTCTCCCGAAGCGCTCGTAAAAATCCGCTCCGGACACTCCCCGGGTCATTCGAAGACCGAGATACATAAATTCCTCCATTTGATCCGCTTCCGTCAGCGCTTCCAGATCCTGATAGAGCGGCGTCAAATCTTCCCGCATCCTTACATGAAGGTATGTCTCGAGATCCCGCACCGAATGATAGCGATGATTCAAATACAGACTGGAGGCGCCAAGACCTAAGCCAAGATACTCCACCCCTGTCCAGTATCCGATGTTGTGGCGGCACTCATAGCCGGGCTTTGCGTAATTGGATATTTCATACTGCTTCAGACCATATTCCTCCAGAATGCGCCCGGTATCCGCATACATCTCCCGATCCGCATCCTCGTCCGGCAGCGCCGATTTCCCCTCCTCGGAGCCATAGCGCTCATAAAAAGGCGTTCCCGGCTCAAGAATCAGGGAGTAGGCGGAGAGGTGCTCCGGCTTCAGCATCATCACCTTTTTCAGACTGCTTTTCCATGACCGCACCGTCTGATTCGGTATGGCACTGATCATATCCACATTGACATTGTGAAAGCCGGCGGCCCGAACCAATTCATAGCTGCGCAAAAAATCCTCGTAGCTGTGCAGGCGTCCTAACTGCTTCAGCTCCTCATTGTTCGCAGACTGCAGTCCCATGCTCACCCGGTTGATGCCGGACTCCCGGTAGCCGTACAGCTTCTCCTTGTCCACCGTACCCGGGTTGCACTCAATCGTAATCTCCGCGTCGGAGTCCACCGCAAAGCTCTCATACACCGCGCTCATGATGTTATAGATCTGGATTCCGGTGAGCGAGGACGGAGTTCCTCCGCCGAGAAAGACAGTGGCCAATCGGCAGTCGGAAGTGAGGCTCCCCTGCACGCGAATTTCTTCGATCAGCTGATTACAATACGCGCGGCGTGTCTCTTCGTCTGCCGGTGCAGACAGGAAATCGCAGTAGCCGCACTTTTTCAAACAGAACGGAATGTGGATGTAAAGCTCCAGCTTCCGTTTTTCCTTCTGCTCATTCATCTCCCAGCTTCAGCACACTCATGAACGCCTTCTGCGGCACCTCTACGCTGCCGATTTGACGCATGCGCTTTTTCCCTTCCTTCTGCTTTTCCAGAAGCTTTCGTTTCCGTGAAATATCACCGCCGTAGCACTTCGCAAGCACATCCTTTCTCACTGCCTTGACCGTCTCCCGGGCAATGATCTTGGAGCCGACGGCTGCCTGAATCGGAATGTCGAACAAATGGCGGGGAATCTCCTTCGTCAGCTTTTCACACATCAGCCGGCCCCGCTCATATGCCCCGTCCGCAAATACGATAAAGGAAAGTGCATCCACCGGTTCCCGATTGATGAGAATATCCAGCTTCACCAGACGGGACGGCACATAGCCCTTCAACTCATAATCAAGGGAGGCATAGCCCCGGGAGCGGGACTTCAGCACATCGAAGAAGTCATAAATAATCTCATTCAGCGGCAGCTCGTATTTCAAAACGGCCCGATCCTGCTCAATGTATTCCGTGCTGATGTAAATGCCCCGCCTTTCCTGGCAAAGCTGCATGATCGGACCGATAAATTCCTTTGTCAGCATGATCTCCGCCGATACCACCGGCTCCTCCATGTGCTCAATCTCGGAGGGATCCGGCATGTTGGAGGGATTGGTGAGCTCCAGCATCGTCCCGTCCGTCTTGTAAATGCGGTAGACCACCCCCGGCGCTGTCGTCACCAGATCCAGATCATACTCCCGCTCCAGACGCTCCTCTACAATCTCCAGATGCAAAAGCCCCAAAAAGCCGCATCGGAAGCCGAAGCCGAGGGCCAGGCTGGTCTCCGGCTCATAAAACAAAGAGGCGTCGTTCAGCTGCAGCTTTTCCAGCGCATCTCTAAGGTCCTGGTACCGCGCCGAATCCGCCGGGTAGACGCCGCAGTAAACCATGGGCGTCACCTTCTTGTAGCCCGGGAGTGCCGTAGCGCAGGGCTTGTCCGCGTGGGTCACCGTATCGCCGACACGGGTGTCCCGCACATTTTTAATGCTGGCAGTCAGGTAGCCCACCGAGCCTGCCGAAAGCTCATCGCAGGGGATAAAACGCCCCGGGGCGAAGTAGCCTGTCTCCACAACCTCCATTTCCGCGCCGGTGGCCATCATGCGGACCCGGTCACCCCGCTTCAGAGTTCCGTTTACCACCCGAATAAACACAATGACGCCCCGGTAGCTGTCGTAAAGAGAATCAAAAATCAGCGCCTGCAGCGGCGCCTTCTCATCTCCCGCAGGCGGCGGAAGCTTTTTTACAATCGCTTCGAGAACCTGCTCCACGTTGAGTCCCGTCTTTGCAGAAACCCGGGGCGCATCCTCCGCCTCCAGACCGATGACATCTTCGATCTCCATGGCGACCTCCTCCGGGTTCGCGCTGGGAAGATCCACCTTGTTAATGACCGGGATCACCAAAAGATCGTGATCCAGCGCCATGTAGACATTCGCAAGTGTCTGCGCCTCAATCCCCTGTGTCGCGTCCACGACCAGCACCGCGCCGTCGCAGGCAGCCAGCGAACGGGAAACTTCATAGTTGAAGTCCACGTGTCCGGGCGTATCAATCAGGTTGAAGATGTACTCCTCCCCGTCCTCCGCGTGATAAATTGTGCGAATGGCCTGACTCTTTATGGTGATGCCCCGCTCCCGCTCCAAATCCATGTTGTCGAGGATCTGGGACTGCATCTCCCGTTCCGTCAGCAGACCGGTCTTTTCTATGATGCGATCCGCCAGCGTGGATTTTCCGTGGTCAATGTGTGCAATAATGCAAAAATTTCGAATTCGCTTCCGATCAAATGTAGACATACAACCTCCAGATGGTGAATACCAAAAGAATAACATTTTTACCCTTTGCTTTCAAGTCGACTTGACATTCCGAAGGCGATGTCATAGAATAACACGGTATGTTTCCATTGAACTGTCCGTGTCCAGACTTCGATGCTAACTGACCCGCAGAAAACCCGCATTTGCGCGGCTGCCCGTATCTACGGTTGTGGGGGGATCTGCGAAACAAGTACTGTGTCCATATGGAGGAAAAGAAGTTGGCAAACATTAAATCCGCGAAAAAGAGAATTCTCACATCTGCAAAAAAGACCGAGCGCAACAAGGCAGTGAAATCCGCCACCAGAACGGCAATCAAAAAGGTGGATGCAGCCATTGCTTCCGGCGACAAGAATGCAGCGCAGGATACCCTGAGAGCAGCTGAATCCGCTCTTTCCATGGCTGCTTCCAAAGGCGTGTTGCATAAGAATACGGTTTCCCGCAAGGTTTCCCGTATGTCAAAGTCTGTCAATACCATGGCGTAAGGCGTCTGGGTACTGAACATACGACGAACGGGCTGTGAAGAGATGTCCACTCATTTCTTCGCAGCCCGCTTTTTTTCGCTTTCCCCGTGATCGGTTTCCTTTTTTGGGGTTCTTCCGTTCCAGTTCTCTTTTCCTGTTCTCCTCTTTCCGGTTCTCTTTTTTCGGTTCTCCCTTTTTCAGTTTTCTTTTCTCCGGTTTTCCTTTTTTTCGGTTCACGAGGCGCCGCAGATCAGGATCTCCACTGCCAGTCGGTCCTGCAATTCCCCTGTTTTCACCTTTTCCTCCAGCTCTGCGCACTGCCGCACCGTTTCCTGCAGTGCAGCCCTCGGAATGGAGCGGCTCTGCGTTTCCATTCTTCCCACAACGCCCACCGGGAGCTTCAGCTCCTTTGCCACCTCTCCTTTGGTCCTTCCCTCTGCCGTCAGCTCCTTCACGTACAGCAGCTGACGGTACTGTCTGGCAGTCAGAAACAGGATCCGCATGGGCGGCTCCCGCAGCGCCAGCAAATCCTCATAGAGGCGCATGGCTTTTCCGGTCTGACGGGAGGTAATCGCTGCGATCAGTTCAAAAATCCGGCTTGTGAGTGTGATGGAGGTCACAGTGTCCACCGCACGGACATCCGCCACCTCCTCCTCCCCCAGATAGGCGATCAGCTTGTCCAGCTCATTTTTGACAAATTCCATGTCATCGCCCACATAGGACAAAAAGCGGTTCATCGTACCCGGGGTAATCTTCTTTCCGTAGGTTGCGAGATAGCGCGCTGCCCAGTTTTGCAGCGCGTGTTCATCCGGGTGATTCAGCTCACACGCATATCCCGCCTTTCGGATCGCTTGGTACAGTCGATTTCTCTTGTCCACCCCGCTTTCTATGAACAAAAGAACCGTCGTTTCCGGCATGGATGGCAGATACGCCGGAAGACGCTCCGTCGATGCTTTCAACCAACCGCTGTCCTCAACAACAATCAGACGGCGGGCGGCGAAAAAGGGCATGGTGTCTGCCGCCTCAATAACCGCCTTCTCCTCAATGTCCTTTCCCTCGAATACCATGCAGTTCATCCCGCCGCCTTCGGAGAACGCCTCTAAAAAGCGCCGCTTGTAGCTCCGCTTCAAATAGCCTTCTTCACCGTACAGAAGATAAACCAGCTGAAACTCGCCTGACTTCAAATCTGCGTTCAGTATTTTCATGCCTTATCGAAACGCTCCGTATCCCCTTCCCGGAGTCATGCCTCCCCTGGCATTGGCAAGCTCTGTCAGGGTCACCAGCTGATATCCCCTGGCTGAGAGCTCCGGAATGATGCGCTCTGCTGCCACTGTGCTGGCCTCATACAGGCTGTGCATCAGAACAACATCTCCGTCTCTCACCTGCTTCAGCACCGTATTTACAGTGTTGTCTGCGTTTCTCGTCTTCCAGTCAAGGGTGTCGATGCTCCAGAGGGACGCTGCGTATCCCATGGAAGCGAGCGTAGCCTTTACGGTTCCGTTGACTGCGCCGTAGGGCGGACGCATGACGGTCGCCGGATGTCCGGCAATGGCTGCAATGGCATTGTTGGTGTTCTGAATCTGTGAGGCCACCTGTGCAGAGCTGAGCTTGGTCAAATCCGGGTGATTCCAGCTGTGATTTCCCAGCTCATGTCCGCCTTTGCACATGCGCTCCACAATGTCCCGACGCCTCGGTACCTTTTGGCCGATCATAAAGAAGGTTCCCCTTCCGCCGACTGCCTCCAGCGCATTCATGATACGGAGATCATAGCTGCTGGGGCCGTCATCAAAGGTCAGCGCCACCATGGGTCTTGCCGGATCCAGCGTACGCCCCGTCTGTGCCGGCTTTTCCTTCGGCTGCTCCCCCTTTTTCGTGATCGTGACACACATGCCGTCCATATGGGTGCCTACGCCCACCTTACCCGCATCCTGCCCGTTTAGAGCCCAGTCAAGCCATGCTCCATTCACCAGCGCGCTGGTGTAAACGTCGTAATGCTGCTCCAGCTCTCCGTTCAGCCAGACCCTAACGCCCTCCAGCATGGCGTCTGCGCTCTCCTGCCCTGCCACCGCGGCATTTTCAAAGGGATCCGTCCATCCAAAGCCGCTTACATTGACCTGATACTGAATGGTTCCCGTCATCCCCTCCGGCTGGTTTTCGAGTCCTATCTTTAATGCCACAGGAAGCGATCCCGGCTTTGTAAGCGCCCGTCCCCCCGACACCCAATCACTCCAGCTTCCGTCCCGGTATTCCAGCGCGTAAATTGCATGCATATCGGTTTCTTCCGCCCGAACCGGCCTGATGAGATCAAAGGCCCAGTTGGACATTCCGAATGTCATGGCCATCACCAGAAGGCCCCATCCGATTTTTTTCCATTGTTTTCCCATGCTCTACCTCTTTTCCTTCTCTTTTCCTTCTCTTTTCCGTTTCTTTTCCTTCCATTTGACGCTCTGTTTCATCCTCGGTTCTGATTCTGTTATATAATACCACATACCGCAAGACAATGAAATTGTGAGCAGATGTGAGCAGGCGCTTATCTTCCCGGCGGTCTCCGTCCCTCTGATTTCGAAGCAGCGGCTCCGATTTTTCATGCTCTGCTTGCCTCACGCAGGGTTCTCTGCTAAACTCTAAACCTGAGTGATTATAATGTCACCGCAAGTAAAAGGAGTGATTATGGCACAGTTCAAATCTCCAAAGCCTTCTCGTCCGGAATATGAAAACGCCCCCCTGCGCTCTCGAAGCGTCTCCGGGGCACCCCGAAGCAAGCGCTCCTCCGGTCAGAAAAAACCCGGGAATTTTTTCCTGTTCTATCTGCTTCCCTTCCTGATCGGAAACGGCATTCTGTTCTGGCTCGTGACTGCGCAGCCGAATTTTACCCTCACTGTCGAGGATCCGGGAAATTTTAAGCGCGCAGACGTCACCATCAAGTTAAAAAACCATCTGCCCCTCTCTTCCTTCACTGTGAAGCTTGACGACTACCCGGTGACGCTGGAAAAGCACTCCGGAAAGATCTATACCGCTTCCCTTGACCGAAACGGAACGCTGGAAGTGCAAGCCGCATACAAAAACGGAATGGTCAAAACGCAGTACGAGCATATCAGCACCATCGACGATGCGCCTCCCATCATCGTCGGCGAGGAGCTGGACAGGAATCAGCTGACTGTCTCCTTTGAAGATGCCCAGTCCGGCGTCAATATGGACTCTGCATTTGGTGTGGACGGAAACGGAAATCGCTTGGTTCCCACCCGGCGCGATGAAGCGGAAAAAACTGCTGTCTTTCAAGTCCTGACGGATACCCTGGACGTTCATGTCTCAGATCTTTGCGGCAACGAAGCAGTTTCCAGCTTCACCGATCTGAAGTCCATGGGAAATGACGGGGAAAGCCACATCGGTGAGGTGCGCAGCTATGGAAGCGAATCCGCCTCTGCTGCGGGACACTCCGGATCCTCTTCCTCCGGATCCTCTTCCACCGGCAGCACAGGCGAACGAACCGCTGCCTCCTCATCCGCAGAGATCTCCTCCGGACAAAAGAAGAATCCGGCGGCGCATTCAGAGGCAGGCAAGGAGTCCCAGGCAAAAAAGGAATCCCAGGCGAAAAAAGAGTCCCAGGCAAAAAAAGAGTCTCAGGCGAAAAAAGAGTCTCAGGCGAAAAAAGAGTCCCAGGCAAAAAAAGAGTCTCAGGCAAAAAAAGAGTCTCAGGCAAAAAAAGAGTCTCAGGCAAAAAAAGAGTCTCAGGCAAAAAAAGAGTCTCAGGCAAAAAAGGAGTCTCAGGCAAAAAAGGAGTCTCAGGCAAAAAAGGAATCGGAAGCAAGCAAGGAATCCCAGGCGAAAAAACATTCCGAGGCAAGCCGGGAATCCGAAGCGGGAAGGGGATTCGTGACCGAACAGTCCCAGACAGCATCGACCGCTCCGGTTACTCCTACTGCGCCGGACGGCAGCACTCCCGGCAGCAATGCCACCGTGGAAGCATTTCCCGGCGCATGACCCTCACATCTTAAGATCAAAGGCGGGACAGAAAAACTGCCCCGCCTTTTCATTCCCCTTACCGATATCGGTTCGCTCTTATTCCAGTTTGGTCTTACGCCGGTTCGCTCTCACCCCGGCTGGTTCTTACGCCAGTCCGTTCTCACCCCGGCTGGTTCTTACGCCGATTCGTTCTTACGCCGGTTCGTTCTTACGCCAGCTGGTTCTTACGCCGATTCGTTCTTACGCCGGTTCGTTCTTACGCCAGCTGGTTCTTACGCCGGTTCCTCCGTCCCTTCCTCCCGATTCGGCAGGTTCGGCTCCTCCGGTTCCTTTCTTTTTCTGCTGTACAGAGAGGCGAGCATATCAAGATGCCAGATCAAATCCTTGTCAAAGGCCTGATCCTGCATGCGCCAGCCCCAATTGCCGCTGGGAACGGAGGGAGTATTGATTCTGGCTTCTCCCCCAAGCCCCAGATAATCCCACATCGGAATAATCACGGTATCCGCCACGCTCCCCAGAAGATTGCGGATACAAACCCAGAAAAGATCCTGCTCCGGCGTGTGCTCCCCGCCAAGGTAACGAATCATATAAAGGCGTGTGGCGGCATCCTGTCTGCGTATCCACTCCATCAGCGGCTCATTGTCATGCGTTCCGGTGTACGCCACGCAGTTTCGCTGGAAATTGTGGGGGAGATAGGAATTGTCGGGATCTCCGTCAAAGGCAAAGGAGAGCACCTTCATGGAGGGAACGCCGCTGTCCTTCACCAGCCTTCGAACCGTATCGGACAGCAAGCCCAGGTCCTCTGCGATGATCGGAAGCTCCGAATGGCGATCCGACACATGTGCCTCCAGCTCCCTGAAAAAGGGAAGCCCCGGCCCCTGCTCCCAGACGCCCTCCGATGCGGTTTTCGCATCAGCGGGAATCGCATAGTAGTCCGCAAATGCCCGGAAGTGATCGACTCGAACCACATCATAGAGAGAAAGCGCCGACTTCATCCGCGAAACCCACCACGCGTATCCGGTCTCCCGGTGTACGTCCCAGCGGTACAGCGGGTTTCCCCACAGCTGTCCATCCGGCGAAAAGTAATCCGGGGGGCAACCGGCCACCGCAGTGGGTCTCGCCTCCTGGTCAAACTGAAAGAGCTCAGGATGGGCCCAGGCATCCGCGGAATCCGCCGCCACATAAATCGGCATGTCGCCGATGATCTGGATTCCCTGCCGGTTGGCATATTGCTTCAGCCTGCTCCACTGCTTTAGAAACTGAAGCTGCTCCCAGCAATAGTAGCGGATCTCATCCTGATGCGCTTCTTCAAAGCCCTGCAGCGCATCGGGATCCCGTAAGCGCAGCCCGGGCTCCCATTCCGCCCAGCTTTTTCCGCCTTGGCTGTCCTTGATTGCGCGAAACAGGCAGTAGGTATACAGTTCAGGAGAAAGCCGGGAAATTTCTTCTTCAAACCCCTTCTTTCCTTCCTCATCGACCTGCTCCAAAAAGGTGCGGTAAGCCTGACGCAGCACGCGGCGACGGCTCTCCCACACGCTCCCGTAATCAATCCGTTCTTCCCCATGCTCAAATGTGCGGGCAAGCTCTGCCAGTGTCTCCCGGGAAAGTAACCCCTCTGCTCCCAGTGTATCCGGATCGATAAAATAGGGATTGCCCGCGAAGGCGGAAAAGGACTGATAGGGGGAATTTCCGTATCCCGTGGGACCCAGCGGCAGAATCTGCCAGCAGCCCTGCCCCGCTTCCTTCAAACGATCCACAAATTCATAGGCCTTAGATGAAAAGCAACCGATTCCGTACGCGCCGGGCAGGCTGAAAATCGGCATCAAAACTCCACAGGTACGTTTCATTCTTCCCCTCCGTTTCCGCGCAGCTCCTCCCATGTTTCCTCCGCTGTCTTTCTGACCATCGAAGCGGTCTTTGCCGCCGCCTTTTTTGCTGCTTCCGCCGTCTTCACCGCAGTCTTTTGCGCATTCGCCGCGGTCTCCGCGGCTGCCTTTTTTGCCGCCTCTGCCGTCTTCGCTGCAGTCTTTTGCGCGTTCGCTGCGGTCTTTGTCGCCGCCTTTTTCGCTGCCTCTGCCGTCTTCGCCGCAGTCTTTTGCGCATTCGCCGCGGTCTCTGCCGCTGCCTTTTTCGCCGCTGCCGCCGTCCCTGCCGCCGTTCTCTTTGCGGCACTTGCGGCTTCCAATGCCGTTTTTTTGGCTGCCGACGCGGTCTTTACTGCGGTCTTCTGGGCACTGGCCGCGGTCTCCGCCGCTGCCTTTTTCGCCGCTGCCGCTGTCCCTGCTGCTGTTCTCTTTGCAGCGCGGGCATGTGCTGCCAGCACCTCTGCCGGTGCTTTTTTCGACTTCTGTCCTTTTCCGCCGTCGGCTTTTCCCGGACCTGCCGCTCCGCCCGCTTCCGCCGGTCTCCGACGGCAGGAGAACACGAGGACGGAATGCGCCGGCAGCCTCATGGTAATCGACTCCCGCCGCTCATCCACCTCTGTCTTTTTGGAGGACAGCGCCCTCAGGTTCAGCAGATTGCTTCCTCCGTACTCCTCCCGGTCGGAGTTGAAAATTTCCTTGTAGCTTCCGCGATACGGCACGCCCACATTAAATTTCGGATAACTCCTCTCCGAAAAGTTGACTGCAATGAGAAGATCCTCTTTCTCCTCCCGTGTTCTTCTCAGAAAGACAGCCACATTTTCCTGCCAGGAATGGCAGTTGATCCAATCAAATCCGGCAGGCTCCTCATCCAGAAGCCACAGCGCAGGCTGTTCCAGATACAGGCGGTTCCAATCCCGCACGTAATTCTGTATGCGGCGATTCGGTTCCTCCTTCAGAAGCTCCCAGGAAAGCGCCCGGCCAAAGTGCCACGCTTCCTCCATTCCGAACTCCTGTCCGCTGAACAGAAGCTTCTTTCCGGGATGTGCCATAAAAAAGCCCAGCAGCACGCGGAGATTCGCAAGCCTTTGCTCCTTCTTCTCCCCCGGCATGCATCGAGTCAGTGAAGCCTGCTGCCTTCCCCCGGCCTCATGGAACAGCGGAAGAATAAAGCTCTCGCTGTACTGGTACAAAAGAGAATAGGTCATCTCTCCGTAGTGGGCGCTCCTCTCATCCTCCGGTCTCTGCATGTAGCCGATCAAACCGTGCGTCCATCCCGTATTCCAGCGGAAATCGAAACCGAGTCCCCCGTCCTTCACCGGATTCGTGGTCTTTGGCCGCTCCGCGGAGCCGTCTCCGATCATCATGACCCCTGGGCACTGCTTCTTCATCACAGTGTTCAGCCTTTGCAGAAACACGGCTCCGTCCAGATTTTCGCCGCCGCCGTACAAATTGGAGCGAACCCCATCCGCCGCATTGAAATACAAAATGGAAGACATATCCATGACCCGGAATCCATCGATGTGGTATTCCTTCGCCCAAAACAGGACATTTGCGATCAGGAAATTTTCCACCTCCGTTCTGCCGAACTGAAACACGGCAGTGTCCGCTTCTCCCCCCGGCAGCTCATATAAGGGCGTTCCGTCAAAATCCGCCAGCGAAAATGAGTCCTTCGGAAAGCGCGCACCGGTCCAGTCCACAATGACCCCGACGCCCTCTCTGTGCAGGTGGTTCACGAACCACATGAAATCCTCCGGTGTGCCCAGTCTCGCCGTAGGGGCATAATACCCGCTGGTCTGATAGCCCAGGGACTCATCCAGCGGATACTCCATGACCGGCATCAGTTGGACATGTGTATAGCCCATTTCCTTCAGGTAGACGGCAAGCTCTTCCGCCAGCTCCCGGTAGCTGGTCAAATCCCGCCAGCTGCAGAGATTCATCTCGTAAATGGAGAGGGGACTTCTGCGCTTTTTCCGTTCTGTATCTGGGCGGCTCTCCATCCAGTCCTTGTCCTCCCACGGAAAGCGGCTGATGTCTGCGACCACTGAGGCAGCCCCCGGGCGAAGCTCCGATGCAAATGCGTAGGGATCCGCCTTTAAGCGCAGCTCCCGCTTTCTGGTCTTGATTTCATATTGATAGAGCATCCCCACATCCAGACCCGGAATAAAAATGTGAAAAATGCCGCTTTCCCCGAGGCGGCGCATCTGATGCCGCCTCCCGTCCCAGTGATTGAAGTCTCCCACCACAGAGACCCGCATGGCATTGGGCGCCCATACGGAAAAGCTTACCCCCGAAACGCCGCTTCTCGTCTCCAGGTGGGCTCCCATTTTCCGATAAATCTCATAATGGGTTCCCGCAGCAAATTTCCTCAGATCGGAGGAATCATATTCCGGAACAAAGCGATAGGGATCCTCGATCTCTTCCTCCCTTCCGTCCTCATACACAATTCGCAGACGGTATGTGAGCTGCCTCCGCTCCGGCACAAGACATGCGAAAAATCCGTTTTCGTCCGCTTCCTCCATCTCGATTGCAGCTTCCTTCGGAAGAATCAGTGCCTGCACCCGCTTTGCTCCGGGGATAAACGCCTGAATCAGCACCCCGCCTGCCACCGGATGGGCGCCCAAAATCGCATGTGGATTTTCCGATTCCGAATATACAATTTCCTCCACAGCACGCCAATCCATCAGATCATACAAGTATTGTTCCATTGCAGAACCTCCACGCAAAAAATGTCCAAAAAAAGTGTAGCATTGAACGCGCTCTTTTTCCAGTAAAAGCTTACTTCCGCTTGCGCTCCGGGAAAGAAAGTTCTAAACTAGCGTTATCTTTTGAGATTAAGAAACGGGGAATCCATGACAGAACAGAATCCGCACACAAAATCCGGGAACAAAGAAAAAGAAAATGATCTGGGAAGGGAGCTGTTAAACTGGCTTCAGGTCATCGTCTCGGCGGCTCTCATCGCCTTCTGCCTGAACAGCTTTATCATTGCAAACTCGCGGGTCCCCTCCGCCTCCATGGAGAATACCATCATGACAGGAGATCGGGTCATCGGCTCCCGCCTGAGCTATCAGTTTTTTGAGGAACCGAAGCGGGGCGACATCATCATCTTCCGCTGGCCCGACAACGAAAAAATTCTGTTTGTGAAAAGGATCATCGGGCTTCCCGGAGAAACGGTGGAGATCCGAAACGGCGCAGTGTATATCAACGGCTCGGAAACTCCGTTGGATGAGCCGTATCTGCGGGAGGCTATGACTCCGGAACCGGATATGAGCTTCACGGTCCCGGAAGACGCGTACTTTTGCATGGGCGACAATCGAAACGAATCCATGGACGCCCGCTATTGGAAACACACCTTTGTGTTTCGGAATAAAATCCTGGCAAAGGTGATCTTTCGCTACTGGCCCGGCTTCAAAATGCTTCAATAACGAATCTGCTGCTTCAGCTGGTCCATGCGGCTCACTCCATGCCGCATCATCAGATCCAGAAGGGTTATGCATGCCATGCTTTCCACTACCACCGCCGCCCGGGGCGCAATCACAACGTCATGGCGCCCTCCGATTGCAAGCTCCACCGGTCTCAGCTCCCGGTCCAGTGCCTGCTGCCGCCGGCGAATGGACGGCGTCGGCTTCACCGCGACCTGAAAGCAAAGCGCTGTTCCGTCCGAAATGCCGCCCACCACGCCGCCTGCATGGGCGGCGTTTTTGTTGTATTCGCTTCCGCGCATCTCCGCTGCGGAAAAGCCTGCGCCAAATGCAATCGCCTTGACTGCACCGATGCTCATCATTGCCTTGGAAAGCTCCGCATCCAGCTTATCGAAGACAGGCTCTCCGATTCCTGCCGGAACGCCGGAAATCCGACAGGAGATCACTCCGCCGACGGAATCTCCCTCCTGCCGCAGCCCATGGAGATATGCCTCTGTCTCCCAGGAAATTCCCCCGTCTCCTTCTCCTTGCGGCAGGGCTCCGATCTGACTGACCCAGGCGTGTACGGTGACGCCCAGCGCGCTCAGCACCTTCGCCGCCACCGCGCCGCCGATCACGCGTCCCACCGTCTCTCTTCCGGAGCTTCTTCCGCCGCCCCGGTAATCCCGAATGCCGTATTTCTGCTCATAGGTATAATCTGCGTGCCCGGGGCGGTACACATGCTTCAGCGCCTCATAGTCCGCGGCATTTGCATCCCGGTTTTCCACCAGTGCGGCAATCGGTGTTCCCAGCGTCCTCCCCTCCCATACGCCGGACAGGATGCGGCATTGATCCGCCTCCCTTCTCTGAGAGGCGGACGCTGTCTGCCCGGGTCTTCTCCGATCCAGATACCGCTGGATATCCGCCTCGGAAAGCGTAAGTCCCGCCGGACAGCCGTCGATCACCGCTCCGACTGCTGCCCCGTGGGACTCCCCGAAGGTTGTGACGCGAAACAAGGTGCCGAATCCACTTCCCGCCATCGATTCTCCTCTCTCACGCCCCGATGGGAATGATCACACAGCAATTCGGCTGGCTCACCGGAATCTCATTTGCGCTCATAATGATCAGCTTTTTTTCGTAATTCACGCTGAAAAATGAAAGAGCGCCGCTCTCATGATTCACACTCACAATGTGCTTGCCGTCCGGAAATACTGCAATATCCTTTGGGTACGCTCCGCTGATGGGAAGATTGAACTCCGCCTTCAAATATCCTGTCTCTTCTGCTCTTGAAAACATCGTCACGGAATTGCTTCCCGCATTTCCCACAAACAGATGCCGGTCATCCGGCGTAAAGGCCATGCAGGTGCCTGCGTTCAGCGCGCCGGGTATGTTGTCCCCCATGGTGCTTACGCTCTGAATCTTTTCAAATTCCGGCGTTCCTCTTTCCTCAGAAACCGTGTAGCGGTAGACCTCCACCGTATTGGTCATGTCATACATAAGGTAGAGAAAGCGATTGTCTTTGGAGATGGAGAAGCAGTACGGAGAGCTTTGACGCCTGGGGCGAATCGCGTCCACCAGACGAAGCTCCCCCGGCTTTCCCGTGAAGCGATAGATGCTCACCTGATCGATTCCCGGATCCGCCGCCATGACGAATTTCCCGTCCCTGGTGGGCTTGGAACAGGTGATATGCGGTCTGGAGGCCCGCTCCGCGATGGAGCCCAGCCCCTGATGATAGACTTCATCTATGATTTCACCCACAGAGCCGTCCTCCCGCAGCTTCAAAATGGTCAGCTTCCCGTCATGAAAGCCCGACACATAAAGATAAGAGTCCGTCTCATCAATAGACAGATGGTGGGGCCGCATTCCGTTGATTTTTTTCTCGCAGATACGTGTCAGCGACCCGTTTTCCAAAATTCGGAACGCAACGACCCCGTAGTCCTCCACCGCATAGAGCGTTCTGCGGTCAAACGAGACAATCAGATCTGACACATTGTCCACCGCCAGCTCTGTTCGTTTGAAGAATGTACCCCGCTGGGCGTCCACATCAAACACCGTAATTCCCTTCGCCTTTCCGGTATAGGTGTATGAACCCACATAAGCCATATATTTCGGCATAAAAACCCCCCTTCGTCAGCATAAAAGCCCCTTTCTTTTTTCAAGGGGAATTGTATCACAGCGGCGGGGAAATTACTATTGACACCCTGTCTGTTTCGTGTATAATCAAACGCGTTGAGTTTATTTTTACTAAACCTGAAGTTTAAGGAGGCCTCCCTTGGAAATCGGATCCAAAATCCGGCGTCTTCGCATCCTGAAAAACCTGACACAGGAGGAGCTGGCAGATCGCGCCGAGCTCTCAAAGGGCTTTATTTCTCAGCTGGAGCGCGACCTGACTTCCCCGTCCATCGAAACGCTGATGGACATTCTTCAATGCCTCGGGACCACGCCCGCCAGCTTCTTCGGCGAAAAAAATGAGGAGCAGATCGTCTTTGGGAAAAATGATTACTTTGAAAAGCGGGACCCCGATCTGAAAAACCGGATTCAGTGGATCATTCCGAATGCACAGAAAAATATGATGGAGCCCATTCTCCTTACGCTGGAGGCAGGCGGCTCCACCTACCCGGACAATCCCCATGACGGAGAGGAGTTCGGTTATGTTCTCTCCGGCACCGCAGAGATTCATATCGGAAACGACCTCTGGCATGCGAAAAAGGGCGACAGCTTTTATTTCACCAGCGACCGGACACACTGCATCAGCACCAAAAACGGCTGCACTTTAATCTGGGTCAGCACACCCCCATCTTTCTAAGGAGAATTCCTATGGCGACTTTGGTTGATCTTCAGCATATTTCAAAGGCATTCGACGGGGAGACGGTTCTGGATGACCTGAATCTGACGGTCCCCGAAAACTCCTTTGTCACGCTGCTGGGCCCGTCCGGCTGCGGCAAAACCACGACCCTCCGCATCCTGGGCGGCTTCACCAGACCGGATCACGGCACTGTGATCTTCGACGGACAGGATATCACAGAGCTGCCTCCGAACAAGCGGCAGCTCAATACGGTTTTCCAAAAATATGCGCTCTTCCCTCATATGAGCATTTCCGAAAACATTGCATTCGGCCTTCGCATCAAGGGAAAAAGCGACCGGTACATCAAGGACAAGATCCAATACGCGCTGAAGCTGGTGAATCTGTCCGGCTTCGAGAAGCGCGACGTCAACTCCCTGTCCGGGGGACAGCAGCAGCGCATTGCCATCGCCCGGGCAATCGTCAACGAGCCGCGGCTCCTCCTCCTGGATGAGCCCCTGGGCGCACTGGATTTAAAGCTCCGACAGGACATGCAGTACGAGCTGATCCGTTTGAAAAAGGAGCTGGGCATCACCTTTATTTATGTCACCCACGACCAGGAGGAGGCGCTGACCATGAGCGACACCATCGTCGTCATGAATCAGGGCTATATCCAGCAAATGGGAACCCCGGAGCAGATTTACAACGAACCGGAAAATGCCTTCGTCGCCGATTTTATCGGAGACTCCAACATTATCCCTGCCACCATGGTTCACGACGAGCTGGTGAATATTTTCGGCGCAAATTTCCGCTGTGTGGACAAGGGCTTCGGTCAGAACCGCCCGGTGGATGTGGTCATCCGACCGGAGGATGTGGAGCTCACGGCGCCGGAGCAGGGCACCCTGACCGGACATGTGACCCACAGCATTTTCAAGGGAGTGCACTACGAGCTGGAGGTCACCTCGAAGGACGGCTATGAGTGGCTGGTTCACACAACCCGGTTTTTCGAGCTGGGAAGGGAAGTCGGCATCACCGTTGATCCGTTTAACCTTCAAATCATGAATAAACCGGCTTCGGAGGATGAGGAGGCCATTGTCAATGAATGAAAACAGCCCCGGAAGAAAATGGCTGGCGCTTCCTTACCTTGTCTGGATGATCGGCTTCACCGTCATCCCGCTGGCTCTGATTCTTCTGTTCGGATTCACGTCGCGATCCGGCGCCTTTACCCTGAGTAATGTGCTCTCCATCACGGAAGAGCATCACCTGAAGGCGCTTTGGCTTTCCGTGCTGCTCTCCCTTACCAGCACCTTGATTTGCCTTGTTCTGGCATTTCCCCTCTCCATGATCCTGAGATCGCGGAAAATGGGCAGCACCAGCTTCATCGTCTTTGTATTTATCCTTCCGATGTGGATGAACTTTTTGCTCCGCACCCTGGCGTGGCAGACCCTGCTGGAGAAGAACGGCGTAATCAACGGTATTTTGGGCGCGCTCCACCTGAAGCATATTGCAATCATCAACACGCCTGCCGCCATTGTTCTTGGCATGGTCTATAACTTCCTGCCGTTTATGGTGCTTCCGCTCTACAACACCATGTGCAAAATCGATGACAGCATCATTGAGGCGGCGCAGGATCTGGGGGCAACGCTGGGGCAGACGCTGGTAAAAATCTGGATTCCGCTCTCCGTGCCCGGCATGGTAAGCGGCATCACCATGGTCTTTGTGCCTGCACTGACCACCTTTGTCATCTCCAACATCCTCGGCGGCAGCAAAATTCTGCTCATCGGCAATGTCATCGAGACGGAGTTCACAAAGGCAGGCAATTGGAATCTCGGCAGCGGTCTTTCCATTGTTATGCTCCTCTTTATTCTTCTGAGCATGACCATTCTCGCCCGTTACGACAAAAACGGAGAAGGGACGGCATTCTGATGGCGGAAGATGCGGTACTCACTCAGCCTCCGGCGAGAGGAACCAGGCTTTGGTCCTCCGTTGGAAAGGCACTCGGCAGCTGTTATCTCAGCATTGTGCTTTTGTTTCTCTATCTTCCGATTTTGACTATGATTGTTCTCTCCTTCAACGAGAGCAAATCCAGAGCGCGCTGGGGCGGCTTTACGCTCAAATGGTACGTACAGCTGTTTTCCAGTGAGACCATACTCCGCGCCTTTTACAACACCATGCTGATTGCCCTGCTCTCCGCTTTGATCGCAACCCTTGTGGGCACGGCGGCGGCCATCGGCATTCACTCCATGAAACGGCTTCCCCGCAATGTCTGCATGGCGCTGACCAACATTCCCATGCTGGATGCGGATATCGTCACCGGTATTTCCCTCATGCTGGCATTTGTCGCCTTCGGCATCTCCCTGGGCTTTGGCACGATTCTCATCAGTCACGTGACCTTCAACATTCCCTATGTGATACTGAGTGTCATGCCGAAGCTGAAGCAGACCAACCGCTCCGCCTATGAGGCGGCGCAGGATCTGGGGGCGACGCCTGGAAGAGCCTTTTTCCTGGTGGTTCTGCCGGATCTGATTCCCGGCATTCTCTCCGGCTTCCTGCTGGCCTTTACCATGTCGCTGGACGACTTTATCATCACCCACTTTACCAAGGGAGCCGGCATTGACACCCTGTCAACCCTCATCTACTCTCAGGTGAGGCGCGGCATCGTCCCCAGCATGTATGCGCTTTCCGCAATCATCTTCATCGCTGTGCTGGTGCTGCTTTTGATCACCAATTTTTTGCCGAAAAAACCGCAAAAGCTCTGAGGCATTGGCTGTCCGCACCCATTCCGGCAACAGGTTCCGAAGCGGTACGGCGGCTTTCCCCTGCCGGAAACCAAACACAGAAAGGAACAATCCATCATGAAAATCCATCGTCTTCTTCGCTGCTCTCTCCCTGTTCTCCTGGCCGCAGCCATGGGCGCTGCCCTCTCCGCCTGCGGCAAAGGAAGCTCGGACCCGAACAAGGAGCTTTACGTCTATAACTGGGGGGAATACATCGATCAGGAGCTCATCTCCCAGTTTGAACAGGAAACCGGGATCCACGTCATCTATGACACCTTTGAGACCAACGAAGAAATGCTTCCGATCATTGAGACCGGCGCCGTCCGGTACGATGTGGTCTGTCCCTCCGATTACATCATCCGGAAGATGATTGAAAAGGATTTGCTGCAGCCCATTGATTTTGACCAGGTTCCGAATTTTGCAAACATTGATCCGATCTACTTGGAAAAATCCAGGGGCTTTGATCCGGAAAACCGGTACTCCGTCCCCTACTGCTGGGGAACCGTGGGCATCATCTACAACACCTCACTGGTTGACGAGGCAGATGCCCCCACCAGCTGGGCAGACCTCTGGAATCCGAAGTACAAAAACAACATTCTGATGCAGGATTCCGTCCGGGATGCGTTCATGGTGGGAGAAAAGCTTCTGGGATATGACATCAATACCACCGACCCGAAAGAGCTCCAGGCAGTCAAGGAAAAGCTCATTGAGCAGAAGCCTCTGGTGCAGGCCTACGTCATCGACCAGGTTCGCGATAAGATGATCGGGGGAGAAGCCGCCATGGCTGTCATCTATTCCGGAGAAATGCTCTACATCCAGAACGAGGTTGCTGCCTCCGGCGCGGACTATGAGCTGCGTTACGTCATTCCGAAGGAAGGCACCAACGTGTGGATCGACAGCTGGGTGATCCCGAAAAACGCGGCGCACAAGGAAAATGCAGAAAAATGGATTGATTTCATGTGCCGTGCCGACGTGGCAAAGAAAAATTTCGAGTACATCACCTATCCGACTCCGAACAAAGCTGCCTTTGAGCTGCTGGATGCGAACCTCCGGAACAATAAGGCACTGTTTCCGGATGCAGAGGCGCTTAAAAAGAGCCAGGTGTATACCTACCTGGGCGAGGACGGCGATGCCCTGTATGACAACCTCTGGAAGGAAGTCAAAGCGGAATAAGCAAGCTTCCGGCGCCCTGAGCCGGAGCCTTGCGCTCCGCATCCTATGCGGAGACGAAACGACGAAACGAAGGAGGGCGGCGGGATGAAAATCCCGCCACCCTTGTTCTCTGCTTGTTTGCCTGTTTGCTGCCCTTCTCTCTGCTTATTTGTCTGCCCTTTTTCTGCCGGAGCAAAAAGCCCCTGCCTTTTCTTCTCTGTCAGGCTCCTTTTTCTGTATCTCCCGGAAGAAGGATGGTTTTTCCGAAAAACCATCCCAGCAGCCCGAGAAGCAGCAAAGCAAACAGCTTAACGATTCTTTGCCTTGCCTCTCCCGTCCGGGGAAGTTTCCCTGCGGTATTCGTATTCCCTGTTTTTTCCCCCTTTGACAAGATCTCCCGGTTTCGAATCACAAACCCGTCGTTTGGATTTCCCGTAATATTCGTCTCATATCCGGCCACCTCTTTTTCTCGGACTGTATAGCGGTACCTTCGTCCGGAATCGTCCTTCACCGGCAGATTGTAAAAGGTGTGAGTCCAGCTGTCTGAGGCGCCGACGGAGGCTGTCTGTACCACGGCTCCGTCCCGCAACAGCTCTATTTCCACGGAATCCAGTTGCTTCCCTTCCCACCGCTTATCCACGCGAATATTCCATTTCTTCTTCGTTACCACCGGCGTACCGCCTCCTCCGCCATGATGCGGCGGCGGCGTTTCCGGTGTCGGTGGCGTTTCCGGCGTCGGCGGTGTCTCCGGTGTCGGTGGTGTCTCCGGTGTCGGTGGTGTCTCCGGTGTCGGCGGTGTTTCCGGCGGTGTTTCCGGAATCCGCGTATTGGTGATATCGTACCCCTTCACTTCCGCCGTGTATCCCGGCACCGGTTCTTCCTCCACACGATACGAAATCCGATTCCCCTTCGCATCAAATTGCTTCAAATTCTGAAACGCGTAGGTCCAGTTGCTGCTCTGAGATGCCACCGCCCGTTTCCCCGTATCCACTCCATCCGCATACAGACGTATGGTCACGGAATCCGGCCGTTTTCCGTCTGCATTCTTCCCATCACTCCAGTGCTTTGTACCGGAAACTTCCACCGGCTTGCAATTTTCAACATGAATCGTAAAGACTCCGTTCTTCTCGCCCCGTTCCACTTCCCGCATTACATACGAATCGGAGGCAGCTTCTTTTACGTACAGCAGCGATTGGAGTTCTTCTCCGTTGACTGTCACGGGAAGCCCTGTGACGGTATGACTCCACTGATTTTGCTGATTCAGCTGAAAGCGCTCAATAAACCAATCTGTCCCGCCCTGTTTTCCCCGGAGCTCCAGCGTAATCTCCCGGGGTGTTAGACCTGCTTCCCAGCTTTTGACGATTTTGACCTTTGTCTTTACCGCTTCTTTTCCAAACTCAACATTTCCATTGGAGCCCAGTCCGGCGCCGCGAGGAGCCCGATTTCCTGTGATGATCAGCTTGGAAAGCGCCCGGTTCTCCTTCAGTATGTTTTTCTGCTCTGCCTGATCTGATGACACCTCCGTTTTAATCGCCAGCTCACTTGCACAATTGTGAACCTGAACGGTGCTTCGCGGATTCGTGCCGTCCCTATCCCGGGCACCATCCAGCACGTATTCCACCTTTGCGCCGTTCATCAGGCGATCCGGCAGCGTAATGGAATAGGTTTCGGGATCCTGATCCTTCGGCACAGGATTCTGCCTTTCCATCCTTAGCACCTTATTGGAGCTCCAGAAATCGTTTCCTTCCGCCGGCGCCTGATTGCCGCCGATTGTCGCGCCTTGCTCCACATGAAATACTGCGCTCCCCGTGGGGCAGAACCAAACGCCGCCCCCCACCGCATCGGGAAGCCTTTGCTCTCTCGGTGGAAATACCTTTTCTGCCTTGTTTTCTCCGATGTAGGCATTTTGAATGGCCAAGGTGTAGGGATAGGATCCGACCGCAACGCCGCCTCCATAGTGCCGAGACCGGTTATTTACAATGCGACCGCCCCGCAGTACGCAGGCGTTTGCATCCACCATAATACCGCCGCCGGCTCCGTAGCTCTCATTCCCACTGACGGTGCCGCCGTCCATCTCAAATGCGCCGGCGTAATGCCTTTGCCAGGTCGCAATCGGCAGCTTGGTCACCACCTTGCCTTTGCCTTCCTCTCCATCCACAGCAAAATCATAAATGTAGACACCGCCGCCTGAAAATGCTGTGTTATGGCAAACCTGAATTTCACTGTCCTCCGGAAACCGGATTTTCACATTGCCCAATCCGGAAAGACCGCCGCCTCCGGCTCCTCGATTGCCCTCTATGGTGCCGGCATAAAAGTCTGCGGTCGCCAGGGCTTGCTCCTTCAGCGCTGACTCCTGCGTTGCTCCTAGATCATAAACATACGGATCTCCGCTGCCCACCAGAATTCCACCGCTATATCCATCATTCTCTTTGATTTCTCCGCCGCTCATCTCAAAGTGAGAGCCCGGCGCCACCATGACTCCGCCTGCGCCGGGAGAATCAGACCATGGGGGACCCTTTTTACCATTTTTCTCCCACGGGTAATAAACGGAGGCTTTGTTCTTACAGATGCTTCCCCCGGTCATCACCATCCTTGCCCCGTTCTTCAGCATCACCGCGCCGGCAGAATACGCCGTAGTACGGTCACTGTAATCATTGTTCTGAATGGCTCCGCCCTGAAACAGAAGGGAAGCCTGGGAGCCCTCCACATGGATCGGTGCGGCATGAGATGACCCTCTGTGTTTTTCATTCTGCAGTACTGCCCCGTCCATCACCAATTTGCCTTGGGTTAAAATCGTACCGGCTATGGCGCTGTTTTCCCTGCCTTCTCCATCCATTGTGAGTCCCGATCCCAGCGTCAGCGCACCCCTCTCGGGGATCTGAATCATGGTTCCGGTAAATGTCTGAGCCCGCTTAAATACCGCATTGCTTCCACTGGCTTTGACGGTGAACCGAAGCGCTTTCTCTCCGATCTCCAGCGTCTCATTAAAAAGATAGTCCCCCGGGCTTAAAACAATCTCATCCTCCGGCTCCGCCTGTGCAACTGCCTGCTTTAAGGACTCAAAATCACGGACCGGTCCCGGAATCCCGGGAGCCGTCAGCATAAGCAAACGCAGTGCCAGCTCTGCATTGCTTTGGCTCGCCAATAGCAATGCAGAGCCTGCATCAGAAGCCGTTGCCCCCGCATTGCTGGCACTGGCATTCCTTCCTCTGCCCTCGGTACCTCCCTGCCAATTCGACAGCGAAGAAACGGCTTCGTCATCCAACACAGCACCATCCGGCAGCTTTCCGTCATCCTCGCCCATGACAGAAAACAGGTTCTGAAACGCTTCCGAATTTCCGGCAAATGCGCTGGAGGCGACCTGTGCTACGGTGCCGACAAACAGCGCTGCTGCCATCAGAAGAAGCAGCCGATTCTTCATTCCACCCTTCATTGTTCGTTCCCGTCCTCCCAAGCAACCGCTTAATCTTGACTAATATTGTCTTCTTTTATCATGATATTATATTATAATGTGATTCATTATTCCAGCATTTTTCAAAAAAATAATGCCGATTTTTCATTATTCACCGTTAAGTTTTTATTTTTTTGATTGATTGCTCGTTAATCTCTCTCCAAAATTTTCCTGTTCGATCAATTGCTCGTTGGTTTCTTATAAAAATTTTCCCGTTTGATCAATTGCCCGTTTAGCTCCCCTAACCATTTTTCTGTTTGTTTCATTACCCGTTGGTTTCCTCTAAGCTTTTTTCTGTTTGTTTAATTGCCCGTTGATTTCCCCTTCCGCTTCGGACATAAAAAAAGAATGTGCCAAAGCACATTCCCAAGCTGGGCGCAACCGCCCGGATGATTCTATTTTCCCTGATGTAAAATCGCAACAAAGGGTGGGTACAGGGGCTCGAACCCTGGATCTCCAGATCCACAATCTGGCGCGCTAACCAACTGCGCCATACCCACCATAAAACGCTTTTGGAGTCACACACACGCGGATGTCTGCTGATTTCAGGTCAATCCCCGCTTCCGCGCTTTGCTCCGCGCGAGCCTGAAGGGATTCGAACCCCCGACCCACGGCTTAGAAGGCCGTTGCTCTATCCAGCTGAGCTACAGACTCACTGTCTTGAAAAAGACAAGAGCAGGTGATGGGAATCGAACCCACGTATCCAGCTTGGAAGGCTGGTGTTCTACCATTGAACCACACCTGCGCTTACGTGCTCTTGCACGTGCTTTAAATTTATACCATATTTTTTTATTTATGGCAAGTAGTTATTTCTTTTTAAATTCCATTTTTACGATGGCGCAGCTCTTTCCCTGTTCATCCCTGAGATTCACAAGGCAAACAGCTTCCTTCGGATCGCCGCAGATCAATGGATGGATCAGGTCTCCCAGACACGCAGCCCTTTTGTACTGAACCTCCAGTCGGCAGAGCACTGTGTTCTTGCTCCCCGGCACCGGCAGCCCCAGATTCCGCCGAATCTCCTCCTCTCTTTCCTCCATCGCGGTCTTTGCCATTTCCACGTACTGTGCGTTATTGACATGGCAGTTGCTGTCCAAATGATTCCTGGAGATCCGAATGGGATCGGCGGCAATTCCGTCTGAGGGCACTGTGATCTTTCGCTCCAGAGGCGGCAGCTCCAGCCTTGGCCCGGAGACCTCCATGTAGCGCGCAACGTCTTCCTCTCCGGCTCTGCACGGACGCCCGTTCCTTTTGTCGTAGAAAAACCAGAGGGAATCCGCCTGCACCAGCGGCGTACCGTCCTCCGAACAAATCAAAAAATTCCGCTTTCCGTATATTTCCCGGAAGGCATAGGGCCAGGTGCTGACCGTAATGTGCTCTCCGAACACCGGCATACGGTCAATTCGGATATCCCATGCGGCAAGAAACCACGCCTTTTGCCGGGAGGCCATCTCGGCAATTCCCAACCCCAGCGCCTCACTCTGAAAGGTGGAGCAGTCCTGAAGATAATTCATCATGGCGAACACCGACAAGGTGCCGCCGGGATCGCACTCACTGTAGCGCACTCTGCTGCTAAAGGAATTCATGGTTCCGCTGCCTTTCTTTTCCTCTCTTTTCCCGTCCCCTGTGCATCTCCGAGGGAACGCATCCGTTTTCTGCTCTGAATTTCCGGTGGAACGGCATCCGTTTTCCGCTCAGTATCTCTGGTGGAACGGCATCCGTTTTCCGCTCAAAATTTCCAAGTGTCCTTCAGAGTACTCCACCTTTGATCCTTTTCGCTCAAATTCAGTGCCGTGCCGTCCTGAAGACGGTAGCCGGATGCGTCCGCACTTCCCGGATACGCTCCTGTCAGCTCCGGCCATTGGATCCCGATGGACGGATCGTTCCACGCCAGACCTCCCTCATCCCCCGGATGCCAAAAATCCGTCACCTTATAGCAGAACTCCGCCGTCTCGCTGAGCACCAGAAAGCCGTGGGCGAATCCCTCCGAAATATAAAACTGCTTTTTGTTTTCTTCCGTGAGTTCCACACCGAACCACTGCCCAAAGGTCTTGCTGCCTTCCCGCAGATCCACTGCCACATCAAATACCGCCCCTTTGATGACGCGTACCAGCTTTCCCTGGGGAAACTGCTTCTGAAAGTGCAGCCCGCGGAGCACACCTTTGGAAGAGCTGCTCTGATTGTCCTGCACAAATACCATCTTGAGACCGGCCTCCTCCATATCACGTCGGTTATAGGTCTCCATAAAATAGCCCCTTGCATCTCCGTGCACGGTGGGCTCAATTACATACAAGCCATCAATCGGGCATGCTGTCAGCCGTATCTGTCCCATTCTGTTCTCCCTCCCGTATTCTGCTTCTGCCGTTCCGTATTACCGTCTGAAAGACGGATAAGAATCAGACATCTTTTAGAAAAATAATTATTACATAGGTCGTCTTATATCCCCCTTTCTAAAGTAAGGGGCGTTACGGCGACATTCGGTAAAACAGGAAAAAAGCCTCCCGAAAACGGGGCAAAGCCCGCTGCCGGGAGGTCAAAGTCCCTTTGCTCACCAGAGCTGCATGGAAGCCACCGCTTCATAGCCCTCTGCCAGCCGAAGCTCCCCGGCATCCTCCACGCTTCCCACCTTCCAGCCGTGACCGGAATGATTGTACTGAGTATAAATCACGTGGAAATTGTACATGGTTGCCCCAAGTCCCAGCTTGCGATCCGCCTCGGAAACCATCTCCTCCGGCTTCTCACAAAGAATTACCCGGCGATCCTTCAGCAGATATCGGTAGGTCTGACGATTCAGGAAGCTGGGCGCCAGTGTGGCGGCATAAAGCGCCTTGTCCAGAACCGGATCAAACTGATCCTCCTCCCAGGAGGGGGTGACCCCCCAGCTCCCGTCGTACACCATCTCGCTCTGTGCGATCTTCGGTGCAATATGTCCTTCTCTCGCCTCAAATTTTACATCGGCCGGCGTCATAATATCGATCCGGAGCACTCCCCGTTCCGGTTTCCCGTATCCGCAGGCAATGACGGCCACCGGAGAGAGTGCTGTCTCCAGAAGCAGCGTCTTTTTCACCATGTCTCCGTGATCCACAGTCAGCCAGCAGGCATCCAACCCCATGTCCGTCAGCTTCAGGGAAAGCGCTTCCGCCATATACCCCATGTTCTCATAGAAGCCCTCCTTTTTCTCGGAAAGGAGAACCAGATAGAGCGGCGCAAAGAACGCGTTTCCCCGGTAGCCCACAACTCCCTCAAGGCGCGTACCCGCATCTCCCGTACACAGCTCCAGGGAAACCCGGATATCCGGGATCAGCCTTTCGCAGTTGTTAAAATAATCTTTGATTTCAGCCATCTGCTCTGCACTGACTGCTTTGTCACGAAACGAGCGAATCGACTGTCTCTGCTGAATCAGTTCTTCGTAATTCATTCTGTCCTCCTGCTGTGTGATTTGAAAGCCGCACATCATACGAACGCTCCCGTATGGAGCCAGCTTGTTTTATTATATCGCAACTTCCCGTGAAACGCCACGAAGCAGGCGAGGAAACTTGGCGCTTTTTCACCGGCAACGCCGCGCTGTCGTCCTACGCACTCATCCTCCGCATTCGCCTTCCGGGTTCGCCCCCCCGGGTCTGCCTTGCGCACTCGCCTTCCGCACTCGCCTTCCGCGTTCACCTTCCGGGTCTGCCTTGCGCACTCGCCTTCCGGGTTCGCCTTCCGGGTTCGCCTTCCGGGTCTGCCTTGCGCACTCGCCTTCCGGGTTCGCCTTCCGGGTTCGCCTTCCGCGTTCACCTTCCCCGGGTCTGCCTTGCACATTCGCCTTCCGCGTTTACCTTGCGCCCTCGTGTCGAAGGACAATCAGCACCGTCCTTGCGAGAATCTTCAAGTCCAATCCAAGACTCCAGTTGTCAATATAGCTGCAGTCCAGACGCACAATCTCCTCAAAATCCGTGACATCACTGCGTCCGCTCACCTGCCAGATCCCGGTAATGCCCGGCTTCATGCTGAGACGGCGCTTGTGGTAATTGCTGTACTGCTTAAATTCCCCCACCGTGGGAGGGCGCGTTCCCACCAGTGACATATCCCCCTTCAGAACATTGTAAAACTGCGGGAACTCGTCGATGCTGGTTCTTCGAATGAAGCGGCCTACCTTGGTGATTCTGGGATCATCCTTCATCTTGAACATCAGCCCGTTCATTTCGTTTTGCTTCATGAGCTCCTGCTTTCGCTCCTCCGCATCCCGGTACATGGAACGGAACTTGTACATCTTAAATTTGCGCCCGTTCTTTCCAATGCGCTCCTGCGCAAAAAAAACAGGTCCCGGAGACTCCAGTAAAATTGCGGGGGCAGTAAAAAGAAACAGCACCCCACAGATCAGGAGCCCAAAAAGAGCACCCAAAATATCCAGAATGCGCTTCATCAGGAGATAGCGCATCTTGATCTCCCGAGGCCCCAGCAGCAAAAAGGGCGTGTCCCCGAAAAACATCAGCTCCCGCTCAATGGCCGGTCGGTAGTCTTCCTCTCTCTGAAGCTTTAAGCGCTCCGTCACCCGCTCTACGGAGGCCAGGTTCAGCGACACCCGGAGCCCCATTTGCTCCAGTTCCTTCACCGCCTCCAGGATCTCCGGCTTCTCTGTGTCATCCACCACCACAAATACTTCGTCCAGCGCATTCTCCCGGATCCAGCTCACGCCATTTTTTAAGGTTGCCACCACCGGAACATGGTCGATGTACTCGACGCCGCCGTCATCCCGGTGATCCTGTGGACGGGCGTCTGTCTCCCGGCTCTTGGCCTCCTCCTGATCCGTGAGAATCACTGCCTCCACGCGGCGGTACCAGTCGTTTTTTATGGCGTCCGTCAGAAACGGCGCCCGTGCCCGCGTCGTCATGATGGCGCAGATGGAGGCGCTGTCTGTCTTGTGAAACCGATTGATGGTTTCGCGCTGTACCACGTAAAGGAGAACGGACAGTAAAATCAAGTTGATCGCCAGTGTCACAACAAAATAATAGCGGGACTCCGTAATGCTGTTCTTGGAAATCAAAAGCACAATCGCCCAAAATCCGCCGATCACAAGATTGTTGAGCAGACTCTTCCCAAAGCAGCGCAGCATTCCCATGCGATGAAACCTATAATTTCTGTTGAACAAAGTCACTGCCTGCGCAAACAAAACGGCTGCCAGAAGGGGAAGATAGGCCTTAAAAAACAGATTCCCCCCCAGAAATTCCTCCGTCAGCTTCTGAAACCGGCCGAGAACGGAAATTGCGAGCAAGCTGCTCACCATGGCGGAACAGACATAGGTCAAAACCGTGATGGATAATTCCAGTTTTTTTCGTTTCATGATAAGAGCAACCCCTGTGTGAGATGGATTGACCGGGACGCACCGCGGGCTGCCCTGGTTTGGCAAGCTGTGTGACGGCGCCCTCCTCCTTGCGGAACCCGCCGGGCGAAGCACCCGGTGTATTTGAATGCATTATACAATGCTTCCTGCTTTTTTTCATCTTTTATTCATATCTTGTTCAAAAAGTTCACAACTTTCTTTGTTGCCTCCAAGATCAGGCTTTCCCGCAACAGCAGTAAGCTGAACAGGCAAGTTCCGAAAAATACAACAAGAGACAGGGCAATGGAAGCGGGCAGCGGCCAGTCCGCCGGTTGTGCGACCAGCGACAGACCGCCGCTCAGCATCAGCGCCGTTCCCAGCTTCCACCAGGAGAAGCGGCAGAAAAACGGAAGCAGCTCCCGCCGAAGTGCATGGAACTGAACCAGCAACACCGCCAGCTCTGCCACCGAGGTGCCAAGCGCCGCACCGCTTGCGGAAAAGCGGGGGATCAAAATCAGGTTCAGGACAAAATCCGTCACCGCACCGCATAGCTCCGAACGCAGCACCACATGCTCCCGCCCCTGCGGAATCAGAATCTGAACTCCCATGACATTGGTCAGACCGATACAAAACAGGGTCGGCATGATGATTTGCATGGGTCTGACAGACGGCAGAAAGGGAGTCCCGGAAAAAAGCAGAAGCATCGGCCTTGCAAACAGGATAAAGTAGACGGACAGAGCAGAGGCCGACAGCAGAACCGCGTGCAGGGCGGTCCTCCCTATGTTCCAGAATTCTCCCCGCTTCCCCTTTTCATAATAGTAAGAAGCCCGCGGAAGCAGCACAGTTCCCACAGAAGCCACTGCCATCACCAGAACGCCTTTGATCTTAACAGCAGCGCTGTAATACCCGACCGCCGTATCATCCCGCAGAACCCCCAGCATCAGGGTATCCAGATTCGTGTAGATGACGGTGGCGCAGGACATGGCAAAAAAAAGGAGAATCGGGCGAACGTGGCGCCTGTATTGGTAATTTCCCACAGGAGAAAGCTGAATCAGACGAGACGCGCCGATCACATTCCAAATGGCTCCCGCAGAGGAGGCAAGAACGGTCAGCGCCCCGTACAGCGTGTACTGATCCTCCCTCCGAACCAGCGCATAAATTCCAAGCAGCGCAAGAAAGCGGAAGAAGGCACTTCGAATTGCGAGAAAAGAATATTGCTCCAGACCCTTATAGAGCCATTCCATCCCGATCGCATTCAGGGCGATGGACGTACTCATAATCAGATATAAGCTGCGCTCCCCCCGAAGCCGCGGAATCAAAAGGAGGGCGGCTGCAAGGCAGGCATAGGACAAAAGCCCCATCAAAAGATTGATGATGGTCAATTCCTGCGTCACCCTGGACAGCTCCGTTTTGTCGTCTCTCAGCTTCGCGCAGATCCGTATCCCGTAGGTGGGAATCCCCAGCTGTGCAAACAGATTGAAATAGGCGGCGACCGAAGACGCAAAGCCCACCTTCCCCATCCCCGCAGGTCCCAAGATCCGGGAGACGTAAGGAAAGGTCAAAAGCGAAAACAATACGGACGTCGCCATCAGGATCCCATTCATAAAAAAACTGGTCTTGATCGAGGTCTCTTTTCTCAACGGATTCACGCAGCCCTTCTCCCCATCGTTTTATATCCGCTGTTTCGGAATCATTCCCGCTTCGTCGGACTCCCAACGGCTGAATGCCAGCAGGACAAAGGTATTATACCAAAACTCCAGAAGATGATGCTCAATGACACTGTGCAGCGCAATCAGCGAAAGCGCTGCAGCCAGGTACCATTGCCCCCTGGCCAGTGCCCGCCCCTGCAAATAGGTGCAAATCACAAGTGCAATCACAAAAATCAGAATGCCATTGATAATCAGGATCCGGACATAGGAGCAGTCCAGAAAAAAATAGGCGCCGGCGTCCCCCTTGATTCCCCCGTTTCCCTTCTCATAAATCTTCTGTCCCAGCAGGGTCACGCCGTACTGTTGAAACGCAGTCCGGCTCATTTCAAGCCTTGCTCCCACGGTTTGCAGCGCTCTGGGATAGGAACGGACATTTTGAAAGCACAAAACGGCCAGAAAAGAGCCGCATGCCATCAGCACGTAGACCATGTGAAGACCGAACAAAAGCCCGCTGCGGGCATACCTTCGGAGGCTGCTCCAGGGCTCCTTTTCCTCCTTTGTCCCCTTCTTTTTTTCATTCTGATTGCGATCTATGAAGCCGCAGACTACCAAAAATAAGAGCATGCAAATCAGCGTTGCTCTCGCTCTGGTGAGCCGATACAAATACCATGTGAAAACAGCCAAACCAATATACTGATACCGGGAAAAGCGTTCCTTCTTCAAAACCCGGTATATCAGGAGAAAATAAAAGATGTGCGCCGCAAAATCCGTGCTATACACACTGCCGAAATTGTGCCCGCCGTTATCATAGATATAGTAGGGGATGTACCCCATTTGAGACGCCAGAAAGGTCACGCAAAGGAGGGTGACACCCAGCCCCAGCGCAATGCTTACTATTTTTTTTGCATCCTTCCCCGCAGAGAGGGCAATCAGGCAGCACAGCGCAACGATATTCAGGTTGCCTCCGGAAAAGCCATACAGCAGGCCGCAGGCGGGAATGCCGATTTTGATCAGCCGAAGCGTCCGGCTCTCCTCCGCGCAAAGCTCCAACAATAACAGGAAGGACAAAACACTGAGCGCAGCTCCATAGCTTGCCTTGTATAAAAAAGACGGGAGCAGCCCCAGTAACAGCGTGCTTCCCACAAAACGATGTGCATAGCAAAAAGCAAACAGCAGATAAAAAATCCGGTCGCATGTCTGCCCATGGTTCCGGTACAGTCTTCCTATAAAAGCGATCATTGGCTCTCTTCTATCCCTTCGATGTAAAGCCGTCCGTAGTGCTCCCACGTATAGCGTTTCCGGATCAATTCCCTGGCGTGCAGCCCGATGGCATGATACCGGTTCGGATGATCCCGGATATCCGACAGGATGTGGATAAATGCCTCCGGAGAATCGGCAATCAGCAAATGCTGACGATCCGCGGCGCCCACAATCGGTTTTGCCGCCAGGGAAGTCACCACATTTACCTTTCCCAGCGCCATGCCCTCCAAAACCTTATTCTGTATGCCGCCTCCCGTCTGCATCGGTGCGATGACCGCCAGAGCAGAATTCAGATAAAGGTAGGGATCCTCCACAAACCCGGTCACCGTCACATTCCCCAGCTTCCCGGCCAGCGCCTTGACCTCCCGTGTGGGTCCGGCGCCCACGATCAGAAGGGGAAGCATCCCGCCGATCTTTGTGTGAATTTCCCGTAAATACCAGAGAATCGCATCCACATTCGGCTGATAGTCCATCTTCCCGATAAAGGCGACGGAAGCCTGAAATCTCCGATCTCGTTTGGTATAAGAAAACAGCTGCTCCGGTACCCCGTGGGGCAATAGACGCACATTTCCCCGGAGCAGCCAGTACCTGTATTCCGCTTCATTGAAAAGATAGGTTACACTGCTGTGTTCAATGGCGTGCTGCTCCTCCCGCATCAGCCGTTTGCTTTCAACCGTATAAATCCATCTCCACAGAACAGAGGCTGCCCTCCGACGGGAGCCCTCATAATTAAGTGCAATCGAATCCACCATGTCAAATACCAGGGTTTTGTCCGGATCCGGAGGAAGCGCTTCCAGATAGTTCCAGGTTCTGATTAGGGAGGCAATGCAAACCTCCGATTGCTCTGCCAGTTCCCGGACCCGCTTTTCCAGTCTCCGGTCGAAGTAATAGCCGGTCTGCAGGGAATGTCCCCTGAGCAAAGAACACAGGGCGCCGAAAACACTCCTTCGCCTGGTCCGTTTCCATACCGTGCAGGCCACCTGCTGCGCAGCATAAAACTGCAACTCCTCCCGGGTCAATCGGCTCTCTGTCAGCACTACAACCTGGAGCCGATACCTGTTTGCCAAAATTTGAACCAGGTGGTAATTCTTATTGGAATATCCGCTCACCAAAGGGAAAATCGGGCGAGGTAAAATCATCAGACACCGTTTCATTTCACTCCTCTCCGCCCAAATACTCTCACTGCTTTTCATAGGCAGGCTGACTCAGGCGAAGACTCACCGCTGCCGGCCAGTAAACAATCATCGGGCACAGGCGCAGCAGAGAAACCGCCCGGTTGAAATTTGCGGCATAGATCTCCGGATAATTCGTTCGGATCCTTCGATCGAAGGAAACCAGGCTACGGCAACTGCCGAATCCTATGGGGCGGCTCAAAAGAAGCTTGACTCTTCCGGCAATCAAGCGAGAAATGATGTTCTCCACATACTTTTTTTTGTATTCCGGAATCCCCGCGGCACATACCCGGGTCTGATAGTAGCCAAGCAGCTGCTGCAGCACATGGTCGTACTGCCTCTCATTTCGTTTCATTCTTTCCGGCGTCACACTCTGTCCTACCCGGCCGACTCGGTACTGGTATACCACCTCCTGTAAAAAGCTGATGGTATGAACGCCCAGAATCGGATATAAAATAAACTCCGAATCCACATAGAAGCAATGCTCGTCAATCACCACTTGTTCTTTCCGGAGAATTTCCGTGCGGATCGTAAGATTGTGCATTTTTAAATACAGGTGATCCGCAACTTCATGAAACCGGTAGCTGTGCCTGTACCGGACTCCCGGAAACGGCTCTTCCGTTTCCCGTTTTTTCGGAAATGTGCGGCAATCCTCCTGACCGTTTTCCCGGCGCCAGTAAAATCCGCTGCTGACCACGTCATCCTCTGTGGTCTCCAAAAAGCGAAGAAGCTGAAAAAATGCAGACGGATCCACCCAGTCATCCGCATCCACCACCTTAAAGTAGCGCCCCCGGGCGTTTTGGATGCCTGCATTGATCCCGGAGCCGTGTCCTCCGTTTTCCTTGTGAATGACACGAATGGTGTGGGGAAATCGCTCCTGAAACCCATCTGCCGTCTGCGCCGTCCGGTCCGTTGAGCCGTCATCAATGACCAGAATTTCCAGCCGATTCAGAATATAGTCTCTTGTTTCCTGATCCATGTCCTCATGAAAAAAATCTCCGACTGAAAGCATGGACTCAAGATTTGCACTCAGATATTGCTCCGCATTATAGGCCGGGACCGTAACCGTCAACAGCTTTTCCATGGCAATCCACCCTTTCTCTCCCTTCGTTTCCGCCGATCCCTTGTGTTCCCGTTCCGTCCTCAAACAGGGTCGATTGCCGCGGATTCCCGGAACATCGAAGCGAATGTGTAAGCCCTTGCCGGCACAGCCCAAAAAGGGGATCCGTTGTCAGGACAGAATCAGCATACCCAGCACCGGCTTACGGAACAGCTTCGCATCCTTTACCATTTTTTCCACAAACGGCATCCTGCTCCTTTCGGAATCTGCCATGATCACAAAGGCATCCACCTTGGAAAGCAGGCGGAATTGATCGGCATCGTGATGAATGTTTCCCATCAAAATGTACTCAATTCCGGATTGCAGGGACAGAAACTGCCGATGGAAGGCTTCCAGCTCTCCCTGATCCATGTCGCTGACAATGCCCACCTTGCTTTCCTTCCCTGCCAGTGCCTGGATCCTTGCATCTGCCAGCTGATAGAACAGACCTCCCTCCTGCATATCCACGCCTGCCATTCGGTCAATCCATTTGTCGATGCAGCCGAAGGGTCTTTTTTTCTTCTCCCGGTAACAGTGGGCCAGGGTCTGCAGACCATACTTCCATTCCAGCCCATGCTCGGAAAACAGCCTTCCTCCGAACAGGTAGGCCGCCAGCAAACCCAGCAGGGCAAGAAAGCCGCCCCCGAAAAATCCCACAGCTCCGTATTTCCCGATTTCTTTCATGACTGACTGCCTGCTGACTGTGCTGTTTTCCGGCTCCTTCAGCTTCAAAAGCTCTTCCTGCTTTTGGCTCAAACTCATCTGCAGATTCGTCACATTGGTTTCCTGATTGCCGATCAGATCCGCCAGATCCATATCCACCGTATAGCCGGAGGATTTCTGAACCAGGGCAATGCTGTGGGCTCCGATTGATTCTGTGATTGCGTCCTGGCTCTCCTTCAGATCCTTCTCAATGTAATCCATAATCGAGGTGGGAAGCTTCTCGCTCTCTCCCTTGGTGATAATGGTAAACAGGTGATTGCCGGGATCCGCCTCAACCTGAATCAGCTCCTTCAGATTCCGGATGGTAATTTCCGATTCCAGCTCGGAGAGAACATGATTCAAAATCTGTCCGCTCTGCGCCGCCTTCACGTAGGCATTCAAAATGCTGAGCGCCCGGTCGGGATTCTGGTATGACATGCCCGGCATAATCTGATAATCCGTCGAGACATAGTAGACATGACTCACCCGGTACTCGTTGTAAGGGTCGATGTTCATGAGAATCGAGGTTTCTTTATAATTGTCCTGCGCGGCAATCTCTTCCTGAATTTGTGCGATCTGGCGGTTCAGCACTTCCCTGAGCAGATCATACTGCGTTCTGGCAGCCTGCATCTCCGTATCCGCTTCCTTCACCGCCTCCGCATCCCGAAGCGTGTGAATCCCCTTCCGGGCGGAGTACCCTCCCAGCAGAAGACCCAAAACCAGTGCAGAGAGAATCAGCGCCCTCCATCTTCTCAGCAGATAAAACAACAAATCCCGAAGATCCAGCTCCATTTCGTCATCTCTTTGTGCTTCCATCCCATTCTCCCTCGTTTTTTCGGTCATCTGCAATGCTTGCCGTGGTCCTTCCCTCACCGATTCCCTCTGTCTTCTCTTTCATGAACATGATCTTCGGTGTCATAAAAATCAGCTTCAGATCCAACAGCACCGAGGCGTTGCGTATATAAGTCAGATCCAGCTTCAGCTTGTCATAGGGCGTCGTATTGTACATCCCGTAAATTTGTGCAAACCCGGTCAATCCGGCCTTTACCTTGAGGCGATAGGAAAACTCCGGAATTTCTTTCTGATATTCCGCCGCAATTTCCGGACGCTCCGGGCGAGGCCCCACCATGCTCATGTCTCCCCGCAGAATATTAAACACCTGGGGAAGCTCGTCCAGCCTCGTCGCGCGAAGAATGGCCCCCACGCGGGTAATGCGGTCATCCTCTTTTCCGGACAAGCGGGGAATCCCATCCGCCTCTGCGTCCACCCGCATGGTGCGGAACTTAAGGATCTCAAAGACCGCGCCGTCCTTTGTGAGCCGCTTCTGCCGGTAGAACACCGGACCGTGATCCTCCAGCTTAATCGCCAGCCCAAAGAACAGGAAAAACGGAAGCCCAAGCAGCAGCAGCACCCCAGCTGTCACCAGATCCAGAATTCGCTTCAGAAAATCCTGATCCAGCTGAAGCTCCCCGCTTTTGGACAGCAAAAGGGCAGTATCAAACAGGTTCAGCTCATCGGAGCTTCGCACCAGCACATCGCTGATTTTCGGCACCATATAAACCCGCTTTCCCAGCTCATAGCAGCCCTTCAGGATCTTGTTTCTCTGCTCACAGGGAATATCTCCGATAATGACGCCGCCGTAATCGGGAACGCGTCTCATGATTTCCGGGATTCCCTTCTCGATGTGAATCGCCCCCGTCAAAATATACTTGTCCTCTCTTGAATTGATCTTATCCAGCAGGTGATAGACAGGGCGTTCCCCATAGACCAGCAGCAGCTCCCGGGGCGGGAACAAAATATTGTAAAGCTTCTGGAACGCAGTCGCCCAGACAAAAACAAATCCCATGTCCGCCCCGGTCAGCACAATCAGCATGAGAGGCGGAAACCAGTGTCTGTCAACCATAGCCAGCATGAGATACGCACAGGCATTGGCGGCCAACAGCCCCATCAGCTGAGAATAGATGAGATGCTTCTTTTGCAGAAGTCCAACCCGAAGTCCGCCGTACATGCTGTGCATCATGACTAAAATCATGCTGTATAAGCCCGCCATGAACCAGTTTCCTCTCCTCCAGAAGGGAAACAGCACCCGGGGATTGTAATAATAGGTCCAGACCAGATAATAGAGCGCGATTTCTATCAAAAGAATAACCGCCGAAGACCCGAATTTCACGAGCCGCTTGTAGCGATCATTTTTTTCCATTCTACCTTCTCCCTCAATACCATCGCCTGTAAAACGGGCGTGATCAGTATGATTTTATCATACTCTCTGCGGAATCGGGCTAAGATTTTGCACACGCTTCCCGCCTGCGATCCCTTCTCGCTCCTCCGCTGCCACCATCATCACAAACACCCACAGGATAGGCGTCGCAATGGGAATGCTGATGTTGACCACCGCCTGCGCAGCGTAGCAGAGAATCAAAAACAGAATGGCGTAAAAATATGCGCCGGATATTCCGCTCTGCTCTGACCCGTTTAAAAGCCGGGAGCCCTTTCGCCATGCCGCTCTTCCCCCGCAGAACATGAGACCGAGATAAGAGAGCAGCCCGAAAGGACCGATGGTAAATAAATATTGGAGATATTCATTGTGTGCGGAGTCATAAAACTGACCGGTGATATCGCCCATTTCCTTCCATCGGTGGAGCATCATGTAAATTGCGAAAGTGTCGGGTCCGGTTCCCGTCAGCTTCTGCCGAAGGGAAAGTGCTCCATACTCTTCCACTGCCGCACGCCACACATATCCCCTTTGTGTCCCCCACTGGTCGCGAAATTTGAGATAAGGCGCCAAAGAGCCGTACCGCTTCACCACTTCCTCGTACTCCATCCCATTTGCCTGAACAAACAGGGCAACCAGACCCAGAATGCAAAGCGCCAGCAAAATAACCCAGGCGAAACGAAGCTGCACCGGTTCCCCATTCTCCTCCTTCGTTTGGTGCTTCCGCCTCTGTTCCGGATAAAACAGAATCATCGCCAGCACCCAGAGCAGAGCTGCCGCTGCAGGCAGCATCCTCCCCTTTGTCAGAATCTGAAATAAGCCGTCAATATACTGAACCTCTCCCGCTTTGACCCGGCTCACATAGCCCGCATAGCTGAGAGCCGTGACAAAAAGCGCCAGGGTCATCGCATAACGTCGAGTCCACCTCCAGCGCCTGAACGCAACCAGCGGAAGAAAGCCGAAAAACGCAGCCAGAGTCAGATAGCCGTTATCCGAGGAGCCAAGAATCAGCGCCAGAAATCCGACGCCCAGAGTTACAAAGTAAAACACAATCCGTGGTTTTTTTTCTTCCGAAAGGACAAAGAGCGTCCCCGAAAGGGATATGACAAAGCCCACAAATGCCGTATACGTATTGATGTTTCCGATGGTTGAGACAAACATGCCGTACTGCTCCTCCTTCATGAAATCCCGGAAGTGCAGAAGGTTCATGTTGTAAAAATCCGTAATTCCAAACAGGCAGACAAACAGGGAAACCCAGAGAAACAGCATCACGTAACCGGGGCGAAAGCGAAATCCGCCGCGCATGCAAACATAGGCGGCCGTGAGAAATGCCACATAGAGCATGCCGGTATATCGTCCCTCTTCTCCGGTCACTGCCTGACGGACATAGGGGGCAGCCAGGATGGTTGCCAGAAAAGACGTGAGAAAAAACGCCAGCATACACCAATCCATCGCACTGAATTCCGGCGCCCGGAATCCGCGAAGCCAGCGTCCGCTGAACAAAAACCAGAGCGCCATGACCACTGTCATCACCATGGTCAACACGCAGAAGGTCAAAAATTTCGTCTCAAGGATGTTAAAATAAAAGTCGGAGTAAATAACCGGAAACACCGAGAGCATGGCGGCAGCCCAGAGCCCGGTAACAAGAGCCGGAATCCGCGGCTCCTTTGTTGCAGCAAGTATCTTCTTTGTCTTTTTCATTGTATGTCCCTCAGGCAACCGCTGTCACGGTCTTTCTTTTGTGTGATATCCGGTATCTCCCATCGCGCAGGAATTTGACGCCGGGCAGGGAGCAGCTGCACCCGGCAGCGCTGCCCCTTCCATGCCATTCTTTTTATACTACCACAGCTTCCCCTGTTCCGCAGCTGCAACTTTTCCCCTGTTCCGCAGCTGCAACGTTTTCTCCGGGTCTGTCTCCCTAAAGCATGGGCTGAAAGACACGGGGATTTCGGATCCTTTGCTCCGCCTCCTCCGCCGCAAGTGCCTCCTGCCTCGCCTCCTCCGCAAAAATCTCCTGGGAATTCACCTTCTTTTTTCCCCGCAGATCCTCCTTCTCATAGCTTCCGTCCGGCAGATAGCGGCTGGACTTTACATTGTCCGCAAATTCCACATCCAAATAATGCAGCACCTTCTCTTTGATTTCTGCGTCCAAAATCGGAAACACGATTTCTACGCGGTTGTCCAGATTTCGCGGCATCCAGTCGGCACTGCCAAGAAACACATCGTTGGTTCCGTCTGCCTGAAACTGAAAAATACGGGCGTGCTCCAGGAAATTTCCGACGATGGAGCAGACCCGGATGTGCTCAGACACACCCGGAATACCCACCTTCAGACAGCAGATCCCCCGCACCACCAGGTCTATCCGCACACCGTCCGCATTGGCTCTGTAAAGTGCTTCAATCATTCCCGGATCCGAAAGAGAATTCATCTTTGCGCGAATCAGGGCAGGCTTTCCGTTCCGCGCCGCCCGGCGCACCTTGTCAATCTCTCCGTAGAATTTATCCCGCATCCAAAGCGGCGCCACCAGCAGGCGATTCCAAAAGAGCGGCTCGGAATAACCGGACAGCATATTGAAGACAGCTGTGGCGTCCTCTCCGTACTCCCGGCGGCAGCTCAAAAGTCCCATGTCCGTGTAAAGCTTTGCCGTGGAATCGTTGTAATTTCCGGTTCCCAAATGGACATAGCGGCGGATTCCATCTTCCTCAGCCCGCACCACCAGCGTGATTTTGGAGTGGGTCTTTAATCCCAGGAGACCGTAGAGCACATGACAGCCTGCCTTTTCCAGCGTCTTTGCCCACGCAATGTTATTTTCCTCATCAAACCGCGCCTTCAACTCCACCAGCACGGTTACCTGCTTTCCGTTGTCGGCGGCCTCCGCCAGCGCCCGGATAATCGGCGAATTTCCGCTGACGCGGTACAGGGTCTGCTTGATTGCCAGCACCTTCGGATCCTTCGCCGACGCCTGCACAAACTGAACCACCGGATCAAAGCTCTGGTACGGATGACTTAAAAGAATCTCTCCCTTTCGGATATTGGTGAAGATATCATCTGCGTTCATCAGTGCAGGAACCGGCTGCGGAATGTGCTTCGGAATTTTCAGGGAATCAAATCCATCCACACTGTAAAGCTTCATCAGAACCGTCAGATCAATGGGACCGTTGATCCGGAACAGATCGCTCTTTGTGATGGACAGCTCGTCGCAGAGGATCTCCAACAGATCCTGTTCAATGGTGTCCTCCACCTCCAGGCGGATTGCTTCTCCCCACTGACGGCGCTTCAGCTTCTTTTGAATTTCCAAAAGAAGATCCGCCGCCGCCTCCTCGTCAAGCTCAAATTCCGCATTCCGCATGATACGGAACGGGTGCGCCGCCAGGATATCATAATTTAAGAAGAGGGAGCTTATGTTTCGTTCAATGATCTCCTCCAGGAGAATGACTGTCTTTTTGATCCCCGGTCTCTTCTCCGCAGCCTCCGGCGGAATCTCAACCACCCTTCCGATTCCCTGAGGCACCTGAACAATTGCGAAGTCGTGCCGCAGCTTCCCCTTTTGCTTCTTTTTCTCTTCCACACGAATTAACGGCTTCACGTCCTTCTTTTTCCGGATCAGAGCCGCGATATTCAGCGATTTATTTCGGATCAGGGGAAAGGGACGGGAGGGATCCACTGCCATCGGTGTGAGCGCCGGATAAATCACGTCTCGGAAGTAGCGATCCACAAAGCTTCCCTCCCGTTCCGTCAGCTCCTCGTGCTGCTGAATCACATGAAGCCCCTCTTTTTCCAGCGCCGGGATCACGGAACGCTTCAACGTGGAGTACTGCAAGTCAACCATATCGTGGGTCCGGGCGGAGATCTGCCGCAGCTGCTCCTCCGCCGTCAGTCCTGCAATGTCCCGCCCTGTGTATCCGGCAAGCACCTGATCCTTCAAAGACGCGACCCGCACCATGAAAAATTCATCCAGGTTGGAGCTGACAATGCTCAAAAACTTTAACCGCTCAAAGAGCGGAATGCTCCTGTCCCGCGCCTCCTGAAGGACCCGCAGGTTAAACTGGAGCCAGGAAAGCTCCCGGCACACGTAGTACTTCGGATCGGAAAAATCAATGCTCCCGGATTTCCCCGCTTTTACTTCCTTCTCTGCCATTTTCTCTCCTTCTTTTCCGCGCTCTTCCTGTCTGTTACGCTCCGCGCTTCTCGCGTAAAATCGGCTCAATCCCGAAAATCCCGCTGAAAAATGCCTTGTTCCTCTCAAAATCAAGCCGCTCCAATGCCAGGTTCCCGCTCTTGTTGGCGCTGATGATCAGCTGATTCTTTTCATTCAGTTTCATTTTGTATCCGCCGGATTTCTGCTTTGCCGATCGATCCAGTGCATCTGCGAGACGGATCATTGCCGTGAATTTTGCCGCCCGCATGGACATCTCCGACCAGAGAACGCTGCCCTCCTCATTTTTCAGAACCTGTGATATCAGCTCGTGCTCCTTGGCGGAAAGCCCGACGATCTCCGTGGCACGAATAATATTGCAGCTGGATGCGCTCGCCTTTCCCATGTTGATGAAGCGCCCGCAGTGATGCAGCATTGCCGCAATCTCCAAAAGCAGACGGTCCCGCTCCTGAAAGCCCTGGCATTTTCGGATGGCGTCAAACAGCCTTCGTGTGTTTTCCAGTGCGTAGGCCCGGTGCTTCGGCTCCTCCCCGTAGCGCGCACCGATCTCCCACACGGCGGAACGAATATCTGCATCAAAGTCATGCTCCGTCTTAAGAAGCTTATGCCCCAACGCGTAATCGGCTGCAATGCCGTCGATCAGGCTGATGCCCGCAAACCAGACCTGCTCCGGCTTCAGCGCATCCAGAATTCTCTCACACACAATCGCCGACGGGATCAAAATTTCCGCCGACTCCGTCCCCACATCAAGTCCCTGCTCCAGCTCCGCGTGGGTGCGCTTTGTGATGTAGGAATAAATCCGCTCCGCAGATGCCCGATCCAGAAGATTTTCCCTGCGCGGATCTCTGCCCAGCTTTCTCATCACGCGATCAAACATCACGCGAACAGGGTCTCCCACCGCGATCAAATGTTTGATGTTCCGTTCCCGCAGATGCAGGCGCTTGTAGAGATCCAACTCATGATCCACCATCTCCCCAAGAATCAGCGCCTCTTCTCTCTGAGCGTCATTCAGACCCTCCAGTGTATCCCGGAGGCGAAGCGCCCCCAGCTTCAGGTTCTGGGTTCCCACCATCATTCCCTTGTCATATAAGGTGATTTGCATACTGCCGAAGCCGATTTCGACAATGGCCGTCCCCTCCTGAATCAGATCTTCAAAATGCTCCCCCCGCACCTTCAACGCCTTCAGTCCCAGCATGCGCTGCTCGGAATTGGAAATGATCTTCACATCAATTCCCGTGCGGGTTCGAATCTGATCCAGCACAATCATATTGTTCTTTGCTTCCCGCATCGCCGAGGTGGCGACGGCCCGGTAGAGGGTGCAGCGATAGCCCTTCATAATCCTTGCGAAGTCCTCCAGCACCGGCAGCAGCTCCTTAAGCATTTCATAGCTGATGACGCCGGTGGCGTAGGTGTCGCTGCCCAGCGCGATGACATGGCGCACGCTGTCCAACAGCCGGAGCCCCCGCTTCGAATCAATTTCATAAATTCCCATCTCCAGTTCAAATGAGCCTACATCGATGGAAGCAAAACGCTTAATAGCCATAGATCTCCCTTCCGTTTTGATTCACTCCGATTCAATCCGCCCAGGCTTGGTTCTCCTCTTTCCGGTTCCCCTCCCCCCTTCTTGCCGCCTCCTCCTGCAACATGCGGAGAATCTGTGCCGAAGCATAGGCCCCCGGCTTCCTTTTCCAATCGGGATTCAGCCCTCCCACGGTAAACGGCTTTCCGAACAGAATGGTCACCGGATATGGCTTCACCCGGGGGAACTGCGCCTCCCACAGCCGATCCGTCCCGTAAAAGGCCACCGGAACGATCTTACACCCGCTTTTCACAGCCACCTTGAAGCTGGCCTCGTGAAAGGGAAGCAGCTCAGTGCTATCCTCACTTTTGTTTCTGGTGCCCTCCGGGCAGATCCAGACGGATCCCCCTGCCTCCACCTGCTTCGCCGCCCTTTTGATGACCTCCATACCCTGCCGGATGTCATCCCGCTTCAAAAACTGACAATTTAAGAGCTGCATCCAGCGGCGAAGGATCGGAATTCGCCGGAGGCTCTCCTTCGCCACAAACCCGGTCTGAAGCGGAATCACCGGGTAAGAGGTGATAATGTCAAAGAAGCTCCGGTGGTTACTGACAAACAAGACCCCCTCTCCTCTCGGCACCTCCTCCAGTCCCAGCACTGTGAGCCGTTCTCTCCCCATTGCTGTTCCGGTAATCACGGTGAGAATCCACCCCACGAAACGCTGTCCTAATTCCGCCGCTGCCTCGGGCGCAAACTGCTTCCAGATCCAAAGAACCAGGAGAAGCGGAAGAGTGAATATCAAAAAAAGGACTATTTCCGTCACGCATAAAAACGCTCTTATCATAGGCGACCTCCCTCTCTTCTTCTGATTCAGTGTAGCATACCTCATAAAAAAATGCCCGCAGAATCGCGCTTAAAACGCGACCCTGCGGGTCTTATATTCCATGTCTTCCCTCGAATGCTGTAATCAAAGAGATGCCCGCAATCCGTTTCCGTCTGCCGTGACGTCAACGCGAATCACTGCTCCCTTGTGCAGCCCGCTGTCGGGACTCAGAATCAGCTTGGCCACCTGGGTCTCCACATGCTTTTGCAAAAAGCGCTTCAACGGCCGTGCGCCGAATGCCGGATCGTAGCCCTGATCTTCGATGAACTTCACCGCAGCATCGGAAAGCACGATACGAAGCTCCTGATCCTGCAAGCGCCGGTTAATATCCTCCACCAGAAGTCTGATGATGCCGTCCAGATTGCTTTTGCTGAGCGGCTTAAAGAGAATGATCTCGTCCAGACGATTCAGGAACTCCGGGCGGAAGTGAGCCCTCAGCTCCGTCTCCACCGCCGTTTCCGCGCTTTCCTTGATCTCTCCGTTTTCATCAATTCCGTTCAGAAGATACTGAGACCCCAGATTGCTGGTCATGATAATGATCGTATTCTTAAAGTCTACGGTCTTTCCCAGCGAATCCGTGATTCTCCCGTCATCCAGCACCTGCAGAAGAATGTTGAATACATCGGGATGTGCCTTTTCCACCTCATCAAACAGCACCACCGAGTACGGCTTTCTCCGCACCGCTTCCGTCAGCTGACCGCCCTCGTCATATCCCACATAGCCCGGAGGCGCTCCGATCAGCCGGGAGACAGAAAATTTTTCCATGTACTCCGACATGTCAATGCGAATCATATTCGCCTCGTCGTCAAACAGCGCCGCCGCCAGGCTCTTGGCCAGCTCCGTTTTTCCCACTCCGGTGGGCCCCAGAAACAGGAAGGATCCGATCGGCTTTGAGGGATCCTTGATCCCCGCCTTGCTTCTTTGGATTGCCTCTGCCACCTTCTGCACCGCTTCATCCTGACCGATGACCCGCTCATGCAGGGTCTCATCCAGCTTCAGCGTTTTCTCCTTTTCCGATTCATTCAGCTTTGCCACCGGAATATTGGTCCAGCGGGAGATGATTTTTGCGATTTCATTCTCCGTCACTGCCTCATGAACCAGCGAAAGATCCTTGTCTCGAAGCTTCGCCTCTTCCTCCGTCAGCTTTTTCTTCAGCTCCGGCAGCTTCCCGTACTGCAGCTCCGCCGCCCGGTTCAAGTCATATTTCTGCTGGGCATCCTGGATTTCCCGGTTCGTGTCTTCAATCTGCTGACGCAGCTTCGCCAGAACGCTGACACTTGCCTTTTCATTTTCCCACTTCGCCTTTGCCTCCGCAAAATCGGCCTTTTTCTCCGCCAAATCCTTTTCCAGCTGTGCGAGACGTTCCTTCGAGAGAGAATCACTCTCCTTTCGCAGCGCCGTCACCTCAATTTCCATCTGCATGCAACGGCGATTCATCTCATCCAGCTCCGCAGGCATGGAGTCCAATTCGGTTTTTACCATCGCGCAGGCCTCATCCACCAGATCAATCGCCTTATCCGGCAAAAACCGATCCGTGATATAGCGGTCGGAAAGCACTGCCGCGCTCACCAGCGCGCCGTCCTGAATTTTTACATGATGGTAGTTCTCATAGCGCTCCTTCAGACCCCGGAGAATGGAGATGGTATCCTCCACCGTCGGCTGATCCACCAGCACCGGCTGGAAGCGCCGTTCCAGCGCCGCATCCTTTTCGATGTACTTCCGGTACTCATCCAGCGTCGTGGCGCCGATGCAATGAAGCTCACCCCGCGCCAGCATGGGCTTCAGCATGTTTCCGGCATCCATGCTTCCCTCGGTGGCGCCTGCGCCCACAATGGTGTGCAGCTCGTCTATAAAGAGGACAATCTCTCCTTCGCTCTTTTTTACCTCCTCCAGAACTGCCTTCAGACGCTCCTCAAACTCACCGCGGTACTTTGCGCCTGCCACCAGGGATCCCATGTCCAAGGCAAACAGCTTCTTGTCCCGAAGTCCCTCCGGCACATCGCCGCGCACAATACGCTGCGCCAGTCCCTCGACCACTGCCGTCTTCCCGACTCCGGGTTCTCCGATCAAAACCGGATTGTTCTTCGTCTTCCGACTTAAAATACGAACCACGTTTCGGATTTCATCATCTCTTCCGATCACCGGATCCAGCTTTTGATCCTTTGCGCGCTCCACCAAATCGTATCCGTATTTTGTGAGCGTATCGTAGGTTACCTCCGGATTGTCCGATGTCACCCTCTGATTTCCGCGCACAGATGAGAGCACCTGCAAAAAGCCCTCCCGGGTAATGCCATTTTCGCGGAAGCATTCCTTCATGCCCCGATTCGGATACCGCAACAGGCAGAGGAACAGGTGTTCCACCGAGACATAGTCGTCTCCCATTGCCTTTGCTTCCTCCTCCGCATGGGTCAGCACCTGATTCAGATCTGCACTGAGGTACTCCTGTCCGGACGCGCCGCTTACCTTCGGTATTTTGGCAATCAAAGCATGGATCTGATTGAGCAGCAGCTCCTTTTGGACCCCCATTTTGGAAATCAGGTTCGCAATCAGCGAATCCTGCATCTCAAGCAGCGCCGCTGTCAAATGCTCTTCGTCAATCTGCTGATTCCCATTGTCCATGGCCAGCTTTTGCGCCAGCTGAACCGCTTCCTGCGATTTTTGTGTAAATCTGCTGATATTCATCATCTCACCTCTTTCCGGCTCTCCTCTTTTGTTATATTAGTTATATAACATTCACCATGCTTTTATCATAGCACCGGATATTAGCACTGTCAATAGGTGAGTGCTAACAATTCATTAAAATATTTGCAACCCAAGTAAAATCAAGGGTTGCAGCGTTTATGAACTTTTTGTGGAATCCTATTTTTACGTCTACTGTACCATTTTTGTACCATTTTTTTCGAACTTTGAAAACTCAAGTTTGACATCTGTCTTATTATTCAGGTGATTATACACATCCATTGTTACATCACTATGAGCATGTCCCATGACGTATTGAGTTGCTTTTAAATTGATGCCTGCTCTCGCCATATTGGTACATCCGGTATGACGCATGATATGAGATGAGAACTGTTCTATGGTCTGCGTTCCGTCCGTACAAGAATTATAATTCCTTACAATATTGTATAGCACATTGTTCAAAGCACTCGGCATCATTGGTCTTCCATTTTTGGTAAGAAAGACGAAATCAGTTACACCTTCAATTTCAAACGTACAAAATATGCCAGCTTGAAAATTCTGCTTCCTTTGTTCACGGAAAGCATCGCACGCCCTGTCTGTTAGTGGTATTGTTCGTATTCCTGCTTTTGTTTTAGGCTTTTTAATACGAAACATGCAGCCATTCCCGTCCTTATAATTCTTATATGTCAACTGATGATCTATACGCAATTCTTTATTTTTGAAATCAATATCATTAAATGTTATTCCGATCAGTTCCCCGCATCTAAGAGCTGTCTCAGACATTATCGTTATCAGCGGAATATACTTTCTATATACATCGCTCTTATTCATAAAATCTAAAAGTCTTTCCTGTTCTGATACTTCTAACGCCTCTTTTTTCTTTGGTTCTTTTCCATATTCAGATGACAGTGCATTTTTTGCAGGATTATTACGAATAATACCATCACCTACTGCCATCTCCAATGCTGAAAATATCATTAGATGTATGTATTTTATTGTGTTATGTGCGTACTTATCATTTGACATACCAGAATATAAACCCATAATGTGAGATGCTCGCAAATTAACAGCCTTAATATTTCCTATCGTATTTCGAACATGGATGTTCCACATATTTTGATAATTGATTTTCGTTCCATCATCAACGACAATGATACCAAGATACATTTCAAACAGGGCATTTAAGGTTAGATTCTTTGTTGAAATATCCGTAAGAATATTATCATCAATGTCTTTTGCTATGGCCTTCTCTTTACGTCTCAATTCTGGTAAATCATTCGCATATACAGATGTTCTTTTACCAGTGTATGCGTCTGTATACCTATAAAGATAAATCCCATCCTTTCTTTGTGATTCTCCTGTGTGTAATTTTCTTCCTTTTGAATCTTTTCTGCCTGTTGCTGCCATAATTGCTCCTCCATAAGCCTCTCGTTATAAGCTATTAGGAACAATTCGACAAATTTCATCAGTCATACTGTATCAAATATCATTCCTAATATCCATCGTTTATTCAGCAATAGAGTCCAAATATTTCTGGACTTTATTAACTGAGTATATAACTCGCCGACCTATGAAAATCCTTGCCTCTGCCTGCTCGCCTATTTTTCGAGCTGTAGCGCAACCGCAAGACAATATAGCAGATAATTTTTCAATATCCACAGCAATAACATCTGGCGAAATACGATCGTTTGTTTTATTCACGCATTCAATCCTCCGGATTTTTATTCTAGGTTTGTAAACAGGATAATCGATTCGACCGTAACCTACGTACTGAAAAAAATAAGAGGGAATGCTGTGCACACGCCCTCTGGATTTTCTAGTTAATTATTCTTGAGTTCTTTGATGTACTGTGATGTACTGATTCCAAGGATAACGCCAAGGAAAGTGTCAACCGCAGTGATGGTTCCGACCACCTGCTCTCCATACGGGAGACCCCAGATTCCAGCCAGTGCAAAATATAATGTACCAGCAGCCGGAAGCAGATACATAGCAATCCACTTAAGGATATCGTATGTCTTGTTACTCATGCTCATTGTGCTCTTCCTCCTTTTCTATAAATTTATGAATCGGGAGTTTGTCCACCTCATTCATAATTCGCTTTGCTGAACCATTCCCACCCATACGTTCGTAGGGTTCATAGAGATATACCCTCAGATTTTCATATTCATCCTGGGTTACATACCCGCGGTTAATATACGACATTCCAAGATACATGATCCTGTCATGTGCCAATCCAATAAGCATCTCTGTTTGAACATCTTTTTGCTCGCTTTTCTTTTGCAAATAGGCCCACAGCCCAGAAGATGCAAGAACTGAGCTAAAGATCGTAAGTACAACCTGAAACCATGGTTCCATCGTTTTCCCCCTTTAACAGAACGCTCATTCGTAATCTTTACCGGTGATCTCAGCGAACTCCTCTTTTGTGATCCAGCCCATCTTCACCGCATTACGAACTCTGGTCTCATTCCACATTTTCATGCTGTGCCAAAGCTTTACTTTACTGTAATTCTTGCTATGTTCCATGGTGATCCTCCTTCTTAAATCTCTACATTGGACATCATCGCAATGTAGGCGATGTCAGACTGCATTTTGGTTCTGGCAAACTCCTCCTCAGAAATATCTCTAAGGACAAACCAGTATTCCCCGGGAATCTGCTCAACGATCTGAATCAGTTCCATGTTCGGATGAACAGTCTCTGTTGTTCCGTCGCTGATAGTAATCGGAGAGCAGTTATTTGCAAATACAGATTCCTCGATCTTTTCTGTAGAAATGAAATTGTTTCCGTTCAGCTTAAGATTGGAAATCTCAGTTCCATCACCGAGGATAATTTTATAGATTTTCTCTTCCATGATTAGAAGCTCCTTTCAAAAATATAAACGGGGCACAAGGCCCCGCGATTTTAATTAACCAACCGGGAAGACCGGACGAACCCCACAAGAGTACGAAGCGCCGTAGCAGGCCACACCGCCAAAGTTGCCCACAATGGCAAAGTTATACGAAGAAACGACGTCTCTTAACCACTGGTCGTAAGATCTGTTTACAATGAATCTCGGGCATACCATGAACAGCGCCAGCTGAGTCTTGCCAATTGTGTAGATTCTCGGAACCGTTGAACCATCAGAAGTTGGACTGAAATGAAGATGACCATGCATCATGGGTTCGTTCGGGAGCTCAATGCTGGAATCGAACCATGCTCCACCGGACGGTCTTCCGTTTGCAACCGCATTGCACAGGTATTCTCTGTGAGTAAGAACGGAACCCTGGAAAGCCGCATTGACGATTGTCTTTGCGTTCGCTAGGTTCTTTTTATACATCTCAGAACCAACGTATCCACCGGTTGTAACATTGGTGGTATTCATCTGTGCATTGTAAAGTGCTTCGTCCGGCATGATCACAAGATGATGGCTGGTAAACGCAGTGTCACCGCAGTTGTACCAGTAATCCATGTCGACGATACGCCAGGTACGGCCTCCGATAACCCAGCAATCACCAAGGAACATTCCTTTAAAGGAACCATCCTTAATAGCGGCTTTCTGTACCGTTGTCAGAGCTGTTCCGAGATTCTTACCTCTGAAGATAACCCGGCGAAGCTCCACTGGAGCAAAGCCGTCCAGCATAGCAAAGAGTGCATCTTCAGCGGCGATAGCCTTGTTTCCGTCTGTAGTCCCGACAAGTAATTTGTTACCGGATACCAACTCGTTGGTCTGAGTAAGCTCGGAAAGATTTACTCCTCCGATAAAATCTTTGGAACTTAAAAGACCGATTAACGCCTTTGCTAAAGCATCTGCCGCAATGGTCTTTGTCCCGTTAGGTCCGTCAAGCAGGAAAATATTACTTGCTGCTAATGCCTGGACCTTTTCGTAGTCTGTGATTTTCATTAAACGAATCCTCCTTTATTTGATGACAAAAATAGCCCGACCTTCGATAACATCACCATTACTGTCACGGAGAAGATCACTGGAATATGTACGTCCAATGACCGTATCCAAATTGCTGTCAATAATGGATGCGTCCGAAGAATCGAGCACATCTCCATAAGTACGGTATCCATTGTCATAAAGCTTCTGATATACCGTGTATTCATTTTCAAGGTTGAAACTAAACTGATTGAGAATACCTACCTGCTCCTGTAATTCCAGAAGTTTTTTCGCAATACTCGCTGCTGTATTACCGTCCAGCAGTGCCTGTAACTGCTCAAACCAATCACGAAATTCTGTTTCTGATTTCTGTTTCCAGTCAGCCATTTCCGCAGTATTGGTGCTTGTGTATTCGTTGAACCACGCCTCCCATTTTTCTTTCCAATAGGTACTTGTGGATTCCATATCTGCTATGTGCTCCGAGTACCAAAGGTTCCACTGAGCTTCCCATGCCAAATATGCCGACTGAATCTCCTTGGTCTGTGCCAGGAACCAGGTAGACCACTGTCCTTTCCAAAACTTATTTGTTTCTTCCATATCAGTAGTCTGTTTTTCATAGAACTCTTTCCACTGATCCTGCCATTGAGCGATTAGATCATCTATGGACATCTTTTCTAGTGGAGCCGTTACGAACGGGCACTCTGACGTTCCAACACAGTTTGTAATGTTAGCCTGTCGAATAGAAGTGACTCCGGCACCAACATAAATATACGCCAGTGGATATTGCCAGCGATCATTTGTCTTCACCATCGTAGGTTTTTTTGGATTCGATGCTGGGGTTCCTTTAATGATTTTGATGTCATTTGCTCTGACGGCCTCTCTCGAATCCACTTCAAGTACAACTGCATCATATCGGTTCAGTAGAATCTCGGACTGTGGAACTACTAACGGTAACAGAGCGTCATTCAGTGTCCAAGTGTGATTGAACCAGGCTCGTCCGACACCAACGTTGATAATCATTGCTTCCGATTCTTTTACAACCATTGCAGTTCCGACATGCTGCAAGATCCCATCCTGAATAATTCCATCAAAAATACTGGACATTTGAATGGCATCGTAGCGACGATCTCCTTCTTTTGAATTATAAAATCCAAATGTTACACTCACTTCTTCATCACGCTCCTTCCTGTTCTATAGTCTTAAAAGTCGGATAGACGGAATAACCGTCCTTATCTTCTGAACGAACAATTTCAAGAATACGAGCTTTTGTCTCGTGTCCGTATTCGTTCGTAATCTGTACAACATCCCCGTTAAAGAAATCCTTTCCATACTGGAACATGATTGTTGTTTCTGTTTCTCCCTCGAATGATGTAATGCTCACATTTTCTGCAAGCTTTTCTTTTCCTCTTTGCTGTAACTGAGCCATATATTCAGTGTCGGTCAACGCGTTGTCACTTCCAACATTTGAAGAGATGTCACGGGCATCCGTAAACAGTTCCCTTCGATTCAAACCAGAACCACCGCCAACCGTAGTGTATCTTCGACCAGCACCCTCGCCTTCTCCACCGACCAAAGTCACGGTTTTCAACGAAGCTTTAGATTCGATATAGTTACTGTTGATGATATTCTCAAATTTCGGAGAAAATATAACGTACGGATTCTCTGTCTGATCGTATGATCTGTCTGAACCAGCATACAACTCAAATACGAACTGCTTTTCATTGTTCAGAGTAATCTTGAAACCAATGCCCTGCTCCTCACAAATTTTCTGGATGACATCGTACAGGTTGTCCCCCGTATACTGAGCTTCCAGTTTCAACTTTGTAATTGCTGGATCGATTGATTCTTTAAAAATGAAATTTGCAATTTTTCGATTGCTGTCTAACGGAGAAATTACATTCTCATTGAGCAATATTTTAATTCCATTTTGAAGATTTCCGCTTAATAGCTTCTGCCCCCAGACGATTCGTCTATCGAGGATTGATTCCAATGAACGCCCAGCAACAGTCACATGGTTTCCATCTTCGGTATCGGAAGTAATCTGGATTTTTTCTACGATCATCACATGCTCAGATTCCTTGCCCTGCAAATAATAGTCCTGTTTGATATAATCTAGAAGACCATCTCGCATTGCTTCGTACAGCTCAAAGTCACCATAGGCATAATACCGATCAGTCCAGATGAAGGATTCGTATGTATCCACGATAGAGACAGCATCTAGGTTAGTGTTTAAAATCGTCACATCCATAATGCTTATACCCCCTCGTAGACAATACGGTTCTCAATCTTAAACTGTAAATTTGTACTTCCGTACTCAGCAGTATAAGCAAAGATATTGTCGCCCTTCGCAAGCTGAAACCAATCTGCATTTTTATCCAGACAGTTCAAGATGTTTGTATTCTTTCCGTTCCTAAGAAGCGTAATCGACTTGTTTCCTTTTACAGTGCAGATGATAATTTCGTCACCTGCTATAATTCCAGAGCCAGTGAATTTCTCCAATTTATCGGTATCGATCCGCATCACTTCACGAGTACCGGTATTATAGATTGTGATATTGCTGGCTTCACCGATTGCATGAATCGTAATAGTCACTCCGATTTCAGCGTCGCCATTATACACAACTACCTGCTCTGTTTCGTTTTTGATTTCTCCCATTTCCAGCAACGGGTCCTGAAGCGATTCGTTACAGAAAGGAAACTCAAACAGTGCCTCTACGCCATAGAAGATGGTTGTGTTGATTCCATCTTTTCCAGCAGAATAAAAGAAAGGATTCGGACACACGATTGAGATATCCGAACCCTCGTCTTTACTGAAGATCGTTGGGTCGTTTGATTCGACGTACCCTTCAATCTCTGCCTGCCTGTTATCGGTTTCGATAAGCATTGTGAGTTTCTTTTTAATAGGAAAATACTTGTATGAAAGCTGTCTTACGTCTTCGATGGAATCCTTCCACATATACGCAAGAGAAATAACAATGTTTCGGCTCGGCATCCTTGAAGAATTGAATAGACTCCCATCATTTGTGGCAATTTCTGTCGTATTGATGTTCGCTTTTCCAGGTCCCAAACCAGTTACAGACTTGATGATGAAACCGGATTTCTCCGGTCTCGCCAAGTCAAGTCGGATACTATCGCCAAGATAGTTTGTAAACGTGACTGCTCGAATCAAGTTTCCACCATCCTTTCCATCGCCGAGAACTGATTCTTCGTCTGCCGATAAATCTCTATTCTCGACAGTGCCTTAGGCGAATAGTTATTCTGTGTAAAGTTATAAGAGTTTCCTGTATTCGGACTGGCATCTTCATTTTGAAGATTCTGTCTACGAGATGCTGCAATTCCTGTGCTGACAGTCAACGCCTGCGATCTGCTAAACAGTGCATTCAGTCGATGACTCTTTTCCTCAACGTCTGACAAATCCAGAATTGGTCGAATCGTAGGCTGACTATCAACGCCGTTATCGATCATATCCAGGACCTTCGCAATTGCGTTTCCGAGACCTGTTTTTGCCGAATCAGCCATATCAGCACTGGCATTATATGCCTTCACTGCATAGGTTCCGATGGCATTAACGAATCCCAATCCAAAGAAATCACCGATATGATATCCGACTCTGGAAGGCGAATGCTCGTCCAACTCATCTTCTGCTGCTTCTGCAGCAGCCCTTGCCATTGCTCTAGCTTTTGCTTCAGCGCGATACGTATTCTCGCTGATTCCATCAGCAAATCCATCTACTAAATAGACGCCAGCCTGTTTAAACTGATCATGGTAATCCCGGATGGCCGTTACAGAGGCGTTAAGGTTTCCAGTGAAAGCTGTTTTTACTTTTTCTGCTTTTTCTTTAACTCCAGCGATGAACTTAATCATGCACTGCATTCCTGCATTTTGAAATCCCGGATACTTGTTCGCAATAGCTGTAAGGCACGAACTTAAGATATTTGCAAACGTATTTCTGGTCTCGTAATCTTTCGATTTAATTCCAGCGATAAGCTTGATCATGAGGTTCGCACCGGCAGTATTGAACTGAGTCTGCTTATCATTGATCGCAGTGATGCAGCCGCTAATAATGTTGGTAATTGCAGTTTTGGTATTTCCGTCCTGAGATTTTGTTCCAGTGATGAATTTTGTCATCAACGTAGATCCAGCCGTATTGAACTGGGTTTGATAGTTTGTAAGGGTCGTAAGTACAGCCTGCATCATGGTCGTAAACGTAGATGTCATATTGCTCTTTTGCGCATTAGCAGCATTGATGAATGTTGTCAGCATAGATGTTGCTGCTGATGTCACTCTTTCGCTCGCATCTGTAAATGCGTTAATAAAGCTGTCGATTCCATTATTTCCAAGCTGAATCAGCGATGCGCTGAAACCACTCATACCGCTTGTATCTAATTCGGCCATTCCCTTAGCCATCTCAACGAGGCGATTTACCTGGGTAATCACGCTTGACATGATTCCGGTATCAATTCCAGAAATAGAATCTGAATAACCCTTGATTCCACTTCCGAACTGAACCAGACTGTCACCGAAACTGCCAAGATCGTTGTCGCCAGTAAACCAGCTTACAAGTCCTCCGGTATTTGGAATTGTATTGGCAAGCTCCACAAGAGCTTTACCAGCTGTTGCCGAATTCGTAATAGCCGCAGAATCCATACCCATAATAGCTTCGGAATACGCCTTCATAGCCTCACCAAACGGTACAAGCTTTTCGCCGAAAGTATCAACATCGTTGTTTCCGGTAAAGAATGCTACGACGCCACCAGTATTCGGAACCGTATCAGCAAGCTCGACCAAAGCCTTACCTGCTGTTGCAGAATTGACGATTGCATCTGCTTCCAGTCCGCGAACCGCGTCACCAAATGCTTTCATAGCTTCACCAAATGGTACAAGCTGTTTTCCGAACTCACCCATATCGTTTTCACCAGCAAAGAATCCCACAACACCACCAGAATTAGGAATGGTTGTTGCCATCTCTGCCATGGCCTTACCGGCGATTGCCGCTTCTGTAACGGCATTTGCGTCGAGTCCAGTAATTGCATCTCCGAACTGCTTCATAGCTTCGCCAAACGGTACAAGCTGCTTTCCAAAGGCAGTCATGTCGTTTTCTCCTGCGAAGAATGACACTAATCCGCCTGTATTTGGAATTGTGGCTGCCATTTCGGCTAATGCTTTACCAGCCGTCGCTGCGTTTGCCACGATTTCTCCGTCCATATTTCCGATAGCCAGCGAGAAATCTCGCATAGCTTCGCCAAACGGTACAAGTTCCTCTCCGAACTTAGATAAGGATGATCCTCCCGTAAGCCAAGAAGTCAATCCCTGTAAAATATCAGCCGCCGTCAGAATAAGCACTGTCTCGGCTAATGCCTTTACTCCGTCCATCATGGATGGCTGAATCTGACTTGCTCCTTGTAAGAATGTCTGAATATTATTCATAAAAGCGGATAAATCAGCTCCAATCTGCGGGAACTGACTCGAAACTCCACTCATAAATCCGCCGACAATTCCACCAACAAACTGACCGATTGCTGTTCCGATTCCCTGTAAAAGCTTTCCACCTTCTCCGATGAGCCAAGAAATACCTGGGAGTTTCGATAAGAGCCCGACGGCCGCAAGCACTAATGCCATCTCAGCAATGACTGCCCCCATTCCAAGAATTCCAACCATGGCTCCAGGAACAAGCGCCGCTGTTGCACTAAGAGCAATCATAATAGCTGATAACAGACCGATTCCGGCAATTCCTTTAAGTAAAGCTCCGGTATCAATTCCGCTTAATGCATCGACAACACCGGTAAAGAATGCCATAAGAACATCAATTCCAGCTTTAATCAGCGATGGCAGATTACTAGCGATACCCTCTAAAATTCCAATAAGGAACTTTAAGACTAGATCTACGATTTGAGGCGTGTAAGTAACAAGTGCTGCTAATACACAGACAACTAATTGCAAAGCTCCGTCTGCCAGCTTCGGTACACAGGATACGAGAACGTCGATCAGCGTTAAGACAACCGCTTTTACAGCTTCGCCAATAGCTGGCGCCTCGGCAGCAATGACTTTGCAGATTGCGATAATTCCTTCTCCAACTTTTGTAAGAACGGCTGGAATTAATCTAGCAATACCGATAACGATAACCGTCAGTGCCGCTACGATTGCTGTTGCTCCGGCCGCACCGGCAGTTGCCAGCGCTGTGAATCCGATCGCAAGTGCTGAAAGCCCTGTGCCGGCCGCAAGTAAACCCGCTCCGATTGTAAGTACCCCAACACCAATCAATGCAAATGCTCCAGATAATGCGAGAATGGTCGGAACCAACGGTGTAAGAACTGCGCCTGCTACGCCGATAATCGCAAATGCTCCTGCAATAGAGATAAGTCCTTTTGCAATCGCTTCCCACGATAATGCTCCCAACATACTGAGTACAGGTGCAAGAACAGCTAAGGCTGCAGACGCAACTAATAACGCCGCTGATCCACCAAGTGTACCTTTCATGCAGTTGAGACTGATAGCCAACTCAGCTAAAGCCCCACCCATGACAGTAAGACCTCTACCGATCTCTGCCCACTGCATACCTCCGAATTTACTCATACAGTTTGCAATAATTTCAAGCGCGCCACCAACGATGGCAAGCCCCGTTCCAATACCGATCATATTCTTCGGCATCAGCTTAACTGCAATAGCCACTTCCGCAAGTGCGCCGCCCATAGCTGTTAAACCTCTGCCAATTCCATCCCACTGTAACTGACTGAACTCTTTTACAGCGGAAGCAAAAATTTTCATTGCAGAGCCGATAGCAATTAACGCTACACCAGTAGCCACCACATGTTTCGCATTTCCAGCCAAATTCGTAAAAACTGCAAGCTCAGCAAGTAATCCCCCAATTCCGGCCAATCCTTTTCCGATCTCGCTCCAATCCATCTGGCCAAAATCCTTGCAAGCAGATGCCAGAACTTTCATTGCCATCGCTAGAATAACAATTCCAGTCGCGGTGCTGATCATTTTTCTGTTAAATTTTGCAACTCTAAGAAATATGGCAATCTCAGCAAATAAAACTCCCACTCCGGTCAGACCTCGTCCGAGTTCATCCCACGGCAATTGCGATAAATCCTTACATGCTGACGCCAAGATTTTGATAGCAGCTCCGAATATAATTAAACTGGTAGCGCCCTTCATAACCCGCTTCTGACCGCTTGCCATGGCTTTAGATGACGCGACAACAATCGTAGTAAGACCGGCAATTCCAACCAAGCCTCTTGCAAGCTCATCCCAATCGAGATCTGACACTTTCTTCAAAGCTCCTGCCAGAATAGATACCGCAACCGACATAGCAATCATTGCGCTACATGCCTTAGTTACTTTTGTTTTGGAACCGGCAATCTTTTCAAAAATAGCCATAGCCCCCAGTAAATTAGCAAAGAGAACTGTGATAGCCCCGAGAGAAGCTGAAAGTTTATCGCTATCGATCAGGGAAATTGCAACGATAGAACTGGCCAGCAAAGCGATTGCTGCTCCGATTTTAAGCAACGTTCCAGCTTTAAGATTTGTCTGATACGCCTCAAGGCATCCTCTGACACCGTCAAGAACTCCAGTTACTCCTTTGAGAATATTATTTACCCCTTCGAGGGGTTCTGTTACACTCTTTAAGAATTTAGAAATTGATAAGGCAATTCCACCAACAGCGATGTTGAAAGTATTGAAGGGTTCTGTTACACCCTTTAAGAATTTAGAAATTGATAAGGCAATTCCGCCAGCAGCGATGCTGTTAAGAACATCAAGAATCATGCTAAAATCTGCATTTCCGAGTTTTTCGGCGAGTGTTCCCATCATGGTTCCGACTGCATCGACAATGCCGCCAGCAATTACTTTTACAGTAGTCCATAGTGCTTCCATGACTTTGAGGAACTTACACCTTTCTAGTGCTTCCCCCATCATTTCAAAAGCAACAATAACGCCGCTCTTCATTTTTCCAGCGCCTTCATCGATCCGAGCCATGCGGTCATGTACTCGTTCGAGGAATGAGTGAAACAATTCGAATCCTGGGAAATCAAACTTCTCCCCGGCAGCTTTTCCAAATTCTTTTACTTTTTCTCCGGCAGTTTTAACAAACGTAATTGCTGTCTTCACAATATCAACAACAGCCGAGACCGCTTTGCCAAAGATGTTTGTCTTCTTTACAGTTTCATCCAGCTTAACCAGACACTCACCAAGGCTTCCGGTAAGTGATAACACACCGTTTCCAACTGGTAAGAAAAGGCCAATTAATTCGCCAACACCACCAGCAACAGCTTTGAAAGCTCGTCCAACGATATCAAGCACTGCAAATACGCCCTTAAACGTATTCTTTAGATTCTTTGAACTTTCTTCCCCCATTTTGAATTTTGCTGTCAGATCACGAATACGTTCTGTGATTTCGGCTAACTGTTTTCCAGTCATTGGCGGGAAGATTTCGTTAAATGCCTCCCGAACCGGCTTAGCAACGCTAATCAAGCCTTCAAATACATTCTTTACTGCTTCAATCATCATGGTTCGTCCGCCAAGGTCTTTCCAATCCTGAAGCATTTTATTTCTTGCATCCGCAGAAGCGTTAATTACGGCACTGAACGTATCACTCACTTCAGTAAGTAATTCCTTCGCCTCTTCAAAGTCGCCGACGATAATTTCCCAGCTTTGTGTCCATCCGGACTGGGCAGCCTCTTTCAACGTGTCGAACAGCTGAGTAAAAGTCTTTACTTTTGTTGCCGCATCATTCGCCGTTTTGCCCATCTCCATAATGGATTTGATCTGGTCATCTGCATATCCCATAGTCCGAAGCTGATCTTCGTTAAGATCACCTGTAAATTTTGCCAAGGTTTCAGTCAAGATATCAGATGTAAGCCATCCTTTGCTAAGGGTCTCTCTGAATGAACCCTCATCTTTGATCATCTTATCAATGGCAATTCCATGAACTTTAGCCGTTTCCTTCAGCGCATCCTGGAATACCTGACCACCCATACCAGCGTTTACTACTGAGTTCCAGTCCTGCAATTTTACTGTTCCTGACGCCAATGCCTGTGAAAGCTGATACATAGCGGTACTTGCCTGCCGAGAGTTGGAACCTGATACGGCTGCAAGGTTTGCAATACCTTTGATAGCTGATACAGATGTATCCAAATTCACGCCAGCTGCAGTGAACGTACCAATGTTACGGGTCATTTCCGTAAAATTGTAAATGGTCATATCTGCATAATGATTCAGTTCATCCAACGCGTTGTTTACCTGATCAAGAGTTGTGCCTTTTGAAGAGGTATTCGCAAGGATTGTCTGAACGGCATTGATCTGGGTCTCATACTCATCAAAACCAGATTTAATCGGATCAATTGTAAAAGCAGAGACCAGATTTTTTCCAGCAGCAAGTGCATAATTGGTAATGTTCTGTAAAATGGTAATTGCTATTACTTCCAATGCGGAAAATCGTACTCGTACAGTCTCAACTGCATTGCTAAGCGGTGACATATTCCCACTGCATTTATTTGCGGCATCATTTACGGTTTCTAAGCCTTTTGCTGCCCCTTCGAGGTTAAGGCTCTTCTTCAACTTATCGAGGCTTGATAAACTGGTCTGAATATTCTGTTCAAACTGCTTGTTATCAAACCGCATTTCGACGACACGTTCGTCAACGGTTGCGCTCATAGCTTAGTAACCTCCTTCCACGCCGCATCTGCAATTTTGTCAAAAATAGGCCGGATAGCAGGATTGATGTAGTCTCGCCCCTGTACCCAGCCGCCGTTTCTCGTTGCATGTCCATACTGCAAAATAACTGCAATAGGGACTCCATTTTGAATATTTGTGTTGCAAAAGCTAATCGATATGAAACCTTGCGTCCGCTCGATCTTATAATGCCACGAATTTGCTGTCCGTCCTGTATCAACTGGTGTTGCAGACGCAAGGGCGGCTACACCCTCTTGACCATACTTATCGAGGTCACCAAGACGAACCGATTCCTTTGCTCTCTCTAAGAACCGAGTCAGCTTAGAAAAATCACCCTTTTGTCTGAACGTGATCATATGAATCTCCTACTTTGCTAAGTAAGCGCTGGATGAGAAGCCTGTATACTGCACACTGTCAAGCACAAACTGGATGTACAGCCACTTAACTCCGTTTGCCATTGTGTAGTATCCATAGCATTTAACCTTAGTGCCAGCCGGTATTTTACAAAGAGCTTTCTTATTGGTTCCGGCATCATTACGGCAATAAAGAACTGCCGTTGTTTTGTATTCACCGGCATAGGTCTTGTTAAACTGCTTGGCGGAACAGGTAGCCACAACTTTTTTTGAAACTGACTGGTTCTGATCCTGTTTGGTGTTGGACGGTGTTACCACTGATCCATTCAAAATCTGATTAACCATGTTCTGAACTTCCGAGTAGTTGTGTCCGTACTCGGTAAGCAGTTTCTTACGATTCTCGCCGCTTCCCCACAGTCCAACGATAACCTCATGAGCGATAGTTTTGATGTCTTTACTATTGCTTAATCCAGGAGCGGCAACTGTATTGTCGTCGTACTTTGGTGTGATAAAGCCACGGATAAATTTTCCGTTAATAGACAGGGTTCTCTTCTTGACCGCATCACTGTAGTTGCCCTCTTCGATAACTATGTAACCGGATTCCTTATGTACCTCAATTACGGTACCGACATGATCCGGATTGCCTGTGTTGTCGCCGATCCCGTTATCCTGCCAATCATACAAAATTGCATCCCCAGGACTCGGAACATAAGCATCGTTCTCCTGCCAACATCCCATTTTCTTCGCTGCTTCGATGAGATAATAGCAGGAAATTTCCATAGGCATAATGCTCTCATATCGGAGAGCTGCCGCTAATGCAGACCAGGTGCAAGCGCACCAAGCCCAGTCATAGTGCATACGAATGCCACGAGGAAATTTGCCAGCGCAGATCTTCTCAAAGAAGTCGTTATATAAATCGATAATGCTTTTATGTGAGCCGTTCGATTCTTTCTTTCCATCCCAGGATTTGACAAGATTAACAACGGCCTGTCTTGATTTCGCCATTTTTATAACTATCCTTTCGAATTAAATTTCTTTCTGTTTGCGGCATTTACTTCTGCATGATGTCTGTATAAATCTCGTTTGCTTCTCTTCTTCGGGGGTTTATTTTCCGCATTGCAAATCCGGAGAAGCATTAACAAACGATTCAAATGCCATTTCTGACACTCAAATGGAATATGATATGCGGTCATCCAGTAATAGATAAGTTCGCTCGTTATCTGCTGCCTGTTTATTGGACCATCTTTTTCTTCCTTAACAGTCGAAGCCGTCATAGGCGCTTCAATATAGGCATTTACCACATCAATGTGAGAATTGGTAATGCATTGATAGACCAGCGGGTCAACATTCTGTGTGAGTGTCATACAACGTATATAATCAATAGTTTCTTCAATGGTCTTCTGCTCTTTAGATAAGAAGACTTTGCACCATTTACTTTCCCATTTTGAAAGTGAAACGAGTGAATGCTCCAAACGCAATTTCTGTTCCTTTACAGGGATAAACCGCCGATTTAGCTCATCCCACAGATCAGTTTTTGGTATCATAAGTTCAAGCATTCGATCTCACCTCTTTAGTTCATTGGAGTGACCACAGGCGCAATCGCCGGATTTTCCGAATGCTTCTTAATATCCACAACTTTCGGAATTACATGGTTTACAAATTCAGCAGCTTTGCTGTCATCTGTAGCCAGTTCCATAAACAAAAGATTGTAGAACTGTGTGCAGGCAAACTTTCTGGAAATCTCTTCGGACTTCTCGAAATATGTGCCATCAGCACTCTTCTCTCCGTATGCCTTTAAGATGAATTCCTTAAAGAACTTGATAATGGTCGGCTGATCTTTTGCATCTACGATGCGCTGAAGCATCTCGGCAACCCCACCAGCTGTGCCTAGTTCCATCTCCATAACCTCTGTTTCAGTAAGGTTGAAGAGCTTTGTTTCGGTGCGCTCAACACCGTTGAAATCTTTATAAGTCTTTGTCACTGAATACATAATTTTGTTCTCCTTTCAAATAAAAAGGAGCCGCCAGCTTTCCTGAATACGACTCCATCTGTGATTTGTGTATTATTTTGAATTAGCCTTCTGCGGTCATAATCTTAATAACTTCATCCGGAAGCGGAAGTCTTGGTTCGACACCATCGCCTCCATTAGTAGTAGACGGATCTTTACCATACAGAATCTCTTCAAGCGCAGCCAATTTCTTAGCATTGACCTTTGTAGAATCAAAGGTGAGAATGGAAGTAGGCTTGAGCTTCTTTCCATCGATTAAAGTTGCAATCTCAACAGGTGTGGTGCTGAATTCCCAAGATAAGGTAATAGCTTCCGGACTATCATTTACACTCGAATAACCTTTCTCGGAAGGAGAAGCCAAGCAACCATATACGATGTGGAGCTTATAGCCATAGTCATTTGATTCAACATCATTACCGATGAGTGTCTTATAAGATAAGCCGAACATCTTACGATTTTGCTGACCTGAAAACACTCCTGGAGCAATCTCTTTTGAGCCATCGCACTCTGCGAATTCATCTGGAGCCGTGTAAGCTTCGATCGTGCCACTGAATTCCTCTGCAGACATAAGATTCAGATACTTGATATTGTCTGCATAAATTGAACTGGGTTCTGCTCCAGATGGGCTCTCTGTTACGGCGCTAAGACCATTCCATGCGGTGCCAGAGTTATATACACCGCCGGTCTGAATCGGATAAAGGACACCCTGACTGACACCGGTCTCATACCGGCGCTCGCCAGTCTTGTCCCAAACGAGTTTCTTTTTCATAGAATTTATCCTCCTTAAAAGAATATTTCAAAGACATCATGATTTAAGTTGTCTTTTGTATAATGCCGATTGAATCTGCTTGTCGACATAGATACCACCTTGCCAACGAGAGAACTGTCCGGATCGCTGTCAATGACTATTACCGAATACTTTCTCGCAGACAAATAAACCCCGTCATTCGCAAACGTATTCTCGATATCGTCGAGAGCGTAAACGATGGCGGGGTATTTCATTTTTACCGATGACGGTGGTTGAAAATAAGCACGACACTCTGGTCCTTGGGCCGGACACGAGAGAATGTCGCATAAAAGATTATGCAGTTTCAGTCGTCTGCTCATTATAAACACCTCCAACGGTCAATATCAAACGGGGATACTGAACTTCAACGTTTGAAATTTTCCATTTAGCCCCCATATACTCGATAAATCTCATCGAATGAAAATTCGCATAAGCAAACGGATCGGCTACGATGCTAAACTCATTCGATACATTAAGATTATCATTAAGGTTCTCCGAACTCTGATACTGTCGAGTATTTCGAATAACATCTCCGTAGTAGTAACGAACTGTAATCTTCTCTCCCCAGACACCCGGTCGAATTTCCTCTGTTACAGCATAGCCGATTGCTCCGTAGAATTTACTCATTTTGAATTTTCGCCTCTAAGACTTAGACTGTATGATCTTGGGAAGAAGCCGATAGAGGTGAAGGTGACGTTGTAACATCCTCTTCGATTGCGATTGCAGAGTACATACGCGTAAGAGCGCCGGAGCATCTGGTCTCAAGCAGAGATTTCTCCTGGTTAAAATCGATATCAAACTGAGTGAAGTGAGTAACCTCTCCACCCTTGGTTGCTCCGAGGGAGTAATCGGCCAGATTTGCGATAATAGCAACCAACTTCTTCTTTTTATTGTCTGACGTAGTTCTGATTTTACCCTCGAACTGCTCCGCGGTATTGATACTGCCGACATTCAGCGCAGTGGCAAGTTCTGCCTTGGAAGAGTATATACGTCTTCCGTTGATGTCTCTTGCTAAAAGCATCTGGTTGAGCATATGAGGAGTAATAAACAGATCCGGAGTACCAGTACCCTTATAATCCTCTCTTGCGTACAGAACAGTGTTGATCATGGCCTCTGCAACAATGTAATTCTCCCCGAAATTAGCCGTAGTATTGGTTCCCTGAAGCTCTTTCTTAGCAGCTGCGATATCAAGATCAACGTGAATGGTGTACAGATCGTCATCCAGCCACACCGGTCTGATGTGATCCGGAGAAATTTTACCCTCATCGCCATCATCTCTACCATCACCAAGCATGATTGCAGTTGCTAGCTCTTCATTGAGCATCAGTCGATCGATATTGTACAAGTATGCCACATAGTCGAAATCAGTGATGTCAATGACGTCATCTCTATGCAGCGCACTCTTTACGTACACGGTCTGAGGATCGGTAGTTCTGCGACTCAGCTTGACGTTTCCGGTCTGCTTCTTCTGTTTTCCCTTAGTATAACCCTTAGCCTTAAGAGCATCTATATTGCGGATATCGACCTGACTGGTTCTGATTCTGGAAATCGGACTCTTATGAACTTGGTTCATTACGGTTGTAATCCAACCCTGATCATTTGTAATCAGCTCCGGTGAACCAGGACGTACATCCTTGTATTCCGGGAACAGAAGTGTTACATTACCATCTCCTGCCTGAGCAAATCCGCTTGCAAGAGCATCATGTTGAAGTGCATTTTCGTTAGCATAGATCTCCAACGCTGTCTGGAATGTTCCGACCTGGCTAGTCTTTGCCAGCTTAAGAATTTCCTCCTGGTCTGCGTGGGACAGAAAGCTCTTATCATCTCGCTTGTCGTTGTCAAAAACATTGTGTTTCATATTGTCATCTCCTCCTTTAGATTGATCATCCTCTTCTTTCTCTGCATTTTCCATGAGCTGACCAACTATTGCATATAAGACGGTTTTCTGTTCTTCAGTCATGGAATCAACAACCTCTTCAATTGTTTTCTCCGAAGTCTCTTTTTTAGAATCTTTCGGATCATATTTTTCTTCTTTCATCTTTTTATCCGGTTCATCTGCTGAATGCTCCAGCTGACCCATAATCATCTCATCATAGCCAAGGATAATACCGGTTTCTCCATCTCCATGCATTACCACATCATCGATAAATGCTCCAGGATTAGCACCGGCTAATACCAGACTTACCTCTCTAATGATGCCATGAACAACATCATGTCCGGCCTGTGTAAGCTGATCAGCAAAAATAGAAAGCGATTGCACATCTCCATGTTTTACAAGTTCCCGTGCGGTCTTTCCTGATTCTGTACCATTAAATTCACAGAACGCATAAACTCCTTCATCTCTATTTTCGAGATGAGCCAATCCAAGAATGTTTGCCGGATCAGTATGATTATGCATCCATACTAACGGGACAGTCTCCCCGTTCTGTCCTTTGAAAGCATCTTTTTTAATAACTCTTCCATCGACGCACTGAAGATCGTTTCTAGTGGCCCAGCCACCAAAGTCATACTTCATTTTGATTCTTACCCCCTGTATCTATCGTTTGTTTTTCCTGAATTCTAGTCGCTTCACTAGGCTCTCTTAGATTGCTATTTCTCAATTCATCGGCCTTAGGATCAGAAGACGGTTTCCAGCCAATTACCTGTCTGATTTCATTTGAAGTAGCAATTTCGTTTCTGGTAAACTTATCAGAAATTTCAGCAAGATCGGCTACCGGCACAAGTTTAAACGGATCTCTGAAGAACATGATTGACTTGTTCTGAGACCCAGCTGTCTTTGTCAAGAATTTTCGTTTCATTTCATCCACGATTGCAGAAATAATGGGCTCGATTGTCCGATTATAATAATTCAGCATAGTCTTCTCGTCTGCGGTGCCATCCAAGATGCTCTGAGTGATCCCTAACTGGCTGTAAAGCATACTCGTTAAGTATTCAATCTGCTTCATTAGATTGTTTTCCAAAGAACGATTCAACTGCGTGATTCTTTCAGTCCCATCCGTATAAGCAATCCCATACTTGGAACCGGACAATTGTTTCTCAATATCTCTACGTCGTTGCTCTGCCTGTTGACGTCTTGCTTCTGATTTGATTACGTAAGGCAACTGAATAATTAAATCTAATTTTCCAGAACTACTCTGTTCATCAACTGCATCCAATAAATTCAGTTTTCGCACAAGCCGTTGCATTGTAGAGTTGGGCTCATTGATTACTGCGTATAACGGATTTTCTACGATTGCAACCGTATCTTTCGGAACGATTATTTCTTGTTTGCGTCCTGTATTCTCGTTATACACTTCTACACGAACATGTTTGGGATACCAATCTTTAATACGTCCAACACGCATCGAACAGATTTGATATCCAGTTGTGTCGTCAGGATCATCATCTGTATCAACTGGTACAATAGCAATACAACCTTCATCCATCATCGACATGACTACATCCTGTATGAATGCCCTGCCTGTTTGGTCAATATTAGCTTCCAGATTCAGACAACTGTTTAATCCAGAATTAATGACACTTAAAAACCGCCCTTCATCGTCCAACTGAACATGCTGAATGTTAATGGCGGCTACATCTAAAGCTATTCTATTGTATACAGAGGTTACGATTGACCTTTCGTTTCCTCTTGTCAGTCTGGATCTATCAGGTCGATATGGATATCCACCGCTAATACCATAAGGATGATAATTAGTCGGTGCCCTGTTCAGAAATGCATTCCAGGCATGTTTCAGCCTAGAGCTAATATTTAATTCCATTTTGAATTTTCCTTTCTAATGGATGAAGCAGTTATATTTTAGTATATTTTTATTGAATTTTATCCATTTTAGTTAGACTTAGATAGTATTTTATTTACAATGACTGCACCTGCAACAACGCTCGCAGTGCCTGCTAATAAGCTTATTGCAGCACGATCCTCACTTTGACGATATGTTTTTATCATATCATTAACATATTTTTTACCGTGCTCAATTTCTTTTTGCTTTTTAAATACTCTGAGTTCATCAAAAGCTTTATCAGCCTTAGATCCATAGCGCATACTATCTGGGTTTATAGTTGACCTTGATTGGGCATCACTTAAAAGTGCACGATATATTTTAGCATCTTCTTTTAATTGATGTCTCTTCCCAGCTGGGGTTAAAGAACCATCTTTATTCTGATAACGACGTACGCCCCATTTCATGCCTTTAATGCCATGATGATATAATTCATTATACATTTTGATTTATAACCTCCGTTTTTATGCAAATGAAAAGAGACCATGTTTCCATAGTCCCTAATCGCAATCCAATATTTACTTTAACACTTTTAATTCATCTAATATGTCTGCTAATCGTTCTCCATTGTTTTTTCTCTTATCAATTTCGACCCATTCGGAATTAGTAAGTTCTCTTCGTAATTGCCAATAATGCCCTAAAGATCGATCATAACAATATAGATCTTTTAAATTTTTCTCTTTATTCAACTTCACATGTTTGTTTACTGCTTTTACACTTGCAGTTATTACTCCTATTAAAGTTGGTCCGAAGAACATAATCAATTCCTTATTGTTATATGCCCAATTCTTAGCGTCATTAACTTTACGCTCGAACTTTTCTTTCCGTTCACGTCTTTTTGCCTCTTTTTTAAAGTCTACAATTTCGATTTTTTCGTTAAACATAACAAAATCTCCTTTCGTGAATTAGTAATTCTTTTCATAAAAGAAGATGTTTTTATTGCGAAAAAAAAACGAAAAGAAAAGGGCTACGAGGAGCAACGAACTCTCATAGCAGTGGTAGAATCTAATCTACTACATTCGTGTCACACCACTTCCTTTTCTCTCATAAAAGGGGTTGTAATTTTTGCGAACTATATATTGACATTTTCGATTATTTGTTATGCCATATGCTTTGTAATAGGTTCCAAAAAGCACTGGAGGTAGTACACGATCAGTTATTCAAAGTTCTATAAATCGTCAAATAAACAAAGCGCCTTAATTCCCGTATATCTGACATATTGCCTAGACTCCAAATCTAATAAGCAATATAAAAAAAAAACGTAATAGGTATAATTCCATGTACAACAAATCAAAGCACAGCCCACAATGCTTTTCAGAGCCTACTGCACCCTGAGATGAATTTAAAAGTTGAAGAATGAAGAGCCTCTGTTTATGAGACTCTTTTTCTGAATTCTTCTGGAGTTATTTCTTTGGCTTCGTCAAATACTCCTGCTGCAAACATATCAATTATCGTTGACCAATGTCTTTTATTATCTGCTTTATCAACAACGTCCCAACTATCAGATGGTTCGTCAGAATCAACACCAACGTAATATCGGTCTTTATCTTCTAAAACCCTGATAATTTTTTGTTTTAAAAGCGGTTCTAATGACGATTGTTCATAATCGTACGTTTTTAATTCTTCGTTCTTTTTTGCCATAAAAATCCTCCCTTCATAAAATGCTATGTATTTTTAACGACTTTCAACATACTTCTTTATTGTATCAAAGTTGATTTCTGCGTTATCAAGTCTAGCAATGGTAAGTGCATCATTCGGATTCATCATTTTCCAGTATAACGCACTAACCGTAGAATCATCTCTGTTGGCTTGTCCATCAAAGAATTTTACGACGCCATCTTTAATATCCCAATTAAAAATATGTCCGCCGCCTCTTCCATTTGCAGTATACTCTTTTTTCCACTGAACTGACACGACGCCCGATGCATTTTGCCCAAACTTGTTAACCAGCATATCTGCGGCATCCCGTCTCGAACGACCAAACTTAATCGCTGAGCCGTCCATTACTTTTGCACCTTTAAAACATTCCTCTATCACACCCCCGAGAATCTGTGGTTTTCCTCCTGTGCTTTTAGCTGTTACGTCATAGCCTTGTGAACGTAAAAAAGATGCTATACCGCAAGCAGAGCAGTTATTCTTATAAGTAGGATCTCCGATGTGAGGATTTGCATTTTTAATTACATCCGAAATATTTTCAGCCTTTGCTAACTTCTTAACACCGTTGACAGTTCGAACTGTCTTGGCGGCGGCTTTCTTTTGTGTGAAAGCATACTCGTGTATATCGCTGACTTTAGTCTTCCCAAAATCAGAATTTCCACCTTTCTTTCCGAACATTTCATCAACTTTGGCTTTACCCGCTTCAACATACTTGTCCAGTTTTCCGGATTTGGCTAATTTGTATATGCCATAAGTCGCTAATGCGGTTGCTGTGACCGCTATGCCAATCTTTATAGCTTTCTTTTGCTTATCGGTTAGTCCGTGCTTTTTATTATCATTTTGACCGCCAGAATCAGACTTGTCAAGGCTTCTTCTCCATCCAGCTTTCTTTTCGGATGCAGAATGATCCGATGCGCCAATCGGATATGGAGGTCCATTTTTCTTTCCCCATTTCATTCCAAGAATGCCGTGGTGTTGAAGTGCATTATTCGGAATGATTTGTTTTGCGGATATCATGCCCATTTCCTCCTTAATGTCTATTTACTTCATCCCATGCATAATCGGCCCATGTCCAGTCGTTGTGAATGTCTGATACTTTCTTGGTTCCGTTTTTCTTTATATACTGTTCAGCATAGTTTTTGCCGGTATCAACGTATAATTGTCCTGTTGGCGTTGTCATCAACAATTTTACTGTAACCGCCATAATTGATGCTGAACCGATTACGCTGGCGACTTTTCTTATTTTGTTTATCAGTTGCTTCTTCTTAGAATTTCCACCAGACTGTGCTTTTTTTTTGACGATTGTCTGGTTGCTCTTGCTTTTCTATGTCCCCATTTCATACCGAGAACACCATAATACATTAGCGTCACATCATTCATATCCACCAATCACCTCTACTCGAATGCTTCCCGATTCACCTTGAATGCGATGTACGCATCCATCATTGCTGCGACGGCATCGATTTTTTGCTCATATCGCTTTTTCAGCAATTTACGGTTTCCATTAGTGTCTTCCAACGTAATACAGTTTCCCATAGCAAATGTAATCAAATCCTCGTCAAACAGGAGCATTCGCTCTTCTGAAAGTTTCTTCAATTCACCAAGTGGGACAGATTCTGTCTTTGCACCCTGGATAACTTTTTCTATTCCGAATGGTCCATTTTCACTCGCCCAACGATCGACAAATTCTTTCGCATTGTATGGATCGTATCCAAAGCATCGAACATCGTAACCGCATTCTATAATGTGGTTATCCAAATCCTCATATACTTCCATCATATCGAGAACTGTTCCCTCTAGCACGATAAGACTTCCCTCTTTCATGAACTGATCGTATTTGATTCTCATGGCTGCCGGGAGTTTCATAAGAGTAGATGAAGAAATATAGTTTCTAGTTTTGACACCGAATGATCCGTTCGACAACGGAAATAGAAACGTAAATGCACAGAAATCATCACCTTGGGATAGATCAGCCCCCAAAGAACATGGCATCTGCCAATAATCTCGATGCCGATGTGGAAGAGTTTCTTCATATGTAAAGTAATATGTATATCCCTCCATAGGAAGTCCGAAGCGCTTAGCTAAAATATCGTTTCGAGCTGCCGGAGCCTTTTCTGCTCTCTCAACGTCCAGCTGATAGGTTTCATAAGAAACCGTCTTTCCCAGATTCGGATTTGCTTTCAACCACTTATCCGGATCGGCAACTTCGTCAATAGAATCCAGCTTATACCACCAAATCGATACATGTGGATTGACATAATCGCCTTTTAGAATGTCCATTAATTCCATTTTGATTGTATCACCGGCACCGTTACGGACAGTGCCTTCCGAACTGATCGCAACGATGAGATAGTCATTGACTTTAGACGCTCCCTGTTCGATTGCTCCGATTACATCTTCTCGAATGTCGCCAGAAAGCCACTCATCCACTGTTGCCACTTTCAGCTGAAGTCCCTGAAGCTTATCGATTCTCATTGGACGAATTTCGAGAAGCGATCCAGTAAGAAAGTTTTCGATCCCTCTCTTAGTAGACGCTAATTTCGTTCGATTGGCTTTTGGACCGGTTGTGTTTTGTAATGATCCCTCTGTAAGAAATTTGTAGAAAGGCCCTCTTGATCTTGTGATTGCCGTCCGAATCGGAGATAGCACCTCTTCTGCCTGCTTCATCGTTGGGGCTGTTGTTATCTGATGCGTCGTTGTGACATCAACATTCAAGAAGAAATTCTGCAAGCATGAGCCATACATCGACTTTGCGGCTCCTCTGGCTACTATGAGATATTGCTTATTAACCAACCTTTTTCGGATAGACTTGGTGACATAATGTCCGCCATGACCATCCTCATAAGGCTCGTATACACTTCTCTCAACAAAATAATACCAGCCGAAAATCTGTTCAGCCCAAACTTTGAATGTATCAAGCAGTTTTAAATCTGAACCGTCAGTTAAAGTAAGCTCATTCTCGCAATAGCCGATAAATCCCTCTACTGCTTGATCATCGTAATAAATTCCCGGATTAGCAATGAGATCATCGATTCGGTTCATCTCCATCTCGATTTCTCGGCATACCGGAATTTCACCACGAATTACGGCATCGCGAAACATGCCGTAGTATTTCGGGACGGCAGTGTTCGATAACGCCATTATTTTCTTCTCCTTCCAAACAAATGAAAAGAGACAATGTCGCCATAGCCTCTTGTCATTCCTTATTTCCGCTTAAGGTATTTTACAATTAGTGATATGATCTCGATTTTTTATGCTTCGGTGTCATTACCGTTGGGATAAAGTTATAATCCATAAGTAATCCAGACTCATTTTCATAACCATTAGCCTTGGCAATTGCATCGAACGTCTTGCTTTTTTTCATCGTACTAATATATTCACCACCGTTCTATTTACCTCTAAGTTCTTTAATACTTAATGCGATAGCTAACGCCGAACCGGTAACAGCGAGCGCAGATCCAGAAACAGATAAAACATCGCTGGCAATTTGTCTCCCTTTTGAAATTGTTGGTTGTTCGATTTCTGAAAACAATTTATTATACTGTTGCTCCAGCAATTCTCGATTGATCCTGTCCCGAAGTTCTTTATCACTCATCTTGGATAAATCCATTATTTTTCTTGTTGGTTTCGGATGTGTTTCCGTTTCAAGATTCTGCAACTGCTTAACAAAAGATGAACTGGTGTCAACAAGCCTTTTTTTTCGCTCCAAATCCTCACGTACCCATCTATTCGGATCAGGTTTACTTGTGTCGATTCTGTTGTCCTTCTTTTTTCCAAGGTTATCGGCTATATCTCGGTCATACCTTTTTCTACCGGCTGGTGTCAATGACCCATTGGAATTCTGATAACGGCGAACTCCCCATTTCATTCCTTTAATTCCATGGTGTGCTAAATAGGTGTTATTCATTTTGAACCTCCCTCCTTTGCGATGTAAATGGTAACACATCCGATGGCATTGGATGTCTGATAATACGGAACTTCATGAATCGCAAGGTCTTCGCTAAGCGCCTTTCCAGATGTATCCAGAGTTTGAGTCTGATGCGCCTTTGGTGTAACGTCATATGATCCGGAATAATGCTCAGGCTCATTTGAATCAGTATTATCGTTTTCCGCAGCAACATTCAAACGCCATTCGTACTCGCTGATTTGTGTTTTATAACACTCCAGCACAGCCGAACTAAGCGGCGGATCGAAAAGAAGTTTGACTTTCAAATGCATATAAGATTTGACAAGCATGTATTTGGATTCATCAGAAGTGAAATCTTTCCATGTTGCACTCTTATCTTCGATCATGAAACCTTTGAACGGACCGACACCAAGCTGTGTAAGAATCGAGAACACAGAATTGATGTGCATAATCAAATCCGCATCGAAATGTTCATACTCCTCTGCGATTCCGAGTAATTTCTTGATTGATATCAGTACACTATCTGTAATATTCATGATCGCACCTCCATCTAACAGAGTTTTATAAACTCGCTCATACAATACCCGCTGATACCATCCCCAGTCTTTACTTTATAAAAACCGGAAACAGACTCATCGTCGCATACCTTCACAACCGCATCAGAGCTAATGATTCCTAATGATCTGGACGCCTGCGTTGGATCTTTGCGAACGTTCAAATTCATACAATTTACTACCACACCCGTAAGTGACTTCTTGTTTTCATCCATAATTTTTCCTCTAATGCCGCCATGGGCATGTATCATTTTTTTGTCGTTCATTTGGAACTGTTAAAAGTAGTTTCTCATCTCCATAATGTATAGCGTTATGGGTCGATAGAGTTGTCGCGATCAGATACTCTGGATTCAGAACCAGATCAGTTCGCAATAATATATCCTGCGGCCTTATTGGGTTCATATGATGAATAAGAATCTTTCCACAAATCTCATAACCATCCAATCCAAGATCACATCCATTATCACGAATAATAATTTCTCTCCGAATGTCCTTCCATTCTTGAGAATTGTAAAATATCTGATTAAGGTATCTGTCAAACCCAAATGTCTCTTTGCCAACTACTCCATCCAAACGCAGATACTCGTATCGTTCCTTAAAGGTTGAAATCTGTAAGAGTTCTGAATAGCATCTAAGCATCATCCGCCTCGTCTCCATGACCGCTATAACCACGAAATGCTTTTAATGCATCTGCATACAGCTTTTCAGAATTTTCAATAGATTTCAGATTCTGCGTCTTTGCCTCTATCAGTTCCTTCTGCTTTTCCAGAATCTCTTTTTCGATTCTTTCTTTCGTCGAACCGAGCTTCAAATAGTGAGTAATCACCTGCGACGAAGCGATTCCCTCTCGTAACTGCTTTTCAGCCAAGTCAACTGCCAATGAAACAAGCTGATTCTCTCTCGCTTCTGGCGTTAATGCAGGACGCATCATCTTAGAAGACTCGGATTGTTTTGCTTTCCTCAAAGTTGATGTCTCCTTCCATTTAGTTGTTTGTTACTTTCGTGATAGTTTCAACATACTTTTCCAGTATTTAAAAGTACCTACAAATCATGACAATGCTACTCAACGAAAGGAGAACTAACTTTGAGCCGATCCCACAGAAACCGTTGTCAAACATCATGAGTTATAGGCACTTGTAAACCCTGGAACATCTGAAAAGGCTACCTAAAAATACCCTCCGGGGAAATTTTAAAGACCGCCGCGATATGGGCGGGGGTATGTTTTTTAGACACCCCCCTATACCCCGTTTAGTCATGTGCTGGCGGTTTCGGCTTTTAATATACCGATGAAATCACTTTTAGGAAGCTTTTTCTTTATGTTCATTTGTTTCTGATTTACTTGTAACCTTTCGATAGATATTCTGGAAATCATAACGGATTATCTCGTCAATTGCTCGCTCTACTTCCTTGTTGTTCTCTTCATCCGATAACTGATCCGATGTTCGAGCGATTCGACCAAGGTAAGCAGTTGTGTGATAACCCTTTTCCTCATCGAACATAAACCATTGAGTAAACTGTTCAAATGGATCATAAGGATTATCAAAAGTTGTAAGTGCAAACCTCATCTTACTTAGTTCACTCCTTTCCATTCAAATACTTAGAAACCGTCGAAGAAGAAACCCCAAGAGCTTCCGCAATCTCTGAAGTGCTATAGCCAGATGCACTAAGTGCAGCGATACGATTCTGTTTAGCTGTGCTCAGAGCAGTGCTTGCACGAGGAGTTGCTCTCTGACGAATAGTATCGGTATTCGTGCTATTCAGAATTTGTGTAAGCTTATTCTCAGAAATTGCTCCGGCCTGGATGGCTTCCCATTCTTTATCCGTAATTTCAATGTTAGATCTCTTGGCTCCTACAGAACTTCTTGCCTGTGCCAGAGCCTGCTGACTAGCCTTCTTAACTTCTGCTTTCGTCATATCCGGATTGTCTTTTCTTTTAGCTGCAACTGCAGCATTCGCCATTGTCTGAGCCTGTCTCTCTCTCGGAGCATTCGCCAAAGCCAAATCCAGCTTAGCGTTTAAAGACTTTACTTCTTCAGAATAAGTCGTCTTAGCAGAAGCAGAGTAAGCGATTTTGCCGGTACTCATCATCTCTTTACGGGCCTGGTTAGCTAAAGACTTCATAGAATTTGCATAGTCGGCATAAGCTTCTTCCTGGGGGGTACCCGAAGAAAGTGTACGGGCATCTTTTGTTTCGGCCATCTTCGTACTCTTCTGAGTTCTCACCTGAATTTTTCCATTCTTATCGACATACTCTTCCTTAACAGACTTGTATGACAGAGAGCCATCTTCATTGATCGTCGGGGAACCTTTTCTTTTAAGAACCTGTGTCTCAGATTTTGCTCTTGAAATAAGGGTAGATGCGCCTTCATGGTAACGACCTTCTGAATCCACATTTCCCTGATACTTCTTCTTAAGAGAAGCAATACCGTTATCAATTTCACTCTGCTTATAATCCAATTTGTGTTTCTCGGCATCAATTACAACCATACTGTGACGAACTGCTCGCGCTAATTCATCCTGTGTGGCTCCCTTCAAGGTCATATCAGTAATCAGATTTGATACTTTACCCATTTCTGTCTGGGTATTTCTCATAATCTTGTACTCTTTGCCATTACGATAATAATGATCAACACCATCAGTGTCCTTCTTAACAGTTCCACCATAAGCGTCTTTGGTATCGAAACCTTCCAAACCTTTCAATGGGGAAGTGGAAGTAATCTTTACCTTACTCTTCGTGGAGTTACAAGGAAATACCATCACGGTATCGCCATCGAAATCCGCTCCAGATAAACGGTCTGCATTCTTCTTATTGATACCGATTGCATCTGCCGGTGTGTTTCCGAGAACGCTCTTTCCTTCAGCCAATTTATTGTTAACTTTCAGAATAGGAATCTCAAAAGTTCCGCCATGCGGGTATCGAATCAAAGCAACGGTTTCTCCATCTTTGTAGTTCGGAGCATACACCTCATTGTCTTTGATTGTCGTTAATGGCAGAATTACCTGGTACTTCTGCCGAGGTAACGCCGCTGCCTGTAAATGTACGGCGGCCGCATCACAATCATCAGCAAATGATTTCAGCAGAGCTTTCTTCACTGTAGGATTTGTCAGTGAACAGATTTCGTCATATTCAGCCTGCTTATCGGCTTTTGCTAAACCTAACTGTTTTTTAATAAGTGCCAAACTCTGCTTAGAAAGGAACTGTGACGGAAGTGTCTTACTCCATTCGCCCCAATCACCTTCTTCCGCTCTTTTATTGATCAGAGAAAGGGACTGTTTCTTTCCGGTTACAGGATCTGTATACTTACCTTTTGGATCATTATAGTAACTCTGACCACCATGCTCCTTAATTAGGGAACCAAACGGATTATCCGGATCATCCTTAATCTTCTTAAGAACATCTTTGGTCGGGGTTCCAGATTTTTTATTAGTGTTGAAAATTACATCAACACCATCCGGCATATTATCAGAGTAAACAGCCATACCTTTAAGATAATGGGTTCCATCTACCATAATACGAACCTGCGCATAGTGGGAATCACCTAAAGACAGGTCTTTTACACCTCTACGAAGTTCGATTACGCCATCTTTATCGACGCCCCCCTGATCGGCATAACGGATCTGCAAACGCTTTGAATCCATGCTGGTCGGATATTCAAAAGATTTTCTGAAGGATTCGCCATTGTCGTAGGAGATGTAGTCCCTTACAGAATGGACATTCTCAAAATCATAAATATCTTTATGCTCAGTACCTGGTGGACAAATGACCTTAATATTTGTCTGCTTTCCGGGATTGGTAACCTGCGGAACACCGCCTCCATAAATCGGATAACCTTCCAATTCCAACATATAAAGAGCCTGGTTAAGTTTTTCTTTTGATACACCAAGTTCTCTTTCAACACCGGTTCCGACATCGATCATTCCTTTTTCTTCAATGAGCTTTCTCAGAACATCAGCAGTGGCTTTAGCCTGATTCATTCTATTTTCAGAAGTCTCGTTCAATAAAGATCGGACAGATGAGTCATTAGCAAACCCCATCTTATCGGCAATTTCATTTAAACTATAACCCTTCTCCCGAAGACCTTTTGCGGTTGCTACCTGGAGCGCACGACGCTCATCTTTAGCGAGGCTCATCTGAGTACGGAGCTGTGTAGTAGTCAACCCCATATTCTTAGCAATGTCGGTTTCGCTCATTCCAGTTTTTTTCAATTCCTGAACACGACTAAGGAAATCACCACTATGCTGATACGGATTTTCTCCAGAACCATAAGGATAACGCCCGGAACGCCGTGGCATACCATAATGCATTAAAATATCTTCCGCAATGGAATTCATAGCTTACCCCTCCTGTTCTCTGATTTTCTTAATCACCTTATCAAAAGTAATAATTCTGTCCATGATCGGAACGATGTCCTCAGCCGTCGGGTTGTGATACAGAATTTCATTGTTCTGATAGATTCTCAATTCCATTTCAATATCCCCAGGCTTTACTTTATATTCCAAACAAAAAAGAGCCGCATATATTTCAAGCTGCTCCATGTGCGCCGGAATCTTTCCGGTCTTCAAATCGTGAATTCTTAAGAAGTTATTCCGAAACAAAATTGCATCGGCTGTGCCAAAACAATTATCGGAATAGTAAAGGATCTGTTCTGGTGTCATCTTAAAGCCAATGGCATCATTCACATACATATTTAATGTTTGCTTTGACTTTGGTAATTTCTGGTTGAGCATGATGCACTGTGCCGCAAATGCATGTAGCACAGTTCCTTTTTGTGTGGCAAGGAAACTTCGATATGCTTCCGCAACTTTATCCTCACCATAATTTATCCAGTGATATTTACTGGCACCAAGAAAGGCGTGCTGTCCCTCAAGGTTCGAATGATTGTTGAAGTTCATCCAGTACCTCCTCTTTATTCTCTGGACATATAAATCTTGAAAATGACATTCGATTCATACGGTCCACATAATATTCTTGATTCGGCTGCTTCTTTGCGCCAGCGCTTTTTTTACATTCTAAGGACGCCCATTTCTCATTGTGTAGAACCAGCAAATCTGGAATTCCCTGAATGTAGGTCGGATCGTTTTTCATCACGATACAACCGGGAAATTTTTCTTTCAGTTCCTTAATCAAATTTGCTTGGAACTTGTTTTCCAACATAAATGGAACCTCCCTTCAATTTTCTAAAAACGCAAAAGAGAATGTGACATTTAATAAAAATGCCTATTTATCCTTTCTCTTCATAAAAGGGCATGTTTTTTTCGCGCGCAAAAAGAACATAAAAAAAAAGACAGAGACACGATTAAGCATCTCTGTCCAGATATGTAGTTGTCAGCTGTTATTTCTCAAATACCGGATCAATATCCAAATTAACCATATCTCACCGGTACACAATGTAAGAATCATATCCAGGATTAACACCGCTGTGCTACGCTTTTTCTTTCCGCCTTTACTCATCTATTGTTTCTCCTTTCTCAACTTCCATAGCTTTTCGATCTTTTTTAAACATCTTTCCTAAACCGCTCTTTGTGGAATCCATGGTTTTAGAAACACTTTCTTTCAAGCGCTCTTTCTTTTCCTGCATCTCAGCAGCCTTCCGTTCTTTAGCTTCTTGTTTAATACGGATACTATCATCAAATATCTTTTGGCTCTCCTCGATAACGTCAGCTGTTATATACCGAAGACAAACAGTCGTCCCAACTTTAACCGTTGCACCTTGCCTAGGATTCGAGTCTACGACTTGAGTATCTTCATAATCGCGATATTTTGGATCTGCTTCTTTCATCCGAAGCTTACTCTTTGCAACTTTCAATCCACGTTCTGTCAATAATTCTTTTGCCTGTGCCAAGTCTATCGGAAAACCTTTACGATATAATTCGGGAATGCCATGTCATCGTAAATTACTTTGGTTCCATCTGATAAATATATGATAATGCTCGTGTAATTGTACGGACGATACATCTTTGCTTCTTTTGACAACTGAGGATACACAGACTTGCATAGTTACTTTACGTTTTACATTCGGAAATATCACCTCTTTCTTGCTTCTGGCCAAAAACCCACTTTTATTTGCCTATTACTATATATTTTTAAACTTTCTATCATAATAGTTGTTATTAAAAGTGGGAAAGTGGGCAGAAAGCCCGAAAACCCGCATAAATACTGGGTTTTTACTGGTCAAATCCGGTTTTTTGAAAGTGGGCAAAACCGGGCAAATGGCCAGAAATTTGACCAAAATTCATGTATTTTCTCCAAATCGACGCCAATTTTTCAGTTCTGGTCAAAAATATCCGGGCTTTGGTCAAATCCTAAAACTAAAAAGTGGGCAGAAAAATGATCTGCTACTACAAAGATTTTTACTCGCTTATCTCCAAATCTTTCCTGTTCTTTTATCCTTCAGTACAACTCGTCCCTCAATGTGGAAATCTTCCAACTCACAAAGTAAAAACAAAGTATACAATAACTGACGAAACCTTATATTGTCCCGTTCTTGCTCAACATTTTTAATTGCATTGTACGCCGTCGGATCGTTGTATCCATCTGCATTTTTTCTGTCATCCTTAGCTGTCATTTCTACCTCCCCATCCCATTTACTTACCCTCCACTTCTTCTAATCTCACGCCACCATATATCCAAAGATCTTCTTTAAGCTTGTCCATATCCAGCTCATCGTTTTGCCATTTCTCATAATATTCGAGAACATGCTCTGTAAACTCCGGAATCCGCTTTGCATATGTCTTTGTCCAATAATTATCCATCAACACTTCAAGCGGCAGAGTAAGCAGAAGAATCATCGCCTGATTGATAGCATCATTCGTAGCCTCCTGCTTAACTCTATCCAGTTCACCAGATATCCGTTCTCGAACCAGGGCATCTAACTGGGCTCTTGTCAGATTATATGTAGCGGTTTTAGATTTCTGCTCGCACTTCTGTGCCCTTCTCCTTTCAGCCCGGCTCATATAGCCGCCTCCTTAATTCATAATGCAATTTTCTCTTGATACAAATAATAAAACACCCAATATCAAGGTAAATAAAAAGAACGTTGCGTCCCACTCAATAGGGACTGTCAACGCTCCAAGTACGATAAATATAATTCTGTATATCTTATTCTTAATTAAGTCTCGCCTCAACATTATCTTTCTCCTCTTTTGACTTTGCTATGCCAGCTGCTACATCATCCATTTTCACCATGATCCCGGCTTCTTTGAACTTTCCGTATGCTTTGGCTGTAGCACAGTGTTCAATGCATTTCATGATGCGATCTACCAAAGCATATAAACATACATAAGAAATAAGAAACATAATGATAATCTGAATAACTGTAAAATTCATAAATTTAATCCTCCTTACTTAAATCAACTCCGATGATATACTGTTTGACCCGGCCACAAGTCAACTCAGAATATGGAAGAGTCTCAATCCACTTACAGAATTCTCGCCACTCGTCCAGTTTGTGATCCTTACGGGATTTATAAATATTCGCCAGAACTTCATAGTTCATCATGACATTACGAGTCTGGTTATAGCTGCTCGGAAGAAGCTGGATCATCTGCCACCAGTATTTCTTGTCTTTGGTTTCAACATAAGCCTCTCTACTTACATTTAGATAATCGATTAAGGCCTCGACTCCAAGTATAGACACATCAATCAAATGATCCGTCGAGAAATCCTCCAACGTAAACTCTTTTTCGGCAATCTTGTGCATCGTACTGCAAGAGTTTACAACAGTACCGATCTTGTAAGTATTGAACTCTTTCCACCAATATAAAGGTGCTGTAATCCGTACGTACACCGGCATCATTCTCATAAATTTTCTATGATCTGTACCTGAATTAGATAAACGTTGCATGAGTGAGCGGTCGTTTTGACCTAAACAGTAGCCGTTTTTATGTCCACATTCCATACAAAATGATCCATCTTGTCTACAGGTATGACTATCACTCTTATCCCAGCTATTCATAGGGTTACGCATACCCTCAATAATAAACTCCATCTGCTCCGGGCTCGCCAGAACCACATTTTCGAATTTAATCATTTCTAATCTCCTTTCAGAATATCCAGACCCCCGCCAATCTGGATTGTTATGTCCCTGTGTTTAGCATAGCCCACTTTTTATAATTACTCTCCTTCCTTCTCATAAGGAATCTGGATCACATCTCCACCGGGAACCGTGACCGATTGCATAAGCTGACCAGTTTCCTCATCAAAATAAATGTTATCCATTGCATGGTCCCACTCTTCGAACTGCTCAGCGATGTTTCTACCCTTTTCTTTTCGCATATTGATAAGCTCATCATGAACCACACGTCTCCAGGATCTTGCAATCTCCATACGGCTCTGAGCAAGAATGTTGTACAGCCCGTTCTCAGTCACAAAGTTGACAGAACGTCTCTGACCTGCTACTACTAAAGGTAGTTTCAGCTTTTCGTCCTCTTCACACATTTCGAGCATTCTCCACTCGTTACCGCTGCTGTAGCCGATAGCATGACTAATATCTTTTGCCTTGAACAGCGGAGCGTCCAGATCCCCATATACACTAAGACGCTTTCCTCCAAATGAAATACTTCCAGCAATTTTAATCTCTTTACTCATCTCTGTTTGTTCCTTTCTCTTTGTAATTTTATATCCATAGCTTTCTGTAATTCTTCCTGCGTAATATCAAAAATGGACTTAAGGAATTCCAGACAAATATAAGCATCTGCCATCTCTTCCAAAAGTCCAATTCTATTATCATAGCCACGAATCTGTTTACTGATTGCCTGCGTAAGTTCTGCAAACTCTTCCATGGCAATCGTACACTTTAATTTCCACGGCTGACTCTCAACGCTTCTTCTGATGATTCTTCTCCGCTCTTTATCTGACAACTCGACATTGCTTTTCATGCACTGGACAAATCTACTTCGATCCATTGGTCGCCACCATCCGAGCTTTCGCAGCTTCTTTACGTTCCTTGTACTCGGTTTCATCGATCTCGGCCAAGCCATTCGGAGCTTCTTTGAAATATCTGTTGATTGCCACCTTTTCCATAGACGGAGTGATTGTGTACAGAATTCCGACGGTATCATAATCACCTTTAGCTGGATCTACAAGGAAATCCTCCGTATAAATCTTAAAAGCTCTATCGGCTGGCATGTAGGGCATAGTGATAGGATACAGTTCATCCATAACAGTAGCAATCATTTCGCTGTGATAAGGTTCATTGAGATTGTTAATGTTGACGCCGTGATAGCGATCTACATCTCTGTATTTAATTGTACCGTCCGCATATACACATTTGAATAAAGAACTCATTCGCTTACACTGATAGTTACGCTCTTCTCCCTTCAGACCACTCATATCAGAAATATCAATCCACACATCGTCCGTATTCTCAATCGGAAGAAGTGGTTTGTTATTGATGAGTCGATTCAGAATAGCCTTAGTCAACCCAATACTGAATCCGGAATGGCCGTCCTCACACAGAGAGCTAAAGGCTTTCAATGCACTTTCATAGCAAGCACAACCATAGTCCCACTCTCCGTCTTTTCTGTCTGGCTTTTCACGGCGGCAGGCAATAGCTACCTCATTTTCAGCCCAACGCTCAAGATTGGATTTCTCACGGCAGAAACTGATAGAGCGGTTATAGTCATCTATGTACTCATTTGCGAATATCTTTCTGCAATCGCTTCCAAACACCTCCGCAATCTCTGGAAGATTTTCGCATAACCATTCATAGCCTCGTCGCACATTGAACCGATGACACTCCAGATATTGATCATACTGAAAACTCATTTTTTATCGCCATCCTTTTTCATGATCAATTTCTTGTAAAGTTCCATAGCCTCCTCACCTTGGAATGCATTGATAATCTCGACGGACTGATTCATCCTTTTTCTCCCGACAATCAGAACTCCCGTATTATTTTTGTTCGAGAAATCGACACTAACTAAAATGCTATCTACCATTTTCAGCCTCCTTCCAGCAAATAGGTTTATATGAATTGGCATTCATAGGTTCAGCCAAACATTCGTTACACGGATCAAATTTTTCTTCGAGATCCTTATACTCACAGGTTTTGCAATAGGTTTTGAAATCAACCTCTTTGTAAATATTTTCCATATTGCACCTCATTCCCACTTTACGTATTTAGTTTCATTAAATGTTTTCTTGTCTTTCAATGCTTTACCGATAGCAAGATCAATACCAGACCTGGATTTCAAATGATAATAATATAGATCGGTATATGGCGTATTCATTCGATCTATCCGGCCAGCAGACTGTGTCATGATCTTATACGAATAATTCTGAGAATAGAATATAATCGTGTCTGTCGTAATACAGTTCCATCCTTCAGCCCCGGCATTGTACTGAACTAAATATACCCATGCATCGCTAGTCGGCACTGGCTGATGTTTGTGACCGTTCCACTCTCCGACTTCGTATCCAGAAAATATCTCTTTCAGAAGTTCAAGCTCATAATCAAAATTGTAGAATATAATCGCTTTCGGATTCTTCTCCACAATTTCGAGTAAAGCTATTTGTCTGGACTGATCTGTATTTACAATTTTTCTCCACACATAGCACAGACCGGCAGCATTGATAATTGGTTCTTTTTTAAACGGATCCCATCTGGTTTTTCCGGCATCTTTATACCTTTCGATATTGTACTTGACATAAATATCCTCATGGTGCGAAACTGTCTGGCGCTTAAAATCCATATTCACCAAGATTTTGTTTCGCAATCGAATCAATCTACCAGTATTCAAATATCGGTCAACTTTAGGAAATTTGCTAAATCGGCTATAGACTATATGCTCTCTTATAAATTCACTTCTGTTTTTATAAAATCCGTTAGCCACAAACACTGGAATATAATCCTGCCAGGTATCACCAGGTGTTGCAGATAACAGTATCCACTCATTTACCCTAGCTATTTTCAAGAATGCCTTAACCCAGGTTCCAGAGCCTATCACACGCTGCTCATCAAATATAAAGAAAGCGTCCTTAACATCTGCGTACTTCTTGATATTATTCCAGGAATCAATCACAACCTTATTGGTATACAAATTCTCACATTTATCCGTTGATAATAGAAATGGCGAGAGTTCCTCTTCCCATTCAAAGGTATCTCGTTTCCTGGCAGTTGTGATTATGTACAGATCCTTAATGTTCACATCATCCATAGGAACATACTCATCTGTTCCAAGTTCCCCACCGTTTCGAACATAATAGTAGGCCAGCGAAGTTCTGGATTTTCCACTACCAACACCGCCACAAAGTATGCAGCCGTTTCGCATTCGTCGTACAGCCTCTTCCTGATAGGCTCGTAATTCTACGCCCGCCATCACACACCTTTCATGACGAATCCATCTTCTACCTCGACCTCATAGCCATCGCCCTTCAGATCTGCTTTGGGACCGTACAAGAGCATACAAGTCGTGATGGTTTCATCGCTCTGATTCTCTGAATGATAAAACTCATATAGGCAGTCCAGCACCTTTTTAGTGATAGATAGTTTACGGCAATCGTACACAACCTTACTTAAATCTGAAACGCCCATGATTTTAGCAACATTGTCATAAAGCTCGCTGATGCTGCACGTACACTGCTCTTTTGGAATAGAATATCTTTTTTTCATTCGTCATCACCCTTTCCAAATAACTTGTTAATCTGACGGAGCATTCTTCTCGTACTCCATACATCTGAGAAATACATAGGTGTGTACCAATAATTTTCGGATGAATCGTCCGTAGACATTGGATCGGTTATCGAGTTACCTATTTTTATAAATCCAGCCAATCCAAGAAGTGAGATTTGGATATAGCACATCAGTCCAACAATTTCATCAACGTCTTGTGCAACCACTAAAATATGATTCTGGTAGTTTCTCGGCGGATTGCAATGCTCAAGCTGTTTTCGTATTACATGCACGCCAGCGATTAAAGTTGCTCCAGCACCACAGCATGGATCGTTAATCGAAATATAACCATATTGCTCTATCTTCTCCAAAGCGTCTGTCGCCACTACTTCAGCCATAAGTTCGCACATATGATATGGTGTGAAAAATTGACCCGTCGAACAATTTCCAAGATTCAGCCGCATAAATATTTTTCCTAGGAAATCCTGTTCCTGGTTCTGATCCAATGCCATGGTCGTGTACGCCACTAATTCCGGAAATATAGCCTGCTCTTCTTTTGAATACTGATGAATGAGTATCAAATATCGCTTTTCTCTTTGGCCGTAGTTTTCCTTGTCCAAAACATTCGAGATGGAACATGCGTGAAGTAAAATATAATCTCTCCACACGTCCCACGCTCGATGTCTGTATGTAAGTTTCTGAAAAGATTTTAAGAATTCATCCTCCCAGTCAATTTTCTGTTCCGATTTCTTAGTTACTTCCGGCGGTTTCTCATCCTCCTTTTTCGTATCACCGAAAGTTGGTTGCCATTTAGGTGGCGGTTCTTTTGCATTGAATGTTTTAGGCGCCATAGTCTTAATCTGCAGTTTTGACTTCGTTTTTTTCTTATTCCAAAACATAATTTTCTCCTTTCATAAAATAAGAGTGCCGGCTTTGACACCGACACCCTCAAAATATGATTTATGCGAACGGCGGTTCCTCTTCGTCTGCATATTTCTCAGCAAACACATCCTCTTCAATCGTGACATACATGGTCTTTAGATATGCCTTGATACCGGATTTTCCATTTATTTCCCACTTTGACGGGCTGATGACCAGATCGACATTTCTGATTTCAGCATAGTCAAGAGAAGATACAGACTCCTCATCAAGCTTTGTTTTAGCTCTTCTGGTAACTATATATACATTCGGTGGAATGTTATTGAATCGAACTGCTACCTGAATATAGTGAAGAGGCGCTTCATCCTCGTCTCTCGGCGGAAGGATTCTCACATTCCATCCGTCTTCGCCAAGTTTCTGTGCTTGGTCTGCATCCTGGATCACAACGCAGAAATTACGGTTACCAGCTCTATTGTACTTAGTCTCCTCTCCTCTGAAATTTCTAAACAGAATACGAGCATTTTCAATAATCAGCTCATTTACATTTGCTCTTGCCATGATTAAATTCTCCTTTATTTTTTCTGATTTTCCGGCGGATTCATTGCGTGTTTCATCACAATATCTGAAATATCGCAATCAACATCGGCATCATTTGCGCCAAGCTCTGGAACATACGGATCATCAGACACAAACCATTCAAAGTCACCGTACTGCGAAATAGTTTTTACAGCCTCGTCAACTAACTTGTCGTAATAGGATCGATCAATGCCGTCTTCCTTGCCGAGCTCTTTGACCATTTCTGATTCCATCCAGCGATAACCTTTGGAACCGGTTGCAGCATAGTAACGACCGTCTTTTTCTCTCATCAGAAGTCCAGCACCATATCCACCTTTCATCGGACAGAATTGACCAACCTTTCCAATAAAGTGATAATCGTGTCCTTTTTCAATCAATGGAGTAAGCTTCTGGCAAGTGGATTCAAGCGTAGTATCGGATAACAGCCCCTTCTTATAGTCACTCTCTGCCTTGCTGAATTCTTTTTCTTCCTTGCTGACGTCCGGCAGCTCCTCATTCAGATCCAAATATAAAGAGCTGCTCACAGATTTGGTCTCGCACATATCTTCAAATGCGATGTCTTCTCTGCTGAACAGCTTCTTAAATACATATGGAATCTGGAACTGAGTGCCTGTTGCCGTCCATTTTCCACCTTTCTTTTTATTGTCGTCAGGGACATAACCATACATCTTCTGGCATTCTTCCGCCGATTTGTATTTTGCGATATATACGGCATCATTGACCAGGCACATACGATCGTACGTAGCCTCGTGTTCAAATGTATATCCGTATCTCTCACCAAAGTCCATAACAAACTGAATGATCTCCGGTGTGGCATCTGGGATCTTAATAGAGTCAGTCTTAATATGCGCAACCTGAAATCCACGCTTCAGAACCTCATTCTTAAGGTCAATCATGAACAATGCTCCGCGTTTTGCTACAATGTTGTCGATGTTTCTTGGATCACGGAATGGATTATCAAAGGATGCCGATGTGAGACCATATACTGAATTGATAGCCGTCTTCAGTGCATTGGCAAGATCTTTTGATGTTATTTCGCCATCGATAACTCTCTGAATATACGGAATAAGCTTTCCATCCAGCATGGTATTAACAATATCCCAAGCCTCATGCTTAATACTTACTCGGCCCTCAACAATATCGCGGAATGCCTTCGTAAATCTAGGTCCAAACAGAACCTCAGCAATGGCACTATGCGGATGCATTGACGAAATATCCAGAAGTGCTGCATTTCCATACATGCCCGGAAATCCTTGTGCAAATCCACCTTCGCCTACATCTTCACCGCGATATGTTGATTTCCCGTGATCAAATTTATATCCCGGAAAATATGGAAGAATGCTGTGGGATTCAAATGGAACTCCGTTTTTACCATTGTACTGCCAACCATAGTGAGGCTCTTCCATCATCTTAGGGCAGGTTTCCTTAAGGAAATCCATACTATCTTTATCTAGTGACTCCACAGGCTCCGCCAGATTTCTGTAATGGAACTCTGACTGTGGTTTCCGGTTGTTTCCAAATATAATTCTGGTTGTCAGGGAGTTCGTCGTATCATTAACAGTCATCTCTGCTAAATCAGCCAGAATCTGTCGTGCTGTCCAGTCAGCCTCAAGATAATTAAAGGCCGCCTCAGTAGCAATAACATCGTTATCACAATACTCAGCGACCTTAATCCAAAGTTCTTCCGAAACCGGTTGATCCCATGGAAGACCAAGCTCCTTGTGATGCGTTCCAGCCTTGATGATCCTTACTTTTTCGTCGGAGAATCCTTTTTTTTTGAGATTATCATCAGTGAGGTTTCCCATCTCGATTTCCAATTTCTTAAGACTCTTCTTATTACCAGCCGAAGCGAAATCATACACATCCGTATAGGATACGTTGTACGCCTCTCCAAAGAAACAGTTCGGACTTCCATTAATGATTTTCTGTGAAAGATTATAGAGCTGTTCGTTTGTATAACCCATCAACCTTGCATACAGAATGTGGTTATCATATCTCCGGCAGTTGAAGCCGACCAGTCTGAACCGCATCAGCTCCTCGATCTCACTCTGAGACGGGTTAATCATTCTTACAACAGGCTTTCCTTCACCTTCAATCTTCCAGTTTACAAGAAATAAGTTTGGAAAAACCTCAATATCATAGAATACCAGCTTTGCATCATCGTTTTTCACCGCTGTGGACGGATCCGCGGATTTAAACGACATCTTGTTGACTAACTTAATACAGTAATCCGCCTGATGAGTGCTATTCGCTGCAAATGCTAATACTGCATTGCGCATATCTGTGACGTCATACTTCAAATCACTTCCATACGCATCTTCTAGTATCTTGTAGATAAAATCGATACTGGGCTTAGTCGCAGGATGTATCTCTTTATTAAGATTTCGTTTGATCAGTGTTCTAAGCCCTTTCTCGCTCTTGATCGCTTCAAAATTTACCATTTTTTGTTCTCCTTTCATCGGTAAACCTGAGCTAATTGTTGCGATAGGCAAATGATTACACTTTGACAGCATACGCCGCAAAGAGCTTTTGCCCGTGAACACCTTAACTTCAACATGGTCGTCATACACTCTGCTAAGCTGCGTCGGATTACCGGTATAAATATAATGAAGATGTATACCTTGTCCTGATTTACTAAGCTCGGCATAGGTTGGCGGCCACTTACTTGCTTCTGCTAAATTCTTTTCAAATGACTTGTTTCCGGATTCGTCTGGAATATCAAAGTCAATCACAATATGATTCTCCGGAACTTTCACATAATGAAGTTTTTTCGTATCGATTCCAGATAATTTCGTGCGAACAGAATCCCATTTTTTCTGAGGTGTTTCGTTTTTTGAAGCATACTGCGCAGGGCATTCCGAACACACATCATCAAATATAGATTCAGTGCTATCGAACTGAATCAGTGCCGGCTTGACTGCTTCCGCATTTTCCTCTATAGTTTCCCCTCCAAATTTTTCTGTTCTGAACCCAATGTAATAGCTTCTAACACGATTTCCATTATCAAGATTGAAGCGTTCCTGAAAATCATGAAAATAGTTTTTGAGTTCCTCTTTAAATACCCTCTGCGAGAACGGGAATCCGACCTTGGCATCGTCGCAGTAGGTTTTGTACATCTCCCATGCAGCTTTCAGAGTTATCCCGTTTTCTTTCTTAAATACATGGTACGAATCGATAATAAAGTTGTAAAAATCATTAGATGCACCAAGCATCGTGATAGGAATATAACCGTCATAACGACAAGGATTGCTCAAATATACTTCCTGACAATGGTAAGCGATAGCTCCTAACTCAAATCCTATCTGCTTCACAATCGTTTTGTACTCTTTTGGATTTAGCTTATTTCCAGACGGTGATACATCGATCAATCTTCGAATCAGACCAGACTTCGCATCTGTAATCTTGACTGGCTTATTTGTTCCCATGAATAGGAAACATTTAAACCGGTTTGAGTATGTAGACTTGAATTTTTCGTTCACAGTCATCAACTCGTGAGATACTAAACTGTTCAATCTGGTGTTATCCTCAATTCTTGACAGATCGCCATCGTGCTGAATAGCAACCAGAGGGTTTGTTTTAAATGCTTCTAATGCAAATGAATTGCTAGAAGATCCAAGTGCTTTTGCATCAAATACAGAATAGTATCCATCGAAAAGCTGCTGAATAATGTTAAGAACTGTGGATTTACCTGTTCCAGCAGCTCCGTATAAAACCATAAATTTTTGCAGTTTTTTGGATTCTCCGGATACGATAGACCCAATAGCCCACTCAATTTTGGTCCGCTCCTCTTCCGAATATAAAGTAGACATCAATTTCTCATAAGCATACAAATCGCCAGCTTCGAGCGGATAATTCAACTTTTTGCTGGCGTAGTCTTTTTTATTAGTTTCTGTATTGGAAAATATAAGTTTGTCATCCAACGTATGAAAGCTGTCCCGCATTTGTTTCTGACAATACTTATGCCATGAGTCGATCATACCCGACTCAGCATCCCACATGTGCAGGATTTTAATATTGGAGTTAAAACTCTGGCGGTTCTCCTCAGCATATCTATCCAGTTCGCGGTCAATAAGCTGCAAGGCATCTTGCTCATCTGTAGACCATAAACAACGTTCCTCAATCCAGATAGCATAGAAATCACCGCCTCGAATCATTAGATCTGTGCTTTTTTTAATAATGAACTTTGGATAGATTTCTATTACTCCACGTTTCGTTGAACGTGTTGAAATCACCATAAAGTCGATCATTGCATTTTTTACTCTCCTTCCGGACGCTTAAGTTCCTCAATTTCTTTTTCCAGTTTTCTGATGCGCAGTTCCTGGTCCTTCTGCTCGATATTCAGAAAAACTAGATTCGCTGTCGTCAAAACAGCAAAGATTGTAATCTGTTTATTGAAGCTCTGCTGTTTACCGATTACTCTAGTGACAATATCCAGCCTTTTTTCTGATGACCATAATCCGCTGAAAATATAAGTAAGCATTTCGCCCATTATTTCTTACCTCCTCTCAATCCACTCATAAAGCTTTCAACAGTCTCAAACTTCCAATTTCCTTCATTGTTGAATGTAAATATAAATTCTTGATGGTTCTTCTGACGAACACGAATACTGTTCTTTCCGTTCTGGAACCAGGTTTCCGCCTTATTTCCCGCGTATTGAGTAAAATATAACTCGAACCATTTATATACTTCGCTATGGCTCATAACGCACTCCTATCTTACATTGTCAAGATACCAGTTAGCTTGATACCAAATCTCAATATCCCGCATGTCATATCTGCAATGCTCGATTGTAAATAAACCGCCCTTTCCATTCCGTTCGTAGTCACGATTCAGGAATCGCCGAATAACGTCAATGGAATAAGCCTTGTCAAATTTGGAATCATCCATAGAACCTAAGCCAAGGCTAACAATCATATCCCAGAACCACTGACCAGTTCGATTACCGATGTCCGGGTCATCCATTATGTGCTCTTCTAAGCGTATAGCAAGGGCAATAATCATTTCTAAAACACTGCACGGACGATTATCCAAATAACTTGCAATCATACTATCCCGGTATCCCTGCTCATTTCCGAATCTGTATCGAAGATCGATCCCATCGTCATAGCGGTTGCCATCAAATGCGATCGTATATGTGAAATCCATATCATGAAGCAAAAATAACAGGTTATGATACGATAAACCTCGCGAATATTCATCATCACATACGAGCTGGTACATCCAGTCAAAATATACATTGTTCAGCTCATCCCGTGTCATCATACCTCCATCTGATGCGGCATATCATCAACCACTTCAGAATAGGTCCTCTGATCAAGGAGAATTTCGTAATCACACTTTCTTGTATCGTTACGAACAAAGACAGAGTCATCCTCATACTCTCCGAAATGATTCAAAGAATCAATTCCAACGGCATCTTCCACATCCTCAATTACTTCATCGTTTTCATCAGTCAGCACACCATCTGCATAGTAGGTAAGGCTGATCTGTTCATGCTCTTCATTATCGCCAAACTGCTCCGGTGGAATCACATACGGACCGACTTCAGAAACAGGCTTTTCCCCCTTTTCTAACCCGAAACCAGAATATCTGGTGTAGTCTCCTTTTTCTAATCGCCTTGCATACTCTTTAAGATCCGGTTTTTCTTTGCCTGCCTCTTTAATGCCTTCAGCAATGATTTTTTTTACAGACTGACCTTTTAATTCCTGTTCCCGTCTTAAGAAAACCTCTTTTACAGAGTCGATTTCTTCCTGCGCAAGAGCTTCATATTTTTCTTTAAGCATATACCATGTCGCTATCGAACCAGTCGCAGCGCCGATGATAAATGCTAAAGAAAACAGAGATTTGTTACTCATCTTCGTCCTCCTCGTTCCGAATTGTCATCACAGTGAGAGCAAGCCCACCAAAAAGTAAAGAGGCACTCAACAGAATGCCTCCTGTGATATGTCTTTTTCTTTTAGTATCCAATATGTAATCCATCATGGATATAAAATTTCCAACACCATTCATCAGTGATACTCCTTTCCACCCATAAGAACGGCCAGACCACTAACAAAACAAATTCCAGCAAATGCTGAAAATGTCAATCCCATAAAACCTGTCATAATTCAGAACTCCTTTCTATTTATAGCTTGAAAAATAATGGTTGCCTACTTGAAACATTGGCGTTCCGTACTTTCCATATCCGCCAGCCGTAAAGAATATCGTATCCAAATTAGTTCTAGATCGCAGTTCCTCTTCAACTAATCGGCAAATATTATTGTCCACAAAGCACTTATCAACTCTCCCATTCCACATGGACGAAAACTGATTTGCTTGATATACAACGCCACGCACTGTATCCGGGAAATATACGGAATCAACTCGATTTAATATGGTGTCAATCACTAATCGCTTTCCTTCCTCGCATTCACCCTCAGCTTCTGCCATAGTTACAAGAGCAATTAGCTCAATATCTTCTCGTGGCAATAGTGTATCCTCCACATACTCTTCGATTTCAACTGCCGACATCGTTTCCTCTAAGGGTTGCTCAGAAATAATTACAATAGGATCAATAGATTCAGCTTTTAAAGTCGGCTGCATTTCGATGTATTCGTATTGGTTTGCCCGTTCTGCTGAGCAGACAAAACCTGTGCAAATAATCGCAAATACACAAAGAGTCGGAAGGATCACCATACGACTATAATTTCGCATATGTATCCCCCTCATAAAATCAGATCAGATCAAGAATTGGTCCGTCTACATTGAATTCCATCAGAATCGCTTTTTCATAGTCTCTATTCTCAGTTTCACGGTTGGTTTCCAGAATACCGAAATCAACGAAATTGTCGCCATTTTCATTTCCCTCTGGTTTATAAATCCAACCAACAATCTGGCTCATCTTAGTACGCTTAATGCCGAGCTGATCATATACATCACTGAGGAATAAATATCCATTGGCCTTAAGCTTGTCATTTGCCAGATTCTGCTGAGAACGCAGATACATAAGGTTGTAATCCATATTAGATTCATATGCCTCACAGGTATCATCAAAGAAACGGGCATAATCGTTCGTGGAAGGTGCCGCCACATCTACTGTGGACTTTACCTTTTTCTCTTTGCCGCTCTCCGGATCAGTTGCAGTTTCCTCATATTTCTTCGCCTTGATGTTGTAGCGAAGCTCCTTATCGACCTCCGCACCAAAGCGCTCAACGACTCGATTTCTGTATTCTTTGAAGGTCTTATCTACAGTTGCATAAGCAGCTGCTAATGCGACATTTCTCTTTTTGAGAATATTGTGAGACGCGACAATACTTGCAATAGATAAGGCTCCAAGCGCAACTGCAGGAGCATAGAGTTTAGCAACTTTTACACTAGCTTGAACATATACGATGGTCAGATCTTTCTTTGCGTCGTCCTTAGAATACTCCGCTACCAGTTCTTCATTTTCAGCACATTTATGAATGGCATCAATATCTTTCTTGGACTTCGCCAATACGCTGTCCAACTTCGTTGTCGCATGGCAAGCCATAACGGCACTTGCAACAGTACCAACAACACCAGCCGCTACTAGAATCTCAGAGCTATGCTTCTTAAGTTTCACACTTACTTTGCTGAAAGTCGTGGAAACGTTCTTCATGATTTCTTCTTTCTTCATATCAGTTATTCTCCTCTTCAATTTTTTCTTTCTTCTCTAAATGATTGATCAAGTGCTGCGTGTACCACATGATTTTTTTCAAATCTTGAATGCCATTTTTGTTTTTCCAGCGACACGCATACTTGATGATATTACCCGTATCAGTTGCTTCGATACCTTTTAAATCAAAAGTGAACGCCTCAATAACGTCAATTACTTCCAAACCTGTTTCTGACTGATAATGACTTGGATGAGACACCATTTTATCGTCTGATTCGTACATAAATACCCCTCCTAGTTCAATGGTAATGCCTTCGGAAGTTTTATCATATATCCATCTCTTACACGAATTACAGATGCGTTCCGAATATCGGTCCAACCGTATTTATTGTCTGTATAATTGCCAGAAACACCAACCAGATCATAGAAGTCAGCTACACTAACTACCTGGTATGTGGCAATAAGCTCATCCATTCTTTCCAAAACATCTTCTGCCTCACCACGAGATTCCAGAATAATATCATCGTAATCGTATCCAGTTCGTGTTCTTGATATATTTCCTGAATCTTGTCGATCCCGATCGTCATAATACTTACGGTACGAAACTTTGGATGATGATTTTCCTCCTCTTAAACTTCCGCTAATACCCAGAAATGCTCTAACAGCATCCAAAATAATGTCTTTTACAGCCGGAACTACGATGTCTTCAAAAATATAGCTTTTCACATTATCTACATCTTCTGGAACGAATACGTTCGTAATCTTCCGAAGGCCATTCTTTTTCTTCGATTTGACAGAACCACTGACAACTTTTTCAACTCTTTTCTCCGGAATATAATCATTCTGGTTCTGTCGTGATTTATGGGAATTTGATTTGTATTCCTCCATCTCTAAATCTCCTTTCAATTAGCCGCTACCACTTTTCCAGGGAGTGTTATCCGAGTACTTGGAATACGGTTTGTTTTCTTTTTAAACTGATACGCCAAATTGCTTCTGGCTTTCTTTTCGGATGCCGCGTATGTAGAACCCCGCCATCTATTCGAAATGCAGGTATCAAATTCCATAACCGGTCCGTCATACATATACTGATTCATAGGACACCTCCCTTAAAAAGTAAAAGGGAAAGCACCCTGTTATAGGCACTCTCCCTCTGTCTGAATCATCGATCCAATTCTTATTCAGAATCCCCTTCTGTCTCTTCATCAAGATCAGTAAACTCTCCGTCGACAATATCAACCTTCGGCTGAGTTGCAACCGTCTTACGATTCTCACGCCAGTTCTTGAATTTTGCTGCTACCGGAACGACTATGAATTTGTAGGTTAATGCACCTGAAATCATAGCTAATCCGATAGTTATTGCTTTCTTCATACCGCCGTTAGAAGCCGCGTTCACGATCTCCTCAGTAGTTGTTTTGATAACCTCTTCGTTGTTGTTCATGATTTTGTTGTTCTCCATAATACGTTCTCCTTTCAGATTTGAAATATGTGATTCTTCCATAATAGTGTTTGTAAATTCTGCGAATATTACATTAAGCCACAGAAGTCGTATCTCGGACCATAGCCATAGTCAATAACTAGGCAAGGTTTTCCGTCCGCAGTAAGCTGAGAACTGAATTTCAAATCGATGTATCCATTATCAATATTCCAGCCAATATCATCGCCGATCTTAATATTCTCAAGTCCGATCTCATAGTAGAAATCGTTAAGTGAAATATACATTTCATCTCGCATTCTACGATTCAGATCGTTCTCAGCCTTTTTCAATTTGTCGATATCCGACTTAAAATATCTCCCGGACACAGCATCGAAACACAATGTATCACCTTTTGCTGTGATGATAACCTCTTTGTTTTCGACCGGACTTTTTTCAAGACGCTCTTTAGCAACAGCATCTCTAACAGTCTGTTCCTTTTTCTCTCCGATCGTCTCAACCACCTTTTTCTGGTAATCCCTTAAAGTTGATTCAGAAAAGGTATATGCTGCTGTCAGCGCTGCATTTCTTCTGGTATTAACAGAACTTGCTCCGATGAGACAAGCCATCGATACAGTTCCGGTAACTGTCGCAGGAATATAGCATTTCCAAGTAGTTTTAACGACATCCATCAGCTCAAGTTTGTCTGCGTGCTGACGTCGCTTTTCCTCATCCAATAATTGGATTGCTTTAGGAGTAGCTCGTACTGCCATTACGGTAGTTGTAACCATTCCAGCAATTCCAATCCCAGTAAGTATTTCGGGACTATGTTTTACTGTAGCTGTTTTTATATCTCTACAGATCTTATTTAAATTAGGTTTCTGCATTTCAGTCTATCCTCCATAAAATATAAACGGGACCTTGTGCCCCGCGATTTTAATTAACCAACCAGAACTCCGGACGAACCCCATAAGATGTCGAAGCATCGTAGCAGGCTGCAGCGCCATTGTAGTAAACAAGGGCAAAGGCCGCCGAAGAAATTTCCTTCTTGGTTGCATTTCGGAGCCAACCCCACTCACAATTGTTCTTGTAATAAGCAACACGGTTTCGTCTCTGTTTCATAAGAGGAAACTGATCATTATTATCGCATTCGAAATGTGTACGATCCCATTCGTCGTCCCAACCACAAATTTCACCAACTGTCGGAATGGTTAGGTCTCTCATTCTTTTTCTAAGAGCTTCCGGAAACATCTTATACAGCTCGGTATCAATCCACTTCTTCAAATCGGACTCGTCGTATCCACCAGCATTGCTACCATTTTCATTCATCGGACGTTTAGTGATATAATCGTCGAACAGGAACAAAACCTTATTCCCTGTAATTACCTGAGCAGTTGCCGTAAAAGTTCCAAGGTTTCCCAGTGGAATTTCAATCTGATCGCCCTCGGAAATATCAACTGATAAGGCTTCAATATCAGCCCGACAATATTCTTGACACACCGGTTTTGCTTCCTCATTTTGGCTGAGAGCAATATACTTTCTATACATCCTCTCAACCGTTGGAACATCAATCCCTTTTTCAACCAAGTCAATAATCTCTTCTCCTAACGTCATTTCTCTTGTACACATAGTATGTTCTCCTTTCAGAATATAAAATTTTATTTGGTAACTACGAAATTAGCAGGTCAATAATCCATTCAAGCATGTCTGTCGCACAAGAAAAAACATAGCTTGTTCGTGGGTTCACGCATGAATATGAATCACATTCGTCTCGAAATGATTCAATCACGATCAGCGGTGGCATCTCCGGATGTTTGCAGAGTCGCATTAATACTTCTCTTCCAGCCCATCTCATATAACTCGCCTGCTCAAAGTCATAACCACGCTGAATTACCGGCATTGTTTTGATAGCATAACGGACAGTATACATGGCTCTTTCAGTCGGTGATTCCATTTGTCTCCTCCAAAAGAAAAAGCGAAAGAGTCTTGTTAGGACTCCTCCGCTTCATCTTTGTCTCTCAGGGCAAGTGCTTCACTGACCTTTTCTTCAATTTTCTCATCCATTTTCTGTTCATTCACCCAATCGGTAATAAGGTTTACACCTACACCAATTATGGTTGCTGCTATTCCAATAGCCTTAATCCATTTACTTTTATTGTTCATAATAACACTCTCCTTTCATAATACAGCTTGTGATTTATGCGAATGGTTCATCATCAACTCTCGGGGTATAACAATATCCACCACGTAAACTTCAAGACCGTCCTCCAGCACAGTTTTTCGATGGTTAAAATCTATCCAACTGATTCCATCTTCATAAAACCAGCTCAGATAATCACCTCCGTCTATAGGCTCTATTCCAAGAAATCTGTAGAAGTCATTTATACAGACATCTCCGCCAAGACTCCAATTCCTATTCAAGTGATACTCAGCTTCCAGTACTTGAGCAATCGTATTCTCAAAGTATCTTCTTGAAAAGGTGTCAAAAAATAGACGCATGTCATCTGGATTACGCTCATCAAAAGATAGCGAAGTTGATTCACAAATTCCATCAGCTGTAATGTATATGTCCCTAGCACGTTCCGCTGCGATAGCATCAATAATTTTCTGATGAGCTTCTTCGCCGTATAATTCTTTTAATTTATCCTTATAATTGTTATATGAGTCATTCAGTAATGCGTAAGCACTGGTGAATACTGCCTGTTGATGTTTACTCAGCACGTTCGCACCAAATATACAGAATATCGTTGCGGTTCCGCTGATAGCTGCTGGAATATAGCAGACCCATGCCGATTTAACGGCTTCGAATCTGCTATAAGCCTTCGGATCTCCATTGTGATTTGCCTTACTGTCAGCTCTGATTTTACGAAGAGCCTTTGGTGTCGCACGTACAGCTAATATCGATGTTGCAATAACACCAGCCGCACCAAGCCCGGACAGTATTGTCGGTGATGCTTTTCTCAGATAGATTTTCGACCTCTGAGCAAGTCTTTGAAAATTTGGTTTCTTCATCATGTTCTCCTTTCGTTTTATTTCATGGCATGTAATAAATCTAGGACATCTGTGGATATGCCCACTGCTACTGAAAACATATTGTTGTCTGGACTGTTTTTTGAAAACCGATCCACCGTTCATCAGAAGTCACTAACAAATATGATGAATTCATCAATCAATCCGGATTTCTTTGGATAAAGTCTGCCGACGATGTGCCTTTTCAACGCATCAATAACCCATGCTGAATAGCTCGATTTTTTCAAGTTCTTTCTTCCATTTCCAACCGAATAGAAATCACGCATCAGATGGATGCGTGTCGCATAAAAATAAGTCAAGTCGTTCGATAGACATCTGTTCTCTCCTTTCTGCAAAAATAAAAGAGAAACAGGATGGACTCGAACCATCGACTTCAAGACTTTAATTGTCTCGTGCTCTACCAACTGAGCTACTGTCTCTCATAATATGCCTTGTAAATTTTGCGAAGTAAAAGAAAAAAGGCGTTGTATGCGCCCCTCTCGGTTAATTCATCCCCATGCTCTTTAAGATGCTCATCAGCTCGTCTTTATCGAGTTCCGCATCTACATCCAGATGAAGATGAGTCTTTCCATCACTTATAATGGTAATAGCCTCGTTCAACTGAATATCAATGTTGTATCCAGTTTTCTTGCGTATTACCATCTTTATTGCTTTAGAAATAATTCCCCTCGTGAATTTCGATGCTATTCTCATTTCGTCCATGCTCCTTTTACTCCTTTCAAAGCTTCGGTTTTTCATAAAAGGAACTGTTATTTTGGCGAAAAAGAAGAGACGTTGTTAGCGTCTCCGTCTCTTTTGGATATGTAACTCAGAAATTCCCAAGGTTAATACGATGGTTGCCACTACTATACCTATAATCGCAATAACCATACCAACGGCACTCAAAAATATCCATGCCAGCAAAGCTCCGATAATACTTACCAGTAAAATAGAACTTGCCGTAGCAAAATACTTAAGAACACCAATCGCATAATCAGTTACTTTTCCGATGGATATATAAGTTTCAATCATTTTTCTTCTCCTTTATATGAAATTCTTTAGTTCTTTTCCCATAAAAGTCTTTGTAAATTTTGCGCTCAAATATCACGTCGATCGAAACATGTTTCCCATCTTTGCCTTTGTATAGGTTTCATTTTTAACGCCCACATGATCTGTCGAATGGTAACCGTAGGATACAATCCATCTGTACACATTCCAGCTCGACTGTCAAAATATTCCTTGAATTTTGGGTGTAAATATAACGAATCTGTCAACCAGGAATCAACCTCTGTCCAGTATGTACTTTTTGTATCAGAATTAAAACGTTGCTGAATTACGGATAAACCTTTGTCTCCTATCGTGAATAGCGTACAACAATTATAAACTGGATGATTGCAAATATATAATTCACCATACATGGACAGATAAATATCCGGTTTTGTATAATGGTATCGCATCTATTTCTCCAAACTCCAAAAAGAAAAGAGCCTTAGATTTCTCTAAGACCCTTCTCACTTTAGCTAATAATATTTTTACTTATTCTTTTGACGATCATCCTCGTCTGCAATGTTGAGAACTTCTTCTCTGGTTGGATATACGTTTTCATACTTATTATCTCCCTCACAGCCGTACTCATCTAAATCAACGCTGTGTCCGCAGTGGGAACAAACCAATGTGTCCTTCCACTCATCTTCGAATTCCATTACGCTTCCACACTCAGAGCAAATATATCGTCCACTCATCATTGCCTTAATCTGTTCTTCATTAAAAATACTCATGCTAAAATCTCCTTTCAAATTGTCTGTCCGTTACACCTTGCTATAAATATAACGAACATAGTTAATCTGTTCAAGAGATAAAGCCTTATTCTCTCATAAAGAGCCATGTATTTTTCGTATTTTTCACGTAAAAAAGAAAAGGAGATGCAAATATAATCACATCTCCCGAAGCATTATTACCACTCGACAATAACTATCTTATTTTCCTTACAGAAGAAGACTGTAATGATTACATCGGCTTTCAGATCCGTTTGATCAATGTGGTATTGAAATTCAGTTTTTCTATCGTTTCCATTCTTAACAATCTGACTCTGGATTGTCGGTTCATAATTTTTATTATAGTTGTTGTCCATAATAGTTACGATTCGATTCTGCAAATACTCACTTTCTTCAAATATCACTGTAAACTGCCATAAGTAATCCTCGTTCTCTCCGCACGGAATGCTTACCGTTGTCATATTTGTGGTCTTTGGTACTTCAATGTAGATTTTGCTCATATAAAGTCACTCCTTTCCATAAAAACACTTGTAAAATACGCGAGGTAAAAACGAAGAGGACATGCGTTACACACGTCCCCAACGTTTCAGAATTCCATCTCTAATTCTTCGTAGGTCTAAAACGGTTGATTAACCCTTTGAATGTTGAAGATGTGAAGGTTCCAGTTTCTTCGAACTTAAATCCTTTATTCATCCAGATACCATAACACATCAACGGAATCAATAATTCTGCCGATGCAATGCCAACTCTGAAATACCGATCCTTAACCTGCTCTGCAATCTGCTGCGCTTTTAAGTCATTATCTTTCGTAGCGGACTCTCCGTCCATAATACGTCGATTGTACTTCTCATCAGCATCCCACACGCTCTTGTTCTCTTCGATTCTCAGCTTGTAAAGCTTCGTCAGATCATCAATCGCTGTTGATTTCTCTTTGGTTCCGGACTGCAAATCAGATAAAGCCTCAATCTGTGCTGCAATCTCCTCATTTAATAATTCTTCGATGTTTTTTTCTTCCATTTTGTTCTCCTTTCAAATAATTATTAGGTTCATTCCATAATAGGGAGTGCTATTTATGCGAAATATAGTTTTTCAACTCTACTCGCAGCCGTACGTAACGCTGTTTATAAATTTTATCCGCCCCGGAACGATCCAACTCGAGAAATAAATAAGGTCCGCTATCTGGATCTGATTCATCAACCCTAAGCGAACCAACTGGCTTTTCTCTGAATATAAATCGCGCTAATAGCACTCCTGCCATTAGTCCAATTATTAAGCTCACCGCTGTTCCTCCTTCCAAAAATGATTTTCTGAAAATTACCATCCAACAATTTTTCAAATATCAAAATAGCATGTTTTCCGGTAACCTTTGTCCTGTTTTCTAATCTAGGATAAAAAGAAAGAGCCATTGCTGGCTCAATCTGTTATTTTATTGATATCACGTTTACCGCTCTAAAACTAACCTCACTCCAATCCGTATAACAATCGTCAAAATGAATGATTGGTTTGTCATTAACTGTAGAAATCCAAATTACGTCATCACAAATATATGTAACTCTGCATAGAATTCCTTTGTTTTTTCGACACATACCATTAGTGACCACCAAATCTCCGATTTTTAATTTCTTGAATTCTGTTCTTTTCATACGTCATGCGCTCCTTTCATAAAAGGAGTTGGGATTTATGCGAATCGCCACCTATTTCCGCTCTCGGTTCAGCAGCCAAAAGAATCGCCGGTATAATTCGTAGTAGGCATCCTTACAGCACGGAATGTCTAATCTAGCTTTAAGGATATCGTAGGACCACCCCTCTGTTACGGCTTTTAAAATGTACTCTGCCAATTCTCGATCAGTCTGCTCTGCAACCTTCTCGACCATATCTGTACGTTCAGAATAATATGTCTTAGCCATGGCACATTTTGCAGTCGGATCACCAAGTGCACTGGAGACTACAAACGACGCCCAATCTTTCGGCGGATTAGCGTACCCATCGAGAACCAAATAAGCTTTTCTCCAAATTGGATACTGAAGACAAAAATGCTTCAGTTCGTAGTAACGATGTTTTTCTATCCAATAAGGATTCTTTTCAGATAGTTCCGGACGTATTGTTGTTCCCATCAGCGCTTCTCCCCTTTCCACAAATAGCCGGTCTCCTCATACAAACGCTTTGGCGAAATATAAAAATTGATGCGTCCGTACTTAGAGCTCATGTCTTCAATTTTTGTCACTAACTGACCATTCCTTGTAGCTTTTCCAATCGATAACCATCCAGAAATAATACCGGCCCTAACCCAAGATGCATCTTTTCCATAGATTCGTGCCACAACCATCACCGGAACTGATCCAGTTGCAAATTCATTTTCACTCATTGACCGCCATCTCCTTTCAACGGCTATTCTAGATTATGGATGGCATTCCGTAAAAACAACCTCGGTGGATATAAACAAAAAGAAATAGGCTTTGCTAAGCCACAGTTCTCATTCCGTAAATACGTATTCTATTTGCATAAAAGCAGTTGCGATTCTTGCGCTTTCCAACGTATCATAGTCATCTCACAGGGGTAATCTTCGTATCCAAAAGTCTCGCATGTGATTAGCCCTTCTATAACACCGACTATTATCTCCGATTCATATTGCTTGTATGGGTAAATATAATCTGGCAAGTATCTCCGAATGCATCTACAACCAACGCATTGATACCGTGGTACTATGATCCATCTGCCTTTTCGACTCTTCGTACGTACAATTCTACGAATACTATCATAATATTTAAGTTTGCCCCCGCACATCAAACAATTACCGGCAGTCATATAGAAAATTCCTTTACCTGTTTTTTTTTTAAGATATATGAACATCGGTAACAATTCAATATTTTGGTAGACATAAAAAATACGCCCAGATGATCAGGCGTAAAATTATAAACAATGTTCTACTGTACCATTTTCTGTACCATTTTTAAATATAAAGACGTTTTCAGATGACTTCGGACGAAATAATCGGTTTCAAAAAATCCAGTAAAATCAACGGTTTGAAGCTTGATGAAACTTGTCGAATCCCGAATAGCTATTTCAATAGGAGAGTGCTAATTTTTCTGCTTCGTTTCCAGACAGATTGCCCCCTCCTCCGCGGTGCAGCGAAGCCTGGCGCCCGCCTGCTTCAGACGTTCCACGGTGTCCGGGTGCGGATGCCCGTACCGATTTCTCTTTCCGTAAGAGAGAACTGCGATTTTCGGACGAAGCAACGCGAGAAAATCCCGGGAAGAGGCGGTGCCGGAGCCATGATGTCCCACCTTAAGAATATCAATATCGGACAGTGCTGCCTGCAGCTTCGGATCATCCCTTAGCCGAAGCAAAAGTGCTTCTTCGCTGTCTTTTCCCGCGTCTCCAGTAAAAAGGCACCGGGTTTCCCCAAATGAAAACAGCAGGATAAGGGAATGCTCATTGACCTCCTCCGGAACTGTGCCCCGCACCGGCCAGAGGCAACGAAAGCAGCCCAGCTGATCTCCCGCGCCAAAATAGGCAAGGGTTGTCTCTGCTCTTCCTCTCGCTGCCTCCTTCAGACTCTCGTAACGAATCCCATCCGCCTCCGCCGCCGCTGTCAGAAGCAGGCGGTCAATCCTAAACTCCTGCGCCTCCCGCAGGAGATATTCCATTCCGTTGGTGTGATCAATGTCCGCATGGGTGATGAATGCGGCTTCAATGTGGCGAATCCCTCTGCTCTCCAGAAAGGGCTTCAGAATATATCGTCCGTTTCCCCGCTTGGATGTACTGCCGCCGTCTATGGTGACACAGGAATCCCCGCACTCAATGACAATCGAATCCCCCTGACCGATGTCCAAAAACCAGATGCGCGGCACGGCACTGTGAATCGGACGAATGGAACAGATCGCAAGCAGCAAAAGCAGGGCGCAGGACGCCCCCCGAAGCCGCCTTCGAAGGCGTACTCCGCCTGTTATCATCAGACCATACGCCGATAAAAGCAGCAGATAGTAGCACGCAATCTGCCAAAGCCTGGGGCGGCCGATGAGAATGCTGTGTCCCGGAAGGTGCTCCGCCGTCTCGCAGCAGATGTGATAAAACCGGAGAATCCCGTGTACCGCTCCTGCCGCCGCCCGGGCAATGACTTTTAGGCCCGCACAGGTCCCGCCTCCAAATGCCAGAGCTGCCAGTCCCGCCCAAAGCAGCAGTCCCATGAGCGGAATCACCAGCAAATTGATCAGAATGCTGTACGGCGGAACCGCAAAAAACCAGTAGGCCAAAACGGGAAGCGTGACCAGAAATATGACTGTACTCACCAGCAATTGCTCCGACAGACAGCGCATCCCGTATCCCCAGCGCTCCCAAAGAAGAGGAAGAAAGCCGTCGCCCCTTTTTTTCTTCTTGAAACGGGTCTCGCGCCCCTGCTGCCAGATTCGAAGAAGTGCAGATGCCGGGCCTCCGATGGCAAACACTGCCAGGAAGGACAGCTGGAAGCCGCATTGAAACAATTCCAGCGGAGCGCACCACAAAAGCCCCAGCGCCGCCGCCCCCAGCGCACTGCGAAGATCATAATTGCGGCCGAGTGCCGCCGCCGTGAATGCCAAAAGCAGCATGAACACCGCTCGGGTCACACCGGTGCCGCTCCCTGTGAGAAGGCTGTAAAGCATAAGACAGCCCCCTGCCACTGCACCGCTCAGACCGAAGCCAAGCCCCAGCTTCCGCAGCATCCGGTACAAGCCAAGCCCCAGCAGTGCGGCATGCAGTCCGCTGATGGCCAGCAGATGTGCGATCCCGTTTCTCCGGTACAGATCATACCATTCATCCGAGAGCCCCTCCCGCACGCCGAATAAGGCGGCTCCCAGGAAGCCGGCATCTTCTTCCGGACAGCTAAGATGAAGCCGCCGAATACAGCCGTCGCGGGCGCGGCGCATTCCCTCCTTCCAGTGATCCCCTGCGGTGCGCCTCTCCCGATTGATTCCCAGAATTTCTCTGACGGAAACGCGATGTGTGATTCCTCTTGCCCGGTAGTAAGCGGCAAAATCAAACTCTCCCGGGTTGGTTGCAGGCTCAATCCGGGACAGCATTCCGCGGACCGTCACCCGATCTCCAATGTGAAACGCCTCTGACTCTGCATCTCCTCCGGTTTCCGGAACACTCACCAGCACCCCGGGACAAATGAGCATCAGCCCCTTTTCCCGCGTCTCCACCGCCGCAATTTTCAGGGAGAGTACCGTCTCCTTGCCGCAACGCGCATCCAGCGCCAGCTCCTGCTTCCCCGGTGTCATCTCCCAAAGAAAGCGCCCGAAGTACAACAAAAAGGCTGTCAGAAACAGGCAGCCTCTTTTCCTCAGCGTTTCATCAGAAGCCCGGAATAAAAGTACGCCAAGCCCGGCAGTGATCAGGATCACTGCCGCAACGGAAATCCCCGCCCAGGCAATCAGCTCTCCAAGTACCGCACCGGCTGCAAGGATCTCAAAAGGCCGTCTCATTCGATGTTCCGTTTACTCCACGTTTCTGTTTAGTCCATTTACTCCACGTTGCTGTTTATTCCATATAATCCAGGTTTCGTTCAAACAAGGTGTCCAGAGAAACCACGTCGCGGAATTGCACATTCTGCGCTCCCTCGACTGCAATCTGCACCCGCTGCACGGTCTGCAGCTCAGACAGAGAATTGACAATCGCATAGATGGTCAGATTCGGATTCTCTATCGGAACTGCGTCCAGAAACTCCTTGCTGAAATTGAGATAACAGATGCTCTCATTGACTGAGATGCTAAGCAGCTTGGTGGCATTGGAAACAATGGCCGTGTGATCCGGACTCTGCGGGCCCGCAATCAGCTGCTCCACAATCAGCTGCTCCACCGGCATGTCAACCCGGTAGGTCAGCGTGCGAATTTCTTTTTTCAAACCGGTGCCTTCGGCGTCTGCAAAATAAAGGGTCAGATCAATGCTCTCGTAGCTGTTGACGTCGGACACGCCGCTTACAAAATCATTTCCTCCGAACGGTCCGAGCGGTGTTCCCTTTTCCCCCACCAACGGCTGTCCGCCGGAATAAATCCCCACATAACGCACCCCCTGAATCTGGGAGAGCGTATTGGTCAAAGCTGCGTTGCACAGTGCCTTTCGCTCCGACTTAAGCTCTGCGTAGCGCTCATTAAAGTAGAGGTACAGCACATCCCCGTCCAGGCTGAAGCTTTCAAACCTGACCTTTCCCCCTACGGCCGGAACCACGTCCGCATCATTGGGAACCTGTAACAGCTGTTCCATGAGCTCCGAGACCAGTGCACGGGTTTCCGTCTGCTTCGCTTCATATACAATCGGGGACAGCGAGGTCACATTTTTGTCCAGATAGTAAATATTGTAGCGCCCCTCTCCCGGATTTGCCTCACGCCGGGACTGACCGCATCCGATCAGCACCGCACTCACCGCGAGAAGCACCATCAGGATCAGAAGGACTCTCTGCGTTCTGTGTCCGGTCCTATATTGTTCTCCCTCTCCGTGGGATTTCACGCTGTATTTCCTCCTCTGTATTCTGATTTCCTGTATTTAGACTGCCTGCATCCGGGTTGCTGCATTCGGCCTGCTGCATTCAGAACTGCCCCATTCGGCCTGCCCCATTCGGCCTGCCCCATTCGGAACTGCTGCATTCGGAACTACTCCATTCGGAACTGCTGCATTTGGACTGCCCCATTCGGGCTGCCACATTCGGAACTGCCCCCATTCGAAACTGCTGCATTCGGAACTGCCTCATTCGGGCTGCCTCATTCTTCTGCCTCTCTGCTCTCGCCCGGGCGCTCCCCACCGTTTTCTTTTCTGTCTGCAGCAGCATTCCTGCCGCTCTTCTCAATATAATTTAGCGGGATGCGAACCAGGAAGCTGCTTCCCTCCCCCTCCTTGCTGCTCACCCGGATGATTCCGTGGTGCATCAATATAATTTCTCGGGTAATCGCGAGCCCCAGTCCGGTTCCGCCGGTCTCCCGGGATCTTGCCTTATCCACCCGGTAAAAGCGCTCAAACACCTGCTCCTGACGGCTCTCCGGGATCCCGATTCCCCCGTCCTCCACCCGGATATAGCAAAATTGATGATCCGCATCCAGGTTTACCTTGACCCATCCGTCCTTCACATTGTACTTAATTCCGTTTTCCACCAGATTCATGATGGCAAGAGAAAACTTGACTTCATCCACATCTGCCGTGGTCTCCCGTACGGTTTCCAATATCAGCTCAATGTTATTGACCCGTGCCAGCGGACGCAGCCGCTTCAGAATTTGCTCCAGCATCTCGTGCATATCCGTCGCCTTTCGATTCAAAACAAAGGACGAACGATCCATGCGGACCAGACTCAGAAGATCATCGATAATCTTCGCCTCCCGATCAATTTCCTGAGAGATGTCATTCATAAAATCTTTGTACATCTCAATCGGCGCATCCTCCATGCTCATAAGCGAATCTGCCAGGACGCGGATGGATGTGATCGGCGTCTTCAGCTCATGGGATACGTTGGAGACAAATTCCTCCCTGGAGCGATCCAGTGTTTTCAAACGCCGCAGCGTCTCGTTGATGGCTTCGGAAAGCTGTGCCGTCATAACGTAGCTCCCCTGGGGTACATTCTGATCCAGATCACCGGAGGCCACCTTTCTCAGGGAATTTTTCAGCTCATAAAAGGGCTGCAGTACCCTTCTCACAATCATGGCGCCGGCAGTCAGGATGGCAATAAACAGTGCTGCATTCAATATCAAAAGCGTATTTCCGGTGCTTTTCAGTTCCTTTCTCTGCATTTCCGTGGATGAGATGAACAAAAGCACCCCGCTGACCGGGCGCTCCTCTTCCTCTGCCTCCACTTCAACGGAATCATAGACCGGCATGGTCTGCACCACATAGCATTTGCCGTAATTGTAGCTGGTCCTGCTCTCTCCGCGAAATCCCCGTATCACCTCCGGCGCCACATGATACCGTCCCTCGGCCAAGTGAAAGCTGTCTCGAATAATGCGGTAGTCCCGATCCACCAGAATGACACGCCCGCTGTAGGACTGGGCAATGGCATCCATCTCGGTATTAAGCGTCTCTTCCTGTGACGAACTGCCCTTAAAATATCCGGCTCTTGAAAGCTTGGTCGCAAGAATCAGGCTTCGATTCTGAATATCTGCCTTGCGGCTTTCAATCATGTTCTGCCGAAAGGAATTGGTGAGAACTGCGCTCTGAATAAAAAGGGGAATCCCCCCGATGAGAAAAAAAAGAACCATGAGCACATACTTAAGGCGCATCAGGGGAAGTCGTTTTCTCTGTTTTCGTCCTGTTTCCATCCGCTGTTCTCTCTTTCCTCCGCATTTGTCCCAAGTATAGCATGTTTGCCGTAGGAATTCAGTCTCCTTATATCCCCATTGCTAAAGAAAGGGGCATTACGTTGACATTCGGTAACATGCAGGAGCAGGCAAGAATTGATCTTTTATGCCGTCTGGTCTATACTAAAGCGTGGAATCCCATGGATTTTTGCAGGTCGCTTGAGACCCTTTTCCAATTCTAAAAGAGGTAACTTTATGAAGTATTGTCCGGATTGTGACATGGAGTTTATCGACAGTGTGGAGACCTGTACCGACTGCGGAAAGCCGCTGGTGGACAAGGAACAGTATCTCGCCGAAGAAAGCGCGCGGATCGAACGGGAAGCGGCGGAACAGACGCAGCTTCTGAAGGAACAGCAGGCTGCTCTCGATGCAGAGGCAGAAAACGCTGCCGATGACCGTCGTCCTGCCCCGGCTGTCTATGTCAGGCGGGCCGATCGCTATGAGGATTTGAAATCATCCGCCTCCGCCTTTCTGATCGTCGGAATTGTCATGGTGATTTTGTCCGTGTTAAGCTGGGGACATGCTCTGCATCTTCCCTTCAGCATTCCCTCCAACGTGATGCTTCGAATTCTGTTCCTTCTCTTCGCGGTGGGTTCCTTCGCTGTCTATATAAAGACGACAGCAGATGCCAAAACGGTTCACGGACAAATCGAAGAGGAACAGAAGGCGACAGAGCAGCTGACCTCCTGGTTCCTGGAAAGCTACACGCCGGAAGCCGTGGATGCCGCCGTCCAAAAGGAAAACGGCACTCTTCGCCCTGAGGTTCTCGCTTTAAAGCGAATGGATTACATTCAGGATGTTTTCATCACACAGTACGATCTGGCGGATCAGGCCTACGTGGACGCACTGTCTGAGGATATCTACGCCAAGCTTTACGAGCCCGAGCAGGGCGACGAATAAACCGTCGGCCAGCAAACCCCCAAATCATCCGCGGGCTCAGATTCGCTGCCCCGTGAAACCAATCATCCGCGGATCCGGATTCGTTGCCCCGTGAAGCAAACCATCCGCGGGCCCGGATTCGCTGCCCCGTGAAACAAAGCACCGCCGGTCAAACCGGCGGTGCTTTGTTATGAAACCGGGAGCTGCCCTCCCCTTCGTTCAGCAGCTCCTGCCGGATTCTCTTTCTTCACGGCTTCCGCCGGTACTCAGGCCTTCTGATAGTGAACAATGGTTCCGAAGTCCGGCTTCAACGACGCACCGCCGATCAGACCGCCGTCAATGTTGGCCTGGGACAGCAGCTCCTTGCAGTTTGCCGCATTCATGGAGCCGCCGTACTGAATCCGAATTGCCTCCGCTGTGGCCTCCCCATAGAGCCCGGCAATGGTTCGCCGAATTCCGCCGCAGATTTCCTCCGCCTGCCCGGTGGTAGCCGTCTTTCCGGTTCCGATTGCCCAGATCGGCTCATACGCAATCACCACATCCTTTGCCTGCTGGGCAGACACACCCGAAAACGCGATCTTGATCTGCATGTTGATCCAGTCCATAGTAATTCCGGCCTCCCGCTGCTCCAGCGTCTCTCCGCAGCAGACAATCGGGCGAAACCCATATTCGATCAGCTTCAACAGCTTTTTGTTAACCGTCTGATCCGTCTCTCCAAAGTACTGTCTTCGTTCGGAATGTCCGATGATGACGTACTCCACTCCTGCGTCCTTCAGCATCTTCGGAGAAATTTCCCCTGTAAACGCCCCCTTGTCCTCAAAATGGACATTTTCCGCACCGAGACGAACATTGCTCCCCTTGATGGCCTCCCGCACCGGAATGATGTCGATGGCAGGAACACAGTATACCACATCAACATCCGGATTCTGAACCAAGGGCGCCAGCGTTTTGACCAGCTCTACCGCCTCACTCGGCGTCTGATTCATCTTCCAGTTTCCCGCAATAATTTTTCTTCTGCTCATGCTTTTTCCCTCCAGCCATCCTTCTCACTGCCTGTCATCTGCCGCTGCCACACCCGGAAGCTCCTTGCCCTCAAGAAATTCAAGGGAGGCACCGCCGCCGGTGGAAATGTGGGTCATTTGATCCGCAAATCCCAAACGCTTCACCGCACTGACGGAGTCTCCGCCGCCCACCACGGTGGTGGCATCCTTGAGACCTGCCACTGCCTTGCAGACCTCCAGCGTGCCCACTGCAAAATTCTCAAACTCAAAGACTCCCATGGGGCCGTTCCAGACAACCGTCCTGGCGCCTTCCAGTGCCGCGCAAAAGCGGGCAATGCTCTTCGGGCCGATGTCCATTCCCTCCCAGTCGTCCGGGATCTCCTCAAACACCCGGCGCTCCGCATCGTTGGAAAATTCCTTTGCAGCCACATTGTCGATCGGAAGGATCAGCTTCACGCCCCGTTCCTTCGCCTTCTTCTCCATGTCCAGCGCGTAGTCCAGCTTATCGTCCTCGCAGAGAGACTTTCCGATCCGATGTCCCTCCGCCTTCTTAAAGGTGTAAGCCATTCCGCCGCCGATGATCAGGGTGTCCACTTTTTCCAGCAGATTGCTGATCACATTCAGCTTGTCCGAAACCTTGGCGCCTCCCAAAATTGCGACAAAGGGACGCACCGGATTTTCCACGGCCTGTCCCAGGAAACGGATCTCCTTCTCCATGAGGTAACCGACTGCATTCTCCCGGCAGTACTTGGTGACACCCACATTCGAGCAGTGGGCCCGGTGTGCAGTTCCAAACGCATCGTCCACAAAAATTCCGTTGTCGCAGAGGGATGCCAGCTCCTTCGCGTATTCCTCTGCCCGCTCATCCTTCCCGTATTTCGTCTCCTCTGCACGGTACCGGGTGTTTTCCAGAAGCAGCACATCCCCTGCCTTCAGCGTTTTCGCCAGGGCTCTGGTTTCCGCTCCCGTGACCTGCGGATCCGAGACAAAGAGAACCTTCCTGCCGAGGCGCTCGGACAGCGCCTTTGCCACCGGCGCCAGACTCAGCTCCGGAAGAGCCTCCCCCTTCGGCTTGCCGAGATGGGAGCAGAGAATCAGCTTTGCTCCTTGATCCAACAGCTTTTTGATGGTGGGCAGCGCGCCGTCGATTCGATTGTAATTCTGAATCACACCGTTCTGAATCGGCACATTAAAATCGCAGCGCACCAGAACCTTCTGGTCCTTCAGGTTCTTTAAATCATCAATTGTCTTTTTATTCAGCATATATGACCTCCTTTTCTGACTGATCCATACAAAACAGGGACCCGATCAAAAAGACCGGATCCCCATACGTATTCCAGACTTACGCCAGCTCCGCAAAGTACTTAATGGTGCGAACCATCTGACTCGTATAAGAATTCTCATTGTCGTACCAGGAAACCACCTGGACCTGATAGAGGTCGTCTGCAATCCGGCTCACCATGGTCTGCGTGGCGTCAAAGAGGGAGCCGTACTTCATCCCGATCACATCGGAGGATACAATTTCATCCGTGTTGTAGCCAAAGGACTCGTTGGACGCGGCCTTCATGGCTGCGTTGATCTCTTCCTTCGTGACGTTCTCCTTCTTGACCACGGCAGTCAGAATGGTGGTGGAGCCGGTGGGAACCGGAACCCGCTGCGCGGAGCCGATCAGCTTTCCGTTGAGCTCCGGAATGACAAGCCCGATTGCCTTTGCCGCACCGGTGCTGTTCGGAACAATGTTCGCCGCACCTGCTCTGGATCTTCTCAGATCGCCTTTGCGCTGTGGACCGTCAAGAATCATCTGATCCCCCGTGTACGCGTGAATGGTGCTCATGATTCCGGACTGAATCGGCGCATACTCATTCAGCGCCTTTGCCATGGGCGCCAGGCAGTTTGTGGTGCAGGACGCCGCAGAAATCACCGTGTCATCCTTGGTCAGGGTCTTCTCATTGACATTAAACACAATGGTCGGAAGATCATTTCCCGCCGGAGCGGAGATGACCACCTTCTTGGCGCCTGCTGCCAGATGCGCAGAAGCCTTCTCCTTGGACGTATAGAAGCCGGTGCACTCCAGAACCACATCCACCCCGATCTTTCCCCAGGGAAGATTCTTTGCATCCGCTTCTTTATAGATCGTAATCTTCTTTCCGTCCACCGTGATGCTGTCCTCTCCGGACTCCACGGTATGTTTGCCTTCGCCCATTCTTCCCATGAAGCCGCCCTGTGCGGTATCGTACTTCAAAAGGTGTGCCAGCATTTCCGGCTTGGTCAGATCGTTGATTGCTACGACCTCATACCCCTCCGCCTCAAACATCTGTCTGAACGCGAGACGACCGATGCGTCCGAATCCGTTAATTGCCACTTTTACCATTGTTTTTTCCTCCTGCGTACTGATCCGTGTCCATTGATGTTGACATTGTTATTTTATAGTCACACTTTTATTGTACTCGTCGCTTTCTCAAAATGCAAGATTACATCTCGTCCATAATATATTCCGCCATGTTTTCCGCATGATCCGAAATGCGCTCCAGATTATCAATGATTCCAATGAATACAATGCCGGCGGCCGGATTGCACTCTCCCTTGGACAGGCGCTCGATATGGCGCTCCTTCTGCTCATCCCGAAGCGAATCCACCAGATCCTCGCAGATGCCCACCTTTCTCGCCAGCATGACACTGCGCTCCTCTCTGGCCCGAATGGCGTAACCGAAGCCCTCGATCACCGCATCCGTGATTTCCTTCAGATCGGACAGACCGGTCTTGGAAAACCGGAGATCCCGGTCGGAAAGGATCTGAGCCTCCTCCACAATATTCTCCGCGTGATCGGAGCTTCGCTCAATATCCGTCAGGGAACTGAACAGATTCGATACCACCAGCTTCTGGCGGTCATTCAGGGAAAGGGTATTCGCTTTAATCAGATACTCGCTCAGCTCCTTATTCATCTGATTGATCCGCCGCTCCGTCTCCCGAACCGCCTCCATCTCCCTTCGGTCTCTGGTAAAACAAAAGCTGCAGGCGCGCCGAATGTTTTCCAGCGAGAGCTTTCCCATTGCAGTCACTTCATGGGAAAGAACCTCGACTGCAATCACCGGCTGCTCGAAGATACGGGGATCGATTCGCGTGATTCTCTCCTCCTCCGCTCTGTCTTCTGCCTCTTTTTTTTCGGGCACAAGAACTGCGGACAGGCGCACCAGAGCATCGCCGAACGGAAAGAGCACAAGAGTCATTACAATCTTAAACGCCGTGTGGAAAATAGAAATTTCCAGCGGCATAATCCTGTGGTGTGCAATCTCCGGGCACATCATGAAGATCAAAATTCCGATGCTGCCAAACAAAACCGCCCCGATGACGTTAAACGAAAGGTGCATCACCGCGGCGCGCTTTGCGTTTCGATTGCCCCCCAGCGCCGACAACAGTGCGGTTACGCAGGTGCCGATATTCTCTCCCAGCGTAATAAAAATCGCCGCATTTGTCATCACCAGCCCGCTGCCTGCCAGCATCTGCAAAATACCGATGGAAACGGATGAGCTCTGCAACAGAGCCGTCACCACAACCCCGGAAAGAATACCCAGCAGAGGATTGTGCCCCAGCGTGGTGAACACGGTTGTGAAAACAGGGGAGTCTGTGTAGGGCGCAATGGCATCCGACATAAACTTAAGCCCCTGGAACAAAAGACCGAAGCCTATGATAATTTCCGCTGCATTCTGCCGCTGTTCCGACTTGGAAAACATAATCACGGCGGCGCCGATCCCGATCATGAGCGGTGCGTAGAATTCAGGATTCAGAACCTTCAGGGAATCTCCGATTTGACTTAATGAAACGATCCAGGCCGTCACCGTAGTGCCGATGTTCGCACCCATGATGACGCCGATCGCCTGAGACAGACTCATAAGACCTGCGCTGACAAACCCGACGACCATGACCGTCGTAGCACTGGAGCTCTGGATAATCGCCGTGATTCCGGTTCCCACCAAAACCGCCTTCAACCGGCTGCTGGTCAGGAGCCCCAGCACATCCTTCATCCGATTTCCGGCGGATTTCTGCATGCCGTCCGCCATGACGTGCATCCCGTAAAGGAACATTCCAAGTCCGCCGATAAAAAGAAACAGATTCGTGATCGATTCCAGCATAGCGCTCCTATGAGAAGCCTGCATCCCGCCGCTTCCCCTGATGACAATTCTCCGTTCTCCGCCAGACAGTGTACCATAAGCCGCTTCTCCGGCGCAACTCCTCAGAATGCACAAGAATTCCGGTGCATCGCCCGGGATTCCGCCTATCTTGTCATCTTCCTTCCGTTGAGCGCCTTGTAAACCAGCGAATCCCCTTCGTAAACCAGCTTCAAGGAAAAGAACGGCGCTCCGTCAAGAAGCAGCCGAAGAAAGATGCGGTCTCCCTCCCAGAGATTCCGACTCATCACCTCTTCGATGGGAACCCACTCCAAAACGCCCTCGTCGCAAGGGCTGCATGAGCCGGAAAAATCATCCGAGGTAAAGAGGTGCATGTGCTCCGCTTCCCACCGATCCGAGACGAAGGTAATGATGCCCCGGTAATTCCAGGAATGCAGCGTGTATCCGGTCTCCTCCTTCACCTCCCGGATGAGGCACTCCTCCGGGCTTTCCGCCTCTTCGAATTTTCCGCCGACTCCGATCCACTTCCCCTCATTGATGTCATTTTTTTTCTTGATTCGATGGAGCATGAGCCATTTCCCGTCTCGCTCCAGATAACAAAGCGTCGTACTGATCACATCGTCCTCCCGCCGGTTTCACCGGCTTTTCTACCAATATTTCACGCCAAGGAGCATAAGTCAACAGGGAAGGGAAAAAGTTCTTTGGCTATTTCCCGCTTTCCTTGTATAATGAGCAGAGATCGTCAAAGGAGATCACAATGACCAGCATCCAGAAACGAGGTTTGATATTCGGCATTTTAGGCACCATGGCCTGGGGCGCAGGCGGAAGCTGCAGCCAGTTTTTATTTGAGCATGACGCCGTGGATCCCGTGTGGCTCTCAAGCTTACGCATGTGCACTGCAGGCGGTATTTTGATCTGCTACGCGCTTCTTCGGGATCGGAAGCGCCTCCTTGGTCTGCTGCGGAGCCGAAGGGATCTTTTGATTCTTTCTGTCTTCGCAGTGATGGGGCTGCTCTTAAATCAGCTTTCCTACCTGCTGGCCATCCGCCATTCCAACGCGGGGACCGCCACGGTGCTTCAAAATCTGAGTCTCGTCCTCATCGTCCTTCTGTTTCATCTGATGCGCCGCAGTCTCCCCAGGGCAATGCAGCTGGCGGCTGTTTTCCTCGCCTTTCTCGGAACCTTTTTGATCGCGACACAGGGAAATATCCACACCCTGTCCCTCTCCCCCGGCGGTTTGTTCTTCGGGCTTTCCTCCGCCGTGGGCGCTGCCGCATACTCGCTTCTCTCCACCGATCTCATTGACCGCTGGGGAAATGCTGTTGTACCGGGCTGCGGCATGGCAATCGGCGCCATTTTGCTGGCTCCCTTCCGCCCCGCGTTTTGCATGCCCCCTCTGTCTCCCTCGGGGCTGCTGGCACTGGGCTACATCGTTCTGTTCGGGACGGTGATCGCCAGCGCCCTGTTCCTCCAGTGCGTCCATGACCTGGGGCCTGTCAACGCAGGTCTCCTGGCCGGCATCGAGCCGCTGACCGCCACCATACTCTCCGCCCTTCTGCTGGGGTCCCGCTTCAGCCCGGCGGATCTCATGGGCTTTGCCTGCATCATCGGCGCCGTCACGCTGCTGAATCTCTATGCCGGAAAACAGACGGAAGCCGGAGTCCTTTCCCAAAATCCCATGCGCTGTTCTCCCTTTCAGATTATCATCTTCGGATTTCTTCTGATTATTCTTGTGGGAAGCCTTCTTCTCATGCTTCCCGTCTCCTCGAAAGCCGGAGTCTGCACCTCCTTTTCGGATGCGCTGTTTACTTCAACCTCCGCTGTCTGTGTAACCGGGCTCATTGTCCGGGACACTGCCTCCTACTGGTCCGGCTTCGGGCAGACCGTCATCCTTTTGCTGATACAAATCGGTGGTCTCGGAGTCGTCACGGTGGCCGGAGCCTTCACCATTCTGTCCGGCCGAAAAATCGGTCTTCTGCAGCGAAGCACCATGCAGGAGGCCATCGCTGCACATCAGGTGGGGGGAATTGTTCGCCTGATCCGTTTTATTTTAAAAACGGTGTTTGCCGTTGAGCTGGCAGGGGCAGCACTTCTGTTTCCGGTGTTTTCCCGGGAGTTCGGTTTCCTTCGGGGCGCCTGGTATGCTCTCTTTCACTCTGTATCCGCCTTTTGTAATGCAGGCTTCGATCTCATGGGGATCAAAACTCCGTTCTCGTCTCTGACGGATTATTCCGCGCACCCCGTCGTCTCTCTGGTCATCTCCCTTTTGATTATTCTGGGCGGCATCGGTTTTCTGACCTGGGAGGATGTGCGCACCAATCGTCTGCATATCCAACGGTATCAGATGCAGACCAAGGTGATTCTGACTGTGACCGGCGCCTTGATTGTTTTCCCTTCCCTTTACTTTTTCTTCTTTGAATTTTCGGGAGTTCCCATCAAAGAACGGCTGCTTCTTTCCTTTTTTCAGTCCGTCACTCCGAGAACCGCCGGATTCAACACCGTCGATCTAGCCTCATTAAGCGAAGCCGGCCGGATCCTGATCCTCCTCCTGATGATGATCGGAGGGTCCCCCGGATCCACCGCAGGCGGCATGAAAACAACCACACTGGCAGTTCTCCTTGCCAATGCGCTGGCTGTCTTCCGCCGCAAAGAAAACCCCACCTTTTTCAACCGGCGTGTATCCACCGAAACAGTATCTCAGGCGGCAACCATCCTGATCATGTACCTGATTTTGTTCCTTGGCGGCGGACTCATCATCAGCAGGGCAGAGGGACTTCCCGTTCTCACCTGTCTCTTTGAAACCGCTTCTGCCATCGGAACCGTGGGGCTGTCCATGGGAATCACCCCCTCTCTCGGGCTGATCCCCCGCCTTATCCTGATCGGGCTTATGTTTTTCGGTCGGGTCGGCGGTCTCACCCTGATCTTCGCAGCGCTTTCCAACCCCCAGAACACCGGAGCCAAGCTGCCCCAGGAACGCATTACCGTAGGATAACAATCCCTTACAGAAAACGGAGGATCTATGAAAACCATTTTATTAATCGGCTTAGGCCGTTTTGGCCGCCACATTGCAATGAAGCTAAACGAATTGAAGCACCAGGTCATGGCGGTGGATACCGATGAAAGCAGAGTCAATGAAGCGCTTCCCTTCGTGACCAACGCCCAGATTGGAGACAGCACCAGCGAGGAATTTCTCTCTTCCCTCGGCGTGCGAAATTTCGATTTGTGCATCGTCGCCATCGGTGATAATTTTCAAAGCTCTCTTGAGACTGCTTCTCTTCTGAAGGAGCTGGGGGCCAAGAAGGTGATCGCAAGAGCTGCCCGGGATGTGCAGGCCAAGTTCCTGCTGCGAAACGGCGCCGACGATGTGGTTTATCCCGAAAAGCAGATGGCGATTTGGACTGCGATCCGCTACAGCTCCGACCATATCTCGGACTACATTGCCCTAAGCGATGACCATGCCATTTTTGAAATTGATGTGCCGAAGGATTGGATCGGCAAAACCATAGGTCAGCTGGACGTAAGAAAATGCTACCATTTGAATATCATGGCCATCAAGCAGAACGGAAAATTCAACCTGACCGTGATCACGCCTGAAACGGCTCTGCCGGAAAACAGCACCATTCTTGTCCTTGGAACACAACAGGATGTGCAGCGGTGCTTCCATCTGTGACCTGCCGGGCTTTCCCAAACGATTCGCCGGCAAGGACCGCCGTCAAGCGCCTGTCACACCTGTGACAAATGCACCGTTTCATGCACCGGAATCCCCTTCTCCCCTGCGGGAAAGCCAAGCAAAAAAACCTCGCAAATCCGCCATTGTTCTAATCAAACAGCGTATTTACGAGGTTTCTTAAACGCGGAGAGCATGGGATTCGAACCCACGCACCGGTCACCCGGCCTAACGCATTTCGAGTGCGCCCCCTTGAACCGCTTGGGTAACTCTCCAAAGCTTGCCTGCACATTCCCTTCCGGCGGCAAGCGCTGTTTATTATAGCAGAAACCCCATGCTTTGTCACGAACAAATTGCTGTTTCTTCCATTCCTCCCTTCTTTCTCTTCCTTCTCTTCCCTTCCCGAAAAAAATTTCTTGCTTTTTTTTTCATCATCAAGTAAAATTTTTTCGCCGGGAAATATTGGATCCGGGAGAGCCTCCGCCTGACATGAGGAGGGTCTTAAACTACCACTCTGTTATTTTCTACAAAAAGCCACAGCCACAAAGACAGCGGCTTTTTTTCATGCAAAAATCTGTTGTTCCCGTGGTTTCAGCTGAAAAAATAACCAAAAAAGGAGAGATCTATGAACCAAATGCGAAAATGGAACAAAAGAACCGCTCTGCTGTTTGCCGCGGCCCTTTCTCTTTCCGCAGTGCCGTCCTTGACAGCACAGGCCGCCGGACGGGAAGTGCGATCGGTCAACGTAAACATTGGAAATGATCTGGGAATTAAAAACCCGGAGGCGCTGCAAAATGGCCCTTCCTGGGAAGGAGACCGGATTTTGTTCGGACAGCAAAGAGCCGATGCCATCCCGTTTCGCGTCCTGGACAAAATGACCACGGACTTCGGCGGAACCACCATGTTCTTAGACTGTGACATTATACTTCAGAAGTACGAATTCAATAAAAATCGTGCAACACCCAGCAATGTGTGGAAAGATAGTTCGCTTCGGCGTTATCTGAATGAGGAGGATGGTCTTTTAAGTACCTTTCGACCGGAGGAGCGGGCTGCCATCCACCTGAGTAAGGACCCCTCCTCCCATGCCCAGTGGCCTGAGACATGGAGTGGTCTGAACTACGGCAGGCTCTCCGACGTGGGAGATAAGCTCTTTCTCCTCGACGCCAGAGAGGCTCAGCATCCGGCATACGGATACTCACAGACGGGTGAACGTGTCAATGACCGGACAAAGCAGTATGGCAAAGATCACGGCGAAGATAATACCCCTCACTTCTGGCTGCGTTCGCCGAGGGCTAATAAGCCATCCCTTGCAGGTATAGTGGCACATGATGGGTCAATCTATGAGAGCGGCACCAATAGCAATGACAATGGGGTCGGGATCAGCCCCGCCTTCAACCTGAAGCTGCAGTCCGTACTCTTTGCCCAACTGCTTGACAACCCCCACCAGGATTTTTCTAAAACGATCACTCCCACGGGCGTGCACAACGCATGGACCCTGACACTTCGCACCGACAACGGCGGTTTCACGGCAAGGCACACCAATCCTGCGGAAATTGTTTCGGCTGCAGCAGGCGGAACCATCCGTCTCTCCCTCTCCGGAAAAGGCTCAATGCCCCTGGCAAATCAGATTTCCGCCATGCTGCTTGATCAAAACCAAACGGTGCTTTTCTACGGAAAGATAGCCGATCCCAATGCCCGTGAAGCGGAGGTTTCCATTCCCCGGGGGCTGACGGACGGCGCTTCCTACACCCTCCGGGTGTTCCTTGAGGAGGCGCGCCCTGAACACACCAGCTTTGCCGGAAACATTCAGGAAATCCCCTTCATTGTGGGACGCGCCTACACGCCGCCTGCCAACATGCACACCATTCGCTTCGACTTAAACGGACACGGCGGAAGTGCGCCGTCAAACGTAACCGCTGCCTCCGGCGCAGCCATCGCAGCGCCTGCGGCTCCAACCGATGCTGCCTATGACTTCGGCGGATGGTACCGGGACGCAGCGTGCAGAAATGCCTGGAACTTTGCCAGCGACCGCGTCACACAGGACATGACCCTCTACGCAAAGTGGACGTTGAAGGGCTCTCTTCCCTCGGGCTGCTATCGGATCCGCTTCGATGCCAACGGCGGAACCGTGGAACCTGCCGAGATGGTAACCGGAACCGACGGAAAGCTCTCCCATCTCCCCAATCCGACCCGCAGCGGCTATTTGTTTGAAGGGTGGTTCACCGCAGCACAGGGCGGAACGGAAATCAAGCGGCAGTACACCTTCGGTGCGAACAAGACTGTGTACGCCCGTTGGTCCAGAGTTTCCGGCGGTCATTCCGGCAGTCATTCCGGCAGTCATTCCGGCGGTCATTCCGGCGGGCACTCCAGCGGCCGTTCCGGCGGCTCCTCCGGCGGCTCCTCCGGCGGCTCCTCCGGCGGTTCCTCCGGCGGACAGAAAGCTGCGAACAGCACTCCCATCGGCTCCCGGAACAGCGGCAGCTGGAGTCAGGATGCAAAGGGCTTCTGGTTCCGCTACAGCGACGGCTCCTATCCGAAGAACGAATGGAAGCTGCTTCCCTACAGCGGCGGCACCGCATGGTATTCCTTCGATGAAGCCGGCTACCTCCGCACCGGTTGGTTCTCCGCCGGCGGACGTTGGTACTACCTGAGCGAAGCAAAGGGTGCAGAGCTGGGAAAAATGATGACCGGCTGGAAACAGCTCAGCAACGGTAAGTGGTACTACCTGGAGCCGGTGGGCAATGCATCCCATCCGCAGGGTGCCATGTATGCGGGCGAAATGACCCCGGACGGCTACCGTGTGGATGCCAGCGGCGCCTGGATCCACTGATCGAACAGGGGACAGAGTCATTGAAATCCCCACATCAAGCAATCCAAACAATCAGGGGCTGTCGCAATCGAATATTGCGGCAGCCCGATTTGTTTTTTATAAGAGAAATCCGGATGAATGACCGGATTTCATCCGATGAAAAAGACTGCCGCACGAATCACTTAGTGCGGCAGCCCCTGTTCAATACGCAGATCTTTTGTGGAGAAGCTATGAGGCGTCTCAGACGCCGTCGTTGATTCGTTTACAAGCCGCCATCTCGTTCCGAAGTTCGTTGGCAAGCGCCGCCGTAAAGCTTCCCTCCGTCGCTCGCCAGCGCCAGTTTTCGCCCACGGTGGCAGGCGTATTCATGCGGGATTCGCTTCCCAATCCCAAAATATCCTGCGCCTGTACCACAGCAAGAAAAGCACGGCTGTTCCAAACGGCACGCATCATGGCCTTCGCCGCCTCCCGGTCCCCTGTCTCCCGGAGATATGCTTTGGCAAGCGCCACATCTCCGGCGGGAGCCGTATGCATCCAGCCCAGGGCTGTGTCATTGTCGTGGGTTCCCACATAAGCCACACAGTTCTCCGGGTAATTCTCGGGCAAGTACGCCTCGCCGCCGCCATCCCGGCTGTCGAAGGCAAATTGCAGCACCTTCATGCCCGGAAACCCGCTGTCCTTAAGAAGCTGCCTGACAGAATCCGTCAAGTACCCCAGATCCTCTGCAATAATATGCTGCTTCCCGATTGTTTCCTCCACTGCACGGAACAGGCTTAAGCCCGGTCCCTGCCTCCAGCGCCCGCCTCTGGCAGTCCGATTCCCATAGGGAATCGCATAATAGGAATCAAACCCCCGGAAGTGATCAATCCGCAAGACGTCATATACGCTGCAAAGATATTGGATCCGTTTAACCCACCAGGCATACCTGTCCTTTGCCATATACTCCCAATCAAACAGCGGGTTTCCCCAGAGCTGACCATCCTCGGAAAAGCTGTCCGGCGGGCAGCCTGCCACTTCCTTTGGCTTTTTCCCTTCTCCCAGTTGGAACAATTCCGGATGCGCCCATACATCTGCGCTGTCCATGGCCACATAAATAGGCAGGTCGCCGATTAATCGAACACCGTGTGCCCCTGCATAGCTCCGGAGTTCCTCCCACTGATGGAAAAACAAGTATTGAAGTATTCTCCAGAAGCAAATTTCCTCTGCATAGGTCTCTTCCATCCACGCTTTGGAGCGGAGCTCCCACTCCTGCCAGGGCGACCCGCCGTGTGCGTTCTTCATCGCCATAAAACGGGCGTAATCCCCCAGCCAATACTCATTCTTCTCGCAAAATTCCTTGTAATCCGGCGGCATCTGCTCCCGAAAACGCGCAGCGGCTTTTCTCAGAATCGGAATTCGTTTTTGATACAGCGCGCCGTAATTGACCCTGTCCGGGGTGCTCTCCCAGTCCACTGCCTCGTACTCCTGCCGCTCCAGGAGCCCTTCTTCCATCAGCAAATCCAAGTCAATAAAGTATGGATTGCCCGCATAGGTGGAAAAGGACTGATAAGGAGAATCCCCGTATCCCGTAGGGCAAATGGGCAGAAGCTGCCAATACCCCTGTCCCGCCGCTTCCAGAAAATCAACAAAATCCCGCGCAGGCCTTCCCATGCCTCCGATTCCCCTTCGGCTCGGAAGCGATGAGAGATGCATCAAAACACCGCTGCTTCTCACCGATCATCACGCTCCTTTTTTCTCAAGATAAGGCGCCAGCTCTTCCTTCAGCTTCTCATCCCCGTCGGAATACACGCAAAGCTCCAGCGGGCAGCTCAAATCCAAAGAAAAAATACCCATGATGGACTTGGCGTCAATGGTATAACGACCGGATACCAGATCAAAATCGTAAGGATAGCGGGTGATGGTCTTTACAAACGCTTTGATTTTCTCAATGCTGTTCAGTAAAACCGTGTATTTTGTCATAATGCCTCCTCCTGACCGGGCTGCTCTGAACGGGAGATAGCTTCCTCCGTCTCCGCGTCAAAAACGTGAACCTTATTCCCATCCAACGCCAATTTTGCAATGTCGTCCGCGTGAATACCGGTACGGGAGGGCACTCTCGCCACCAGTCTCTGTCCGAAGCAGCTCAGATAGAGATAAATCTCAGATCCCATCATTTCTGCCAGCTCCACCTTCGCTTCGATTATGGGGGCATCGGAAATGGACAGGAAGGATTCCTCTGCGTGAATGTCTTCCGGGCGGATTCCCATGATCACATCCTTCCCCAGGTAGGCCTCCAGCTCCGGCTTGTTCACCGGGAGCTTGCAGTCGCCAAAGACAAGAGCCGTTCCTTCTTTCCACCGTTCCACCTTCACCTTGACAAAATTCATCTGGGGGGAGCCGATGAAGCCTGCCACGAACTTGTTGCAGGGCGCGTGATAAAGATTCTGAGGCGTATCCACCTGCTGAATGATCCCATCCTTCATGACAACGATCCGGTCTCCCATGGTCATGGCCTCCGTCTGGTCGTGTGTCACGTATACAAAGGTGGTCTGCAGGCGCTTATGCAAGGCCGCGATCTGGCTTCTCATCTCTGTGCGAAGCTTTGCGTCCAGGTTGGACAGCGGCTCATCAAGAAGAAACACGGCGGGATTCCGCACCATGGCGCGCCCCAGCGCCACCCGCTGTCTCTGACCGCCGGACAACGCCTTGGGCTTTCGATCCAGGTACTCCTCCAGTCCCAGAATGTGCGCCGCCTCACGCACCTTCTTGTCGATCTCATCCTTGGGGGTGCCGCGAAGCTCCAGCGCAAAGGACATATTCCTGTATACCGTCATGTGCGGATACAGGGCATAGCTCTGGAACACCATCGCAATATCCCGATCCTTCGGCGCCACATCATTCACTCTCCTGTTTCCGATGTACAGATCGCCGGAGGTGATATCCTCCAGCCCCGCAATCATGCGGAGCGTGGTGGATTTTCCGCAGCCGGACGGTCCCACCAGCACAATAAATTCCTTGTCACGGATCTCAAGATTTAAGTCCGGGACGACTGTATTTTTATGATCATAGGTTTTTTCCACATGCTTAAATGTAATATCTGCCATTTTTTTATTCCCCTCTGTTTTGTCCGCACAATGCGTACCGCCCCTGATTACTCTGAATCTGATTCAATGCGGGCGCTCTGCCGTGCTCTCCCCTGCCACAATCTCAAACGGAAGAAGCTCATGCACCGCCTGCTGCTCTCCGTCGATGCAGGAAAACAAAATTTCCAGGCTGCGGTCTGCAATCCTTTCCCCTTCCTGACGCACCGTTGTGAGCCGCGGCGAAAGGTATTTTCCAAGTTCAATTCCATCGAAGCCAATGACGGAAATGTCCTCCGGAACCCGGAGACCTCTGTCCCGGATCCCACGAATGGCCCCCACTGCCAGTACATCTGCCATCGCAAACACGGCGGTCAGCTCCGGCATTTGATCCAGCAAACGATTCATGGCCCGGTACCCTTCTTCCATGGAGAAAAATGCAGGGCAATAATGCCGATCTGTTTGAAGCCTCATTCCGTGCGCCTGAAATGCCTTCCGACATCCCTGATACCGGGTGTGCGCCGCCCGGGACTTGTCCACGTAACCGCCCAGCACGCCGATTTCCCGGTGTCCCAGACGAAAAAGATACTCCATGGCTTCGAATGCTCCCGCCTCATCGTCTGTACTGACACTGGACAGGTTGGAAAATCCCAATTCCTCTGCCGAGTTGGTGACCAGCACACAAGGTACCGTCAGACGTGCAAACTGTGCCTTGAAGTACGCCAGATCACTTCCCAGGAACAGAATCCCCAAAGGGTGCCGTTCCCGGCTGACCCGCTGCGCCTGCTCCACCTCGTTTTCCGCCTCGCCGATGTAATAGATGAAGGATGCAAACTTCTTCTGGCTCAGCAGCCGCTGCAGCCGCTCCACAATGGAAGCAAACAGCATATTCTGAGAGCCTTTTACGATGATCGCGATCCCGCTGTTTGCCTGCTGCTTCAAATGCTTCGCATTGCTGTTTAACTTGAAGTGGTACTTTTCCACCGTCTCCATAATCTTTTTCCGCGCCTTTTCCGATACATGCGGATGATGATTCAGGACGCGGGAGACGGTTCCCACGGCATAGCCGGATTCTCTCGCGATATCTTTGATTGTCATTGATCTGTTTATCCTTTAACCGCTCCTGCCGCGACTCCCTTGATAATGTGTCTCTGCCCCAGCAAATACACAACCACAATCGGAATGACGGTCAGCATGATGCTTGCCATCATCGGTCCCATCTCCACTCTTCCGTAGCTTCCGCGGAAATACTGAATCAGCATGGGAATCGTCTTGTAATTTTTGATGTCCAGTACCAGCGTCGGCAAGAGGTAATCATTCCACACCCACATGGCCTCCAGGATCCCCACGGAAACCAGAGTCGGCTTCAGCATGGGAAGCACCACCAAAAAGAAGGTCTGGAGCGGATTGCAGCCATCAATCATGGAGGCCTCCTCTACCTCAAGGGGAATGGACTTCATGAATCCCGCAAACATAAATACCGCAAGTCCGGCGCCAAAGCCCAGGTAGATAATCCAGATGTTCCAAGGCTTATTCAGCGTCATGGAGTCCGCTGTCTGGGACAGGGTAAACATGACCATCTGGAACGGCACCACCATGGAAAATACAAACAGGAAATAGAGAATCTTCGAAAGCCTTCCCTTGACCCTGGTGATATACCAGGCGCACATGGAGCAGCAAATCAAAATCGCCGCCACGGAGGTGAGGGTAATCAAAAGGCTGTAGCCCAGACTCTGCAGAAAGCCTTTGGAGGCAATGGCATTGACATAATTGTCCAGCCCCGAAAAGGTGGCCGCTGTGGGCAAGGTAAAGGCGCCGGCTGTGGTGATGGCGGTCTCCTGCTTTACCGAGTTAAAAAGAATCATCACAATCGGGTAGACGTACAACACTGCCAAGGCACTTAAAAGCACCAGGATGATCATATCCTGTATCTGTTTTTTCTTTTTCATGTTATTGCTGCACCTCCCTGGAGCGGGTAGCCCGCAATTGAAGCACGGAAATCAAGATCACCAGCAGGCAGAACAGAACCGCCTTTGACTGGCCAAGTCCCTTCCATTGCGCGCCTGCTCTGGCGTAAAAGGTTTGGTAGATATTCAGTGCCAGCATTTCTGTGCTGTGATTCGGATCTCCACCGGTCAGCGCCAAGTTCTGATCGAAGAGCTTGAAGGAATTGGTCAATGTCAGAAATACGCAAATCGTGATGGAGGGCATCACCATTGGGAGTTTTACCTTCCAGAGGGTCTGCCATGCTGTTGCGCCGTCGATCTGCGCCGCCTCCAGAAGATCATCGGACACATTCTGAAGCCCGGCGATGTAAATAATCATCATATAACCGATCTGCTGCCAGCACATAAGGATGATAAGCCCCCAGTAGCCTGCCGTGCTGTTCAGTGCCAGAAGCGGCTGTCCCACGATGGAGAGCACGCAGTTGATCAAAATCTGCCAAATGTAACCCAGCACGATTCCGCCGATCAGATTCGGCATGAAAAATATGGTTCGAAACAGGTTGGTGCCCTTAAGCTTTCGTGTCAAAAGAAGTGCCAGTACAAAGGCAATCCCATTGATCAGCACAATGTCTGCTACCGCAAAGAGCACGGTGAACTTGAAGGCGCTTAAAAATGTAAGATCAGAAAAAATTTTTTTGTAGTTTCCGAATCCGACGAACTGTGCATTTTTGACTGTCGTGAACTGGCAAAACGAAAGGTACATTCCCTCCAGAAAGGGAACGACAAAGCCTATCATAAATGCCAGCAGCGTAGGCAGTACAAAAAGGGGAGACCAGCGTCTGATCGCTTTTTCCATAATTCCGTACTCCTTTCAGACGGATTCCGAAAGCCTGCTCTTCCAGCCGCCCGGTCAGGGCGTCCCTTCAACAGCTTGTCCCGGGAACGGACACGCCCTTCGAAGGGATGGTAAAAGGGGCAGGCAAGTTTTGATTGCCTGCCCCTTCCGCGGTTTCCGGTTTCCGGTTTTCGTTTTAGTGACCGTTTGCCAATGCGTATTCGCTTGCCCATCCGTCAACAAACGCAGTTTTTACACCATCCCAGTTTGCATCCGTCTGATCTGCTGCATATGCCGTCAGAGCCTGCCCGACTCCATTCTTCCACTCCTCGGAAGGCATGGTTGTGAAGTTCCAGGACACCGGAATCTTCCCCTCTGCCGTATAGGCTGCATCCTGCTTGACAAACAGATTCTGAGATTCCTGTGCGCCCTTGAAGGGGATAACAAAGCCCATCTTTTCCGCCATGGTCTTGGTTCCCAATTCGGAGCTGACGCACCAGTTCATGAAGTCCAAAGTCGCCTTGATATCTGCTTCTCCCGCCTGATTGTTGACGCACCAGTAATTTTCGGTTCCGGTGCAAAGTCCCTGCTTTGCTTCGTCGGAGACTCCGATGTAAATCGGGATCATCGCCAGATCCTCGTCTGTGTAAGCTCCATCCTTTGTCAGATTGCCATACTCCCAGGATCCGTTCTGGAAGAAGACCGCTTTCCCTGCCAGAAATTCATTTCTGGAATCATCCCCGGTCTTTGCGGAAAGCTCCTTCGGATCACAGGTGCTGTTGTTGATGTACAGATCCCAGATGTTGCGATAGTTGTCCAGATATGTTCCCTTGATGGCGTCCGTGCTGCTGATGCCGTCCGCCTGATATTCAAAGTAAATCGGGAGATTCGCCAGATGTGTCTTGAATCTCCAATCGGAGGATCCGTCCATGCCTGCGGAGGTAAATGCTGCGAATCCAAGCTCGGCGGACCGGGCGGTGATATCCTCCGCCACTCTCTTTAAGTCAGCAAAGGACTGGATCTCATCCACGGTATATCCTGCCTTTTTCAGCAGTGTCCGATTGACAATCAGACCGTAGGACTCGATCACATACGCCACGCCGTACACGGTCCCATCCTCTTTCAATGCGTAGTTATCACTGGTGAGCTGCCCGTAAATGTCGGAGCCGGACAGATCATAGCAATAATCCTTCCAGTTTTCCAGACCCACCGGTCCGTTTACCTGAAACAGAGTCGGGGCGCCGCTCTTTCCCATCTCACTCATGAGAGTCGTCTCATAATTTCCGGATGCTGCGGTGACAACGGTGACCGGTACGCCGGTTTCCTCCGTGTATGCCTTTGCCAATTCCTGCCACTGCTCATCCTGCTCCGGCTTAAAATTCAGATAGTAGACGGATCCCTGGGCAGCCCCTTCTGCCGCAGCCTTGGTTTCCGAAGCCGTTTCGCTCTTGGAAGCGCCGCCGCAGCCCGCCAGCAGTGAGACTGCCATGGCGCTGCTCAAGGTAAGGGCCAACAGTTTTTTGTTCATCATCTTGTCCTCCCATTCATGATTAATTTCGTTTTAAACTATTTGGAAACGTTTCCAATTTCTTTTCTTTTACCATATTCCTTATGACGAATAAAAGCAAGGAATTTTTATACTTCCTCGCCTTTTTCGTCTCTTTATCAAATTTTACGGTATTTCTTTTATACGCTTTGCACAAAAACCCGCCGCCTTTGCCTCTGGGCTCCCCGCTGCCTTTATTTCTGTACTTTCCTCTGTTTTTGTCTTCGCGCTTCTCTCTGCTTTCGTTTCCGCACTTCTCTTTACTTTCGTTTCCGCGCTTCTCTCTGCTTTCGTTTCCGCGCTTCTCTCTGCTTTCGTTTCCGCGCTTCTCTCCGGTTTTGTCTCCGTGCTTCCCTCCGGTTTCGTTTCCTTCGTTTCTTCTGCCTCTGTCTCCGGCGGATAAGCGGAAAGATACTCTGCCGCGGCATAAACCCGCAGGCCGTTTACAAGGATCCTCGACCATCGTTTGTTTTTTCCGATCCGGTGGACATACGCCCCGTAGGACAAAACGCCCACCTCTTCTCCATCCAAGCCCGGTTGATCCCGCAGCTTGACTCCCTCTCCTATGCAGTAGACCATCTCATCACAGCTCTCGAAGCGAAATCCGTTGACCTGATCCTCCGGGTCGGGCGCAGCTTGCAAATCTGTCTTCTTGGTTTCTCCCGCTTCCGATCCCTGAATCGTCAGGATAAGCTGCGTTTTTTCTGTCTCCTGCTTTCTTCCGCAGGCGCAGAGCAGTGCCAGCACGAGAACCAAACCCAGTGCCGCGCCGCTCCTTTTTCTTCTGTCAGCGTATCGTCCCTCCGCCGAGCACATATCCTTCCTCCGAATAAAATACCACTGCCTGCCCGGGCGTCACCGCCCGCTGCGGCTGATCGAAGCAAACCCGAACCCGATCGTTTCCGTCTGTATAAATACTGCAGGATGCGCCCGCATGGTTATACCGTATCTTGGCTTTTGCTCGCAGCATCCCCCCGGAAAGGCCGTCGATCGCCATCCAGTTGAGCCGTTCCGCTGTCAGCTCCGAAGACAATACCGCCGCCGCCTCTCCCAGCACCACTTCATTACTCTCCGGTCGAATCTCTGTCACAAAGACCGGATGTCCCATGGCGATTCCAAGCCCTTTTCTCTGTCCCACCGTATAGTGCGTAATTCCGAGATGCCTCCCCAAAATCCTGCCGTCCGTTGAGACAAAATTTCCCGGAGGCGGTACTCTTTTTGCATGTTTCTCAATAAATCCTGCGTAGTCATGATCCGGAACAAAGCAAATTTCCTGACTGTCGGGCTTTCCTGCCACCGGAAGTCCCTCCCGAGCCGCAATGTCCCGAATCTCCTCTTTGGTATAAGCTCCCACCGGCATGACGGTTCGCTTCAGCTGGTCCTGAGTAAGACCATAGAGCGCATAGGTCTGATCCTTGGCAGAGGTCTTGGATGTATGCAGTGCATAGCGCCCGCCGGGAAGCATTCGAACCTGAGCATAATGTCCTGTGGCAATCAAGTCTGCGCCGATGGCCAGGCTTCGCTGCAAAAGAGACTCCCATTTCACATAGCGGTTGCAGGCAATACATGGGTTCGGCGTCCTCCCCACCTGATATTCCGCGATGAAATAATCAATCACATGCTTCTGAAATTCTTCCCGGAAATTCATCACATAATAGGGGATGTCCAGCACCTCCGCCACGCGGCGGGCATCCTCCACCGCAGAGAGGCCGCAGCATCCCCCCTCTGCCTCCTGAACCGCGCAGGAAGTTTCCTGCCAGATCTGCATCGTCACGCCTACCACGCGGTATCCCTGTTGCTTTAGCAGAAAGGCCGCCACGGAGCTGTCCACCCCGCCCGACATTCCTACGACTACGGTTTCCTTCCTCATTTCTTCTCCTGGCAGCGCTGACCCCGGGGATTCCCACCGCGGCTTATGCTTCCCTCTGCTCTCCTCCGTCTTCCCGTTCTTTCTGTGCCCGTTCCTGTTTCCCGGTCTGATCTGCTTCCTGTCCGCCTGTTGTCCCCTCCGGATCCTCCTGCCGGGTACCGAAGCTCCAGCCCTCACTCGGTTGCAGGTCACTGCGGGCATGTGCCTTCGGTAAAATCATCCGTCTTGCCCCATCTGCTTTCTGCTGCTCCGAACCGGGGGAAGCCGAAAGCCCATGGCACTGCTCCGTCCCCGTTCCCGATTCCTGGCCTGTCTCCCGGTCTCCCTTATTTTCAGGCTCTGTGAAAGCCTCCCGCTTCTCTCCGGCTTCCCCGCTGTCTTCGTTTTCCTCTTTGCTTCCAAAACCAGGCCCCGGCGATTCCTGTCCAAAGGTGCCTCTGTTCCGCTCCTCCTGCCTCCGGATATCCGAATCAACGAAGCCCCGACGGATGTCCGAATCATCACCCCCCTGACGGATGTCCGAATCATCACCCCCCTGACGGATGTCCGAATCATCACCCCCCTGACGGATGTCCGAATCATCGAAGCTCCGACGGGTGTCCGAATCATCAAAGCCCCGACGGACGCCCACCCGGTCGTTTCCGGAATCCCTCATAAACCGGAATACCTTGGCAAGAATCAGCAAAGAATACAGCAGACTCATGGCAGTAAATTCCGGAAGTATGAAGCCGAATGTCTGTATCAAAGCCCCGATCAGCATGGGAAGGCTCTGGGTATAAATAGACAGCCGGTAAATCTTCCCATACCGCATGGGAACATGCAAAAACCGTGCCAGCAGCAGTCCGAAGCCGGCAACCACCAAAGCCCAAATCAAAAATCCCGCCAGCAAAATCCAATACGCAAGCACCAGGATCAAAATGATCATGGTGCGGATTATCGGAACCGCCTTCAGAATATCCGCCCTTACAAAGGTCTCATCTCCCAGGTCCGAAAACGCCAGCTCTTTCCGTTCCATCTTCTGAAAGCCTGACCTGGCGGTCGTCTGATAGAGCATATGGTCTGCGTCCGCCAGCAGCACAATATCGCTGAGAGCAAGCCTGGTCTTCACATCCTGGGAGTCAAACGCCAGGTGGTGCCCCTCCTCCGTGTTGATGTCGATATAGACTGTGGCATTTTCAAGGTGAAACGGCGCATCCAGATGAAGCTTTCCCCCCGACAGTTCAAAGTTCGGGATGGTATGTTGAATGTAATTTCGAAGGCCTCCGCTCTTTAGATAGAAGCCTCCGCAGGGAATCAGCAGTGTCAATCCCCAAAAAATCAGAGTGAGCATCAGAACAAAGCCGATAACCTGACGCTTTTTCCGTGCCAGGAACACAGGGTATGCCTGAACATTCCAAAACGAATTGAAAAAATCCCGAATCATGTCGCCTCCTTTTCCGCAGAAATACGGTCAGTGACGCCCTTTCTTAAATGTCTCACGACTTCTGCAATTTGCTCTGCTGCGTCCTTCATTTCCTCCTCCGTATTGTCCGGGCCGACTGTCAGCCGTACGGAGGATCTTGCTTCCTCCACAGAGCGCCCCATTGCCCTCAAAACGTGGGAGGGCTCCAGTGCGCCTGACGCACACGCGGCGCCGGCGCCGGCTGCAATTCCCCTCTGATCCAGCAAAATGAGCAGGGTCTCCGCGGACACCCCCGGAAAGCAAAGATTCAGATTGTTGGCGAGGCGCTGATCCCGACTTCCGTTTAACATAACGTGGGGAATTGCTTCTTGCAGCTGATGGTACAGCTGATCTCTGAGCCGTGCCTCCCGCTCTGTCTCCGCCTCCAAATCCCGCTGCGCAACGGCAGCCGCAATTCCCAGCCCGACGATTCCTGCCACATTCTCTGTCCCGGCACGGCGCCTTTTTTCCTGTGCGCCGCCGTGGAAAAACGCGCGCATCGGAACGCCCCTGCGGATCACCAGAAAGCCGGTCCCCTTCGGACCGCCCAGCTTATGCCCGCTTCCGCTCAATAAATCGACGGATGCCGCAATATCTCCCATGGGCATATGCCCATACGCCTGCACCGCATCCGTATGAAACAGGACATTCCTCCGGTGGGCGATGTCTGCAAGCGCTGCGATGGGCTGCAGACTTCCGACTTCATTGTTGGCAGTCATAATACTGACGAGACAGCAGTCCTCCCGGAGCGCTTCGGAAAGCACCCGGGGATGCACCACGCCATCTCCATCAACGGGAAGGAGACACACCGAAGCCCCCCGCACCTCCTCCAGGTAGCGAAGCGTCTCCAAAACTGCGTGGTGCTCCACGGCAGACGCCACAATCCGCGTTCCTCTTCCCTCTGCCTTTGCCAGCTCAAAGGCTCCCACCAGCGCCCAATTGTCGGACTCCGTTCCGCCGGACGTGAAATAAATTTCGTCCGGGTGAAGGGAAAGGCTCTGGGCGATGATCTCCCGCGCTGCCGTCACGGCTCGCTTTGCCTCGCGTCCCGCCGCGTACATTGCAGACGGATTTCCATAGCCTTGCCTGAGGTAGGGCAGCATCCCCTCCAGCACTTCCGGACGCAGGGGCGTTGTGGCTGCGTGGTCAAGATAAATCATGATGCTCCTCTTGCCCATCCTCTCTGTCCAACAGATAGGGTGTCACCTGATAGACGTAGTAATTCAGCCAATTCGTGTACAGCGTATTTGCCATATTCCTCCAGGAAAGCACCGGGCGGGAATTGGGATCATCGTCCTCGTAATAATTCACCGGCACCCTTGCATCCATTCCTCTCCCCCGATCCCGATGAAATTCCGTATCCAACGTCATGCGGTCGTATTCCGGATGGCCCTGCACAAAGATCTGCTTTCCCTCCCGATCCATGAGCAGCAAAATCCCGGCCTCATCGCTCTCCGCCAGCGTAATAAGCTCCGGGTGCTTCCGGACATCCTGCTTCCGGATCTCGGTCCAGCGGGAGTGGGGACAGTCAATGTAGTCGTCCATGCCGCGAATCAGCGGAATGCTGTGATGGTATACCCGATGACGGTAGATCCCGCTGAGCTTTTTCTCCCGGGGATACTTGGGGATTCCGTAATGATAATACAGCGCCGCCTGGGCGCCCCAGCAAAGGTGAAGCGTCGAGGTCACATGGGTCTTACTCCACTCCATGATACGGCAAAGCTCTGCCCAGTAGGTCACCTCCTCATACGGAAGGTTTTCCACCGGGGCACCTGTAATAATCATTCCGTCGTAATAATTCCGCCGCACCTCATCAAGGTTCAGGTAAAACTTGCTGATGTGGCTCTTGCTGGTATGGGTCGCCTCATGGGAGCTGGTCATCAGAAAGCTGCAATCCACCTGAAGCGGCGTATTGGAAAGTGAGCGCAGAAGCTGAAGCTCTGTGTCCTCCTTCAGCGGCATCAGATTTAAAATGAGAATCTGAAGCGGGCGAATGTCCTGGGACATTGCACGCGTCTCATCCATGACAAAGATATTTTCCTGCTCCAGAATTGCCTTGGCAGGCAGATCATTTTGTATTCGAATCGGCATGGGATTTCCGCCTTTCCTATTCCGTCAGAGCGCCAGAAACTCTTCTTCCGAGATAACCGGAATGCCAAGCTCCCTCGCTTTTTGATTCTTGGCTGAGCCGGACGCTGTATCATTGTTGATCAAATAACTGGTTTTCGAGCTGACGCTGCCGGAGGTTTTTCCGCCCCGGCTTTCAATATAAGCCTTCAGCTCCTCCCGGTTAGCAAAATGATGCACCGCTCCGGTGATGACAAAGCTCTTTCCTGCGTATCGCCTTTCTTCTCCTCCGCTTTCGCTCACAAACGCTTTGAGGTGAAGCTTTTCCAACAGATGATCCATCTGTCTCCTGTTTTCCTCCTGTTCCAGAAAGCGGCGCACCGAGGATGCCAGCACCTCTCCTACCCCCTCGACCTCACAGAGCGTTTCAACAGAAGCCGCCCGGAAGGCGTTCCAATCCCCCTGAAAATACCGGGTCAAAAGCTTTGCGTTCTGCAGACCGATTCCGGGAATGCCCAGTGCATAGATGAGACGGGTCATATCTGTGTTTTCGGCCTTCCTTGCCGCATCAATCAACTTGGCCGCCGACCTTTCCCCAAAGCCCTCCAGCTTCTCAATTTCCGCCCGATGCCGATCCAGGGTGAAGAGATCCGCATATTCATGGATCCACCCTGCCACAATCAGCTTTTCCAACGTCTGCTCCGACAGTCCCTCAATATTCAGCGCATCGCGGCTGGTCATATGTGCAAAGCGCTTGATCTTTTTGATGGCGCAATCCGGATTTTCGCAGTGAAGGGTCTCCACCCCGTTTTCACTGTGCACGGCAGTCGGCTTCCCACAGACCGGACAATGCGCCGGAATATTCAGCTTTCCGCTTCCTGTCAGATTCTCCGCAATCTGCGGAATGATCATATTTGCCTTGTAAACTGTGATGCGATCTCCGATTCCCAGTGAGAGCTTCTTTAAAATGCTGAGATTGTGGACGCTGGCGCGGCTCACGGTGGTTCCCTCCAGCTCCACCGGATCGAAAATCGCAATGGGATTGATGAGTCCGGTTCTGGAGGGACTCCACTCGACGTCCCGCAGGCGCGTCTCCCTTAGCTCATCACTCCATTTAAACGCAATGGCATTCCGGGGAAACTTGGCTGTCTGTCCAAGGGACGCTCCGTATGCAATATCATCCATTAAAAGCACAAGGCCATCCGAAGGAAAATCATTTTCAGCGATGCGTTCTTCAAAACAGAGCACCTGTGTCTCCACATTTTCAGCTGTGACCGGCACAAATTCCACCACATCAAAGCCGATGGACTCCAACCAGCGAAATTCCTCCTGGTGAGAATTTTGAAAGTCCATCCCTTCTGCAAACACCAGTGAAAATGCGTCAAAATAAATATCCCTCGCCGCAGTAATCCGGGGATCCAATTGACGCACGGAACCGGAGCAAAGGTTCCTGGGATTTTTATACTTTGCTTCTGCCTCCGGGATCTGCTCGTTGATGCGGCGAAAATCCGAGTAGCGGATGACTGCCTCTCCCCGAAGGGTCAGGCTTCCGTGAAAGGAAATTCTGAGCGGTACATTTCGAAAGACCCGCGCATTGTTGGTGATAACCTCTCCGATATAGCCGTTTCCCCGGGTCACTGCCTTGACCAACTCCCCGGCTTCATAGTGAAGCACAATCGTCAGACCGTCCAGCTTCCAGGACAGCAGCCCCCGCTGTGTCCCGAGCCAGCTTTTCAGTACCGAGGCATCCTTCGTCTTATCAAGGGAAAGCATCGGCTGTGCATGCGCTTCCTTCGGAAGCTCCGAGAGCACCTCATACCCGACCTGCTGTGTCGGAGAGCCGGAGAGCACAGTTCCCGTCTCCGCCTCCAGCGTAAGCAGCGTGTCGTAGAGTTCATCGTACTCCCGGTTCGACATGATCTCTCTGCTTTCCTGATAATAAGCTCTCGCTGCTTCCTTCAAACGCGCAGCAATCGCCCGCATCTTTTCTCTTTGTTCCGCCCCGCTCATGCCTCGCTCCTTCTCCTTCGAAAATAGGACTTTTGCCTCTCGCGGTAATGTTCCTCTGATCTGCTCCCGGTCCTGCCTCCGGCGTCCTTTGAGTCCCGCCTTTTCTCCAGCGCGCCCTGCAGTGCTTTCATTTCCTCCGCCGTCACATTTCTCCAGGTTCCGCTCTTTAGCCCGCCGAGACGGATATTCATGATGCGGATGCGCTTCAGGCTGACCACATGATAGCCCAGTGCCTCACACATTCTTCGAATCTGCCGGTTCAGCCCCTGTGTCAGCGTGATATGAAAGGTCAGCTTGTCATCCACCGACAACCTGCAGGGACGTGTCGTCACCTGAAGCTGATCCAGATGCACGCCGCTTCGCATCTGCTTCACAAAGGCTTCGGTAATGGGCTGATCCACCCGCACAAGGTATTCCTTCTCATGTCCGTTGGCTCCCCGCAGAATTTCATCTGCCAGCTCTCCCATGTTGGTGAGGAGAATCAAGCCCTCCGAGTCCTTGTCCAGACGCCCCACGGGATAGACCCGCTCCGGATACCCGACCAGCTCCACAATATTGGGGGCTCTGTCATTGGTGCTGGTGGTGCAGACAACCCCCACCGGCTTGTTGACTGCCAAAAGAACCGGCTTTCGCGAAATCAGCTGCTCCACCCCGCCGATTCCGGTTCCGTTTACCGTGACCTTCATTCCGACTTTCACCACGGTTCCAAGCTCCGCCTGTTCTCCGTCCACAAGCACCTTGCCCTCCGAGATCAGGCGATCTGCCTCTCTGCGGGAGCAATAGCCGATGGCGCTCAAAAACTTGTTGATCCGCATGAGCGCGGATTCCCCGTCAAACATAGTTCACCTTGTCTTTCCTGCTTCAGTCGTTGGAGATCAGCATAGCATCCCCAAATGAGAAAAAGCGATACCGCCGGCGCACTGCCTCCGCATAGGCAGAAAGGATCTGCTCTCTCCCTGCCAGCGCACTCACCAGCATGATGAGGGTTGACTCCGGAAGATGAAAATTCGTGATCAGGCAATCCAGTATCTTGAAGCGATAGCCCGGATAAATAAAGATACTCGTCCAGTCGCTCTTCGCATGCAAAACGCCCTGTTCATCTGCCGCGGATTCCAGTGTTCTGCAGCTTGTGGTTCCGACGCAGACAATGCGGCCGCCCGCTGCCTTTGCTGCATTGACTGTATCTGCCGCTTCCTGTGTCACAATATAAAACTCGGAATGCATATGATGCTTCAACACATCATGCTCCTTCACCGGGCGGAAGGTTCCAAGTCCCACATGCAAGGTGACATGCGCAATCCTGACCCCCATCTCCTCAATGTCCCGAAGCAGCTCCTTTGTAAAGTGGAGCCCTGCGGTGGGAGCCGCTGCACTGCCCTCGTGCTCTGCATACACGGTCTGATATCGGTTCTTGTCCTTCAGCTGGTGCTTGATGTAGGGAGGCAACGGCATTTGTCCCAGCCGATCCAGAATTTCCTCAAAGATCCCTTCAAAGTGAAACTGCACAAAGCGGTTCCCTTCTTCCGTCTGACCGATCACCGTGCCTTCCAGCAAGCCCTCTCCAAATCGGATCACCGTCCCGATCCTGCACTTTTTCCCCGGCTTTACCAGCGTCTCCCAGACATTGTTCTCTTTCCGGGTGAGCAATAAAACCTCGATCTTCGCCCCGGTTCCCTTTTTCTCTCCGATCAATCGAGCCGGTATCACCTTGGTGTCGTTGATCACCAGGCAATCCCCCGCCCTGAGATAGCTCCGGATATCACGGAAATGCCGATGCTCCAAGGTGTGACTCTCTCTGTGGACCACCATAAGCCTGGAGGCCGCGCGATCCTCCAGCGGATCCTGTGCGATCAGCTCCTCCGGCAATTCATAATTGAACTCCGATAATTCCATTTTGTTCCTTCCTCCACCGCTCTTTCAGTGCTGCTCCGGGGTCGTATCCGGCGCCTTTTCGCCTCCTGTCGGAGCCTGTCCGGTCTCCGGCACAGCTTCTCCCTCTGTCGCCGTCTCGTGCTGCTCCGCCGTCCCGGCTGTCCCTGCTTCTCCGTTGACCTCTACCACCGCATCCGTCACCTGCACATCCGCCGCTTCCGTCTCCGGGCGTGTCTCCGGCTCCGTTCCTCCCACTCGCAGACGTTCATAGAGAGAGCCCAGCTTCGCATCCGATACAATGGCTTTTGCTAACTCCGTGCGCTGTGCTGCGCTGAGCTTCTGAACTGCCGCCGAGGCGTCGGTGGCCTTCACAGCCGCCGCTTCTTCTTCCGTCAGCGCACTGTCCTCCTTCATCCTGTAGCTTCCGTCCGCATTTTTTACAACAAAGCTTCGAATCAGGATCGGCGCAGGCGTCTCAATCTTTCGGAACCAGCCCTGCGTGCTGATATAGAGGATCCAATCATCGTCGGAAACGCCGGGAACCGCATAGACGCAGGTGTTTTCAAAGGCTTCATAGAGCTTGCGTTCTGCGGACATTTTTTGCCGCAGCCCTTCCAGACCGGTCTGATCCGTTCTTCCGAAAATCCGGTACATTGCATCTGCATCTCCCCGGACATACGCATCCAAGTAGTCCTTGGCCAGCCCCACCAGCGCCTCATTTGTGCTGCGCTCCGGCACGGCATTTGCGTGGTCATAGGGCGCCCGGGTCTCCTGCTCCGTCTCTGCCTGCCCTGTCTCTGCCTGCCCCGACTCTTCTTTTTCGTCCTCCGACGCCGCTTCCGTGCTGACGCCGGTTTCCGCTTCGGTGGCGCGATTCCCTTCCGCGCCCTTCCTCGTTCCGCCTTTGCCATGGTCTGTGATCAGAATGACCACAATCAAAATCAGAATCACCAGAGGGAGCATCATAAATTTGGCCAGCTTTCGGAATTGCTCCTCCCGCATTCCCAGGATTCGTCTGTTTCTCTTGTATCTCACGGTCTGATTCACCCCCTAAAACCTGCTTTTATTCAGGCAAACGGCCCGCTGCCCATCCTCGGATCAACCGCACGCCAATCAGTTCATTCTAGCAAATGACACATCAAAAATCAATTTTTCCGGGGCGGTTTCTGTGATAGACTGATCCATACAAACCCACAATCAATGAAAGGATTTCCTGCGATGCTAACAGAAGTCTCAAAGCGCCCTGTTCGATTGCTTCTCTGCTCCATTCTCCTTGTTTTCCTCTCCTCCTGCGTAGCGAAGGACAACACACAGGCCTTGCCTGATGCAGCAAACACGCCGGGGGACCGGCCTTCCCAACTGATTGCAGTGGATGCGCCGGGAGAAGCACAATCTCCCTCCTCCCCACCGGATGGAGATTTTCTCTCCCCCCAGGAGGCGAAGCCTGCCCCTTCAGCCGAAACCGAGGCAACCGGCACTGTGTCCGTCATCCGCGCAGCGGGAGAATCGGAGGGGAAATCGGAGCAGGAAGCATTCTCAAGCTCGGACTCAGACGGAACCATACGGCTCGCCTTCTGCGGGGATATTCTCCTTTCGGATCATGTGCTTTCCGCATACGACCGGGCGGGCAATGCAGGCGGAATTCTGGATGATGTCTTACTCCAGGCAGGAAGGGACGCCGATCTTTTCATCGCCAATGAGGAATTTCCCTTCGGTACCGGAGGTGTTCCCGCTCCCAACAAGCAGTTTACCTTTCGCGTTCCTCCGGAACGCAGCGCAATTTTTAAGGAGCTGGGGATTGATCTTGTGACGCTTGCAAATAACCACAGCCTGGATTACGGCCGCAGCTGCCTGCAGGAAACATTTGATGCCCTGGATCGAGTCTCCATCGACTATATCGGCGCCGGAAGCAATCTGTCCCGCGCAATGGAACGAAAAACCTACTGCATCAAGGGGAAAACAATCGGTTTTCTCGCAGCCTCCCGTGTCATCCCCGAATTCAGCTGGAACGCATCCAAGGATCAGTCCGGCCTCTTTACCACCTACGACCCCACTGCACTCATCGAAGAAATCCGGCGGGCAGAAGACACCTGCGACTTCACTGTGGTTTATCTTCACTGGGGACTGGAGCGCCACACGGAGCCGGAGGCATATCAAATTGAGCTTGCCAAACAGTATATTGACGCCGGCGCTGATCTGGTGATCGGCGCACATCCCCATGTACTGCAGCCCGTACAGACTTACCGAAATGTCCCGATTGCGTACAGCCTGGGAAATTACCTGTTTGGCTCCTCCATCCCGGAAACCATGCTGCTTCTCGCGGATCTCTCCCCGGACGGCGGGCTGCGTCTCTCCAAAATTCCTGCATCCGCCGTCGCCGGAAAAACCGTGTCAACCGGCGAAGAGACTGTCCTCTTTGAGCGTCCCTGACGCCGTTCCTTGTCCCGCAAACCGCGAAACACCGCATTTTGCATCGGAATCCTCACCTTTTTACGGTACCATATATTATATTTTACGGTACCATATATTATAATCGAAACTGCAAGGGGTGACTTATGGAAGATCAACGAAAGCTCAAATTTATTTTGTTCTCATTTATCCTCCTGCTCGCGGTGGGTGTGATCGGTTATATGAATTTACTCAAGGTGAATTTTGTGGATGCGCTTTACATGACTGTCATCACCATCTCGACAGTGGGCTTTGGCGAGGTAGGAGACAAAAATACGCAATCCGAGATTTTTTCCGTGCTGATGATTTTTCTCGGCGTCGGCATTGTCGGGTATGCCTTTACCACAGTGGTGGCTATGTTTGTGGAGGGAAAAGTAGTCGATTTATGGAAGGGACGTAAAATGAACAGGAAAATTTCCGCACTCCGGGATCATTATATCATCTGCGGTTCCGGGGAACTGGCTGCAGTCATCATCAAAAAATTCGCAGATGAAAAATTGGATTTTGTCGTCGTCACGGATCAGCGTGAGGATCTGAACCAGTACAGCACCCACCACATTCTCGTGGTCGAGGGGCAGTCAACGGAAGAAAGCGTGCTCATGCAGGCGGGGATTCTCCGGGCAAAGGGACTGATCTCGACACTGGATACCGAGATTGATAATATTGTGACGGTACTTACGGCGAGAAATCTCAATCCCACCGTCTACATCATTGCAAATTCCATCACGCAATCAGGGAGCGAAAAGCTCCTTAAGGTCGGCGCGAACAAAACCCTCTCTGCGACGGAGATCAGCGGTATGCGCATGGCGGCCCTTATGATTAAGCCCAATATTATCTCGTTTCTCGATGTTGTGACAAAAATGGGAAACATGGAGTTTGACCTTGAGGAGGTCATGGTGAAACATGGCTCCTATCTTGAGAATAAAACCCTCCTTGAGGCTGAAATCCCCCGCAAGACAGGGCTCATTGTCCTTGCCATCAAGAAAAAATCGGACGGTGAGATGCTCTACAATCCTCCCGTGCAGTATCGCTTCCAAATCGGCGACGTCCTGATTGTTCTCGGAAGAGAAGATCAGGTGGATCAGCTAAAACACCTGGGCAATGAAATGCGGTGAACGGAGTCCTATTGTCTTGCTTTTGGGCGAGCCGTCCCATGTGGTAAGCCCCATGTGTTCCTTTTCTGCATCTGCTCGGTTGTAGATAACCTCGGCTGCTGTTCGCCCATGAACACTGTAATGCAATCTGTTTTGTTCTGCTGCAAAAAAGCGTTTTGTAGCCGCTGCGGAGGAATCATTAAAAGGTTCAGCCAGCATTATTTTTCAAAATCTCAAAGGCTTGCTTTATCTTTGCTGCCATTCGCTTTCTCCGCTCGATCAGGAAATCCTCATAGGGCATGTTTTCCCAGCCGTGCGGAAGTGCATTTTCTTCTTCCATCCTCTGGATTTCTTCAGGGCCGCGGCCTTCACATACGATAGGATAATAGATGGGAGGGGCCCCATCGAGTATCTCCATATTATCTTTCCAATCGATGAAGGCATAGTTAGCCATCTGGTTGATCTTGGTGTCGTTGTATCCCAGCGCCTTCAGATACGCCTTCGGGAACAGGTGATGCTTCTCCAGCGATTTTCTCTTGCCATCGGCACCGGGCTCAAACAGCTTGCTGACGAGCAGATTACTCTTCGAGAAAAGGATTTTAGCATTCAAAATATTCAAAGAAGCCACATAGGCATTCCACGCATTATTGCCTCGGCCAGATACTGCCAGTCCCTCAGAACCAACAAGGGTGGTGTCAAAGTAGTCGTTTGTGAGCCGCTCCTCAACCCTCGATAAAATAAACCATTTGTATTCTTCCAGTGACGCGAGGCCCTTGATCGAGTTTAGGTGGTTTTCAACCGTGGATTCAAACGATCCGGTATAAAGCGATGCCAAAGACGCAAAGAAGAACCACAGCGAAGTCAAATGCATATTCTCATTGTACGACGCATGAAACCGGTACTTGGCAATGAGATAGAACGCATAGGTATAGTAGATTGCGTTTCCTGAAAGAATCAAATCCCCGGACAGATAACCGGCGTTCATGATAGACTTCAAAAACTCGTGCCAGTTGTGGATATTGAGGACATCCGGGAGTTTGGCCTTCAGAACATCAAAACGTTGATCCCGAAGGGCAATGTCAACTGCACCTTTTTTATCAAAATCAGCTCCACGAAGCAATTTATACCCATATTTCAAACGAGCTCTGTCAAATGCATAAGCCATGACCACACGGATAACATCCTGCGCTGTGACCTCGGTGAGCTGGTTGTACGATGTGATTTTGTCCCTGGAGGGATATGTTGACTCCATGCTAAATTGTTCGATTTCTTTCCGGCCTTCATCCCAATAGAGTGAAAGGAGCGTCAGTATAAAGTCGTTTTGCTTCAATGCCACGCCACCGGAGTTAACACGAACAAAGATCTCTGAAACATCCTCTTCCTCGGCATCCGCCTTGATATCAAATACTGGAAGCGTATGCTGTTTCAAATTTGAAAGCGCAGTGATGTTTTCTGAAATCAGATCCTGCTCCTCATCATTCAGGGTTTCACCCTTGGAAGAACGATATTCATCCAGCCTCTTGGTAAAGGTGATAATCAGCTTGGTAATATTCGATGTAGTGAACACTTCGCTAATATTGTAGATCCATTCCGGATCCTTCTTTGTTGCCTGGTAACCAACCTGGAACTTATTTCTCAACGGGCAGTACGAAATCACAATAGACTTCTCATCGTATTTTGAATTGATGACCTTTTTCCATTTCATGACAGCATAAAGAGATGTCAGCCTTTGCTGGCCATCAATAATTACCTGCTTCGGAGATTCATAGTTGTGGGTGTCTGTTCCGATGGTTTTCTTCTTCTCAAGCGTGGGGCACTCCCACAGCATCAAGTATCCGATGGGATACCCGCACATCATGGAATCAAACAAATCACGCACCTTTGAATCCTTCCAGATGAACGGCCGCTGAAGCTCTGGAAGGCCCAGTTCTCCTGTATCGATCTTTTCGATCAGCTGATTGACTGTTAACGTCGTGTTGCTGAATATCTGTTGCATCTACCGTTCCTCCTGCTCAATCCACGAATCGGTTCATGATATCATATAGTCTACCTTTATATTTCCTATTGTCATATTGCTTGCATATCATGCCTACTCCTCAATCATCTTAAAATGCCTCAGCTCATCCAGCTCAATTTCAACGTTTACATGCTTATCGATATCAAGTTTGTACAAAAGTGCTGCCGTCTCCACAGGGCTCGAGTGGTCAGTATGGATAAATTTTAATATTTTTCAAACGCCTTGTATGTGGGAATATATCCATAAATGCTGGAAACGATTAAGGTCTTAAAGCAGTAATCGGTATTACGTACACACTATCCTCTCTTTTATAGGCAAAAGGGGCTTTTGCACATAAGACCATCATAAATGATGGTTTGGGCATATTATTTGTATCTATTTTGGATGCTAAGTCTTTTAACGTTTCAGCACCTTCTTCAATTAATTTATCTCCACCGAGCTTAATCTCGACTAGACCATAGGCTCCATTTCTTAAATGGATCACTGCATCACATTCTAATCCATACCTATCTCTATAGTGATAAACTGTTCCATCTAAATAGTCTGTATAAATTCTTAAATCACGGATACATAAGTTTTCAAACAAAAATCCCATGGTATTTAAATCATCCGGTAAATCCTTAGGACCTATGCCTAATGATGCCGTTGCAATAGATGGGTCTGAAAAGTATCTGGTATCTGTTGTTCGTATGGATGTTTTCGACCTTAAATTTGGATTCCAGGCTGGAGAATCTTCAATCACAAATATTTTTCTTAGGGCATCAAGGTAAGAATATAAGGTTCCCTGATCAAATGTATCTGATTGATTGGCTAGCATGTCTTGTCTAATCGTTTCTAGCGAACTCTGTGTTCCTACATGTCTTGCATAGGATTTAAGTAATCTCTTAGCCTTTTCTTTATCTCTTTTTACCGAGTCCACTCTACTAATATCAGTTGAAACAACAGCATCAAAATAATCTATCGCTTGAAATAAGCCTGGTTTTTCATCTAAACCAATTGCTTTTGGCCATCCACCTCTACATATCAAAAAGGCTATTTCTTCAAGACTGGTTTCATCAATCGCCGAGATGTTTTCACCTTTAAATAAATCCCTGAGAGAAATCTCTCCACTTGAATCCTTTGATTCATATAGACTCATAGGCCGCATTAGAAGTCTAGAAATTCTACCCGTACCCGTATGCATTGAGTCATCAAATTCATTCGGTACTGCCGAACCAGTTAATATAAATTGACCAAATTCGTCCCTATTATCAACCTCATAGCGCACAGCATTCCATATGTTAGGTGCTATTTGCCACTCATCAATTAGTCTTGGGGTTGCTCCTTCAAGTAAAGTACCAGGTGAAAGTTCTGCCATTTGCTGATACTGTCTTGTCATATCAGGTCGGTCCATAGATATAAAGCTTTTTGCCTTTTGTTTTGCTGTTGTTGTCTTTCCACACCATTTAGGACCTTCAATTAAAACTGCTCCTTTTGCATCTAATCGTTCTTCCAATAATTTATCTGCAATTCTATGTAAATACTTTTTCATTATTTCCTCCCATACTCAATACTTAAGTGGAGTTTATCACTTATTCAAGTATTTGTCCATTTTATGTTCAATCATTTATCTGTAATTTATTCAAGTATTTATCCTATTTTAATTATAGTAATTATCTGTAATTCATTCAAGTAATTGTACTATTTTTATTCAAGCACTTGGTCAGTATTCTGTTTTCTTCATTTTGCGGTAACTGCTGTTTTTGAGCAAGCAGTTTTGCAGATAGTGTCAAGATATGTTCGCAAAAATCTTCGGACTCACGTCAGAATGATTAAGCGACTTCCTTTAATAACAAGGCTGACATCGACTCCTCTTTGATATATGCCCTGGATGATGACCAGTCTTCGGAGTATTCCATCAGATAGGCTGTCACCAGTCTGACATACGAGGACTCATGCGGGAAGATTCCGATCACGCTGGTACGCCGCCGGATCTCACGATTCAGCCG
>NBBL01000003.1 GCA_002892395.1 Lachnospiraceae bacterium
AGATCTCTGAGTGCTGCCTGTATATCTTCGGCAGTTTCGATTCCATACTCATCGATCAGTCCTCTGATGATATTCCTTTTTCCCTCTGTCATGGGTTGTACTTTGTATACTTCTTTCTTTCTGTTTGCCATTATAAAAGGCCTCCTATGATTTATTTTATCATAGAAGACCTTTCGTCTTACACTTTTACAGACTTTATTTCATACTCTCGGTTCATCGGAACAGTACTTGGAGGCATCCTCGGTAATTTTATAAATTTTGAAATCAAAGGAATTGATTTTATCTTGACAGCACTATTTCTTGTAATATTTTTGAGCCAATGGAAACAAAATAGAGACCACTTCCCGGCAATCATTGGGCTCTTAGCATCTGTAGTAGCCATGCTAATATTTGGAAAGAACTTCATCCTTCCAGCGATGGTTATTATTCTATTCGTCCTTTATGTAGATTATAGGAGGGACAAACATGACTGAAATGACCTATATTTTAATAGCAGGAGCAGTGACAATGCTTGCAAGGTTCCTTCCTGGAATTATTTTTAGAAATAGAAAACTCCCAAGATTTATATCCTACTTAGGAGAGAAACTTCCATACTCACTTATGGGACTTCTAGTAGTATTTTGCATAAGGGGAGTCGACTTTACAAGCTCAGCAGAAGTCTTGCCACTAGCACTTGCATTTGCGGGAATAATATTATCATTTAAATTTTTGAAAAACTTTTTGCTCTCAATCTTTATTGGAACAGGAATATACATGGCACTTATTTATTTTATTTAGAGTGATTAAGAATAGAAAATAAAAAAACATTGAAAAATTTTAATAATTATATTCAATGATATTCTAGCTACAAGTAAGTTCAAAACCATAACCCTATTGATTTCAAGCCTTTTCTATGCTGCTTAGTCCTTCGCCCTTGACAATAAGCATATGCATTCGAGGAGGGAATGCTGAAGACCACCTATGGTACCGGGGGATTCATGTATATGAATACCGGAGACAAACTGGTGCGCTCAGAAAACGGACTAAATTCCGCAATTGCGTGGGGACTTAACAAAGGGAAACTGACATATGCGCTGGATGCGGATATTTATATTGCCGACGCGGCGATTCAGTGGCTGCGTGACGGTCTGCGTGTCATTGAACATGCAGCGGATACAGAACAGATGGCGGTATCCTGTGGAGATACTGGCGGAGTATACTTTGTTCCGGCATTTGTTGGGTTAGCAGCCCCACATTGGGATCCATACGCAAGAGGAACTATCGTAGGCATTACCCGTGGAACAACAAAAGAACAACTTGTTCGGGCAACTTTGGAAAGTATCGCGTTTCAGGTACGAGATAATTTTGACGTGATGGTGAAGGATTCCGGTATGCAGGTGAAGGTCATGCGGGGTGATGGAGGTTGTTCTGTCAATGATTTTTTAATGCAGTTTCAATCAGATATTTTAGATGTTCCGGTGGAAGTGCCGGTTATTAAGGATACAACTGCGTTAGGAGCGGCATATCTGGCGGCTTATGGAATCAATGAGTCTTCTGATAACCCGGTCGACCGCTCTTTTTATCATGAGAGTAACGCCAGATCTCCTTAGCGATTGTTGTCCGGTCCTTTCCAAGGCTACGCCCGATCGTACCGAACGATTGATGTTCCTTGAGGCCTCCGGCAATCTCCAGACGGTCCTCATAGGTTAAAAATTTAGACATAGCGGTTCCTCCTAACGACCGCCGGAGGTCTAAAAGATAGCAAAAATGAGATAGACCTTCCAGCCCATCTCATCTTTGTAAGGAAGAATCCATACCCTTCTTCCTGTGTATGTAACGATTGGTATTCAACTTCATCTGAGCTGTATTTATATGATAGCAGAGCCAAATAGCGCCACACACCATGCGCACCATAGCTGCACAGCGGTGAAGGAAAGCTATTATGACTCGCTCATCATACCCCTTCACTTTCCTGAATTCAAGTGTTTTTTCGCGTGAGACGTACAAATGTACGTTTCAGAGATATTCCTTTCCTTTTGGGAAGCATTTTTGTGTATTCTTATTTTTCCAGCGCCCTCCATCGGAAGGAGGGAATCACCTCTGACCACTTGCTGATACCGATCACCGACTTTGCAAATTCAGTCGCTTCCAGAGTCTTTGCCTTCTTATCTATATCCCGGAAGACAGACCATATCCTGCGTCTTCTCGTCGCAACGATCGCATCGCCCACATCCATGCGGCAGGCCCAGAGACCGAAGGCGCAGGAGGTTCTCACCTCTGCAGGCGCGTCCACCTGCCGGCTCAGAATCAGCGCGTCAATGTACGGATTGGAATCTGCAATATAGTAAGCATAGGCAAAGGCCGCCGCCTGAGCCTCCTCCACATTTCCGCGGCTCGCGCTCGTCGCAGTGAACCCCTGCTCAGAGAGTATCACGCGCCGCACACTGTTCGACGGATCCCGGAAAGCCGAGCCACAGAGATAGTCCGTCAGCACGTGCAGGTTCTCAAAGTCTATGATCTGTGTGCTCTCGTTCTGCACGATGGCTCCGGTGCTGTGGTCGTCCCAGAACTCCGGTTCCACCATGGGATAGGGATAGGGGTGATACGCCAGATTCCAGCTGATATTTCCGCCGCGAAGTATGGCAGCATTCACCGCATCCAGAATCTTCTTTCCGGAATACTTCAGTTTTTCGTCTGCATTTGGATCGTTCCAGTTCTCATCGATTGAGAAAAACACCCTTGCGTTCGCAGAAGCGCTCTTAATTGCGGTATAGCTCACACGAAAGGCACGGACATACTCCTCCACGTAGCGATCCATATCCATCGCCCCCATGTAATTCCAGTTCTTATTGTTATTGATTTCATTCCCGATAATCCAGTTGGTCACGCGGCCGCAGCTTGCGTTTTCTCCGGAGTAGCGCTCTGCGAGAAAGGACATCAGCGCTCTGGTTGTCTCATAGCCCTCCTTTGTAGCTGTGTTAAAACCATAGTAGAAGGCCTCTCCGGATTTCTTCACGCCGGGATAGATGAGCTCCGGCATACGCTCATTCCAACCGTTCAGAACAATGCCGGTCACCTGCATGCTCTTTCCTGAGTAAGTGCTGATATTCTTGTCATATTCCGCAATCTGTGCGGCATCAAAGTGATAGGTCCTGCCCCCGTAGCTGTAATCCACTCCGCTTCCTGCAGTGATCTGCGCGAGATTAAAATTGACATTGACATGCTTCACCCCGAGATCAAAGGCATCGCTCAGCATATCCAGCTGCACGAGCAGTCCCTTTTTGGTGAGCGGATCCTGATAGGGAAGTCTGCTCCCGGCCACTGTCTCCGGATTGGTGATATAGGCGCGATTGCTGATCTCCTGATAGCGCCCGTCCTTCCATACCGCGACGGCAAAACCATCATAGAGTCTGGTATCCGCACTGCCGGCACGCAGCTCTGTGCTGAAGCCAAACTGCCCGCTCTCCGCAGTATTTGCGATCGGTTCTCCGAAGAGACTATCCTGATACGGCGCCATGGCAAAGAGATAGAGCTTTCCGTCCTCCGCGGAGTAGCTTCCGCTCACGCTTCCCTTAAGCTCCACTCTCCCGTTCGCAATGACAGCGCTGAGCTCGGCAGTCTCTGTCGCAGTACTGCTTTCCTCTGCCTGATCCGTCCCGGCGCCTGCTGCATTGCCCTGCTCTGCGGCCTTCTGAAGCTCTGCACCACTCTGCTGCTCCGGCTGAAAGGGCTTCCCGTCCGGTCCTATGCCCACCAAGGTTGCGCCAAGTGCCGGACTGAAGCTCAGCACAGACATTGAGAGCAGCAGTGCTGCTGCAGCAATGCGTTGTATACTCCTGAAATGCATTGAATTCATTCACTTCGCTCCTCTCCCAAGCTATTCAGAGAGCCGCGTTATAGATTGCTGCATGAGCTGCGCCGCCGCTCCGAATAAAAAATAAAACTCTGTAATCAGTGTAGACATAAACCGTGAAATTCTCCACCGCTTTGCCCTTAACTTTGCTTAAGGATTTATGAAGCCTATTTGAGTCTCTCTGCAATACCGCATTCGAGCTTCCAGACCTCAGCCGCCTGCGCCGCAAGAACACAGGCAAGTCTCCCGCCAAGCTCCCGCAGGGCGCGGTCCTCCGCTCTGAGGAGAACAACGCCATTCCCGATGCTATCCAGTATAATCGCAGCACAGAAGGATCGCGCCTCTACAGCCTCGCCCGACATCTGCACCGCAGCGCTGCTCCTCCCGGCACGCTTAATGTCGGCACGCTCCCCAAGCAGCTCCTCCGCGGCATCTGCCGCAGCCTGCTCCGCACTGCGCACCAGGCTCTGTCCAGCGCTGCAGCCTCTTCTCTTCGACATAAAGCACGCCCTCTGGGGAGAGCCTTCCCCCGGCGATGAGGCGCTCCGCAAAGTGGCGCTTGCCCTGCCAGGCACCGCCGGTGATCAGAAGGAAGGAGGAGCGCTCCGGAAAGCGAAGACGTGGCTGCTTCATGCTGAGTGCCAGGGTCACCCCCCTATAACGCGTCTTATGCACAAGAATTTTCAGGAAAACTGCGGCTGCAGCCCGCTCACAGATATTTCCCACCCCTGTCATCCTCCGCACAAAGGCAGAGTCCTCATACTCTCCCGGCAGCTCCAGCAGCTCTTCCGCCGTATACACGCGAAGCTCTGCCCGAAGCTCCTCCGCCAGGGCAAGGATCGCCGACTCATCCTTCTTAAGCTCTATGCTTGCAACTGCTGCGATTGCCTCAGCGCATATTCCCCGCTCGCTCAGAAACTACTGAAGGGTCTCCCGCAGCGTCTCAGGGGCAATTCCCCGTCTGCACCCGACTCCGAGAGCGAGGCAGCGCGGAACGAGACGAAGACAGCTTCCCCCCTGCTCTGCATCCGAGAGCGCCACCGCGATCGAGAGCGCCTCCTGTCCCGCTGCAATCTCCCACTTCTCCGCCCGATACAGCTCACCCGGAAGCTCTCCCTCCACAGGAAAATCACTGCAAAAGCCGATGCTTACGCCGCGAAGCAGTGCCGCACTGATCTTCCCCGCAAGCACACGATTCGTGATCCGCAGATCATTTTTCTTTGCAAAAAGATCCACAGCAAAGAGATGGTTCGGTTCAGATCTGTCGCAGTAGAGATGACAGCCTGTGCGCCGCTCATGCCGGCAACGCGCTCCGCCAGCATATTTGCACCGCCCTCATGGCTCGATTGCTCCAGATGAATATCAAAGCTCCGGAAAATCAGTCCGTTCGTTCTCGAAAACATATCCACAGCCATTTTGACCTCAAAATTGCCATTTTCTCGACCGCGCTCGTTCTCGGAAACAGGTCGATGTGCTTCTTCCTAATAAAGTAACCGCACAGATTTCCCAATCGCCTCAAGACTTCGCTCTGAGGGAATATGTCCGAAAACCTGTTATTTCCCATCCACTCAACTCTACTGCTGCCGGAAGCGATACTTGCCTTTTCCGTGTCCGGTCACCGGCTCAATGACTCCATGTTCCACCATTTCCTTCAGAAAATCAGAGACTCTGGATGCTTTAAGATCAATCGCCTTCATTACATCTGTTCGCCCAAAGATCGTCTGCCCCGGAAATACCTCACGCAGCTTCAAAATATGGCTTGCCGTTTTCGGTTGAAAAACAGCTTCAATGTCCGGTTTTAGATCGTCAATATCCGGTTTTGCAGTTTCAATGTCCGGTTTTTCTGTTTCCTTAAAGGTACCGCTGATATACAATGTCCGGTTATACAGCGGATGGTTCTCGTTCAACAGGAGATTGCGAAGGAATACCTCAAGGAACTCCGTCGTTTCGTGAATGCCGTTTTTCAGGTCATTGTAATTTGCCCTGACCAGTGAATTCCGAAAATACCAAGCGTTCTCAGCAAAAATATCGTTTGTCACATCAAAGCCCAACGTACGCAGATACTTGATAAAGAATACCGCCGTCGTTCTGGTGTTGCCCTCACCGAAAACATGGATCTGCCACAGTCTGGAAGCAAAAAACGCAAGGTGGTGGATGATCTCATCCATCGAGAGATTCTTATAAGAGAACTTCCGCTCTTCCGAGAAATCATAATCCAATGTCGCCCGCAGCTCCGTAGCACTGCCATAGAGTACAGTCGCGCCATTTAAGACCCATTCCTTCTTCGTGATGTTATAATCCCGAATACGTCCGGCGTGAGAATAGATGCCGGCAAACAGCTTTCTGTGAATGGAGATATATTCATTCGGCGTAAAGCTGAAGGCACGCTCGGAAAGCAGCGCGGCAATCCGGGCGGAAACCTTGTCGGCCTCCTCGGTGCGGTCTGACGCATCACGGGTAGGATTTTCCTCGTAGTAGGTCTGCAAAAGCGCATTTGCCTCTTCAAAGGAAATCTCGCCCTCGATATTCCGGACGGCAGTATGCACCAGATATTCTGATGTCTTCAACCCGTCAACCGCCTGCAAGCCAATGGCCGTATGCCATGCATAGCCCTTGTCCCGCTTTGCAGGCTCGGATTCCCTGATATATTCCTTAAATGGATCTTTGTTCACTCCATATCACCTCGCTTTTTTGCCCATGCTATAAATCCACCGCTTCCGCAGGTCTCGTCTGTTACAGTCATCTTCTCGATGTCATAGCGTTCATATAAGAGTTCAGATTTTATGCTCGCCCACATGCTCTCACAACGAGCATTATCATGGCAACGGCCACCATCACTGTTCATGCTCTGTGTTATATGGCAGTCCTGGACGGCTCTACGGTAGCGATCGTACTGTCTGTTAGTTGCCACCGTAAACGCCTCCTTATTCTCTTTAATTATAATGAAATCCTTGAGAATAAGATGTCAACTTTATTTATACAGCATCACCGCATTGATGTTTTTGAAGGCTACAAAAGTGACCTTGTGCTGTACTGCAAGACAGAATAAAGCAAGGGCGGAGCATGAAAGCCCCGCCTTTTGTTTTATTCGCCTAAAGTTGAAAGCAAAAGCGTTTTTGCACCGTTGCTTGAAACTATAGAGCGTTCAAGTTCGTCAATGGACGCGATAACCTCATTTCCGATTTCTTCAGTCACAGCGCGGTTTTTGGGAACCGGAATAGGAATATCTGCAATAATATCAGGTTCTAAGTGTTCCTGATTGGTTCCGTAGGCATTTTTTAACATCAAACTTTGTCCTAATTCGCTTTGAAGGAACTCATACAAATAGCCCCGTAATGGCAAGTCGTCCACAACAATACGAATTAGATTATTTGTTGCAACGTGTCCATCATGCTGTGATAAAGCATATGTTACCCGTCCAAGCGTTCCCGAATCAGAAACCAAAATGTAGCCTTTGAATATAGTCAAAGCGTCAAGTTGCTTTTTCACTTGCACATTCGCTTTTGAACTATCCAGATATTTCACATTATCGCTATTCAGTTGCGTCAATGCTGTACCTGTAAAATATTTACGGATAGTAGGCCCTGATGTAACGCCAAAATCAGCATAAGGACGCTTGAAGCGCGGTCCATTATAGACGCGAGCCAAATCGCCTAACCGATGGATTTCAAAATCGTCGCTTTCTCCTAACGTAATTACTTTGCGAAAAGCGGCGTTATGTTGTGGCAAGTAATGCACAGGGTTCAGGGATAAAGCATAAGAATCTAAGTCAGAAAAAGCTATTGTATATCTGAATTCACTTTCAACTAATGTCCCGTTCTTGAATTCCAGATAGCTTTCTGCAATTTCAGATAAATCCTCATCTAAAATATGCTGACCATTACGAATGACCGGGTTCCCTTCAGCGTCTTTTTTGAATATAGCTTCACCACGGCTTGTCTGACCGACTTTATTTGAAATTGCCATAAAGATACGATAATCCTGCAAAACATGCTGTTGCTTTCTTAAAAATATAACAGACGCCTTAGAGCCGCAGAACGGTTCAAATGTATCTTCATGCAGATTTATCACGGCAAGAATCTGTGCTTGACTGCAAATCATCTTTCTTATTGCAAGAGCTTCACGATTGTCAAGTTGTCCCTTTGCCATTACAATGCCAATGATACCGCCTTCTTTTACCCACGATAGGCACTTTTCAAGGAATAGCAATTCCGGGGCGATACCTTGCCTATCATTCAGCTTGTCAGAATAAACAATATCACCGCTGTTTGAAACTTCCCATTGATGACCGTTTTTGTATTGTGAAAGAATGTTCGGTTCTTTTATTCGCAAATCGTGCCCCGAGCCAAAAGGCGGGTTAGTTAAAATGATATTAGGCTTTTCAATTCCGCACAGTTCATTGAACCTTGCAGAAAGTTTTGAAACCGCATCAAGGCTATTTGCGTGTTCTATTCCCCCGTGTCCGTCTTTACCCAAAAGCATATTTGCCTTTGCGATTTTTACAAGCTTAGGGGAAATATCAACGCCAAAAAGCTGATGGACGACATTTCTTTTCAATATTTCTTTAGAGTTTGCAGACCTTGACGAATTATCTATATTATCAAAAATATAGTTCATTGCCGTCAAGATAAACCCACCACTACCACAAGCAGGGTCAAGGATAATATCCCTTTCCGTGGGAGTCGCTATTTTTACCATCATATTAACAACAAGCCTATTTGTAAAATATTGTCCGCGTTCGCCTTTTAAGTGTGACGCTACATATATTTCATAAGCCGTGCCTATAACATCATGCGACGAATCCATAAATGAATATTGTTGTAGTTGTGAAATAACAACTGCTAACTGTGCATTAGAAGCGGTTATTTCCTCTGTCGGTGAAAAAACGTCTGTATATCTGTCACGAACAGCATTGAAAAGGCGGCGAACACGATCGCAAGCCGCATTTCTTGCTTTTTCGTTTTTGGATTCTTCCGGCGTAATATGGAAATCGCATTCATCTTTTGCACTTGCTTCATCCTCAATTTTGGATAGGATAATGCGAACCATATCGAGAGCTATATCTTCTGAATCTATGCCGGAGCGATATATAGCATTATGGCAACGACGAAAAGCTAATTTTAAGTCAACCGGGACTATCAAATCACTTTTTTTGTATTTGCCGATACTATCCCAAGCCTGCTCATATTTGGGAATTCCCAACCATGAAATGATATTACCCGTTTCTACTTCTTTACGATAAAAATCAATCTTATTTCCGTTAGTCCAGAATCCGCCTTGAGCAGATGAAGCGCTCATATATGAATCTAATTGCCCGTCAGAATCAAGAATTGTAGGGGCTTTTACTTCTGCAATAAGATAAATTTCCCCCTGATTGTTGCTTGCACAAGCAGCGGCGTTGTTATAAACAACAATATCAGCGCGTTTAACTTCACGCCCTATGTTTATACTTCTTTCAAGACCAATATTCGCAGCAGGATACCCAAATTCGCAATGAAGAATTTGGGTCATTTTCTGTCTAATGCGTTCTTCTGGAGTGTTCGGGCGGCGTGTTTCGTTGTCAAGATAATCAATTATCTTGCCCTGTGCGTCAAGAGTTATCTGAAACTCTTGTGCCTCAACCCAACTGTCAAACTCTGCCATAGAAAAGCCCCTTTTCCGAATTATCGTATAAATTTTATAATTATAGCACTTTCTCTAAAATATCGCAATATGGCAGAGAAAATATTCTGTTCCCTAAAATATCGCTCATACGTCTTTCTGTCGCTTATCGTCCACTATCTTTTAGTATCTGTTTGTAGATTTAAGCGACAAACAAGCGACAAACCGGCGTAGTAAAACGACCAAAGCCCTTGATTTATAAGGATTTTAGCTGTTTTTTAATGTATTTTCTTTCAAAAATAATTCTTTTTCCTGCTGCACGAATCTTCCGGATAGCTTCCAGACATTCCTGTGTATCACGTCCAAATCGGCTGATGCTTTTTGTAAGAATAATATCAATGCTCTCGTTCTCACATTCACTTATCATCCTATTGAATTCGGTTCTAGATGTTCCTGTTTTAGCAGAAGTAACATCTAAAAAAATACCTGCTACAAACCAAGTCCTATGAGCTGATGCCAATCTAGTAAGTCCTGATACTTGTGTAGCCAAGCTCTCCATTTGTTCCTTACGGTTCGTACTCACACGAGCATAGATACCAACAGCATAATCCTTAATCACTCTCCGAGGTTGTATCACTGTTATATTTTCAGGAATTCTATTTAGTTCATCCAAACTCGAGTCCCATTTTAGTATAATTAAATCATTTATTTAGCATAATGATTATTAGTCTATTCTCGTAATTCTTAATCAAAAAAATTTGACAGTAGTTCTATTCTCTCCATACACTAAAAAGCCTCTTTGACAATAGTCCTATAGTCTCGGCACGAGAAAAAAGTAGTTTTATAGTCACAACCACCTATTTCCAGTGGTCAGAACTATTATCAAACGCTCTAAAATCATAATGTAAACCCGCTGTCCAAACCTATGTATTTTTCTCTAAATCCTTTGATTTCAAGGCTTTTCTATACTTTTTCTTCTTACTTTCTTGACAGTAGAACCATCGTCTCCACATGTTCCGTCAGCGGAAACTGATCCACCGGGATGATGACTTCCGCTTTGTAACGATACCTTTTAAAGATTCTAAGATCACGCGCCAGAGTCTCCGGGTTACAGGAGATATAGACAATCCGGGACGGCCTTACGCCACAGGCACTCTCAATAAATGCTTCCGTGCTCCCCGTTCGGGGCGGATCCATGAAGATCACGTCGATCCGTTTTCCGGTGCGGGACAGATCGTCCAGAAATACGCCGGCGTCATTGGCATAAAAGCTGATATTGTCGATTTGATTTTGCCTTGCGTTGACCTTGGCGTCACGAACTGCATCCCCATTCAATTCCACGCCGATCACCTCTCCTGCGAATTGACTGGCTATCATGCCGATGGTTCCCACACCGCAGTAGGCATCCAGAACAATTTCTGTTTTCTTCAAGCCTGCCAGTGCAAGCGCTGTCTGGTACAGGCGTTCCGTCTGCACCGGATTTACCTGATAAAAGGAGCCGGAGGAAATGCGGAAGCGAAGTCCGCACAGCACATCTTCGATGTAGCCCTTCCCAAAGAGAACCTTCTCTCTTGGTCCCAGCACCATGCTGGTTCTTTGCGGATTGATGTTTTGAATGACAGTGGTGATCTCCGGACACCGCTCCCGCAGCGCTTTGACAAAATTTTTTGCCGATGGAAGAATCGGTGACACCGTCACCAGCACAACCATAATTTCTCCCGTTCGATGTGCAGTGCGTATCATCACATGTCTCAGCAGTCCGTAACCGGTGGCTTCATCATAGGCCTTCAGCTTAAACGAGATGCAGAGCTTCCGGATGATGTGGGTCACTCGATCCGCTTCTCGATTCTGGATCAGACAGTGATCAATCGGCACAATTTTATGGGTGGACTGCTCATAGATTCCCATTATCGTTTTTCCGTTTCGAAAGCCAAAGGAGGCTGTCACCTTGTTTCGGTAATACAGCGGCTCTTCTGCCCCGACTATGGGTTGAACCGGACCGAAGGCTCCAAGGAGCCTTCGCACTCTTTTTTCTTTGATGCCAAGCTGCTCGGCATAGGGAAGCTCACTGTACTGACAGCCGCCACACCGTTTTCGATGGGTGCAGTTTGCTGTCTTGACAGGAGGCCCAGGTTTCATTTTCTTCTCTTCTTCCACGGCGCCGATCCGCAAAGAGTCGAGCGGATCCTTCCCTTCTCTCTTTTTACTTCCGCTTTTCCCGCTTTCTGTCATCCTTCTTTTTTCGTTTCCCGCTTCGCTTGATTTTCCCGGTCTCATCCTTCAGCCAGTCTCTCTCTTTCTGATTTAGCAACGGCCCAATTGTCTTTCGAACCGCTTTCTGATAGTCATTAAAATATTTGATATCCTCATCCGACATGAGTCCCAAATCCAAGGGGCGCGGGTCCAACGGCGCCATGGTCAAGGTCTCAAAGCGATAAAATCCTCCGTACACCTCATGGGGCACACAAAGAATCAGGTTTTCCATGCGCACGCCATGACTGCCCGCCACATAAATTCCCGGCTCATCACTGGTCACCATGCCGGGAACAAAGGGACGATCCCGCCGGGCATCCAAGCTGGGCCGAAACCGCACCGATACCGGCGGTTCATGTACTGTGTTCAGCGCACCGACTCCGTGCCCGGTTCCGTGCTTAAAGTCCCGCCCCAGCTTCCACATTTCCTGACGCGCATAGGTGTCCAGGTTGGTTCCCCTGGCTCCGAACGGAAAAACTGCGTGCATCAGCCGCAGCATCCCAATAACAGCGAGTGTGTAATCCTGCCGCTCTTCTGCCGTTGTTTCGCCCAGCGAAACAGTGCGGGTAATGTCCGTGGTTCCGTCCAAATACTGCGCCCCCGAATCCACAAGGTAAAGTCCCCCGGATCGCAGATACGTCTCATTTTCAGCCCCTGCCTTCGCCTGATAATGCGGCAGTGCCCCGTTCTCTCCATATGCCGAAATGGTGGGAAAACTCAGCGAGACATACCGTTCATCGGAGGCCCGAAGCGAATCCAGATAATCGGAAGCTGCCCTCTCTGTCATGTCCTCCGCTGCCTCTACCCTGATCCTTTGATGCAGCCAGTACAGAAACTTGGTCACATAAACACCGTCCCGTATATGACAACGCCTCATTCCCTCTGCTTCTGTCGGATTCTTGACCGCCTTCCACAAAGACAGCGGGCTCACGCAATCCACAATGTCATTTTTTTCCGAAATCATTGTGTTCACCGCGTCGCTGAGTGTGGCACGATCCACGAGAATACGCTGATTTTCCAGCTTGTTTGCCGCCTCAAAAAACTGTGTGTACGGTTTTGCCGAAATATGCTGACGCTTCAGGTAGCGAAATCCTTCCTCGGAAAGGGCTTCCTTCTGAACATACAGTCCGCAGGATGTTTGCTTCACGATGAGATAGGAGAGAAAAAGCGGGTTGCAGGCGATATCGCTTCCCCTTAGATTTGTGAGCCATGCTGTTTCATCCAGCGCCTCTGTCAAAAACACGCTGCAATGCTGCCGCCTCATTTCTTCGCGGATTCGCTTCAGCTTCTCCGCTGCCGATACCCCTGCATACTGCATTTCATGCTGCCAGATGGGCTGGCAGCTCCGCTTCGGGCGCGCCTTCCACACCTGCTCAACCAAGTCCTGTTCTGTTTGAAGCGACGCCTTTTTTTCTTTTACAATCTGTCGCAGCTCCGCTCCCAGCGGGGCCCGGAGAAGGGGTGCATAGTACCCGAGCGTGTCATGCTCTGTCAGTCTTTTCTTAAGGAACTCCCCCACCGAAGGAACCTCCGGCTCTCCCAGCTTCATCAGACGCACACCGCTGTTTCTCAGCTCCTGCTCCGCCTGAACAAAATAACGCCCGTCCGTCCAGAGAAATGCATCGTTTTCCAAAATCAGGAGAATGCAGGAATCTCCCGTGAAGCCGCTAAGATAAGAAACCACCTGGTCCCGGGCTCCGATGTACTCGCTTCCGTGGGCATCGGAACAAGGTGCGCACCATACGGTAATCCGGTGCTGCTTCATCACACTTCGAAATGCCGTTAATTCTGCTCTCATCGCATCTCCCCGCTTTCTTTTTTCTGATATTCCAATCCGTAGCTTTCGCTGTTGCGTCAGGAGCATGGTCCCTTCGCCCCCGGAGTCATTTCCTTCTTCTAGATCAGCTTATAATGGCGGCAGGCATTCCAGATCCCGTCCTCCGTGATATCAGTGGTGATATAATCTGCAATCGCTTTAAGCTCCGCTCTTGCGTTTCCCATGGCAATGCCTACCGCTGCCTCCTCAATGATCTCCATGTCATTCATGGAATCCCCAAAGGCGAAGCTGTCTCGCATATCGAGTCCGTAGTGCGCACAAAGCCGTCTCAAACCCTCCGCCTTGCTGAGCCCCTTCTCCACCACATCGGCCCCGTAGTCGATGGAAAACATGCGAAGCGAAACCTCCGGAAACGCGCGCTCCATTGCTTCCGCTTCTTTTGTGCTTCCGATAAAGCTCACGGTTCGAACCGGAAGCGACAATAGCTCCATCGGGTCCCGGAACTGCCTGCCGCATTCTCCCCAGCGGTGGAGCTCCGCCTCCCGTACCCGCTCCGGACAAACATAATAATCATCGTTTCCCAGGGTGACGCCCAGACCCACACCTTGGGCGTCTGCGTATGCCATCATCCGCTTCAGCAGTGTTTTATCGATGTAGTGTTCAAACAGGAGCTCCCCCCCCGCTATGATTTTTGCCCCGTTTTGATCCACCCGTGCATCCGGCCTAAGCACCTCAAGAAACGGCTTACTGAAGGGATTGTCCATGTCTCTTCCCGTTGCGAGGACAATGAGATGCCCGTTTTCCCGGAGTAAATCCAAGGCCTTCAAGGCACTTGCGGGAATCGTTCCTGTCCCGTGATCATAAAGAGTCTTATCAAAGTCAAAGCTCACGATCTTTTGCATGTTCTGTTCCTGCCCTATTCCTGTATCCATGGTTCCCGGAATGTACGCTGCATCCGGAGCCCATTGCTTCCAAACAATCAACTTCTCTGTTATTTTAGCACAAACCCCGGAACATGGATATCAGAAGGGCGGATCGAAGGCCTCCCCAATCCGCGGGAGGAATCCTTTCGAACCGCTCTTCCAATCCGTTTGTCACAGGTGTGACAAATGCACCGTTTTTTTGCACCGGAATCCCGCTCCGGTATGCGGGAAAGCCGCATAAAAAAGCCTCGTAAATCCGCCATTTTTCTGATAAAACGGCTTATTCACGAGGCTTGCCTGCCTCGGGGCAACAGGATTTGAACCTGCGGCCTCACGGCCCCCAGCCGTGCGCTCTAGCCAAACTGAGCCATGCCCCGAAATGCAAGCTCTATTATAGCAAAGGAACAAAAAAAAGCAAGACAAAAATCAATCCCGACTGTAAACTTCACTCAATCGAGCCGCTCACAGCAGAGCACCTCCTTTTTACTCTCCCAGTCCTGGTAGCAAAGCGCTGTATCCCAGGCTTCCGCTTCTCCGACCTGATTGTCGTAGGGATCTGAGCGCCACTGACGCATGGGAATGGCAAACGGCGCCTGAAATGCTGTATTTGCAGCCATGCGGAAGGGATCCAAATTGCCGAAGTAATGCCGCCTTCTCCCTTCGTTTCCCTCGCGAAATGCACCGGCTCCAAAGGAGGGATCCGCCGGAATCCAGCCATAGGGCTCCGCGTAAAAGTAAACCCAGTCGTGGGCGCCGCAAAAATCCGGCGCCGCCTTCCAGCCGCTCTCCCAACGCGATGGGATCCCGCTGGCACGGCAAAGCGTGAGGAAGAGGAGCGCCATGACACCGCAGTCCCCACTAAGGCTCTTCGCACCGTTTTCGGCAATATGCTCCAGTCCGAAGTAGGAGCGCATATACCGGTACCTCACATTCCCGGTGATGAACTGATAGATGGCGCGCGCCTTCTCCAGTGCGCCCTCCTGCTCTCCTGTCAGCCTGTCCGAAAGCTCCTTCAGAAAGGGGGTGAACAGAATATGCGGCGCTTGTTCTCGGAGATCCTCGGGACCCGGTTCCTCCATCCGACGGCAGGAGGCGCGGTAATGCGCCGCCTGCCTTTCTTCCCATTTTGCATCCGGATCCTTTCGCCAGAGATCCAGGTACCGCTCCCGGCGGAGATAAGAGAAGCGGACAAAAAACGGATGGTTTTCAGAGAGCACAGAATCCCAGATCACAGTGCGCTGACTCTGCTCCTCCGGTGCAATGAGGAGCGGAGCCTCTGTATGCGCCTCAATCCGTACCGCCTCCTGTGCAAGGCACCGAACCGGAAGCGGAAGATACACGCGCACCCGCATGCCTGGAACAAACGCCGGTTCCTTAAGCCGCAGCTCAATTTGACAGCGGATTCGGCGGCACGTCTCTCCCGTCTGATGCATTTCCTCCAGGGCTTCTTTGAGATACCCGTTTTCATCATGTCCGTCTGCGCCAAGCTGCGCTTCTCCGCAGCGCTTCGCAATGTCCGGATCCGTCTTGCAAAGGGAATCCAGAAACCGATGGAAGTAGTGCTTTTTCCCGTCTCGGAAAATCCAGTCAATCCGCCCTGCATCCTCCCAGGCGTCAAACTCCTCCGCTTGGAAATTCTGCATCCGCTCCTGCACCAGGGAAATTGCCTGCTCTCTGTCAAAGGGATACTCCGCCGGGATTCGCCTAAGCATTTCCCGCTCCGCCAGGAGGCAGTGCCGCAGCGCATCCGGAATCCTGGAATCTCCCAGATACCGGTCAATCACACGAAGCGCTGCGGGATAATCTCCCCAGTCTCGTAAGCGGGATATTTCCTCCGGAAGTCCCACGTGCAGCCAGTTAAAATTCTCATTTACATTCATGATTCATCGGCTCCGTTCGTCATGCCGCTCACAGGAACAGGCGTAGAACGGCTCCCATTCCAAGTCCGCACATATTGCCGATGGCAGCCCCCAGCACTCCCATCAGGACGCCGATTCCGGCGTAGGAGCTGTCATACGCTGTGGCAACAATCGGTGCGGAGGCAGAACCGCCCAAGTTTGCCAGCGAAGCGGTGGAAACCATGCAAAGATCCCACCGGAACAGCTTTGACAGGAGAAACATCAGGACCACATGGATCAAGAGAATAGCGAAGCCATACACCACCCAAAGCGGCGCAGAAATCAAATCCGTAACTGCTGCGGTAGATGCCAGCAGCGAAACCACCGCATACAGATAAATGGTAGACAGCTCTTCTACTGCAGGAAGCGTTCCCAGGGGAGACATGGCGCAAATCAAGCCCAAAATTGTCACGAATACCGTGGTGCAGGTTCCCTTATCGAACATACCCAGACCAATTGCCTTCAGCCCGCTGTTCATATTCAGTCCGATGGTCTGAGAAAGTGCGGAGACCATCAGTGAAAGCCCAATCAAAAAGATCCAGTCCCCTGCGCTCGCCTTTTTCCCTTTCTCCTTCGCTACCTCTGCGTTGGCTGCATCCGCCACGGCCTGCAGCTTTGAAGTATCTGCATTGGTCGCCCGATTCCACTTACCCGCATAACGAACAGCCAGAAGCAAAAGCGCAATCCAAAGGGAGTAACAGACCGTATCCAGTGCCAGTGCGCAGCTGTAGGCTCCTGCATCCACTGGCAGAGCATCCTGCATGGCAGCCATGTTGGCGGAGCCGCCGACCCAGGATGCGTAAAGCGCTGCAACCGCTGCCCAGCTCTTCTCTCCGCCTCCCAGCGCGCCCTGAAAGATGGGGAACATGGCAATAAATCCGATGGCAAGTGTCAGAGAGCATCCCAGAAAGATCGCGATCATTCTGGGCCCCAGCTTGGCAAGTTTTCTAAAGTCACAGCGAAGCAGCATGACAAAAATCATGGCGTAAAGCAAATTGTTTTTTAACGCGCTGTAAGCCGCCGAACATGCATCGGAGGCATAGAGACCCATGGTACAGAACACCATGTTCAGCACATAGAGCCAGACCAGCGGAGGCACGACGCCGAACACCTTCCATTTGGTATATTTCTCCAGCGCCATCAGCCCGCCTGCCAGGAACATGAGAAACGCAATGTACGTAAAGCTGTTTGTGATAACCATACAAGAACCCCCTTTTTGTCGTATGTGTCAATCGGTTCCGTTTCCTGTTGTGACCAAAGAGTGCATGTTTACCCTCAGGACATCCATCTGATATATGCCGGATCGATTCCTTGTATTCCGAGTCCCGGCAGATCCGAGACGGTGATGTCCTTTTCCCGGAAGACGGCGCCCCCTTGAATCGGATCTTCGCTGCAGAGCACCGGCCCGTCCAGATCCACCTTGGTGATAATGTTTTTTGCGCAGGCGATGGCAACTGCCGCATTGACCGAAATCTTCGCCTCCAGCATGCAGCCGATCATGCATTCCACCCCATAAATCTCGGCAGCCGATGCGATCTTTAACGCATTGTAGAGCCCGCCGCACTTCATCAGCTTGATGTTGATGAAATCCGCTGCTCTTCGCTCCATGATTCTCACCGCATCCTCCGGTGAAAAGACGCTCTCATCCGCCAGAACCGAGACATAGCTGCGCTCCGTCACATAGCGCAGTCCCTCAAGATCATGCGCCGCCACCGGCTGCTCCACAAACTCAAGATCAAGCCCCTTCTCCTGCATCTGGTTCAATAGTTTGACCGCTTCCTTCGGCTTCCACGCCTGGTTGGCATCGATGCGAATCTTGATTTCGGGCCCCGCCACCTCTCGGATCGCCGTAAGCCGCGCCACATCCAGCGCCGGATTGGCTCCGACCTTCACCTTCAGACAGCCATAGCCCCGGGACAGAGCATTGACGGCATCACGGGCCATTTCCTCCGGATCATTGACGCTGATCGTGATATCGGTCACAATCTGCTTTCTCGCGCCGCCCATCAGCTTATAGACGGGGATTCGGTAGAGCTGTCCGTAGAGATCCCAAACGGCCATGTCCACCGCGGCCTTTGCACTGGTGTTCTTCACAATACAACGCTGAATGGTCTGCAGCACCTCCTCCAGCTCATCCACATCGCGGCCGATGATGCTCTTTCCGATGTGATCCCGGATGGCCCCGACGATTGCGCCGGTGGTGTCCCCTGTAATGACCCCTGTGGGCGGCGCTTCTCCGTAACCCACCGCGCCGGTATCCGTCAAAACCGCGACGATCACATCCTCCACCCGTTCGACTGTGCGAAGCGCCGTCTTAAACGGCACTCTGAGCGGCACGGACAGCGTTCCGAGCCGTATTCCTGTGATCTTCATCCTTGCTCCCTCCTTGATTGATGTGTTTCAGCTTCCTTTCTCACTTCGCCAGGCGATACATCGCCTCGGCGAAAATATCTGCATTTTCCATGAGCCGATCAATTTCCATGTACTCATCGGGCTTGTGCTCCCTCACCTCATCCCCCGGAAAAATCGGTCCGAAGGCCACAATATTCGGCAGCATCTTGGCATAGGTCCCGCCTCCAATGCAGATCGGCTTGGCCGGAAGTCCTGTTTTTTCTCCATAGACTGCCAGCAGGGTCTTTACCATCTCGCTCTCCGCAGGAACATAGAGGCATTCCTTGTGAACCTCATCCGTGAGCATAAACCCTGCCGCTTCAAACTGCTGCTTCAATTTTGGCCCACAGTCCGAATAGCGCTTCGTCACCGGATAGCGGAAATTGATCACCAGCTTCCATCTTGTTTCATCGGCTTGCAGCACACCGAGATTCAAGCTCAGATCCCCGGAAATATCATCGTGCAAATGGATTCCCAGGGACTCCCCTCTGCACTCCATTCCGATTCGCTCTGCGAGAAATGCAATCAACTCTCCGGTTTCTCCTTCAAACGGAAGCCGGTGCAAGGCCAGGAGGAGCCGCCCCACTGCATTTTCTCCCTGCCAGGGCGTACTGCCGTGTGCACTCACCCCCACCGCATCCATGCGCACCCCGTACTCCGTTTTTATAAGGCGCACCTGTTTCTCCTTCAGCGTAAGAACCGCTTCCGCTGTCTTAGCATCGCAGGAGAGCTCCGCAAAGGCCGTGTCCGGAACCACATTCGGTGCGGTTCCGCCCGAAATTTTTCGGATCCGCAGCGCTCCGCGCTGGACACAGTCTCGTTCAAAGCTGACATTGACAATGCCTTTTTCACCGTTTACCAGGGGATATTCTCCGTCCGGCGTAAAACCGGCTACCGGGATTTCTCCGCCGTTTGCCCGGTAGTACTTCATGTCCGCGCTGCCGGTCTCTTCATTGGTTCCGAACAAAACCCGGATTCTCCGCCTGACCGGAAGGCCAAGCCTTTGAATGGCGGAAAGGGCATAGATCGAAGCGATGGTGGGTCCCTTGTCGTCCATGGTTCCACGTCCGTAGATCTTGCCGTCTCGAATGACCCCCTGGTAAGGATCAACCGTCCAGCCGTCTCCCTCCGGAACCACATCCAGATGACCCAGCACTGCCACCATTTCGTTTCCCTCGCCGTACTCACACCATCCCACCTGATGTCCCAGCTCTCCGCAGTGAAGCCCCAGGGACTTTGCCAGTGAAAGCGTGTAATCCAGACACGCTCTCACGCCGCGTCCGTAAGGCGCACCCTCCTCTGCTTCCTCCCGCACGCTGCGTATCCTCACACATTCCCGCAGACTGCAAAGAAGATTCTCCTTCTCCTGCGCCAGCACTTCCTTCAAGGTCATCTGTTCTCCCTCCTGTTCCCAGAGCATATGCTTCCGTACTTCCGTACTTCCGTACTTCCGTACTTCCGTACTTCCGGCTTTCGGCTGTTGTGCTTCCACTCTTCTGTGCTTCCGGCTTCCGCGCTTCCGGCTTTCGTGCTTCCGTGCTCCCGGCTTTCGGCTTCCGGCTTCCATGCTTCCGCGCTTTCGGCTTCCGCGCTTTCGGCTTCCGTTCCTCCGCCCTTCCTTTGTTCGGTGAACGAAAGAAGCGTATCAAAAAACCCGGCAAAGAAACGCATGTCTGCGTTCTCTGCTGGGTTTTATTCGTTTACGGATACAGGTCAGTGCATCGGCGCCGAACAAAGCAGCTTATTTATTAATATTTTATAAAATTCTATCGCTTCTGTCAAGTAAAGTGATATACTGCTCTCACAATAGAAGGGAGAATTTTATGGACAGCAGCATTCCGAGTGACAAGATTCCGATCAGCCTCTATATCATCGGAGAAGCCAGAACCAATGCGGACAATGCCATCACCCGGATTTACGGATCCTTTTACATGGCATTTGAGGTGGATCGGAAGACGGAGCTGGTGCGCAGCTTCAACTGCACCCACACGCTGGCATTGACGGAGGAGTACCTGAGCCGTCTGTTCCTCGGAAAAAAATTCTCGGAGATCGGGTCGTGGCTGGATCCGATTCTGCTTCAATCCTACGGCGGTTCCTCACGCCGGGCCATTGTAAGCGCATATCATGACGCCCTCAAGCGTTTCCGCTCCCTCTCGGAGTACGAATCAAAGGGAACCTGATCGGATTCCTTTTTCTGTAATCCATGTTATGATGGATAAAAGGCGTGCCCACGCCCCTGCCGGAACGGGTCGGGAGTCATGGAACACGGTGGGAAACAGAAAAAGCGGCTTCCGCTTGGAATCCGCAGTCGATCACAGGAGGTCATTGAATATGGTGCAAACTCTGCGTGCGCATAAGGAGCTGGCGAGCCAGCTGTTGGGAAGTGTTGCCGGCGCCTTCATCTACGCAGTCGGAGCCAATTTTTTTCTGGTGCCGTCGGGTCTCTACTCCGGGGGTGTGTTCGGCATCTGCCAGCTGATCCGCACTGCCCTGATTTCCTTTTTTCATCTTGACTTCGGCAGTTTTGATATTGCCGGTCTGATCTACTATCTCTTTAACCTTCCTGTCCTGCTGATCGCCATGCGGCGAATCGGCAAGCTCTTTTTCTTTAAAACCCTCTTCACCACCTCCGTCACCAGCTTATTTCTCTCTCTGCTTCCCATCACCGTGGTGATGGACGATCTGCTCTCCGCCTGTATCGTAGGCGGAATCTGTTCCGGCGTGGGTCTTGGAATCATGCTCCGCATGGGAGCCTCCGGCGGAGGAACCGATATCATTGCCCTGCTCCTGATCAAAGGGAAAAAGAATGTCAGCATCGCAAAAACCAATCTGACGGTCAATCTGGTTCTGTACACCATCTGCCTGTTCCTCTTTAATATCCAGATCGTGATCTACTCTCTCCTTTATTCTGCGGTCGTCGCCGTCGCAGAAGACAGGCTGCACGCGCAGAATATCAGCGTACAGGCTACCGTCATCACAAAGAGCCGGGGACCGGAAATCGAGCAGAGCATCATGGAACGCATGGGACGGGGCGTCACCACCTGGCAGGCCCGGGGCGCCTACACCCACGAGGACACCCGCATTCTTTTTATTGCCCTTTCAAAATATGAAATTCGACAGATGAAACGCTGCATCCGCGAGGTGGATCCCGATGCCTTCATTGTGATCAATGAGCATGTCAGCGTTGACGGTCATTTCTTAAAGAAGCTGTAGCAGCTGTGGCGGTGTTTCATGCGCTTTTTTTGCGTCCTCCGGCGTCGGAAAGAGGACGGAAATTTTGGTGCCCTCGTTCAAGGTGCTGCTGACATCCGGCCTTCCTCCGTGGATCATCGCAATATGCTTCACGATGGAGAGACCGAGTCCGGTACCTCCCACTGCCTTGGAGTGGCTTTTGTCCACACGATAGAAGCGCTCAAAAATTCTCTGCTGCTCCTCTTTCGGAATGCCGATTCCCGTGTCTGTCACGGTAAGCAAAACGCCGTCCTCCTGTTTTCTGACCGTAAGCTCTGCCCTCCCGCCGCTCCGGTTGTACTTCACTGCATTGTCCGCCAGATTGGTTAACAGCGTCTGAATCAATCCCGGGATGCCGTAAATCCTTGCGGAATCGCCGGATGCTGTGATGGTAATGCCCGCGGTCTCTGCGATTCCTTTCAATCGCGACACGGAAAGCTTCGCGGCTTCCAGAAGATCAATCTCCTCCCACGCCATGTCGGAGGCGCCTTCATCCAAATGGGAAAGGCTTATGATGTCCTCCACCAGCTGAATCATCCGCTGTGTCTCCCCGTAGATCTGATCCGCAAACGATCGGACATCTTCCTGCTTCACCAGTCCGTTTTTCAATAACTCTGCGTATCCTGAGATGGCGTGCAGCGGTGTCCGAAGTTCGTGGGAGACATTTCCGGTAAATTCCCTGCGGAACTCCTCTGCCTGCTCCTTAATGGTGATATCAAACAGCAGCACCGCGACCCCCTGCATATGCCCCTGGTATCGAATCGGCGTTGCATTCAGCTGATACATCCCGTCTCTGAGCGCCAGCTTGCACGACTCTTTCCTGCCTCCCAGTGCCTTGCTGATTGCCGCCTGAAGGGATATATTTCTGCTGACCATCAGAATGTCTCTTCCGATGCAGTGACGGTCTGCTCCCAGGAGCCGCCCGGCGGCTGCGTTGATCAGGATAATGTTTCCCTGCTTTCCCAAAAGAATCATGCCCTCTGTCATGTTTTCCAGTATGCTCTCCAGCTCATTCTGCTTTCGCTCCAGCTCCGCACTCTGCTGATGCAGCGCCTCCTCCTGATTCCCGATTCGATGCAGGAGCGGTGACAGCTCATCATATTCCTGGTTTTTGACCGGATCATCCAGATTCAATTCATTCAGGGGCTTCACCACTGCTCTCGCCAGACGACCGGCGAGAACAAACGAGAGAATGAGTGCGAATGCAAGGATCAGAAGCACCGGCTGAATCATTCCCAGCAGGAGACTCAGAATGGAATACTGAGAGACCGAGAGGCGAAGAACCGATCCGTCCGAGAGGCGTGTCGCAATATAGTGACAACGCTCAAGCAGCGTGGCGGAAAAGCGGTCATCCGTTCCGCTTCCGAATTGCAGTGCCTCCTGTACCTCCTGCCTGTTCAGATGATTTTCCATTCCCGAAGGATCGGCTTCCCGGTTGTCGAACCGCACACTTCCATCCGCCGCAATCCAGGTGATACGGGTCTGTGCAAGGCCCACCCGCTTTAAATAGCGGATTCCCCCTTCCTCCACACCGCGCACCGTCAGCTCCGACTCCTCCTTGAGCTGTGCCTTGGTGACATTGGTGGTATACCCGTACAGAACCCCCAAAATCAGTGCCAGAGAAATCAGCAGCACTGTCACCGTGGCAAGAACAATGGAACGTAAAATCCGCCTTCTCACCGGTCCGCCTCCATTCTGTATCCCACACCGCGCACGGTCTGAATCAACCCGCCGCACTCCTTCAGCTTGGTTCGAAGCGTCCCGATGTGCACGTCTACCGTTCGAGTCTCCCCTTCATAGTCCGTCTCCCAGACGCTGTTAAGCAGTGCATCCCGCGTGAATACCTTTCCGGGATTTTCCAGAAACAGAAGGAGAAGGTCAAATTCCTTCCGGGTGAGCTCCACCTTTTCGCCCGCCACGCGGACGGTGTGCTGTGCGCAGTTTAGTTCCAGCTTTCCCGCATGCAGCTGCGCTGTCTCTTCTCTGCGGCAGGTTCTGCGAAGAAGCGCCCGGATTCTTGCGATCATCTCCATCATTCCGAAGGGCTTTGCCATGTAGTCGTCTGCGCCCAGGTCCAGACCCATCACCTTATCGTATTCTGTTCCCTTCGCCGTTGCCATAATCACAGGCAAATCCCGTGTCGCAGCCTGCTCCCGCAGCTTCTTCAACACGCGGATGCCGTCCTCATCCGGCAACATGATGTCAAGAATCACCAGCTCCGGCGGCCTGTCCTTTACGGCCTTCCAGAACGCCTCCGCATTGGGACATCCCACTGCCTCAAATCCCGAAGCGCTGAGAGCATAGACCATCAATTCCCGAATGCTGTCGTCATCCTCCACACAATAGATCATCTCTTCGGTCAACCAACCCTTTCATGATTTCCGGTGATAGAAAACAGAACCCATGCGGCAACGTTCACCGCATGATCCCCGATTCTCTCAAAATATTTGGCAATCATCAGAAAATCCAGCACCGCCTCCCCATTGACATCCGAACGCTTCATTTCCTTTGCCAGCATGGTTTTGATCCGGCTGAAATCGGCATCCACTGCATCGTCGCGATCAATGACGGCCTGCGCCATCTCCGGATCCGCCTTGACAAAGGCGTCCACACTTTCATTGACCATCTGAATCACATGCTCTGCCATGGCTCTGAAGGGAAGTGCAAAGTCTCTCTGCGTGACTGCTCCCATGGAAACAATCTCTGCGATGTCGCCGGACTGATCTGCAATGCGCTCCATATCCGTCACCATCTTCAGCGCGGCGGAAACAACGCGAAGGTCCTTCGCCACAGGCTGCTGGCGGAGGATCAGGCAAAAGCAGAGGTTCTCGATCTCCCTCTCCTTCCGGTTGATGCCGGGCAGCAGCTCCTTAACGCGGCGCGCGCGCCCTGCATCCCTTTTTAGAAGCGCCTCCGAGGCCTGGGAAATCACCTGTTCACACAGCATCCCCATGCGAACCATCTCCCGGCTCAAATGTAAAAGCTGTTCATCAAAATCAGAGCGCATATCAGCCAAACCTCCCCGTAATGTAATCCTCTGTCCGCTTATCCCCCGGCATGGAGAAAATCGTTTCACTCCTGTCGAACTCAATGAGATCCCCCAGAAGAAAGAAGGCGCACCAGTCCGAAATACGCACCGCCTGCTGCATATTATGAGTTACCATAACCACAGTGTACGTTTTCTTAAGCGTGAGCGCAAGCTCCTCTATTTTCCCCGTGGAAATCGGATCCAGCGCAGAGGTGGATTCATCCATCAGCAGAATATCCGGGTGCACGGCGAGAGCGCGGGCAATGCAGAGGCGCTGCTGCTGCCCCCCGGACAGCCCCAGCGCGTTGGTTTTCAGCCTGTCCTTCACCTCCTCCCAGATGGCAGCATCTCTCAGCGACTGCTCCACAATTCCGTCCAGCTCCACCTTGGAGCGGACGCCGTGAATTCGCGGACCGTATGCGATATTGTCGTAAATACTCATGGGAAAGAGATTGGCCTTCTGGAACACCATCCCAATCTCCTTGCGGAGCTTTGTCACGTCTGTCCCAGGGGCGTAGATATCCTTTCCGCGGTACAGAACCTCCCCACTGATCCTGACCCCCGGAACCAGATCGTTCATCCGGTTCAGCGTCTTTAAAAAGGTGGATTTTCCGCAGCCTGAGGGGCCGATCAACGCTGTGATTTCGTTTTCCGGCAAGCTGCAATTAATGTTTTTCAGCGCCTGATTTCTTCCGTACCAAAGATCCAGGCACGTTACCTCTATCACCTTATTCATCCGTTCTTCCTTTATTTTCTCAAGTAATTGGCTGCGAGGCGGGCGGAAACATTAATGGTCAATGTCAGCAGAATCAGGATGACTGCAATGGCAAATGCCGCACCCGTCTCTCCCCTTTCACTGGCATAGACATAGAGCGCCACCGTCAGCGTGGCCGAGGAAGACCGGAGCGACTTCCAAAAGCTGTTCATTGTCAATCCGAATCCGGCGGTGAACAGGAGCGCTGCGGACTCACCCACAATTCGTCCCACAGCCAGAATACATCCGGTCACAATTCCGTCTGTCGCGTTAGGCAGGACAACCGTGCGTATCATATGCCACGTTCCGGATCCCAGTGAAAGCGCGCCCTCCCGGTAGCTGTCCGGAACCGTCTTAAGACTTTCCTGTGTGGTGCGGATGATGATCGGCATGACAATCATCACCAGCGTCAGCCCTCCTGCCAGGATCCCCTGCTTTCGTCCCATCCCCTGGGTGAAGAGGAGCATTCCCACCAGACCAAAGAGAATCGAAGGGATTCCGGTCAAGGTCTCCGTCGCAAACTCAATGATTGAGACCAGCCTTTGATTTTCTGCGTACTCTGTCAAATAGACCGCAGCTCCCACACTGATCGGAATGGCGATCAGCATGGCCACCCCTATGATATAAAGTGTGTTCATTATGTTTGGAAGAATTCCGATCGTCCCTTTTATGTAGCTGGTCTGGGAGGACAAAAACCTCCATGACAGATTCGGAATCCCCCGGAACAAAATGTACCCGATGAGAACAAACAGCAGCCCCACCGTCAGCAGTGCACAAAGATACAGCAGTGCTTTCATGGTTTGGTTCCATACGGCACGTCTCATGCTACCCTCTCTTCCCTTTTACAAACAGATTCAGCGCTACATTGATCAGCATAATGAAACAGAAGAGCACCAGTCCGATGGAGAACAGGGCGTCCCGCTGAAGGGATCCGAAGGGCGCGTAGGACATTTCCGATGCGATTGCCGTCGTCAAGAAGCGGACAGATTTCAGAGGTCCCGGCATGTTTGCCACATTGCCGGAAACCATAATGATTGCCATTGCTTCTCCCATTGCACGACCCGCCCCCAGAACAATCGAGGCGGCAACTCCGCTCTTTGCCGCAGGAAGAGAAACCTTGAAGTAGGTTTCCATTTCCGTGGCGCCAAGCGCCATGGAGGCCTCCTCATATTCCTTGGGAACGGCTGTAAGCGCTGTCACCGAAACATTGACAATCGAGGGAAGAATCATGATTGAAAGCACCAGAACTGCCGCGAGAAGCGTCGCTCCGGAGGAAAGCCGAAAGGCGTTCTGAATGGCCGGAACCAGAAGAATCATACCCACCAAGCCATATACCACCGAGGGGATGCCCGCCAGCAATTCCACCGCCATGCGAATCAGCGCGCCGATCCGTTTCGGTGCAGTCTTGGCAAGAAAGACGGCGGTCAAAAGACCGATCGGCGTCCCCAATAAAACAGCGCCGACTGTCCCGTATAAACTGGTCAGAATAAACGGCAATATGCCATAGGAGGGCTCAACCGTGGACGCTGTGGGCTGCCAGATGGTTCCCAGCAGAAACGGTCCCGCTCCCAGCGTGCGGATGGCCGGCATCCCCGCGATCACAAGATACGCGGAGATACACAGCACAAACCCCACCGCTGTGATGCCGCAGCAGAGGAAAACCGTTCCAATTGCCTGTTCCGGGTGTTCCCCGGCTGCGATTGCTTTCATCCTGTCTCCTCCTTACCTCCCGCGAACCGGCACGGCGCCTGCTTTCTCAATGAGCGCTGCGGAATCTGCGGAGGTCATGCAGTCAAAAAATGCCTGCGCCGCTTCTCCCAGTGCTCTTCCCTCCTTGGTGATCAGGTTGAAGGGTCTCCGGATCACATAGCTTCCGTCAGAAATCTTCTCTTCGGTACAATCCACGCCGCCGACCGTCAGCACCTTGATCCCGTCCTTGCCCTGAACCGCGGCAAAGGAGGCATAGCCGATTGCGTTTTCACTGTTTTTGACTGCCTCAATGACGGCGCCGGTGGATGTCAGCTCCTGTGACATCCTGCACCGATCTCCGGTGCCCGTGATGGTCTCAAAGCCATCGCGGGTTCCGGATCCCGCTTCGCGGCCGATACAGGCAATCTCCCCGTCGGGGCCTCCGAACGCGGACCAGTTGGTCTTGCTGCCAGTATAAATCTCGGCAATCTCATCCATGCTCAAATCTGAAATCGGAGACTTCCCATTCACAATCAACGCAATGCCGTCCCAGGCGACCGTTGTCTCCTTGAGACCCTTCTGCTTTTCCTGATCCTTCAGTCCCCGGGAAGCCAGGCCGATGTCGCAGGTTCCGTTGTTCGCGGCCTCAATCCCGGTGCCGGATCCGGTGGCATCATAGGTGACCGTCACCCCCGGATGATCCGCCATGAACTGCTCTGACAGGATCCCGATCAGCGATTCCATGGAGGTGGAGCCGTTGACCGCAATCGTTCCGGACAATTCCTTTCCTGCCTGTTTCGTTTCTTTTCCTTCCTCCGTCTTCCCGCTTTCACAAGCCTTGGCGTTCCCGCTCTCCTTCCCTTGTACCGCTTCCGCTGTCGTTTCCGTCTTTTGTTCGCCGCAGGCGGGCAGCGTGAAGGCCGCAATCAAAACCGCCATGGTCAGGACCGCTGTTTTCATCTTGCTTTTCTTCATGTTTTTCCTCCCTTGATGTGCCGAATCTCGTTCCGGCTTTCCATTTCCTTCCCGGAATCGATTCGCGTATCCTTGCACCTTCCTCATCATAGAAAAGCAAGATCAAATTTCTTACCGCCCTTCTGTAAATTCTTTGTAAAAAACGCTCGTCCTGCAGGAGAAATCCCCCTGCAAAACGAGCGTTTCATGTTTGCTGTCTCAGCAGCTTTTCAGCTTTTCAGCTTTTCAACTTTTCAGCTCCTCCTCTGTCAGCCTGACCTTCTTCAGCTTCCAGATATCCCGCACGTACTCTTCAATCGTACGATCCGAGGAAAACCTTCCGGCATGGGCCGTATTGAGGATGCACATCTCTGCCCATCGCTCCTGATTCCGATACGCGGCATCCACTCTTTCATGGGCGTCCAGATAGGACTGAAAATCCTTCAGGATGAAATAGGTATCCGGGCGATCCGCGTGTTCTTTGCTCAACAGGGAGTCATAGATATCCCGGAAAAGCTCCGGATCCTCCGGCGCATAATAGCCGTTGATCAGCTGCATCAGGACTCTGCGGATCTCCGCATCCTGATTGAAGATTTCCATCGGATCATAGCCGCCGTTCTGCTCCAGTCCAATGACCTCCTCCACAGACATGCCGAATACAAACGCATTTTCCTCTCCGACTTCGCCCACAATCTCGATATTGGCTCCGTCCATGGTTCCAAGCGTCGGTGCACCGTTCAACATAAACTTCATGTTGCTGGTTCCGGAAGCCTCCTTGCTGGCAGTGGAGATCTGTTCGCTGACATCCGCCGCAGCAAAAATAAGCTCTGCATTCGAGACACAGTAATTCTCGATAAAGACCACCTTAAGCTTCCCTCCGATGGACTCGTCCCGATTGATGACATCCGCCACGGAATTGATGAGCTTGATGGTGAGCTTCGCTCTGTGATATCCTGCCGCCGCCTTCGCGCCGAAAATAAAGGTGCGCGGAACCAGATCCAGCTCCGGGTTGTCCTTCAGGCGATTGTAGAGATACATGACATGCAAAATATTCATGAGCTGACGCTTGTACTCATGGAGACGCTTCACCTGGACATCAAAGATCGACCGGGGATCCACTTCAATTCCGTTGTGCCTCCGAATGTATTCCGCCAGACGAAGCTTGTTCCGGAACTTGATCTCCATGAATTCCTTCCGGCACATCCCATCCTTTGCCAGCGGCTCCAGCTTTTTCACCTCGGACAGATCCGTGATCCACTTGCTTCCGATTTTTTTGCTGATCCAGTCCGCAAGGAGCGGATTCCCGTGAAGCAGGAAGCGCCGCTGTGTGATCCCGTTGGTTTTGTTGTTGAACCGTTCGGGATAGAGGTCATAGAAATCCTTCAGCGTCTGCTTTTTCAGAATCTCTGTATGGATTTTTGCCACCCCGTTGATGGAGAAGGCTGCACAGCAGGCGAGATACGCCATGCGAACCTGCCCGTCATACAAAATCGCCATGCGGTACACCTTTTCCTGATCTCCCGGAAAGGCCTTCTGAATTTCTGCGACAAAACGGCGATTGATTTCCTCCACGATCTGATAAATACGGGGAAGCAGACGGGAAAAGAGGTCAATCGGCCATTTTTCCAGTGCCTCGGTCATGATGGTGTGATTGGTATAGGCGCAGCAGCGATTCGTGATGCTCCACGCCTCGTCCCATCCCAGCTTTTCCTCGTCCAGAAGGATGCGCATCAGCTCCGGAACCGCCACCGTCGGGTGGGTATCATTCATCTGAAACACGGCATAGTCCGGGAGCTTCCGAATGTCCGTGTGCATCTGCTTAAACTTCCGGATTGCTGTCTGCACGCTGGCAGAAATAAAGAAGTACTGCTGCTTCAGCCGAAGCTCCTTGCCCGAATAGTGGTTGTCGTTCGGATAGAGCACTTCGCTGATGGTGCGGGCAAGATTCTGCTCCTCCACCGCCCGCTGGTAATCTCCCTTGTCAAAGGACTCCAGACTGAAGCTCCGCATTGCCTCCGCATCCCAGATACGAAGCGTATTGACGATGTGGTTTCCGTATCCCACGATGGGCAGATCATAGGGGATCGCCCGCACCGATTGATACCCTTCCTGGACGAACTTGACCTTGCCGTCTTCCACCTGCGTGCTCACATACCCGCCGAACCTGACCTCGCAGGCGTACTCCTCCCGCTTCAATTCGAAGGGATACCCCTCCTTCAGCCAGTCATCGGGAATTTCCCGCTGATATCCATCCTCAATTTTCTGGCGGAACATTCCGTAGTGGTAGCGGATCCCGCATCCGTAGGCCGGATAGCCCAGCGTAGACAGGGAATCCAGGAAGCAGGCGGCAAGCCGCCCAAGTCCCCCGTTTCCAAGCGCCGGCTCCCGCTCCTCATCCTCGATGGAAGCAAGATCAAAGCCAAGCTCCTTCAGGCTCTCCGATACCACCTTCTCTTCCGAAAGCGCCAGTACGGTGTTGCCAAGCGCCCTCCCCACCAGAAATTCCATGGAAAGGTAATAAAGCTTTTTGACATCGGCTCTCTCGTACTCCTTATGGGTCGCGATCCAGTCACTCATGACACTGTCCTTGACCGCGTATGCCAATGCCTGATAGACCATCTGAGGAGTGGCCTCCTCAATTTCTTTTCGATACAGCATTCTCAGATTGTTTTTAATCTGATCCTTCAAATTCTCCTTTTCCGCCTCAAACAGATCGTTTCGATTCTTTGCCTCCAAGTTCTCCTCCTTTGAAGCAAACGCGCCTCTTCCGCGTCTTTCGCGGACTCAGCTCTGCTTCTCCACACTCAAGGTTACCTGTTCGCCGTTCAGATTCCAATCCTTCTGATAACCGACATGCTTATCATAGCACACTTGGTCCGCAAGTACATTCCCCCGAATCACCGTTTCGTTTCGTTTCATGATTTCGCAGATACGCGTATTTCCGCTGACGCAGAGCGTGATGTGATCGGTCACCTCAAATCCTGCTTCCTTCCGCATCGTCTGCACCTTGCTGATCAGCTCTCTGACAAAGCCTTCCTCCACCAGGGCATCATCCAGCCGGATATCCAGAACCACTGTGACCACGTTGTCCGCTTCCGTGACATAGCGGTCCGACTTCCCGGCATCAATCAGAAGATCCGCCTCGGTAAGCTCCACGCTCTGTCCGTCGAAGTCAAAGCGAAGTGCACCGGAAGCCTTCAGCTCCTGCATCGCCTTCTGTCCATCCAGCGCTTCCAGCGCCTTCTTGATCTGACCCAGGAATTTTCCGTACTTCGGTCCCACTGTTTTCAGCTGCGGCTTGAAGGTGTACGCAATAAACTGATCCACATCGTCCGTAAAGCTGACGGTTTTTACATTCAGCTCATCCTCGATGATCTTTTTGTAATATTCATTCAATTCCACCGGCGCCTTTACATACATCGCAGCAAGGGGCTGACGGTTCTTCATACCGGACTTGTTTCTCGCAGCCCGTCCCATCACAACAATATCCAATGCCTGATCCATGCATTTCTCAAGCTCTGTGTCAATCCACGCCTCGTTCCACTTCGGATAATCGCAAAGATGAATGCTCTCCGGCGCCTTGGGATCCACCGTTCTCACAATATTCTGGTAGATCTGCTCCGTCATGAACGGAATCATGGGCGCAGCCGCCTTGCAGACAGTAACTAACGCGGTGTAGAGAGTCAGATAGGCGTTTACCTTGTCCTGCTCCATCCCCTTGGCCCAGAAGCGCTCGCGGCAGCGGCGGACATACCAGTTTGACAGCTCATCCACAAAGGACTGCAGCACCTGCGCGGCCTCCGGAATCCGGTATTTTGCCAGATTCAAATCGGTGCGCTTTACCATGCTGTTTGTCTTGGAGAGCAGCCAGCGGTCCATGACGGACAGCTTCTCATAATCCAGCTGATACTTGGTGGGATCAAAGGAATCAATGTCTGCGTAAAGCGTGTAAAAGGCATAGCTGTTCCAGAGGGTTCCCAAAAACTTTCTCTGTCCCTCCTTCACTGCCTCTGTGGAGAACTTCTTCGGCAGCCACGGAGCCGCCGCCGTATAAAAGTACCAGCGAATGGCATCGGCGCCGAAGGTCTCCAGGGCTTCCATGGGATCCACCGCATTCCCCTTTGACTTCGACATCTTATTTCCGTTTTCGTCCAGGACATGCCCCATGACAATGACATTCTTAAAGGCCGGGCTGTTAAAGAGAAGCGTCGCCTCCGCATGCAGAGAGTAAAACCATCCTCGGGTCTGATCCACGGCTTCCGAGATGAACTGCGCCGGAAACTGCTGTTCAAACAGCTCCTTGTTCTCAAAGGGATAGTGAATCTCCGCGTACGGGCAGGCTCCGGAATCGAACCAGCAGTCAATGACCTCCGGCACCCGATGCATGCTTCCTCCGCAATGCGGACAAGGAATCGTGTACTGATCCACATACGGACGGTGCAGTTCCGTTTTCTCCGCCTTCGGATCGCCGCTGAGCTCCGCCAGCTCCTTCCTGGATCCCACACTCAGCTGATGTCCGCAATCCGGGCACTCCCAGACATTCAGCGGGGTCCCCCAGTAGCGATTTCGAGAGATCGCCCAATCCTGGATATTTTCAAGCCAGTTTCCGAAGCGCCCTTCTCCGATATTCTGCGGCACCCAGTTGATCTCCTTGTTGTTTCTCACCAGGTCGTCCCGCACTGCCGTCATCTTGATAAACCAGGATTCCCGCGCATAGTAAATAAGCGGTGTGTCGCAGCGCCAGCAATGGGGATACTCATGCTCCAGCTGCGGAGCGGAAAAGAGGATGCCTCTCTCCTCCAGATCCTTGAGAACCTCCGGATCTGCGCTGACTGCGCCCTTTTTCAATTCCTTCTCGGTGGGCTTGCAGCGCATGCCGGAAAACTTGCCGCTCTCCGGGCGCATCCGTCCGTGCTCATCCACCATCTGTACAAAGGGGGCGTCGTACTTTCGCCCGACCCGGGCATCATCCTCACCAAATGCAGGCGCACAGTGTACCACGCCGGTTCCGTCTGTCATGGTGACATAGTCATCGCACCAGATAAAGAAGCCCTTTTTGTGCTGTTTTTCCGCTGCATCCGCCGCACACTGATAGAGCGGTTCATATTCCTTATACTCCAGATCCTGTCCGATATAGGTTTCCAGAACCTCATAGTCGGGCTCGCCTCCCTTGCCCAAACCTCCCAGGACAGCGTCCAGCAATGCTTCCGCCAGATAATACACCTTTCCGTCTGCCGCCTTGACCTTCGCGTAGCGCTCCCCAGGGTTGACGCAGAGCGCCACATTGGAAGGAAGGGTCCAGGGTGTGGTTGTCCAGGCGAGGATATACGCATCCTCATTCTTTACCTTGAAGCGGACAATCGCGGAACGCTCCTTCAGTGTCTTGTATCCCTGTGCGACCTCGTGAGAGGACAAGGGTGTCCCGCAATCCGGGCAGTACGGCACCACCTTAAAGCCCTTATAAAGCAGCCCCTTCTTCCAAATCTGCTGCAGCGCCCACCACTCGGATTCAATGTAATCATCGTAGTAGGTGACATAGGGGTTCTCCATATCCGCCCAGTAGCCCACCTTGCCGGAAAACTGTTCCCACATTTCCTTATACTTCCAAACCGATTCCTTGCATCGGGCGATAAACGGTTCAATTCCGTAGTCCTCAATCGCGTCCTTTCCCTCGATGCCGATCTCCTTTTCCACCTCCAGCTCCACCGGAAGACCGTGGGTGTCCCAGCCTGCTTTTCGGGGAACCTGCTTTCCCTTCATCGCCTGATAGCGGGGAATCATATCCTTGATGACCCGCGTCTCCACATGACCGATATGCGGCTTCCCGTTGGCAGTCGGCGGTCCGTCGTAAAACATGTAGGTCGGACAACCCTCCCGGTTCTCCACCGACTTTTCAAAGATGCGGTTTTCTCCCCAGAATTTCTCCACTTCTCCCTCGCGCGCGACAAAATTCATATCCGCCGGAACCTTCTTGTACATACTCTTCTCCTTTTCCAATCTGATAAAAAAAAGACTTCGCCCCTCAGGACGAAGTCTTTAAAACCCCGCTGTACCACCTGCATACCAACATATGAGTTCCCTGTAACGTGAGAACCACGTCATCCCATACGCACCGACCCTGTCACGCCGCCGGCTTCCGGGATGCAGCTCAAAAGTGATTTTCGGAAATTCTTACTTGGATCGCGCTCTCAGCCCCCGCGACTCTCTGTGCCGTTCTGTCTTTCCTACTCTCTTTATCGCAGCTTTTCCTATGTTTTTACTTCATATCACCGTATGGAACCTGATCCATAACTGGTGTCAGTATAATGGAAAGCCCGGGCGCTGTCAACGGATTTACTGCACATCCCTCACCGACTGATCATAATATCGATGATCTCTTTGTCGGTTCCCTTCATTCCTTCCCGGCCGAGACGGCTGATATTGCTGATGGTGTGTTCCACATTCTCCGCCACCAGTCCGTCCCCTCCGCGGAAGGAACGACCGTTCCGGTACATTTCAAATCCCAAAATTCCCGCGTCCACAGCCGTGGCGATTTTGGCCGCACAGGAGGCCTTGGCGCCGTCGCAGACGATGCCCGAGGTAATGGCCAGTGCATTGACAATGGTCTGCTCCACTGCCTGTACGTCCCCTCCGGTCTTCAGCCAGGCAATCCCGGCTCCGGCTCCCGCCCCGGCGCTCACTGCTCCGCAATAAGCAGAGAGGCGGCCAATGCCCTCTTTTTCATGCAAGGTCACCAGGTTGGAAACCAGAAGTGCCCGCCACATTGCTTCCTCCGGGGCCCGGAGCGCCCTCGCATACTCGTAAACCGGAAGGGAGACCGTCATCCCCTGATTTCCGCTTCCGGAATTGATGACGACCGGAAGGTCACATCCGTTCATTCTGGCATCGGATCCCGCCGCTGCCCGCGCCTTTGCCCGAATCCGGACATTCTCGTCCCCGTACACCTGCATCAGCGTTTTTCCGATATTCGAACCGTAAGGATTGTTAAGACCCTCATCGGATATTTTGACATTGTACGCAATCTGCCGCTTCAGCACGGGAAGAACATCCTCCAGATCACAGCTCTTTGCAAAATCAAGGATATCTCGTACATTCAGCAGCTCATAATCCGGCATATTCGGATCTGTTTCCTCCACGACGGGCTTCTCAAAGAGAACCGCTCCGTCCTTCTCAATCCGCACAAGGTTGGTGTGCTCCAGCGCGGTGCGCGCCTTTGCGGTATGGACCCCGTCGGAGACCGTCACGATAATATCAAGAACATATCCGAAGTCGATATTTGCCACGCAAATCTCCGTCTCCTGCATATACGCATCCAGTCCTTCGATTTCCTCCGGCGCTGCATGTGCAAATACCTGCAGTCCCGCCTCTGCATCGCCGTAAAGCACTCCTGCCGCTGCCGCCGCCTCAATGCCGTGCTTTCCCCCCGTATTCGGCACAATCACACTTTTCACATTCTTTATGATGTTGCCGCTTGCTTCCACCCGGATCGCCGTGGGCCGCGCACCCAGGGTCTTTCTCGCCGTGGCAGCACAAAACGCGATGGCAATCGGCTCGGTACATCCCATGGCGGGAACCAGCTCTCGCTCCAGAATTTTAATGTAAGTGCGGTACTTCAGGCTCTCTCTCTCCATCTCTTTCCCTTCCGGCCGCATCCGTCTGACACAGGCCTTCTTTGCTCCGATTCCTTTTTATTATTATAACTTTTTTACAGGGGCAAGTCTAACAAATTCTTCCTCTCTGTTTTTTCCCGTTTTTTTATGCTATATTGGGTTCGATAATGTCAGATCGCTGCTGCGAAAGGAGAATGACAACACTTATGATGAAACTCGTACTGGTCAGACATGGAGAAAGTGAATGGAACCGGAAAAACCTGTTTACCGGGTGGATGGACGTGGATCTCAGCGAAAAGGGACATGAGGAGGCAAAGGCGGCCGGCAAGCTCCTTCAGTCAGAAGGATACGATTTTGATCTTTGCTATACCTCTTATCTGAAGCGGGCAATCCACACGCTGGATCACATTCTGGATGAGATGGACCGAAACTGGCTTCCGGTCGTAAAATCATGGAAGCTGAATGAGCGCCACTACGGTGCTCTGCAGGGGCTTAACAAGTCCGAGACAGCGGAAAAATACGGCGAGGAGCAGGTAAAAATCTGGCGCCGCTCATTTGACGTCAAACCGCCGATTCTGGATCCGGCAGATCCCAGAAGCGCCAAAAATTCCCCGGCCTACCGCGATGTGGACGCCACGCTGCTTCCCGACCACGAAAGTCTGGAAACCACGATTGCCCGGGCGGTTCCTTATTTCAATGAGAAAATTAAGCCTGAGATGCAGGCGGGAAAGCGCATCCTCATCACCGCCCACGGCAACTCAATCCGTGCACTGGTCAAGTATTTTGACGATGTTTCAAAGGAGGATATTGTCGGCATCAACATTCCCACCGGAACCCCCCTGGTCTACGAATTTGACGATCAGTTCCGGGCGGTTCGTCACTACTACCTCGGCGATCAGGAGGCTCTCAAGGCAAAGATGGAAGCTGTCGCAAATCAAGGAAAGAAAAAGGAATAAAAAGGCGAATCCATGCGAAATCTCACACTACTGACAGACCTGTACGAACTGACCATGATGCAGGGCTATTTTAAAAATGCAGATGTCAACCAGACCGTGGTCTTTGACGTTTTTTACCGCAATAACCCGGAGGGGAACGGGTATTCCATCTGTGCAGGTCTTGCGCAGGTCATCGACTATATCAAAAATCTCCACTTTGAGGCGGAGGATATCGCCTATCTGGAACGTCTTCATATCTTTGAACAGGACTTCCTGGACTATTTGTCCGAATTCCGATTCACCGGCGATATCTACGCAATCCCCGAAGGGAGCGTCATCTTCCCCCGGGAACCGCTCCTTAAGGTCATCGCTCCCATCATGCAGGCACAGCTGATCGAAACTGCAGTCCTCAACATAATCAACCACCAGTGCCTGATCGCGACCAAGGCGGCTCGCATTGTCCGCGCCGCCCAGGGGGATGGGGTCATGGAATTCGGATGCCGGCGTGCCCAGGGACCGGACGCCGGTATCTACGGGGCGCGGGCGGCAATGATTGCCGGCTGTGTTGCCACCTCAAACGTTCTCTGCGGACAGATGTTTGATGTGCCGGTGAGCGGCACCCACGCCCACTCCTGGATCATGAGCTTTCCGGATGAACTGAGTGCCTTCCGGGCGTATGCAAAGCTCTATCCGGACGCCTGTATCCTCCTGATCGACACCTATGACACGCTGGACAGCGGTCTGGTGAATGCCATCACCGTGTTTCGGGAGATGCGTCAGGCCGGAATCCGTCCCAAGCGCTACGGAATCCGCATGGACAGCGGCGACCTGGCCTATCTCTCGAAAAAGGTCAAGGCAGCACTGGATCGGGAGGGCTTCACGGACGCGATCATCTCCGCCTCCAACGACCTGGACGAGAACCTTATTTTGTCCCTCAAGTCGCAGGGTGCAACCATCAATTCCTGGGGCGTCGGGACCAACCTGATCACCAGCAAGGATTGTCCGGCCTTCGGAGGCGTGTATAAGCTCGCTGCGATTCAGGACAGAAAAAGCGGCGCCTTCCTTCCCAAAATCAAGATCTCGGAAAATGCGGAAAAAATCACAAATCCCGGGAACAAGACCATCTACCGCATCTGTGATGAAAGCGGCATGATTGTCGCCGACCTGATCGCTCTGGCGGACGAAACCTTTGATCCGCAGGAGCCGCTTCTACTGTTTGATCCCATTGAAACCTGGAAAAAGACACTGCTGGAGGGGGGCTCCTACACCATGCGGGAGCTGCTGGTGCCGATCTTCCGGGACGGGATCTGTGTCTATCAGTCGCCGTCCGTCAAAGAAATTCAGCAATTCTGCCGTCAGGAGCTGGACTCCCTCTGGGAAGAATCCAAGCGCTTTGAGTATCCCCACCAGACCTATGTGGATCTCTCAAAAAAGCTCTGGAGCCTGAAAAATGAGCTGCTGGACAAATATCAGTTCGGAGTGCACAAACGAGGATGATACAGGATATCTTTCCCAAACAATACCACGTGGAATATCGAACGGACTGCCTCCCGGATCCGGAATCTCACCTGATGCTGTGTGACAGGGAGCGCATTCTCACCATCAAGGAAGGCGATGGACTTCGCCTTCCTCGTTTTTCTGATGTGATCGGCAGGGGGCTTTCTCTGGAAACCCTGAGGCAAAGGTCCCGCTATCTCTTTGCCATCGACGAGAGCCGCTACTTTCTCCTGCCGGATGATACGGTATCCGGGCTTCCCTCCCACCTGTTTTCGTTTCTGCAGGCTGCGGAGCTCCGACAGTTTCAGCCCCGGTACGAAGCCTTCGCTGGGATCACCGCCATCCAGCTCTGGCGCTTCTACGGGACCAGACGCTTCTGCGGCCGCTGTGGTGCGCCCACACACCACTCAGACACGGAACGGGCCATGGTCTGCCCGCGCTGCGGTCTGATTGAGTACCCCAAGATCTCCCCCGCCATCATTGTGGCGGTGAAAAACGGAGACAAGCTCCTTCTGACCCGCTATGCAAGGAATGCAAGCAACTACCGAAGGAAGGCGCTGGTGGCCGGCTTTCTTGAAGTGGGGGAGACCCCGGAGGAGGCAGTTCACCGCGAGGTGATGGAGGAGACCGGACTTCGTGTGAAAAACCTGCGTCCCTTTAAGACACAGCCCTGGTCCTTCTCCGACTCTCTGATGATCGGATTTTCCGCTGAGCTGGACGGATCCGACCAAATTACACTGCAGGAGGACGAGCTCTGCGAGGCCGCCTTCTATCCCCGGGAGGAGGTGCCGGATCCTCCCGATACCGGCAGCGTCGCCGGGGAACTGATGCGCGCCTTTAAGCGGGGGGAGCTGTAGACTGTCCCCGCGAATGGTCTCACCAGGAATATGGTTTGCTTCCTGACAAGGGGATTCATCATCCCCTATTTTTTATCCCCTATTTTTTATCCACCTTTTCCGGAATGGCTCCCTCCCGATAGGCATCTAACAGCTCGTTCAAATCCTCGATTTGTCTCGCGATGTTCTTTCCGATATCCGTATCTCCCACCATGACGCGGTAGGGCTCGATCTCGAACTGATCTGCCCGCGACTCGATGTCGCTGTTTTCATTCAGAACCTTCTCCACGCTTTCAAAGGGAGCATGGGACTTGATTCGCATGCCGTGGGAATTGTAGATCAGCGTATATCCTGCAATGCCCGTCGTCTTGTGATAGGCCTTGCTGAATCCCCCGTCGATTACAATCAGCTTTCCGCCTGCCTTGATCGGATTTTCCCCTGCGGAGGCATGCACCGGCGTGTGTCCGTTGATAATATGGGAAAGGTCTGACTTCAAGCCAAAATCCCTTAAAATCATGCGGCTGGTGGCCTCGGAATCCAGGTAGCGATAATAGGGATCCTCCGGTTCCTTCCAGGTGCTCTTATCATCAATATACGTGCGCTCAAAGGTCTTTACCACCCGGCCGCACATGGGAGACTTGAGACCGCCCCAAAGATACCACATGAAATCTACATAGCGCGGATCCCCGGTGTTATACGCCAATCGCGCCGCCCGCTCACAGCAGTCAAAGTAGGCCTTTCCGTGATGGTAATGGTTGAAAAAGTTCAGTTCATCCATCTGTCCGCTCTCATCCAGCGGAACACAGCCGTGAAACAGAAGATTGTCGTTCATCTGCAGATAAATCCCGCCCACCGAATACAGAAAATCAATGTGCTTTTTCAGCCGGGCGCTCTCGCGGAAGGAGCTGCGGAAATCATCCATCACCTCCGCCTCCTCCTCCGTCAGCTGATAGGGATCCGCCCAGTCCACCGTGGGAAACTCCGTAGTGTTCACCGGAATTTCCCGGTCACCGATCCGAACTGCTGCCTTTTCCATATCGATCTTGTGAAGCAGGAGGCGGTCATCCATCCCGTACTCCGGATGACGCCTGATAATCTGCCCCTCCGTCTTCATGACAATCACATTGATGGCCTTTACCATCGCCTTGGCAGGCGTCCCGTTGTAGTATTTTTCCGCAAACAACTGCAGCTTCCGCAGCGGGATCCCATATCCGCTCTCCAGAATGCGGATGTTGTTGTATCGAACGTTGTTTCGGATGACATTGGCAATGCAGGGATCGCTTCCGCAGGCCGCTCCCATCCACAGGATGTCATGATTACCCCACTGAATATCCAGCGTGTGGTACTTCATCAGCAGATCAACGATTTTATCCGCATCCGGTCCGCGGTCAAATAAATCACCGACAATGTGAAGGTGATCCACCGCAAGACGCTTAATCAGTGCCGAAACCGCCACAATAAACTCATCCCCGTTCTGGATTCCCACAATGGTATCCAAAATTCTCTCGTGATAGGCCAGCTGATTGTCGTCCTCATCCGGAAGTGCATGCAGCAGCTCGTCAATAATGTACCCGAAATCCTTCGGCATTGCTTTTCTGACCTTGGAACGCGTGTACTTAGACGAAACCACCCGGGCGATCTGAATCATCTCCCGGAGCGTCTCCCGATACCACTTCGGTGTGACCCGCCCCTCCTCATGGAGCAGCTTAAGCTTTTCCTTCGGATAATAAATCAGCGTGCGGAGATCCCGCTGCTCCGGCGGTGTAAGCTTACCCTCAAAGATCATCTCGATCTTTTCCCGGATCACCCCGGAGCAGTTGTTCATAATATGGAGAAACGCCTCATATTCCCCATGAATGTCACTCATAAAATGTTCGGTTCCCTTGGGCAGATTCATAATGGCTGCAAGGTTGATGATCTCCGTGCAGACTGCCTGCCTGGTGGGGAACTTCTCGGACAGCAGCATCAGATACTTTCTCTGTTCCTGGTTCATCTCAGCTCTCCGCCGACTTTGCAATGTCATGCCGCATAAACTGGTTCCGAAAGTGAACCCATGTGGTCGCTTCGTAAGCCTTACTCCGAGCTTCCTTCACGTCTCGGCCCAGCGCAGTTATGTCGAGGACGCGGCCGCCTGCGGTCACCAGCTCTCCGCTTTCATTTTTTGCGGTCCCGGCATGGAAGCACAGGAAATCTGACTTCCCGCGGAACGCTTCCAGCCCGGTGATCGGCATCCCTGTTTCATAGGACTTGGGATACCCGCCGCTTGCCAGCACCACGCATACACAGGCCTCATCCTTAAACCGCAGCTCAATTTGATCCAGCGTTCCGTCCAGACAAGCCTCCATAACCTCCAGCAGATCATTTTCCATGCGGGGCAGCACCACCTGTGCCTCCGGATCTCCAAAGCGCGCATTGTATTCCAGGACCCGCGGACCATCTGCCGTGAGCATAAGCCCAAAGAAGATCACGCCTCGAAACGGCCTTCCCTCCGCAGCCATTGCGTCCACCGTCTTCTGATAAATCTGCTCCTTGCAGAAGCGGTCAACTTCCTCCGTATAAAAGGGGGTCGGAGAAACATTTCCCATGCCCCCCGTGTTAAGGCCCTGATCCCCGTCCTCTGCCCGCTTATGGTCCTGTGCGCTGTCCATGATTCGAATGGTTCTGCCGTCGACAAAGCTTAAAACACTCACCTCTCGTCCCGTCATAAACTCCTCAATGACCACGGTATTTCCGGATGCGCCGAAGGCTTTTTCCACCATCAGCCGACGAATCCCGGAACGCGCCTGCTCTCTCGTCTCGCAGATGAGAACTCCCTTTCCCAGCGCGGGACCGTCTGCCTTTATGACCACCGGAATGTTGCAATCCTCCACATAGCGAAGTGCTGCATCGGCATCTGTAAAAACCTGGCATTCCGCTGTGGGAATTCCGTATTTTCTCATCAATTCCTTGGAAAATGCCTTGGACCCCTCCAGAATGGCTGCATTCTGTCTGGGGCCGAAAATACGGAGTCCCTTCTCCTCAAATACATCCACAATGCCTCCGATCAGAGGATCATCCATCCCGACCACCGTGAGGCCGATCTCCTTCTCCTTCGCAAATGCCGCCAGCTCCTCAAATGCCATGGCAGAGATCGGCACGCACTCCGCAAGCTGGGAGATACCCGCATTCCCCGGTGCACAATAGATCTTCTCCACCCTGGGACTTTGTGCCAGCTTCCAGCAGATTGCGTGTTCTCTCCCGCCGCTTCCGATCACAAGAATTTTCATGCTACCTCCTCTCTGAGGCTTCTTTCCACTTAAGCTTCCCGTTGGCAATCCCGTCGATGGCCGCCGGAAGCAGGTTCCACTCCGCTTCTTCCATGATTCTCCTCTGCAGGCTCTCCGGCGTGTCGTCATCCCTCACCTCCACCGCGCGCTGCAAAAGGATTGCTCCGTGATCCAATTCCTCATCCACAACATGCACTGTCGCACCGCTTACCTTGACGCCGCAGCGAAGCGCTGCCTCGTGCACCTTGATCCCATGATATCCCTTTCCGCAAAAGCTGGGAATCAGAGACGGGTGAATGTTGATGATGCGTCCCCGGAACGCCCGGATCACTTCCTCCGGAACCCGCACCAGAAAGCCCGCCAGCACAATCAGATCCAGCCCTTCCTTCTGCAAGGTCTCCAGCAGCGCCCCATGGAATGAAGCCCGATCGGGAAACGCGGCAGGCGAAAGACAGAGGGTGCGGATTCCCGCCTGCTTCGCCCGCACCAGCGCATATGCGCTGCTGTTGTTGGAAAGGACAAATACTACCTTGGCATTTCGGATTCTTCCGGCCTTCTCCGCATCCAGAATTGCCTGCAGATTGGTGCCTCCTCCGCTCACCAGAACCCCTACCCTCAGCACAGCTCCACGCCCTTCTCTCCGCTGACGCAAGTGCCGATCAAAAAACAGTCCTCTCCGGATTCCCGGATTGCCTCCATCGCTGCATCCGCGTCCTCCGGCCGGACGGCGACAATCATTCCGATTCCCATGTTGAAGGTGTTATACATCACCTGCCGGGATACCTCCCCCTGTTTCTCCATCAGCCGAAAAATCGGCGGAACCTGGTAGGAATCCCTCCGAATGACTGCGCGGATCCCATCCCGCAGCATGCGCGGCACATTTTCATAAAATCCGCCTCCGGTGATGTGGCTGCAGGCATGCACCCGGATGCCCCTTTCTTTTACCTTTCGCAGCGCCCTCACATAGATGCGGGTGGGCGTCAGCAGCACATCCCCAAGCTTCGCCCCCAGCTCCGGGTAGTAGGTGTCAAGGCTTTCCTCTGTCATATCAAAAATTTTTCTGACCAGAGAAAACCCGTTGGAATGAATGCCGCTGGATGCAATTCCGATCAGCACATCTCCCGCAGTAAGCGCCTCTCCGGTGATCAGATCCTTTCTGTCGCAAATTCCCACGGAAAAGCCTGCCAAATCGTACTCATCCTCCGGCATCAGCCCCGGATGCTCGGCTGTCTCCCCTCCGATCAGCGCACTTCCCGACTGCACACAGCCCTCTGCCACACCGGATACAATCGTTGCAATTTTCTCCGGATCATTCTTCCCGCAGGCAATGTAATCCAAGAAAAACAGCGGCTCCCCGCCTGCACATACCACGTCGTTGACACACATGGCGACACAGTCGATCCCAATGGTATCGTGCCGGTTCATAAGAAACGCCAGCTTCAGTTTGGTTCCGACGCCATCCGTGCCGGAGAGCAGAACCGGCTCCTCCATCTCCTGATAGGACCGCATGGCGAACGCACCGGAAAAGCCTCCGATTCCCCCGAGAACCTCCGGCCGCATGGTTCGTTTGACAAAGGCCTTCATGAGCTCCACCGATCGGTATCCTGCTTCAATATCAACACCTGCATGCCTGTAATCCATCTCGCCCTCCGTTATTTCGCCAACAAGGCCCGGTATCCCTCCGCCGCCAGCACTTCATCCTTCTTCATCACATCCCGCTTCATTTCTTCCCCGTAAGCCTCTAGCTTCTTTTCAATCTCAGAATCAGAGGTCGCGAGAATCTTTGCCGCAAGAATGCCTGCGTTCTTTCCGCCGTTGATCGCAACTGTGGCGCAGGGGATGCCGCTGGGCATCTGCACAATGGAATAGAGGGAATCCAGACCGCCCAGATCCGAGGTCTTCATCGGAATACCGATCACGGGAAACGGAAACAGCGCTGCGCACATCCCCGGAAGATGCGCCGCTTTTCCCGCCCCGGCTATGATCACCTTGTATCCCCTGTCCTTTGCGGTGCTCGCCCACTGGAAAAAGAGCTCCGGTTCCCGGTGCGCGGACAAAATTTTCATCTCAAAATCAATGTCCATCTTCTTTAAGAAATCCGCGGCCTGTGCCATAACAGGCAAATCTGAATCGCTCCCCATCACAATTCCTACTCTTGCCATTTTTCTGCTCCTTTCTATGCGTCAAGGTGCTGTCTCGGGACCGGATCCGGTCCCCAGCCCTGTGATCGGTTCATTCAGCTCTTCCAGACCGGGAAGGGAAAACAGGCCGTCCCGCAGGAGATCCACGCGGCTTCCGTCCGGCATCACGGCACTCAGCACACCCAGCTCCTCATAGGGCAGAGTGATGTCCTTGTGATGACCGAAGTAGGCCTCCTCCGGACTCTCCCGGCGGCGGGCAGAAATTTCATTGTCCCGTGCCACAATTGCCTTTCCGTCCGGATTGTAGGTCATGGTGTCCTCCTCATGGCTGTAACAGGTATCGCCCACTGCCACATGAGGGCCTGTTTTTTCTGCGATGAGAATCGGTATCTTTTCTTCGATCCCGTAGCGCTTTGCGAAGGCAAAGGCTGCCGTATTGGTGCCGATTGCAAATTCTCCCATGGGGAGCACCTCATAGCTTCCCATCAGATTTTCCGTCACAAAGCGCCGATTTTCCTCCTCAGATTCGAAATTGGCACAGGAAATCTCCGTCGTCCTTCCCTCGGAAAAGTGAAGCTTCAAGTCCCGAAACAAAAGACCGTCAATGTAGACCTTGGAAACGTGAAGCAGCCCATTGGTCCCGGCAAGCACCGGAGAAGTAAACACCTCCCCCGCCGGGATGTTTACATCTGCAGCACAGTTTTCGAAACGCGTCTCCCTGTCCGGATCCTCCAATTTCCGCAGCGCAATCCGAAGGTTCGTCTCATTTCCGTTTTGCCCCCGCACTTCCACGTGATCGCAGCGATCCAGCACATCAATCAGCTTTTGCTGCAATGCCTTGCAGCGCCGATTATCCCCGCTGTTGATCTCAATGGTGTCCTCAAAAATCTGGGGAAATTGCGGTCCGATTTCCGGGACGGGCCACGCAATCATGGAAAAGCTTGTCTCATCTCCGGGCATGTATCGCTCTGTCAGCTCCCCTTGCTCCGTCATGCAGCGATTCAAGAGCTTTCTCTGCCTGGGGCTGAAGGAGAGCGCTGCCTGCTTGACCGTCGGAAAGAAGGCGTCCTCTCCGAAATACTCCATCACCGCTGGCCCCGCGTACTGCGATGCCGCCTCCCGCCTTGCTTCGTAGGATGCCTGCAGCTCTGTGTGTCTTCGATCCGTAAAGGCCTTGTCCCAGAAAATGGCCGCATCAAAGCGGTGGTCATATTCAAACTGACGATTCGGACTGAGAGAGAGCTGCCGGTCTCCCCTACCGGGAATCCGATCTGTGAGGCGAGCCGCAGCGCCGGGCAGGATAACCTGTAATTTCTTCTCGGCAAACAATTCTGCCTCCCGGAGTACCAGACGCTCAAATCCCCTGAGGAACCGGATCGCCACCGTCTTTTTTCCGGAGAGGTTGCGCCCCATGACCCGAAACCCCTCCGCAAATCCTTCAGTCAGGCTTCGCGCCGCCAGCTCCAGCTTCTCCTCCGGCAGTGCATTCAAAAACGAAGCCAGCTGCAGGGTGCTCTCTGAAATGTAGTCTCCGCTGAAAAACAGATAACGCAGATCCTCCCGTTCAAAGCCATGAAACAACTGCGTCTCAATCCCGGGTTCCGGAATCAGAAGTTCCCTTGTCCGCTCCGGCACCGACACATCCAGGTAATCGAAGGCATACCAGTAAAAGGCGTCCTTTACCTCTTTGCTGTCCGGGATTTCTCCGCCGGAAAACAAGCCGTATATCTGAAGAAACAGCTCCAGCATGGGGGCAATGTCCTCCGATCTTCCCTCATACAGAAAGCGAAGCACCCCGTACAGTTCCGCATAGAGCGCGGAGAGAAGAACCCCAAGCTTCGCCCGATCCTCCCCTTCGGAAGGCTCCTGTGTTTCCGCCTTTGTTCCCTCTTGGCTTCTTTTCCACGCATAGTCCGGATTCAGCCAGCTGCTCTCATAGTGAGACGGCAGCATGTCCCGATACAGCCCATCCTGCAGCTCTTTCATCTCCTCCAGCGTACGCTTCCGGTACTGCCCCGTTTCAAGCTCCTGTCCCAGCGCCTCCGCCCGCAGAAGAAAATCGGAAACCGCGCAAAAAAAGTCATGGAACGGATCCGGCGCCTCCGTATCCTCCGGAATCAGCCGAATCCGCCCCATGGCCAGTACAATTCTTTCTTTCATTAAGCTCCCTGCCCTACCATCACTGTAATGATCCATGTAATCAGTACCGTTCCTCCCATTGATAGTCCGATGACAGCAAACCGGTGATCCTTGTGCTTCTCCAGGATCGAAAGCAAAGCGCAGACAATGGAAAACAGTGCAAACAGAGCGGCGCTCGCCGCGATTGCAGACACATAAAGCGGCGGATTTCCCAACGTTTCCACCATGAGATAAAACACCAGAACACTCAGAGCAACCGCAAGAGCAGCCGCAATCAGAGCCGTGGTTCCCATCTCGGAGCGGGCTTTTCTCAAGTAATTGACGCGCCGGACCTCAGGCTTTTCCGCCTCGTCCTTTTTCCCGCTCTCCGGGTACATGAACTCGGGACGATCCAAAATCGATGTTTCCTTCCCCTTGACCGATTTCAGAAAGCGGTATTTCTTTTTGTTGTAGTCAAACACCGGAAACTCTCCTGAAAAAAATTCGAAAGATCAGATACCCCATCATGGTTCCAATGGTATTCAATAAAATATCGTCCACATCAAAGCTCCCGAGTCTGGTGACAAGCTGCAGCAGCTCAATGAACACAGAAAGCAAAATCCCCATCAGCAGCATGCAAAAGCCGGTGTGCCGCCTTCCGCTGACAATCGGAAGAAAAAAGCCAAAGGGAATCAGAGCAACCACATTGCCCACCATATTCAGAAGAAAAGCCTTGTAACCGAGCAGCTCCCGATAGCTCCAAAATCGCCGGATCTCCCGAAACAGCACAAGGTTATAATGATACTCCTCGCTCTCGGTTCTCCCCAGCGCCTCGGAAAAAAACAGAAAGTAGGCGAGTCCCAGCAGATAGAAAAGAAAGAGAAGCGTCCCGGCAGCCCGGTGCCCCTCCCGGATGCAGCGCATCTCCTGATCCTCAGAGTCCGCCGTCCACTCCATACTGCTTGTAGTACGCATCAATTTGTTCTCTCAACCTCTCGTCAATCACCGCACCTCTTTGGTCGTTATCCCGGCTAAGGTGCGCAATTACTTCCTTCATCGTAACGATGGCACAGGTCTTGATCCCGTACCGCTCTGCCACCTCCTGCAAGGCACTCTTTGTCCCCTGCCCGCGTTCGCATCGGTCAACACTGACCACCAGTCCCAGCACCTTTGCATCTGCCTGCGCCTTGATGATCGGCATGGTTTCCGCAATGGATGTGCCTGCAGTGGTGACATCCTCAATCATAACAATTCTGTCACCGTCCTCAATCGGAGCGCCCAGCAGGATCCCCTTGTCCCCGTGATCCTTCACTTCCTTGCGATTGGAGCAATACCGCACCTCGGTTCCGTCCTGCTCGCTCAGTGCCATGGCCGCAGCCACGCAAAGGGGAATTCCTTTGTAGGCCGGTCCAAACAAAAGATCAAACGCCGTCCCGAAATTCTCCCGCAGGGCGTGGGCATAAAACTGCCCCAGCTTTCTAAGCTGAGTCCCTGTGCGGTAGAACCCCGTATTGACAAAAAAAGGAGTCTTTCTTCCGCTCTTCGTCACAAAATCGCCAAATCGAAGCACCTGGCAGTCAACCATAAAGTCTATAAATTCCCGCTTATACTGTTCCATTTCATTTCACTCCCATGATAAGGCTTTGCTCCGCTGCCCCGTTTCCCGGATTCGGCTTTGTTGCCCGGCCCCGTTTCCCGGATTCAGCTTTGTCGTACGGCCCCATTTCCCGGATTCGGCTTTGCTCTGCTGCCCCATTTCCCGGATTCGGCTTTGTCGCCCGGCCCCATTTCCCGGATCTGAAATTTCTCTGCTTCCACTGCTCCTCAGCGCACTGCGCCCGTCAGCTCCTTCAAATCCTTTATTCCGTATTTTACCATATAATCCCGGATTCCGTCCACGACTTCCACGGTCGCAGCCGGATTCACAAAATTTGCCGTTCCCACCGCCACGGCTGTCGCGCCGGCAAGAATCAATTCCAAGGCATCCTCCGCCGTTTGAATCCCTCCCATCCCGATGATTGGGATCTTCACCGCCTGAGCCGCCTGATACACCATGCGGACAGCAATCGGCCTGACCGCCGGACCGGACATTCCGCCCGTTTGATTGGCCAGCACAAAGCATCTTCTGTAAACGTCAATTTTCATCCCGGTCAGTGTGTTGATCATGGAAACCGCATCTGCACCGCCGGCTTCTGCGGCGCGGGCAAGCTCAGCGATATCCGTGACATTCGGGGAGAGCTTCATAATGACGGGCTGCGCCGCCTTCCGTTTCACCGCCCGGGTGATCTGTTCAACGGCGGATGCACTCTGTCCGAATGCGATACCGCCTTCCCTTACATTCGGACAGGATATGTTGATCTCCAGCATATCCACCGGCTGATCGGCAAGCTTTTCCACAACAGCCAGATACTCTGCCTCCGTGTGTCCGCATACATTGACGATCACCCTCGTGTCAAATTGTCGAAGAAAGGGAAGATCCCGCTCAATCATCACATCGACGCCGGGGTTCTGAAGTCCGACGGCATTGAGCATCCCTCCGGTCACCTCACAGACCCGGGGCGTGGGATTCCCCTGCCAGGGTCGATGGGAGACCCCCTTAGTCACCACTGCTCCCAGACGGTTTAAGTCGATCAGCGCGCTGTACTCTGCGCCGGAGCCAAAGGTTCCGCTGGCAGTCATCACCGGATTCTGAAACGAAACACCGGCGATATTCACCTCCATATTCACCTCGCTCAAAGTACCACCTCCTCCGCGGGAAATACCGGTCCGTCCTTGCAGACCCGCTTATTTTTGACGTGGGAGTGAGCATCCGTTTCCGTGCTCTCCACCACGCAGGCCAGGCAGGCGCCGATCCCGCAGGCCATGCGTTCCTCCATGGAAACCCAAAGCGGAATCCCCTGCTCCGCCGCATACTGCTTCAATGCGCGAAGCATCAGTCTCGGACCGCATCCGAACATCATGCGGGGGCGGTGTGAAAGCGCCCTGACCCCATCGACTGCAGTTCCCCGAACGCCAAAGCTCCCGTCATCCGTCGCAATCCTCACTTCGTCGGCCGCCGCCTCAAACTCCCCCTTCAAAAACATCTGCTCCGCATTGCGGTATCCCAGCACTGCCGTTTTTCGTCCGGGCAGCGCATGCAGTACCTCCAGCAGGGGCGGCACACCGATTCCGCCGCCGACGACGCAGACATCCTCTGCCCCATCACAGGGAAACCCCTGTCCCAGCGGCCCCAGGACACGAAGCGTGGTTCCCGCCTGACAGCGTGACAGCTCGGCGGTTCCGGCTCGCTCCCCGCTCACCCGGTAGACAAGCCGCAGAGTTCCCTCGGAGGAGGAAATGCGGCAGAGGCTGATGGGCCGCGGCAAAATGCGGGACGCATCGTTCAGGTAGACATTCACAAATTGTCCCGGTCTCGCCTGTGCCGCAATCCCCGGAGCCTCCAGGGTCAGGTCAAATATGCCGGGACAGAGCGCCTCCTGCCGCCGTATTCTCGTCTTTTCCATTTGTACCGTCATACATCCTTCTCCTTTTGTCCAATCATTCGAATCCGGTAAAAGGGCTCCGCCGTCATCCCGGCAAGTTTGCCTCTTTTTCACAGCACGCGGCGAATGTCCGCAATCATATCGGTCACAGCCTGCCTCGCTGCCTCCGCGAACCCCATGGCGCCGAACGCCGCATACCTGTCCTTTTTCCATGCAGCAATGATGCCTCGGGAGGAATTGACCACTGCACCGATGCCTTCTGAATCAAAGGCAGCGCGAAGATCCTCCGCAGTCCCTCCCTGTGCGCCGTACCCCGGAACGAGAAAGAAGCTGTGCGGCATGCGGACTCTGAGCTGGGACAGCATCTCCGGATAGGTCGCCCCGACAACCGCTCCCACATTGGACCAGTCTCCGTCCATGCTCTCCTCGCCCCAGCGAACCACCTGATCTGCCACGTGTGCATAAAGCGGCGTCCCGTCGATCAGCCGATCCTGAAACTCGCTGCCGGAGGGATTGCTGGTCTTCACCAAGACAAAAATTCCCTTGTCAAACTGATTACACGCAGCGAGAAATGGTCGAATCCCGTCGCTGCCCAGATAGGGGTTGACCGTGACCATGTCCGTTCCGAACGCCTCGCAGGTATGTGCTCCGATCTGCACCGCTCCGATGTGCGCGGCTGCATAGGCCTCCGATGTTGATCCGATGTCTCCGCGCTTCGCATCTCCGATGACCACCAAAGCCTTTTCCTGACAATAGCGCACTGTTTTTTCATAGACAGAAAGACCGGGAATTCCAAACTGCTCATACATGGCAATCTGAGGCTTCACGGCGGGAATCAGGTCGTACGTCGCATCGATAATCCCACGGTTAAACTGCCACACCGCCTCGGCTGCGCCCTCCAGGCTCTCTCCTTTTTCGTCAAACGCCCGTTCCAGAATCTGATTCGGAATATACGAAAGCATGGGATCCAGCCCGACACAAACCGGCGCCCCCGTTTCCCTGATTCGCTGAATAAGTCTTGCAATCACACCTGTCTCCTTCCAATCTCTGTTGTTTCCTGATTCCGTGATCGTGATTTCCTGTTTCCAAGGTTTCGTGATTTTATTTCGCGATTTTAAGATTTCGTGGGCTCGTGATTTCGTGATTTTAAGATTTCACGAGTTCCTGATTTCGCGATTTTAAGATTTCGTGAGTTCCTGACTTCACGATTTTAAGACTTCGTGAGTTCCTGACTTCACGATTTTAAGACTTCACGAGTCCCTTCCTTCGTGGGCTCCTGTGTTCCTGAGTTTGCGATTTCGTATTTCCGTGTTTTCGTGCGTTCGATGTTACGATTTCGTGCGTTCGATTTTCCAAATTTTCTGCCTTCCCCATTATAAAAACATTTCCTCGGCAGGGCAAGCAAATTGCGCGTTGCCCCGGCATTCCACTGTACCGGATCCTCTCCTCCCCCTCCTGCTTAAAATATCACATCACGGAAGCCTTCGAATGTGCTATACTGAACAAAATGAAACAGCACATGGAGAATGACGATGAAATTAACAGAACAAAGACAACTGAACAAGGCGGAACAGGAGGCGGTGCGGGGCATCTTGCAGCGCGCCCACCAAAAGGAGCCCTTCTCTCTCACCTTTCCGCTGCTGGAACCCCGAACCACCTTTTTTCTTGCCCGCTCCGATGACGGCAAAACCATTCATTCCGTTCTCGCTCTGATTCCGCTGGATGAAAGCAGCTTTGAGGTAAGCGCGTTCACAGATCCCGCCTGCCGAAGACAAGGTTATTTTCACGCCCTCTGGGAAAAAGCGAAGCTCTCACTCCCCGGCGCCGATGCGGTGGGCGGCTCCGTAAACGTCCGTTTTGCACTGGACCGCGCCTGCAAGGATGCGCTTCCGGTACTCCTGTCCATCGGTGCCCGCCTTGTCTCGGAGGAAACAGAAATGCGCTGTGACCTCTCAGACAAGCCGGCGCCCGGGGGCGCTTTTCGCTTCCGCCGTTCGGCTCCGTCCGGAGAGGGCGTCGTGTGCTTTGAAGGGCTCTCTCCAAAGGACAATCGCCCCGTCCTCCGGTGCTATGTCATGCCGATGAAGGACAAGCACTGCTATCTGCACCGCATCGCCGTGAGAAAGGATCTGATCGGAAAGGGAATCGGAGGTCAGGTCTTTCCCCAGCTCCTCTCCGTCCTGAAGCAGCAAGGTTTCCAAAGTGCTGCCTTGCAGGTATCCGCCTCCAATATCCCGGCGGTTCAACTGTACGAAAGGAACGGCTTTTCCGTAAGCACCGTCCTTCGTTACTATGAGTGTTCCTTTGACTGAGTATCCGGAATATGAAGCACCGAAAATTCCCCGCGGAGCATCCTGTTTTTCAGCGACCCTCCGCGGGGAATTCAATGCCTCTCTGTTGATTTTTTGCCCTGGCTCTCGATTCGTTTCCGAATCGCCAGCATCTTTTCATCCGTTCCTGCAATGAGATCCGCGCACTCCCTCAGCTCCTTGCTGATCTCCTCCGAGTCCTCAATCTCCTTCTTATACTTAAGCTCATGATCCAGGCTCGCCCAGAAGTCCATTGCAATGGTGCGAATCTGTACCTCGACCCGGATGTAGCGCTTCTTATCCGAGAAAAAAACCGGAACTTCCACAATCAGATGATAGGAGCGATACCCGTTGTCCTTCGGATGCTCAATGTAATCCTTAATGGCGATGACGCGGACATCATCCTGACGGATCAGCATCCCTGCCACATCATAAATGTCGTCCACAAAGGAACAGATCACCCGCACCCCCGCCACATCATTCAGATTCTCCATCATGGAGGCGAGAGACACCGGGAATCCGCGCCGCTGAAGCTTCTCGATGATGCTGATCGGTTTTTTCACCCGGGACTTGATCATTTCAATGGGGTTTCGCTGATTGCGAACAGAAAGCTCATCGTTCAGAACCTCCAGCCTCGTTTTGACCTCGCGAATGGCACAGCTGTACATCATCATTGCCTCCTGAAACTGATGTGCCCAGCTGATCATGTCATCGGGAACCTGCACAATATCCGGAACCTGCAGGATTGATCGCTCAAGTTCTCTGTTCGGGTTGCTGCTGATTTCCATCGTTTACTTCTTTCCTGTGACGGACGCAACTGCGTCCGCAAGCCACGGCGCTTCCAAATACTCCACGCTTCCTTCGTCCACAGCACGTGCATTCTTGGGATCGATCGGCACCTTGGCCAGAACCTTCAGCCCGTGCTCCGCCGCAATTTCTTCAATATGACTCTCGCCAAACACCGAGTGCCTTCCCCCGCAATCCGGACACTGGAAGTAGCTCATGTTTTCCACAAGCCCCAAAATCGGAATGTTCATCTGCCGGGCCATGTTGACCGCCTTTGCCACAATCATGGAGACCAGCTCCTGCGGACTTGTGACAATCACAACTCCCTCCACCGGAAGCGATTGAAAAACCGTAAGCGGCACATCCCCCGTTCCCGGCGGCATGTCGACAAAGAGATAATCAAGCGCTCCCCAAAGGACCTCCGACCAGAACTGTTTCACCACATTTGCAATAACCGGTCCTCTCCAGATCACAGGGTCGGTCTCATGCTCCAGAAGAAGATTGGAGCTGATCAGTTTAATTCCTGTGGCTGTGGTCGCCGGTACCATCAGCTTATCTTTTCCTCCCAGACCGCCTCCCCGGATTCCGAAGGCCCTGGGAATCGAAGGACCGGTCACATCCGCATCCAAAATTCCAACGGAAAATCCCTGCGCTCTGACTCCGGAGGCCAGAAGACTGGTAATCAGCGACTTTCCCACTCCGCCTTTTCCGCTCACCACACCGATCACGTGCCGAACCTGGCTCTCTCCATTCATCGGCACCTGAAAATCCGGCTTTGGCGGCTTTGGCATCCCTTTCTTTGCCTCATGTTTTTCCTGCTTTTCCAACATCATCACACCTCTGGTACAGATCTCTGATTTCAATCTGCCTTCTGTTTTATAGTTATTTTCCTGCAGCATCTTTGATGCGGGAAACCCGGAGCCGCCGCTTCGGTTTTCCCGAAAAAGCCGTCGAATCCGCTTACATCTGTTGTTCCAGAATACACCATCGGACCGGGATTCGCAAGGAATCCCATGACTGTCGGCTCAATTCCTTTTCTGCTTTGTGTGTTTTGGATTGTTATGCTATAATAACTGCCGGAACACGGCCCCTGGCCGCAACCCTGTATTTCCCGTTTTATTCATTTGTATACAAAGGAGAGAACACTATGCGTCAGGCTGTAAAAGTAACGGAAGACATCTGGTTTCTCGGCTCCAGCGACCGCAGGCTTTCCAAGTTTGAAAACTGCCATCCGGTTCCCAATGGGATCTCTTACAATTCTTATCTCATTCTGGATGAAAAAACCGTTCTCCTGGATACCGTGGACCGATCGATTGTCTCCGTCTTTCTCGAAAATCTGGAGTTTCTCCTGGACGGCCGTCCCCTGGACTATCTGGTCATCAACCACATGGAGCCCGATCATACGGCCACGCTCCGAGATGTGCTGATCCGTCACCCCGAAACAATCGTCGTAGGAACAGCAAAAGCCCACACGCTGCTGCACCAGTTCTTTGACATCAATCTACAGGGGAAAACCATGCAGGTCAAGGAGAATGACACCCTCTCCTCAGGAAAGCATACCCTGCGCTTTATCATGGCTCCCATGGTTCACTGGCCGGAGGTCATGGTCAGCTATGACGAGAGGGAAAAGCTCCTCTTCTCTGCAGATGCCTTCGGGTCCTTCGGCGCCCTGAACGGAAACCTGTTTGTGGATCAGATTCGCTACGGAGATGCAGAGGTTGCGGAGCTGCGCCGCTACTACTCCAACATTGTGGGAAAATACGGGATGCAGGTGCAGGCGCTCTTAAATAAGGCGGCCGGACTGGAAATTGAAATGATTTGTCCGCTGCACGGTCCCATCTGGCGCTCCCCCAAAAAAATTCAGTGGCTGATTGAAACCTACTCCAAGTGGGCAACCTACCGCCCTGAAGATCACGAGGTGGTCATTTTCTACGCCTCCATATACGGCGGAACGGAAAACGCAGCCGAAATTCTTGCCAACGCACTGGGCGAACGCAAGGTGAAAAATATTCGGATGTACGATGTCTCCGTCACCGACGTTTCCTACCTGGTGGGCGAGGCATTCCGCGCAAGCCACCTGGTCTTTGCCTCCTCTTCCTACAACAACGATCTGTTCCCGGAGATGGAGCGCCTCTTCCTGGATCTCAAGGCCCACAATCTCCAGAACCGCACCGTCGCTTTGATCGAAAACGGCTCCTGGGCACCGGCTGCCGGAAGAAAAATGAATGAGCTTCTCGCTTCCATGAAGAATTGGAAGCTGCTCACCGATGCCCTGACCATCCGCTCCTGTGCGAAGGAAGAACAGCGAGAGGCGCTGCTTTCGCTGGCGGATCTGCTGGCTGCCTCCATTGAAGAAGCGGATATGCACTGAAGCCATACAAACTCCCGAAAGGGCTGCCGCATCCCGGGGATGCAGCAAAAAACGGTGTATCAACGGAAACCCGCTGATGCACCGTTTCTCTTTAATTGGGAACAGGACACCGTGCCTGCTTCCTTTGTCCCGACTCTCTTTGTCCCGGCTCTCTTTTCCCCGGCTCCCTTTGTCCCGGTTCCCTTTGTCCCGACTCTCTTTCCCCCGGCTCTCTTTGCTCCGTTTTCCTTTGCTCCGGTTTCTTCTGCTCCAGCTCTCTTTTTTCTGCCCGTTTTCTCATTGTCTCCGCCTTGGAATAGCGGCAGCCGCAGTAATCCTGCCGGTAGAGGGAATACTGCTTTGATAACTCCGTCGATCTCCGGTATCCGTCTTTTTTCTTGAAGTCCGACGGAAGAAACGGAATCTGATACTCTTTTGCCACCTGCTCCCCGATCCGGTTCAGAACATCGGCCCGCTTCATCGGGCTGATCGTGAGGGTCGTCGTGAAGCAGTCATAATTCCCCTTCTTTGCCACCTCCGCCGTTTTTCGGAGCCGCTGCTCATAGCAAAGGGAACAGCGCGCACCCCCCTCTGCATCCTTCTCGTGTCCCCTGGCCATCTCAGCAAAGCGCTCCGGCTCGTAGGGACCTCTGAGAAAGCCCACAGGACGCGGAAGTTTCATCTCCCGGAGCAGTCTCTCCTCCTCCTCGGCACGCCGCCGATACTCCTCTGCCGAGTCAATGTTCGGATTGTAGTAGTATACCGTGACTTCAAAATGCGGAGCCAGATACTCCAGACACCAGGAGGAGCAGGGAGCACAGCACACATGCAGAAGAAGCCTCGGGACCGTTCCCGAAGCCTCATTTTCTGCAATCAATGCTTCCAGCTCTCTTTGGTAATTTCTTGCATTCATAAAAAGTCCCGGATTCTCTTGGACCGCACGGGGTTTCTAAGCTTCCTGAGTGCCTTGGCTTCAATCTGCCGGATCCGCTCACGGGTCACCTTAAACTCCCGTCCCACTTCCTCCAGCGTGCGGGGATGCCCGTCCTCCAAGCCAAATCGAAGGACAATCACCTGGCGCTCTCTCTCCTTTAAGTCTCCAAGCAGTGCCTCAATGTGCTCCCGCAGCATCACAAATTCCACATTGTCCTCCGGCGTCAGCACATTGTTGTCCGCGACAAAATCTCCCAAATTGGAGTCGTCCTCTTCTCCGATCGGCGTCTCCAGTGAGGCGGGTTCCCGGGCGATCTGCATGATTTCCATGACCTTTTCTTCTGTCATATCCAGTGCATTGGCCAGCTCGGTCACACTCGGCTCATACCCCAGTTCCAAAGTGAGCTTTCGCTGCATCTTGCTCATCTTATTGATGGTCTCCACCATGTGCACCGGCACCCGTATTGTCCTGGCCTGATCCGCAAGCGCCCGGGTCACCGACTGCCGAATCCACCAGGTCGCGTACGTACTCAGCTTAAATCCCTTCTCGTAGTCGAACTTCTCGACACCCTTGATCAGCCCTAAGTTCCCCTCCTGCACCAGATCAAGAAAGCTCATCCCCCGTCCGGTGTAGCGCTTTGCAATACTGACAACAAGGCGCAGGTTCGCTTCAATCAGCTTTTCCTTTGCCCGCTCATCGCCCTCTTGCTTCCGCTTAGCGAGTTCAACCTCCTCCTCCGCAGTAAGCAGCGGAACGGTTCCGATCTCCTTCAGATACATGCGGACCGGATCCTCGGTTCCGACCCCCTCAAGGAGATTCACCGCATTCAGATTGATCTCTTCGCCTGCGGATTTCTCCTCGTCATCCGCCAGGTCGTCATCCTCCAGATCATCCTCCAGCAGTGCGTCCTCCTTCATGCTTCGCAGATCCTCCGGAGGCTCTTCCGCCACTTCATTCAGCACCTCGATGCTGTTGCTTTCCAGGTAGGCGTAGATCTGATCAATCTCCTGCGGTGTCAGCTGAAAGTCGGAAAAGAAATCGTTGATCTCTCCGACGTCAAGCTTTCCGTCCTTCCCCTGCGCCTGCTCCACCAACTGCCGGATATTGGAAATCAACTCGGCGGGCTGCATGGATCGCTTCTCCCCGTACCGTTCCCTGCCCCCGGTCTTTTGGCTCTGATCCGCACTTTCCCCGGAAGCCTTGGAGGTCTTAGGAGCACCCATCATCTTCTTCCTGTCTTTCGGCTCGTTCCCTTTTTTCTCGTTCCCTTTCGTCTCGTTTCCTGTCGTCACAATCCCCACCCGTCTGTCATGCATGAGACACGACAGGCTTGCTGTCGTGTCTGTTTTTTCGTTTAATAAATCAGCAAAAACTGTTTTCCATCAGTTTTCGCCGATCTGTACTCTTATCATATCTCAATTGTGCTCAGATAGCAAGAATGGAATGTGCGCGCCTCAAACATACCCGTATATGCCTCGCACACTGACCTCTCCGCTCCGAACACAGACGAAGGTTCCATCCTCCCGCCGCACGTTCAGCTCCCCCTGTTCATTGATTCCCTCGGCAATTCCGGAAAATTCTCCCCTGGGATCCAGTACGCGAACGGCCCGCCCCAAATTGACCAGACGTGCCTCGTACCGCGCCTTCCATTGCTCCAGATTTTCCGTCTGCTGAAACAGTGTCAGCGCCTGAATCAGCTCCTCCACAATCGCTGCAATCAGCGGAAGGCGGTCAACGGTTCTGCCCAGCTCCCGCTTGAGCGAAGTGGCGACATCGCCAATGTCCTCGGGAAACGACTCTGTATTCACATTGATTCCGATTCCCGGAACCACATAGGCGATTTCCTCCAGATCCGTGTTCATCTCGGTCAGAATGCCGCAGATCTTCTTTCCCGACAGCACCAGGTCGTTGGGCCACTTAATTCCCACATCCAGTCCGGTCACGCGGCAAATTCCATCCGCCACAGCCAATGCAGTGATCAATGTAATCATGGAAGCGTGTTCCGGGCGAACGGCAGGGTGCAGCAGCATGGACATCCAAATTCCGGTCCCGGAGGGAGAGCTCCAGCTTCTCCCTTTTCTTCCTCTTCCGTCGCTCTGCCTGTCCGCCACAAGCAGGAGATCTCCGGTTTCTCCCTGCTCCGCCCGCCTTTTTGCTTCTTTGTTCGTGGAATCAATCTCCTGAAAATATAAAATATCCCGAAAGAAGGCGGTTTCCCTGAGCGCTGCCTTCAGCTCCTTCTCATTCAGCGCATCCCGATCTGAGTGAAGAAGGTAACCCCGATTCTGCCGAGCCTCAATCTTGTACCCTTCCTCCTTCAGCCCTTGAATGGCCTTCCAGACAGCCGTTCTCGTCACCTGAAACGTTTCACAGAGCGCCTGACCGGAGCAAAACTCCTTCCGCCGCCGCAGCTCCGTGAGTATCTGATCCTTCAGCAATGCACGCTCCTCTCTACCGCATGACAACGGCACTCACCACTGCGAGCAAAAGCAAAAGCCCGCCAGCCCCAATTTTTCCAAACGCCGTAAGCCGGTTTTTCTGCCGGTGCCCGACATTCTGAAGTAAAACCACCCCGTTTACCAGAAATATCACGGCGGACAAAAAGAAAATAACCGGAAAAAACAAGAGATGTTCCTCCGGAGACAGAAACGCCAGGACAGAGAGCACCACAATTATCAGCCCCAGCACAAGATGCAGCACATCCAGCCAAAGCTCTGTCCGCCTCGGATTCTTTTTCTTATCTGTCATGCTCCTCCTCTTCTCTGCCGTGCCATCTCATACATAAGCACCGATGCGGCCACCGCCGCGTTAAGCGATTCCACTCGACCGAGCATCGGAATCCGAATGGTTTGATCTGCCAGCGCTGCCGTCTCTTCCCTGAGACCGGAAGCCTCATTCCCGATCAAAAAGGCGCTGGGCCCCATATAAGACAGGGCGTCATAGGTGCAGCTCCCCTTAAGATGCGCCGCGAAAACCCGGATTCCCTGCCGTCTGATTTCCCGAAGCACCACACTCAAATCCTCCGTGTAGACCAGGGGAACGCGGAAAATGCTTCCCATCGTCGCGCGGATCACCTTGGGATTATAGAGATCGGCTGTCTCCCGGTTCGCTATGATCCCGCTGATGCCGGCTCCCTCTCCCGCCCGTATCATCGTCCCCAAATTTCCGGGATCCTGAATGGTCTCCAGGAGCAAAAGCCCGGCAGGGGCTCCGCTTAGAAGCTGTGAGAGGGTCGGTTCCTGCTGCCGAACCACCAGCAGAATTCCCTGGGGGGTTCTGGTGTCACTGATTGCGGAAAACACAGTGTCAGAAAGAACCGTGGCGGAAAGCTGCGACAGCCTGTCCCTGGTTTGATCATCGCACCCTTCCAGGAACCCGGCGCTGACATACGCTTCTTCAATCCGTTCCTCCGGCGTCTCCCAAAACATGCGTATGCCCTCCACGGAAAACACACCCCGTTCTCTTCTGAGCGCCGCTTTTTTGTTCAAATTCTGAATAGCCCTGATCTTGGAATTGGATGTGGAAGTGATCATAGTGCTTCCAATTCCTCGCTCCACACTCTGCTCACCGCATCTGAGGGAAGACGCAGATCCCCCCGCGGAGAGACTGCGACAGAGCCCACCTTCGGACCGTCCGGGAGACAGGAGCGCTTAAACTGCTGTGAAAAGAACCGGCGGTAAAAGACCTTAAGCCACTTAAGGATCGTCTCGTCCGAATACACGCCGGAAAATGCCTGCTTCGCGAGGCGGTAAATCTTTTTCGGCGGAAAGCCGAAGCGGAGGACATAGTAAAGATAAAAATCGTGCAGCTCGTAAGGCCCCACCAGATCCTCTGTTTTCTGACTGATCGTTCCGTCCTTCGGCGGAAGGAGCTCCGGACTCACCGGCGTATCCAATATATCCAGAAGAATCGCCCGAAGCGCCGTCTCCTCTGTTTCCCGGGCACAGTAATGCACCAGATGCCGCACCAGGGTCTTCGGCACTGCGCTGTTCACACCGTACATGGACATGTGATCCCCGTTATAGGTGGCCCAGCCGAGTGCCAGCTCGGAAAGGTCTCCGGTCCCGATCACCAGTGCGTTCTCCCTGTTTGCAAGATCCATCAGAACCTGGGTGCGTTCTCTCGCCTGTGCATTTTCATAGGTGATATCCCGGCAGGCGGGATCCTGACCGATGTCTCGAAAGTGAAGAAGCACCGCTTCGCCGATGGGGACTTCCCGAAGCGTGGCCCCGATGCGCTTTGTCAGCTCACAGGCATTGTGGTAGGTCCGGTCGGTGGTTCCAAAGCACGGCATGGTCACAGCCAGAATCCCTGTGCGCGGCAGCTTGAGAAGATCAAATGCCCGGGCTGTGACCAGCAGTGCCAGCGTGGAATCCAGCCCTCCGGAAATTCCCAGGACAACCCGCTGTCCTCTCACATGCTCCAGACGCTTCTTTAAGCCGTGTGCCTGGATGTCCAGAATCTCCTCGCAGCGCTTCCACCGGGTCTTTTCCTCCTGCGGCACAAAAGGGGAGCGCTCTACCCGCCGGGTGAGCACTGTTTCCTCCTCCCGGAAGGTGAGTTCAATCCGGCGATACGCCTGATCTCTTCGAATGCCGAAGGTGGTGAGTCTCCTTCGCTCTGCGGTGAGACGCTGCACATCCAGCTCTGCACTGACGGCACCTGACGAAAAGCACGCCGACTGGGCAAGGATCGTTCCGTTTTCTGCAATGATGTTGTGCCCGCCAAACACCAGATCCTGCGTAGATTCCCCCTCGCCTGCATTCGCATAGAGATATGCGCAGGCGAGCCTTGCCGACTGCTGACGAACCAGCGCTTCCCGATATGAGCGCTTTCCCACGGTTTCATCGGATGCGGAGCAGTTCACGATCACCGTTGCCCCTGCCATTGCGTGGGCCACAGACGGCGGAGACGGAACCCAGAGATCCTCGCAGAGCTCCGCCCCGATGACAAGTCCCGGCATATTCCGCACACAGAACAAAAGCTGCGTCCCCAGGGGCACCTGCGTGCCGTAAAAATCCGCTGTGACCGGAAGCTCCGGTGCCCGTTCAAAGTAGCGCGCCTCGTAAAACTCCCCGTAATTCGGCAGGTACGTTTTCGGAATCAAGCCCAGCAGCGTGCCGTCCTGAATGCAGGCTGCCACATTATAAAGCCTTCCCTCCTGTTCCCACGGAAGACCGATAAAGGTCAGCATATCGTGCCCGGCGCTTGCCTCAACCAGCTTTTTCAACTCTTTTTTCGCGGCATCCAGCAAACTCTGCTGCAAAAACAGATCGTTACAGCTGTATGCCGTAAGGCAAAGCTCGGGAAACACGCAGATTTTTGTGTGCCGTTCCCACTCCTTCTCCATATGAGTACGGACGGATGCCCCGTTCCACGAGACATCCGCTACCCGAACCTGCGGCGTTACAGCCGCCGCCTTAATGAAGCCGTCTTTCATTCCTGATCTGTTCCCTTCTGCTCCCCGCGCAATTCCTGCTGCTCTGCTTCCGCTTCCTGCTGCTCTGCTTCCGCCAGGATCGGCTTCTGCATGCATTCGTTCTGCGTCTGCATCTCCTGGCATGCTTCCGTCTCCTCTTCGGATTCTTCCGGTTCCTGTCCCGACCCGGACTGGGTCACTGTTTCCTTCAATGCGGTCAGCATTCCTGCCATTCCCTGAATCTGGGAGGGAATCACAATCTTAGTGGACTTTCCTTCTGCCATCTTGCAAAGCGTATCCAAGCTGCGCAGACGAATCACCGCATCATCCGCTCCCGCTTTCCGAAGCATCCGGATTCCCTCGGCCTCCGCCGCCTTCACGGTGCGAATGGCCTGTGCCTGACCAGCCGCCTCCTGAATCCGTCTCTCCTTCTCAGCCTCCGCGTGAAGGATGGTGGTCTGCTTTTCCGCCTCCGCATTCAAAATCGCAGCCTCCTTGTTTCCCTGGGCAGTGAGAATTGCCGATTCCTTCCTGCCCTGTGCAAGGGTGATGACCTCCCGCTTCTCCCGCTCCGCCTTCATCTGCTTCTCCATGGCAATTCGGATGGCATCCGGAGGAAGAATGTTCTTAAGTTCAACCCGGTTCACGCGAATTCCCCAGGGATCCGTCGCCACATCCAGCTGAGACCGCATCTCGGTATTGATGGTCTCTCTGGATGTCAGTGTGGTATCCAGATCCATGGATCCAATGATATTTCTCAGTGTCGTCGCTGTCAGATTTTCAATCGCCGAAATCGGATTTTCCACACCGTAGGTATAGAGCCTTGGTTCCATGATGACGAAGAACACCACGGAATCGATCCGCATGGTGACATTGTCCTTTGTAATCACAGGCTGCGGCGGAAAATCGGCCACCTGCTCCTTCATGTTGACCTGCTTTGCCATGCGGTCAATGAAGGGGACCATGACATGCACCCCTGCGCCCCAAGTGGTATGATACTTTCCCAGGCGCTCCAGAACCACTGCCCTGGCCTGCGGCACAATGCGAATGCAGCTGGTGAAAATCAGGATGAAAATCACTAAAAGAATCCCTAGAATCATATGTTCCTCCTGTCAGATATGCAATTGATTGATCAGCATGTTCAAAGCTCAGTATAGCACAGAATCAACTTGTCAAACAGGCGCTTTCCTGCTATTCTTAATTCTGAGTAAAGCACTAGGAATTAAACTCAAATGGGAGTATGCGCAATGAAAATCTCAACCCGCGGCCGCTATGCACTTCGTATGATGCTGGAATTTGCAAAAAAGCCCGACAACGTGACAACGCTGAGCGAGGTGGCAAAAACCCAGCAGCTCTCGGAAAAATACCTGGAGCAGATTGTTTCGGTCCTGACCAAGGCGAAGTTTGTAAAAAGCATACGCGGCGCTCAGGGGGGCTATCTTCTTGCCCGCCCCGCAAGAGATTATTCCGTCGGCGACATCCTGCGTCTCACGGAGGGCAGCATGGCGCCGGTTGCCTGTCTGGAAAAGAATACGCCGCCCTGTGAGCTGGCCGGGATGTGCGTCTCCCGCAATGTGTTTCAGAAAATTGACAATGCAGTCAACGCCGTAATCGACGGCATCACCCTCGCAGATCTTCTCGCGGAGGAGGAAAAAATAGGACCGGTGCCGGAACAGGCAATGCTGCACCGCATCTGTCAGAAGGCGCCGGGCGCTTCCCGCTGATGCTTCCACCCATCAGACCGGGTACCCCGATCTGCCATCGAACGTCAAAACAGCCGGCATCAGGCAAAAAGCCTGACGCCCGGCTGTTTTTTCCGGAATCATGGTTCCTCCGCCGGGAAGCCCATCTGTCCGGAAGCCTCTCCTTACGTTCCCGGTCTTCCCTCCGGTTGGTCCTCCGGTTTCACTTCGCGGCTCAGCGCTGCTCCAGAAGCTTCTCTGCGCTCACATACTTCACGCAGAGTGCAAACAGCTCTGTGGCGGTTTTCAAATCCGAAAGGGAAGGGAAGGACGGCGCAATTCGAATGTTGGAATCCCTGGGATCCCTTCCGCCGGGCCAGGTGGCGCCCGCCTGGGTCATGACCACGCCGGCCTCGGCACAACGGGATACCACAGCCTTTGCGCAGCCCTCCAGTGTATCAAACGAAACGAAGTAGCCTCCCCGCGGCTTCGTCCAGGATCCGATTCCCAGGCCGCCCAGCTCCCGCTCCAAAATTTCATTGACTGCCTCAAACTTCGGCCTGAGTATATCTGCATGCTTTTGCATGTGCCTCCGTATCCCCTGAATGTCACCGAAGAAGCGCACATGCCGAAGCTGATTGATTTTGTCGTGTCCGATGGTCTGGCTCTTCATCTGCTTTTCCATATCCTTCAGGTTATGTTTGGATGTGGCCAGCGCCGAGATTCCGGAGCCGGGGAAGCAAATTTTTGAGGTCGAACCGAACTTGTATACCAGATCCGGATTGCCTGCCTTTTCGCACTCGGAAAGAATCTCAAGAATCGTATCCTGCTGCGTCTCATCGTACAAATGATGAATGGTGTAGGCGTTATCCCAATAAATGCGGAAATCCTTTGCCGCAGGCTTCAGCGCTGCAAGTCTTCTGACTGTCTCGTCGGAATAAGAGTTCCCCGACGGATTGGAATACTTTGGCACGCACCAGATTCCCTTCACAGAGGCGTCCTCGGAAACAAGCCGCTCCACAAGATCCATATCCGGCCCCTCCGGCCCCATCGGAACCGGAACGTTTTCAATACCGAAGTGCTCCGTAATGGCAAAGTGCCGGTCGTAGCCCGGAACCACGCAAAGAAATCTGACCTGATCCAGCTTGCACCACGGAGTCCCTCCCAGTACGCCATGGGTGTAGGCGCGGGATACAGTATCGTACATCAAATTCAGGCTGGAATTGCCGTAGAGAAGGACCTGATCAGACGGCGCCTCCATCATATCTCCCATCAGCCTCTTTGCCTCCGGAATTCCCGTGAGTCCCCCGTAGTTTCGGCAGTCGGTTCCGTCCTCGCTCTCAAGAATGGAGTCTCCCTTTAAGACATCCAGCATGCCCATGGAAAGCGCCAGCTGCTCCTTGCAGGGCTTCCCCCGGCTCATGTTGAGATTCAGTCCCAGACCCTTCAAGGTCTGGTAATGAGATCTGAGTTCATCCCGCAGTGCCAGCAGCTCCTCCCGCGTCAATTCCGAATATGGTTTCATAATCGCTCCTTTCTTTTCCCGGTCACGGTCTCTTGCTCCGTCCGCCGCGTATTCATACCGCTGTTTTGCCTCTATCTGGTGGGCACAATTTCCAGCCAATATCCGTCCGGATCCTGAATAAAATAGATTCCCATGTCCGGGTTCTCATAGCAGATACATCCCATTTCCTCATGCAGTGCATGGGCGCCTTCAAAGTCATCGGTGCGAAATGCCAGGTGAAACTCTGTCTCCCCCAGATCGTAGGGTCCCGGGTGATCCCGAAGCCAGGTCAGCTCCAGCTCAAAATCGCTCTCTTCGTTTCCCATGTAGCAGATCACAAAAGAGCCGTCCGATGCTTCCTTTCTCCTGATTTCTCTGAGCCCCAGCGCGCGCTCATAAAAGCGCAGGGAACGATTTAAATCCCGCACGTTGTAATTTTCATGTATCATTCGAAATTTCATACGCGCTCCCTCTCATCGTGCCATGTCATAGATACGAATCATATCCCGGTATCCAAGAGGCATAAAATTGCCGATTGTTCTCTTCTTTCCGTAGGAACACTCCATGGCAAACGCCTCAATTTCCTCATCCGACGGTCTGTGACCCAGCAACTCCGTCAAAGAGAGGGGCATTCCCAGATCCCGGAAAAAAGCCTCTGTCTTTTCAATTCCCATCGCCGCGGCTCGTTCCTCGTCCGTCTCCTGCACGCCCCAGACCCGTCTTGCAAACTGTGCGAAGCGGGTAATGTTTGCATGACAGACAAATCTTGCCCAACTCCCCCAGACTGCCGTCAGTGTGGCCCCATGGGTCGAATCCTTCAAGGCCGAAATTGCCATTCCCAGCTGATGACAGGACCAGTCTCCATCCCGGGGGGTATCCCCCTTGGAGCCCAGCCCGGTGAGACCCACATGGGAGATGCTGCCGCACCACATGATCTCACTCATGGCCTCATAATCCCTGGGATGGTTCACGCCCACCGGGCCGTACTTGATGATCGTCCGAAACAAGCCCTCTGCTATTTCATCCGTCAGATGATTTCCGAGAACCGGTGAGAAATACCGCTCCGAAGTATGCATGAAGATATCCGCCGCCCCTGCACCGATCTGCCACTTGGGAAGAGTCATGGTGAGCTCCGGGTTCATGACCGCGAATCGACAGCGATTGAGCGGCGTATTGATGCCCCGCTTTGTCGGAGGCTCCACGCAGTCATTGGTCAGCACCGCGGAATCGCTGGTCTCCGAGCCTGCAGCGGAAATGGTGAGAACCGCCCCGATCGGAAGGCTCTTCAAAGCCTTTGTTCCCGTCCAGAAATCCCAGACGTCCCGCTCCGGCGACGCAGCGGCAAGGGCCACCCCCTTTGCCGTGTCAATCACGCTTCCGCCGCCGACTGCCAGGATAAAATCCGCCTGAAAGTCGATGGCCTCCCGGGCCATTCTCCGCGCCGTGGAAAGCAGGGGATTGGGAACCACGCCGCCGCTTGCAAGTGCTGCAAGTCCCGAGGCTTCGAGATGCTTCATCAGGCGGTCTATGAGCCCGCTCTTCACGGCGGAATGCCCGCCGTAGATTACCATCACCCGGGTTCCGCCGTACTTCTTTACCAATTCCGCTGTCTTAAGTTCCTCGCCTCTTCCAAAAACAATCTCTGTCGGTGCGTAATAGACAAATTTCTGCATGGTGCCTCCTCCTTCCCAGTCGGATGTTTGTCCGACAATCAGCGAACCAGCTTCACAAAGCTTTTCTTTCCCCGTTTCAGGAGCAGTCCCTCTCCCTCAAAGCGATCCGCAGGGAAGGTCACGGAAATCTCCTTGACTGCCTCTCCGTTGGCACTTACACCTCCCTGCTGCACATTTCTTCTCGCCTCGGAGCGAGACGTGGCAAGACCGGCCTTTATGAGCAGCGTCAGAATATCCGGATCTCCCGCCGCAAAATCCTCCTCCGTCAGCCTGACGGTGGGAACATTCGCGCTGGCAGCGCCTCCGGAAAACAGAGCCCGGCTCGCCTCCCGCGCTTTCTGCGCTTCCTCCTCTCCGTGAACCAGATTTGTCAGCTCATACGCAAGGATATCCTTCGCTTCATTGAGCTTTTCCGCCTTCCAGCCGTCCATGGCTTCAATCTCCTCAATCGGCAGGAAGGTCAGCATGCGCAGGCACTTCAGCACATCCGCATCTCCCACATTTCTCCAGTACTGGTAGAAGTCATAGGGCGTCGTCTTGTTGGGATCCAGCCAGACCGCGCCGCCCACTGTCTTTCCCATCTTCTTCCCCTCGGAATTCAGAAGAAGGGTGATGGTCATGGCATGGGCGTCCTTCTGCAGCTTTCTTCGGATCAGCTCCGTGCCGGCAAGCATGTTGCTCCACTGGTCATCGCCGCCGAATTCCATATTGCAGCCGTATTTCTGGTAAAGCGAATAAAAGTCAAAGGCCTGCATAATCATGTAATTAAACTCAAGGAACGAGAGTCCCTTTTCCATCCGCTGCTTGTAGCACTCCGCCCGCAGCATATTGTTGACCGAAAAGTGGGGCCCGATCTCCCGGATAAATTCAATGTAATTCAAGCCTCTGAGCCAGTCGGCATTGTTTACCATCCGGGCTTTTCCCTCGCCGAACTCAATAAACCGGGACATCTGCTTCTTGAAGCACTCGCAGTTGTGGTCAATCTGTTCTACGGTCATCATGCTCCGCATGTCGGTTCTCCCCGAGGGATCTCCGATCATTCCGGTTCCGCCTCCCACCAGCGCAATCGGTCTGTTTCCTGCCATCTGCAGCCGCTTCATGAGGCAGAGCGCCATAAAATGCCCCACATGGAGGCTGTCTGCCGTGGGATCAAAGCCGATGTAAAAGGTCGCCTTGCCCTCGTTGACCAGTCTGCTTACCTCTTCCTCATTGGTCACCTGGGCGATCAGCCCGCGGGCCTTCAGTTCTTCATAGCACTTCATTGTATTCCTTCTCCTTTTTTATCCGGTTATCGCATTACAAAAGAGGGCGAACCCGTGCTGTCAACTGTGCCCCTGTATTTCAATCATCAGCGCTCTCACATCCAGAAGACTGGAGCAAACTGCCACCGTCTTTTCCCGAAGGGCATCGGTTGCAGGCACGGTGTCAGGGATCATAATCACCCGGCATCCGGCGGCGAACCCCGCCTCCACACCGTTGGGGCTGTCCTCCAGTACAAGGCAGTGCTCCGGAGGAACCGAGAGTTTCTCCGCCCCCAGCAGAAACACATCCGGCGCAGGCTTCCCCCGCTTCGGTTCATCCCCGGTCACAGCCGCATCAAAGTCATAATCCAGTCCCGCCATGGGAAGCTCCCGCTTCACCACCTCCATCTCGGTGGAGGTGCAGAGCCCCCGGGCAATGCCGCGCTCCTTAAGCCATGCAGTCAATTCCCGGTACCCCGGCTTCGGTCGAATCCCGTTTCTTTGAAATTCCGCCTCACAGTAGCTTCGCCTGAGCTGTCTCAGCCTCTCATAATCCAAACCGCAGCCGTAATGCTGCAAAAACACCTCTTTTTGCCGCGGGGCATTCGCACCGCGAATCCGGATCAGAACCGATTCCTCCGCCTGCAAGCCGACGGCAGCCAGCGCCTTATGCCACCCTGCGATGTGTGTCGGCTCCGTGTCAAGAATCACGCCGTCCATATCAAAAAGAACCGCCCGAATTTGCCGCAGGCTCCGGATCCCCGCTTTTTGTTGTTCTCCGATCCCGTATTCCTTCATCTCGTTTCCACCCGTTTCCGGAAAACGCTTCCGGCAAAAATGAGCAGTGTTACCTCTTCCCCGCCGCCGGCAGTGCTGCAATATCCACCAGCGTCGGCTCCTCCGTCTTTCGTTCCAGTGCAGTGGCAAGCGCCTCTGCCGTGTCAAGGGCCGTCAGCACATGAACTCCTGTTTCGATCGCATTTCTGCGGATAACAAAGCCGTCCTTCTCATGCTCTGCGCCGCTGGGCGGCGTGTCGATAATCAAGTCGATTTCATGTCCCAGAATCAAATCCAGGATATTCGGGTGCTCCTGCTCGATTTTTCTGACTGCCAATGCCTTCACGCCGTGCTCATTCAGCACCTGCGCCGTCCCCCTTGTGGAGAAAATACGGTAGCCGAGGGCTGCAAAGCGCCTTGCAATGGGAATAATCTCCTGCTTGTCCTCGTCCCGCACCGTGACAATCATGTTTTTGTATTTCGGAAGCTGAATGCCGGCCCCCCGGAATGCCTTGTAAAGTGCTTCATTAAAGTTTTTGGAAATTCCGAGGCACTCTCCGGTGGACTTCATCTCCGGCCCCAAGCTGATGTCGGCTCCCCTGATTTTCTCAAACGAAAAGACCGGCATCTTAATGGCAATATACCCGGATTCCGGCTGCAGCCCCGGCGCATACCCCAGCTCCTTCAGCTTATGTCCGCAGATGACCTGCGTCGCCAGCGGAATCACTGGAATTCCCGTCACCTTGGAAAGATACGGCACCGTGCGGGAGGATCGCGGATTGACCTCGATCACATAGACATCCTCCCCCTTCGCAATAAACTGGATGTTAATCATTCCTCTTACATGCAGCGCCCTGGCAAGCCTGGCGGAATAATCCACCATCTTTTGCTTCACCGTATCCGAAAGAGACATGGCAGGATACACGCTGATGGAGTCGCCGGAGTGAATCCCGGTTCGCTCAATGTGCTGCATGATTCCGGGAATCAGAATGTCCTCCCCGTCACACACCGCATCCACTTCCACCTCGATTCCCCGGATGTACTTGTCCACCAGAATCGGGTGCTCCTGGGTATAGCGGTTGATGATTCCGATATATTCGTCAATGTCGTGATCGCTGATGGCGATGCGCATGCCTGCGCCTCCCAGCACGTAGGAGGGGCGCACCAGAACCGGATAGCCCAGGCGATTCGCCACCTTCTTCGCCTCCTCCGCCGTAAACACCGTGCCCCCGGCTGCCCGGGGAATCCCTGTCTGCTGCAAAATCTCGTCAAACAGCTCCCGATCCTCTGCCGCGTCCACATCCTCCGCAGCCGTTCCGAGAATCGGAACTCCCATGCGCATCAGTGCCTCCGTCAGCTTGATTGCGGTCTGTCCGCCAAACTGAACCACCGCACCGTCCGGCTTCTCGAAGCGGACCACATTCTCCACGTCCTCCTCTGTGAGCGGCTCAAAATAAAGCTTGTCCGCAATATCAAAGTCCGTGGACACAGTCTCCGGGTTGTTGTTGATGATGATGGTCTCATACCCCTCTTTTTTGAAGGCCCAGGTGCAGTGAACGGAGCAGAAATCAAATTCAATTCCCTGGCCGATGCGGATCGGACCGGAGCCAAGCACCAGCACCTTTTTCCGCTCCGTTGTTTCCTCTGCCTCGTTCTCTCCGTCAAAGCAGCCGTAATAATAGGGCGTCTCCGCGGCGAATTCTGCTGCGCAGGTATCCACCATCTTGAATGCTGCATGAATCCCGTATTGCTCCCGCAGCCGTTTGATTTCTTTTTCCTCGGTTCCGCAAAGCGACGCAATCACGTGATCCGGAAACTCCATGCGTTTGGCCTCTCTCAAGAGCTCCTCCGTCAAAGAGCGGCGTCTCAGCTCCGACTCCATGCAAACCAGCCGGTCGATTTTCTGCAGGAACCACCGGTCAATTCTGGTTAAGCCGTAGATTTCTTCATAGGACATACCCCGCCGCAGCGCTTCCGCAATGACCCAGATTCTTCGGTCGTCGATCTTCGTAAGCTCCTTCTGCAACGCATCGTTGTCCAGATCGGAATAATCGTAGCTCATGAGGGAATCCACATGCTGCTCCAGAGAACGGATGGCTTTCATGAGCGCTCCCTCAAAGTTCGTGCAGATCGACATGACCTCGCCTGTCGCCTTCATCTGCGTCCCCAGTACGTGCTTTGCCGTAATAAACTTGTCGAAGGGAAGCCGCGGCATCTTGACCACGCAGTAGTCAAGCATGGGCTCAAAGGAAGCATAGGTCTTCTTCGTTACCGCGTTCCTGATTTCATCCAGCGTATAGCCCAGCGCAATTTTTGCCGCCACCTTTGCAATGGGGTAGCCTGTCGCCTTGGAGGCCAGTGCAGAGGACCGGCTGACCCGGGGATTCACCTCGATGACACAGTACTCAAAGCTGTCCGGATTCAGGGCATACTGGACGTTGCAGCCCCCGGTGATTCCAAGCTCCGTGATGATATTGAGGGCGGAGGTGCGGAGCATCTGGTACTCCTTATCTCCAAGGGTCTGGGACGGCGCCACCACAATGGAATCTCCTGTGTGTACCCCCACCGGATCAATGTTTTCCATGTTGCAGACTGTGATCACATTGCCTGCGGCATCCCGCATCACCTCATATTCGATTTCCTTCCAGCCGGAGATACAGCGCTCCACCAGGACCTGTCCGACACGCGACAGCCTGAGACCGTTCTGCAGGATCTCCACCAGCTCTTCCCGATCCGCCGCAATGCCTCCGCCGCTGCCTCCCAGGGTGTAAGCCGGGCGAAGCACCACCGGATAGCCGATGGTCTCCGCAAAGCGGACGCCGTCCTCCACATTCTCCACAACGCTGGACGGCGCCACCGGCTCGTGGATTTTTTCCATTGTCTCTTTAAAGAGCTCCCGATCCTCTGCCTTTTTAATGGTAAGCGCAGTTGTGCCGATCAGGCGAACATGATGGGCCTTTAGGAATCCGGCCTCCTCCAGCTCCATTGCCAGATTGAGTCCTGCCTGCCCTCCCAAGGTCGGCAGCACGGAATCCGGCTTCTCCTTTAAGATAAGCTTTTCCACCACATCGACTGTCAGCGGCTCAATGTAGACATGATCCGCAATATCCTTGTCCGTCATAATCGTCGCCGGATTGGAATTCAGCAGAACCACCTCAAGCCCCTCTTCCTTCAGAGAACGGCAGGCCTGCGTCCCGGCATAATCAAACTCCGCCGCCTGACCGATAATGATCGGGCCGGATCCCAGCACCAGTACTTTTTTAATGTCAGGATTCTTAGGCATGCGCCACCTCCATCATCTCCATAAAGCGGTCAAAAAGATACTCGGTTCCCTGAGGTCCCGGACTCGCCTCCGGGTGAAACTGCACCGTGAAGATCTTTTTTCCCACGTACCGGAGTCCCTCGTTGGTTTCGTCATTCACATTTCGGAAGGCGGGAACTGCAACCTCCGGATTTAAGCTTTTCTCATTCACCGCATAGCCGTGATTCTGAGAGGAAATGTAGACGCGGCCGGTGGAGAGATCCTTGACCGGGTGATTTCCGCCGCGATGCCCGTACTTCATCTTGAAGGTGTCCGCCCCGGCTGCCAGCGCCAAAAGCTGATGTCCGAGACAAATTGCAAAAATCGGCGTGTCCGACTGAGACAGCTTTTTAATTTCCTCAATGACGCCGGTGTTCTCCTTCGGGTCGCCGGGTCCGTTGGTCAGCATGATTCCGTCCGGATGGGATGCCAGAATCTCCTCCGCCTTACTGCTTTGCGGCCATACGGTCACCTCGCAGCCTCTCTTACTCAGGTTTCTCGCAATATTCCGCTTCATGCCCAGATCCAGAACAGCTACCCGCTTTCCCGCACCGGGCATGACGTACTTTTCCTTGCAGCTGGTCCGCGCCACGACGCCCCGCACCTCATACTCCTTCATGCGGCGCATCGCATCCTCCCGGTTGAAGTCGGGATTCGTGGTCAAAAAACCGTTCATGGTGCCGTGCTCCCTGAGGCGCTTCGTCAGAGCCCGGGTATCGATCCCTTCGATCCCCGGTATCTCCTGCTCCTTTAAAAACTGCTGAATCGACTCCCGGCTCCGAAAATTAGAATACAGTTCGGAGAGCTCCCGAACAATAAACGCATCCGGCCAGGCCCGTCCCGACTCCATGTCTTCCCTGCACACGCCGTAATTTCCAATCAGCGGATATGTCATCACCACCGCCTGCCCGGCGTAAGAGGGATCGGTCAGCACTTCCAGATAGCCTGTCATGGAGGTGTTGAACACCACCTCACTCACAACTTCTTTTTGTACGCCGATGCTTTTTCCGGTAAACAGCGTGCCGTCTTCCAGCAAGAGATATGCTTTCATGTTCCATCCTTTCCCATGGCGGATTTCCGCTATTTCTTCTGCAATACTATAGCAGAAAGAGACGTGATTGTCACGCCAATCAGCAGGCGCCCGATCAAAAAAACAGCCTCCGGAGGCGGTCCCTACCGTCCCCGACAGCTGCTTTCTTCTTCCTCTCTCCATTCCCCTTGAAACACCTCAACCGCACTGCCTGTCATGTCCAGATGACCGTCCTCCCGCAGTGCAATTTCCAGGTCGCCACCGCGCAAATGAACCGTGACCCGTGGATCGCAAACGCCTGCGCGGTACAGCGCATATGCACTGGCTGTCGCGCCGGTTCCGCAGGCCAGCGTTTCTCCGCTGCCCCGCTCCCAGACGCGCATGTAAAGATTGTTTCGATCCTCTGCAAATACAAATTCGGAATTGACCCCCTCCGGAAAACGGGGGTGACTCTCATAAAAAGGACCAATTGCCTCCAGATCCAGTGCTTCCAGTGCTTCTCTGGAGGAGACCCGGTACACCGCGTGAGGATTTCCCACCTCAACGGCAATCATCTCCCGCTCTGTTCCGGCGACTTCAATCATTTCGGGAATCGGACCGGTCAGCTTTGCCTCTCCCATGTCAACGGTCACGAAGCTCTCCCGGGAAGCCCCCGGCGTATCTGCGTGCACGCGAATTCTGCGATTTCCTGCGGCAGTCTCCAGCAGCATCTCGTTGCGCCGGCAAATGCCGTGATCATAGGCATACTTTCCAACACAGCGCGCTCCGTTTCCGCACATCTTCCCCTCGGAGCCATCTGCATTGAACATGCGCATGCGAAGATCCGCCTGCCAAGAAGGACCGATGAGAATCAGACCATCCGATCCGATTCCGTAGTGGCGGTCGCTGACCCGGCGTGCAAGTTCCGACGGATGTAACACAGTCTCTTCAAAACAGTTGACATAGACATAGTCGTTTCCGATCCCCTGCATCTTTGTAAACCTCATCCCGACGCCTCCCTTCGTATGCCCCCTCTGCCGTCCCCGGCATCATAACAAGTTTCCAAACCTCTGTCAATTCTTGGGACCGAACAGACTTTCATCTGCTATGATCACGAAAAATCTGGTATGATAATTAAAATAAGAAACCGTTCAGAAAGGAGCATGTATGAACACGTGGAAAGCCGTAAGAACCTGTTTGATCACTGCCGCCGCGGCCTCTCTTTTGCTTTCAGCCTGCGCAAGCGCAGCCTCCTCTGCCACAGGAAACCAGAAATCTGCGCTTCCTGAAACCTATTCGGAAACCGATGCCGGAGAGGGAGATTCCTTCGGCACGGCGATGGCAGACTCTGCCGCAGAGCAAACCGGGAATGCCTCCGAAGCACAGGGCATCCCGAATGGGGGCGACCCTGCTGCACTCCAACAGCGAAAGCTGATTAAAACCGTCAATCTGAGCTTGGAAACCAAGCGCTTCGACTCCCTTGTTTCGGAGATTCAGACCCGAACCAAGGAGAAAAACGGCTATGTGGAGCATTACTGGATGAGTGGAAATTCCATCCGAAATCCGGAGGAATCCTACGACATCGATTCCCACAGCCGAAGCGCATCCCTTACCGTCCGCATTCCTTCTGTTCAGCTGGACGCCTTCTTAAATGAAATCTCTGCCTCTGCAAATGTCACCTCCCGATCCGAATCCGTGGAAGATGTGACGCTCCAATACAGTGATATCGAAAGTCACAAGAAGGCGCTCAACCTGGAGCGGGACCGCCTCTGGGAATTGATTCAACAAGCGGACTCCATGGACGCTGTGATTGCGCTTCAAACCCGCATCGGCGAAATTGAATACCAGCTGAATTCCTACGAATCCCAGCTCCGCCTGTATGACAACCAGGTTTCCTATTCCACCGTCTCCATCGACATCACCGAGGTGGGAAACTACAGTCCTGCCCGGGAAGACAGTGTCGCCGCCCGTATTCGACTTGGTTTCTCCTCCAATCTTTCGCGTATGGGTACCCTTTTGCAGGACCTGTTTGTGGGCATCATCATTCGCATCCCCTTCCTGATTCCGATCTTTGTCCTGGTTCTTCTGCTGATTCTTCTGGTGAAGCTGGTCTCCCGGAAACAATCCGCCCTGCAGCCACCGTCGAATCCAAACAAGGATACCCCGGATCATGGGCAGAAGCCCCCGAAAATCGGGTAAAAAGGAACGATCACACCGGTCCGTATCCTGTTCGCCGTGTTGCGCTTCCCACAAAGAGGCGCAGCGCGGCGATTTCCATAAAATAGAACCAGGTCGCCGGATTGGAAAACCAGGTCGTAAAAAAGGAAAGGGAAAGATATACGGCAATTTGGGCGTAGAACACGCAGAAAAGCGGATGATGACTGTCTCTTACACGGTGCTCCATCCACAGCACAAGCAGCGCAAGTAACGCAGAAAACGACACCACACCCAGCACGCCAAAATCATACCACGCATCGTAAAACAGCGTCAGCGTGGTGAGCTCTGTCTTTGTCACAAACAGCGGAAGAGCAGTGAGCGACGGAACAATCAATTTAAGACCGCTCAGCGCCCAAAGCGGAAACAGCATGCGCAGCCCGAAGCTGTGCCTCGGAAGCTCCCGGATGAGGCAATTCAAATTATCGTAGTTATTGGCAATATAAATGTAAGGCTGACTCACAAAAACGGGAAGATTCCGCTTCATTTCAAAAATCCCGTTCAGATAGGCGGCGCTATGGCTTCGCGCTGCCGTGAGAAGAAGATAGAGCGGAATCAGGGCAGCACCGGTCAAAAGGACGGTTCTCACCGGCAGGCGGCTCCGCTCCAGGACAAGAAAGCTGGCAATCGCCGTAAAAACAGAAAGTAACAGCTGAAAGCGGGAGACACAAAGCAACGGAATGAGCAGTGAGAATACAGCGCAAGCTGCCATTCCCCGCCGCTTCCCCGCCGACGCACGCGGAGTGCTTCCAAACCAGACTGCTGCAAATGCCGGAACCAGCACGGCGGACACTGTAAAATAATGCAAACCGCTGATGTGAAAATAGGAATACGCATGGGGAACTCCCCTCACCAGCAGCGGAACATACCCCAGCCTTTTCGCCTCTGCCAGGAAGCTGATCCAGGAGATCACCGTGATTCCCACGGTTCCCAGCCAGAGCCGATCTGTGTTGATGCCCCCGGACGCGCCCATCCTCCGGCCCTCATCCGCCACACCGAACCGGCGGTTTCCCCACTCGACGGTGAGCCAGAAGACCATAAATGCCAAAAAGCACATGCACCACATCATGGGCTCCCAGTCGACCTGAAGCCTCGAAAGCTTCAGACAGGAAAGAGCCTGTCCCCCCACAAAGCTGAGTGAAAATACGGCGCGAAGAAGAAGAGGCGCCCCAGGTTTACGCAGATCCTGCAAAAACAGAGCAACGGCTGCCAGCAAAAGTACAAGCCCGGAAAGCAGATAATGCCCCGATCCGGAGAACAGGATGCAGGCCGGATAAGCAATCAGGTAGACCAAAAGCCCGGCTCCGCCCGCTCTTGTTCTTCTCACCCTGTTTCCTCTCAATCTTCCTCCCCAAAGCCCCGCTCGGTCAGCTCGACCATCGCCATGAGCGCCGCATCCTCATCCGGACCGCTGCAGCGATACTCCACCTCATCTCCGTTCTTCACACATGCGCCGAGCACACTCAGAACACTCTTTGCATTGGCCTCGGTACCATTCAGCAGCAGCTCCACCTTGCTCTGAAATTTCAGCGCCTCCTTGCAGAGATTTCCCGCAGGCCGCAAATGAAGCCCGCTGGGATTGTGCACAACAACTCTTTTACTGACCATGGTTCTCCCTCCATCACCGTGCAGTGGTCGCTGAAACCGACAATGTAAATTCCGCTGCCTTTTCTTCGCCTCTGCACCTTCCTGTGCGTTCCGACTTCCTTTCAGGTATGTGTCTCCGCTGCACTTTCATGGGGTGCACTCTCATTCGGAACCGTCCGATTGAATGTGCTCTCACCGGAAGCGCCCCCTGACGCTGCGGAAGCATCCTCATTCTCTCCGGAAGACTCTCCCGTCTGCGAATTCCACGCTGTGCCCGCCGTTTCACTTCTGGTCTCTGTCGGAAGAGAAGCGGATCCTTCTGTCTCCGTGCTGACTGAAACCAGAAACGGCGTAACCGATACCAGCTCCGTCCCCTCCGGCGTGGTCAGGTTCAGGGTTCCCTCCCCTGTCCCGGGTTCCCGCCCGGCCACATCCACATAGGCATGGAGGTCATTCGCTGTAATGGAGCGAAGTGTCTCCGGAAGTGCGCTCAGCTCGACGGAAATCACGGTGGGCATCAGCTTGTAGCGATAATCCTCCCGCCGGTTTTTCAGCTCGATTCCCCGGGCAAGTGATACCTGGTAGGCCATCGTGTTCACCGCTTCCACCTTCATGGTCACCGTCACCATGGGGGAACCGTTCACGGAAGCACCCTGGGGCAGAAACTGATTCAAATCCACCGTGACACTCTTATCCGCATTGGCGCCGCCTACATTCAGAACGGTATCCGGCACCGCAATCTCCCGCAGCCCCTCCAACAGTCCGGGCTCTCCCACCACCGATACGGATTTTACACTGCACTCTGTCCCGGTAAAGCGGTATCCCTGCGCCGCTTCCCCCCCTACGCTTAGACGAAGGGGAAGGCTCTTGCCCCGGAGCATATCGACGTAGTAGGAAATATCGCCGGGCTCCGACTTCATCCGGTCATCCTCCATCTGTATTTCGTTCCCGTTTGCGTCGAAATAGGTGACTGGCGCCGTGCCGCTCAAATCCTCCGATGCGCCGGATACATTGACCTTCACACCGACAGAGCTGATGCGTCCCACCTCCGAAACCGGTCCGCTCACCATGACCGTCTCCGGCTTCAGTGTCATACTGCCCACCTCAAAATTCTCCGCAGGCTCACCCACCGGATGGGTCGTGAGCGGGAAGCTCTTGTTCTGAATATCCTCTGTCAACACACGGATCACTCCGGGACGGGCCACCGGTGAAGCGTTGATCAGATCCCGATTCCCCACAACCTCCACCGACACCGGTACGGAACCGGTGACGTCATAGAGGTTTTCCAGATCAATGGTCGCCTTGAAATTGTCTGCATCAATCCGGTAGGCATCCCGCGCCCTGACCTGATAGCTGACCGTCACGCTCTCTCCGTTCTGCACCGTGTAGGTCTTCCCCGCCGTGGTCAGTACTTCCCCGTGAATGACCGTGAGCGGAACCGTTTTGCTCCGCGTCACCTCAGGATTGGAGACGTTAACCACCGCAATCCAGATGACAAAGGCAAAGGCCACGGAAATCAGCTTCAGGCTCTGATTATTCACCAGTTTTTCTTTCATTCTTCTTCCCTTTCAGAAAGCGGAAGCGGAAGCGCTTCTCCACCTTCTTCTCTCCGGAAAGTCCCTGGAGGAGTTTCCGCAATGTCTCTGCATCTCGAATCACTGTGAGATGTCCGCCTCTCGCCACGGATACGTTCCCTGTTTCCTCCGACACAACAATCGTGACAGAATCCGTGCTCTCGCTGATTCCGATTGCGGCCCGGTGCCGCGTGCCCAGCTCCTTGGAGATCCGCAGGTCGTCCGAAAGCGGCAGGTAGCAGGTCGCCGACTCGATGGTGTTGCCGCGAATAATAACAGCTCCGTCATGCAGCGGTGTGTTGTGCTCAAAGATATTAATCAGAAGCTGACTGGAAACAATTCCTCGAATATCAATTCCCGTCCGGACAATGTCTCCGAGAGAAATTTCCTGCTCAATGACCATCAGCGCCCCGGTCTTCGCTCTTCCCAGCTCAAACGAAGCCTTGACCAGCTCGCTGACCGTGTGCTCCGAAAACCGGGAGAGATCCGCTTTGTCGGTGATGAGATCGGTCAGAGAAAACCAGATGTTCCGGCTCCCCAGCTGCTCCAGCGCTCTCCGAAGCTCCGGCTGAAAAATAATGACCAGCGCCATCACGGCAATGGTGGCAACCCTTCCCAGAATCCAGAGTATCGTATCCAGCTGCAAAATAACACAAAAAACCACAAAGGCCAAAATCAGAAGGAGCCCCCGCAGCAGCACCCAGGCCTTTGTATCCTTAATCCAATTCAAAAATTCATAGACCATCCAGGAAATGATTGCAATTTCAATCAGTCCTGTCAGCGACATCCTCGGCATCAGCCCGAGCATTGTTTTGAGATATTCCATCATCATCTGCATCGCTTACCTCTTGCTCTCATCTCCGCTTCCTCTGCTTCGCTTCGGCCGCTTCGCGCGGTTTAGCTTCTGCAGCTTCATCTTCGGCACGGAAACGGAAACCTTCGGGACTGCCTTCACAAAATAATGATAATCGTCGTCCTCAAACTGTGTGTATTCCATGCGCGTATAGTCCACATTAAACACAAAGAACTGAAAGACCGTTGCCACCGCTGCCGCCAGTGCACATCCGCCCAAAAGGGGAAGCAGCTCGAAGCGGATCCCGTAGAAAAAGGCCGCCGCAAAAAACGAGAGCAGTATGGCGAGGACGCCGGCGAAAATTGCCAGGTTCCACGCATTCAAAATCGGAAGCGTGCGAATGAGATATACCACAATCACCGCAACGGCAAAGGCCAGGAGAAATGTGAGCATGGTGCGGTTCAGCAAAACCCCGTTCAGCATCTGCACATATTTTTGGGTGATATCCAGAGAGGAGCCGTTCGTCAGCGGTCCGGCATTGGCCCGCACGTACTGAAGAATGTAGTAAATCACGATGCCGCAGCACATGGGAATCACAGAGACCAGGGCGCCGCCAAGTCCCACAAGAAGGGGGATGATATAGGGAATCTTCCATGCAAACAGAAGAGGCGTCACAATCAGGAGAACGCTGTCCCCCGGTGCAAAGCCATAATAAAGAAGCGCCACGGTGAGCAAAAACACAGTGGTAAACAGCGCAAACTCCAGAGAGACAGCGAAGATGTGCGCCAGCATAAAAAACGCCAGGATCCAGCAAATCCCGCCGAACGGGCAGACCCCGCAAATCAGAGACAGCACCAGGGAAATCACGGGAGAACGCAGCGGCTTCATATATCCCAGTGAGGAATTTAGGAGCGCAATGGCAGTCCAGGCAAGCAGAAAGCGAAGCAGTACCAGAAATCCGATGCTGTACTTGCCGTACCATCGCTTCAAGCGATCCCGCAGAACATATAACTCAAGCATTTCGACCGCCCTCCTTTGACAGTATCCGCTGCCGCTCCTGAATGTCATAACGCTTTTTGAGCTTGTCCATCTGTGAAAGATGCTTAGCCAGTTTGTTCTGTGCGAGACTGTATCGTCTGTCATAGATCACGGCGGTCAGCAGTTCAAACAAAATCAACCCTGCAAAATAAAACGCACCTGCCTTCCATCCCCAGGAAGCAATCTCCTTCACATTGGCAACTCCAAGGAGCCGGTCCAGCTTATAGAGCAGCACCACGCCCAGAATCAGAACAAAGCTCAGTGTATACGCGAGGAAAGACTGCAGAAGGTGCTTTGCGATATAGTCTCCGCGAAAGTACTTCTGTGCCGATCTCAGCATGCCCGCCTCTCTCTTTTCATAAGAAGCGATCTCGTTCATGAGTCTTATTTTGTCCTCGTTCAGCATCCGGATTCTCCTTTGAAACGGTCGCTACCAGTATAGCACAAAGCCTTTTTAAAGGGAACTGCCCCGCCTTCGGGACGAAGAAAAAAGAAAAGGGACAGCACCTGCTTCCCCGGGACACTGTGCCTTTTGCAAGGACATATGACCGTTCCACAAGAACTTTTCATTGACTCTCCGGGTTCTGCATGCTACGATGTCCCAGAGCTTCAAACCAAAGGGGGAAGAATTATGAACGCAATCAGCGAAACCTTAAATCCCATGGTCAATGCGGTGAACGGCATTCTGTGGGACAAAAATTTACTGCTCTTTTTATTGGTAGGCACCGGCATCTTTTACAGCCTTCGCACCCGATTTGTGCAGCTCCGCAGATTTCGCGCCGCATGGAACCGGGTTTTCGCGAACTTTTCGCTGAACGGCGACAAAGCAGGCAAAGACGGAATGAGTTCCTTTCAGGCACTCACCACTGCCATCGCCGCTCAGGTGGGAACCGGAAACATTGCCGGCTGTGCAACCGCCCTCTATTCCGGTGGTCCCGGCGCCATTTTCTGGATGTGGATCTCCGCCTTCTTCGGAATGGCCACCATGTACGGAGAGGCGGTTCTGGCGCAAAAGACCAGAGTCCGCGACGAATACGGGCACCTGAGCGGAGGGCCTGTCCGCTACATCCGCACAGCCTTCAAGGGACCCTTTGGCATATTTCTCGGTGCTTTTTTCTCGGTAGCCATCACCCTGGCGCTGGGCTTCATGGGGAACATGGTGCAGTCCAATTCCATCAGTGATGCCTTTTTCACTGCCTTCGGCATTCCGAAGGTTGCTGTCGGCGTCCTCTGTGCCTTCATCGCAGGATTTATTTTTATCGGCGGCATTTCCCGCATCGCATCCTTCACGGAAAAAATCGTGCCTGTCATGGCTCTGCTCTACTTAATCGGCGGAATTGCAGTGCTTGTCATCAACTACCGCAATCTTCCTGCAGCCGTCGCTTCCATCTTTATCTGCGCCTTTCATCCCCAGGCTGTATTCGGCGCTGCCTCCGGGCTCACTGTCCGGGCTGCCATGCGCTACGGTGTGGCCCGGGGTCTGTTTTCCAACGAAGCCGGCATGGGATCCACGCCCCACGCCCACGCACTGGCAAAGGTCAGCGATCCCCGGGAGCAGGGCGAAACCGCAATGGTGGGCGTCTTTATCGACACCTTCATCGTTCTGAACATGACTGCCCTTGTCATTCTTTCTTCCGGTCTTCTGGAGCCGGGGAGCTCCCTCACCGGTACGGCACTGGCGCAGGCAGCCTTTTCCAGCGGCCTCGGCAGACTGGGAAGCGGCTTTGTCGCAATCTGCCTCCTGTTCTTTGCCTTTTCCACTATCATCAGCTGGTATTTCTTCGGGGAAACCAATGTCAAAGCGCTGTTCGGCGCCGGAGCTGTCAAGATCTACGCCTGCATTGTGGTGCTCTGCATTCTGGTCGGCTCCATGCTGAAGGTGGAGCTGGTTTGGAATATGTCCGATATGTTTAACGGTCTCATGGTGATCCCGAATCTCCTGGCTGTCCTCGCCCTGCACCATGTGGCAGCCGATGCGGCCACGGAACGAACCGAAACGGACTGAGTTTCTGACTGCGGTGATTGGCGGGCTTCTTCTCCCATTCACCGGCTTCTTTCCGTTGTATTCCATCTCCCAACGTGATAAAATCAGATGGATTTCAAAACAAGATGGCATAAATGCAAGCAGGGAAAGGACAGATATGGGAGCAGTATATATTAATGAGCATCCGTTGGTTCAGCACAAAATTACGCGTCTTCGCGACAAAACCACAGGTACCAATGAATTTCGAAGCCTCGTGGAAGAAATCGCAATGCTGATGGGGTATGAAGCGCTGCGAGACCTGGAGACAGAGCAGGTGGATGTGGAGACGCCTCTGGAGGTCACTCCCTCCCCCGTCATTGCCGGGCGAAAGCTGGCAATCGTCCCGATTCTTCGGGCCGGTCTGGGGATGGTCAGCGGAATTCTCGCCCTGGTGCCCACTGCAAAGGTGGGGCACATCGGGTTGTACCGCGACCCGGATACCCATCAGCCCATCGAGTACTACTGCAAGCTTCCTACGCCCATCGAAGAGCGCATGATTGTCGTAACGGATCCCATGCTTGCCACCGGCGGCTCTGCCTGCGACGCGCTGAAGCTCATCAAGGATCACGGCGGCAAAAAGATCAAATTCATGTGTATCATCGCTGCGCCGGAGGGCCTGGAACGCCTTAAGCAGGAACATCCGGATGTCCAGATTTATGTCGGCCATCTGGATCGCCAGCTGAACGATCACGCCTATATCCTTCCGGGACTGGGAGACGCCGGGGACCGGATATTCGGAACCAGATAAACCATCCGAAGGCAAAAACAGAACCCGGCGGACCCTCCGTCTCTTTCCCCAATTGCCTGAGTAAGAAAGCGGGAGAACCTTTTTAAGGTTCTCCCGCTTTCTTACGTTCTCCCGTTTTCTAAGGTTCTCCTGCTTTTTCAGGTCCCCCGCTCTCTAAGGTTCCTCTGCTTTTTCAGGTCCCCCGCTTCTAAAACAGTCCGATCATCTGCATGATCAGGATCCAGCCAAACAAGGTGATCACAGAGCAGATCGTTGTCAGCACCACCAGCTCCCCGGCAAGCTGCCCGTCCGCCCCCATTCCCTGAGACATGGGAAATGTGGCTGTTGCCACCGGCGTGGCAAAGAGCGTAAAGATTACGAAGCTCTCCATCCCGGTAAAGCCCATGTGCTGTGCTGCAAACAGCATGACAGCCGGGATCAGGATCAGCTTAATCAGAATCACCTTGGAAAGAAGTTTAAGATGACTGCGCAAGGAGGCAAACTGAAGGGTTCCCCCCAGAACAAACAGTGCCAGCGGCGTGGTGGCTTGGGAAAACTGGCGGATCGCCGCCATCAGAACCGCGGGAACACGGATACAGAGCAGTCGGAACAAAAGCCCGAGTAAAACTCCCTTCACCAGGGGATTGTTCAGAACATGCAGCAAAAGGGTGGTCATCTTGCTGCGCTCCCTTCCCCCGTACGCCTCCAGAAGCAAAACCGCAGCAAGATTATAAAGCGGAACAATCATCACAACCAACGCCGTTGCCAACCCCACCGGTCCGTCCCCAAACAGATTGCGGGTCAGGGGAATGGCAAACAGCAGGATATTGCTTCGGTACACTCCCTGAACCAACACGGGGATCTGCCTTCTGTCCTTCGTAAGAATGGGTACGAAGCAGATTCCGAACAAAAGAACCAGAAGTACGCTGCCCACCGAACATACCGCAAAAAACCTGCCGAGGTGCATCCCTGCGTCCATGGAATAGATATTGTCGAACATCATGAGTGGAAAAAAAACCTTGAAAATAAAGCCATTCAAGCTTCTCAAAAAATCCATCGAAGCCGCCCCGCAGCGCCGACTCCCGTATCCAAACGCCATATATAGGATAAAAGGCAAAACTGCATTCAATGAAATCAGAAACTGTTCCAACCGAAATCCCCCTGTATTCCCGTGCTTCTCTCGTCCGTGCTTCCCTCGTCCGCGGTTCTCTCGTCCGCGGTTCTCTCGTCTGCGGCTTTTCCCGCATTCCGTCGGGAATGCGCCGGATGTCCCGCTGCACCGACGGCCACGCCAAGCCGAGACAGGAAAGGGAGCCGCAGCAAAGCATCTATGCCGCGGCTCTCCCTCCGTTCTTCCCTCCTGTGCTGCCGGCTCAACCCTTCACCGGGCCGCCGTATGTGTGTTTCCTGCCGGCAGAAGCCCCCGGGCTCAGCGCTTCAACGCCTCTGCACCCGGATAAATTGCTGCCGCTCCCAGCTCTTCCTCAATGCGAAGAAGCTGATTGTACTTTGCAACACGCTCGCTTCGGCTGGGAGCGCCGGTCTTGATCTGACGGGTATTCAAAGCAACCGCCAGATCCGCAATGGTGGTGTCCTCAGTCTCTCCGGAGCGATGTGAAGTGATTGCGGTGTAGCCCGCTTCATGTGCCATCTTAATGGCCTCCAACGTCTCCGAGACGGAGCCGATCTGGTTCAGCTTAATCAGAATGGAATTGGCTGCACCCTGTGCAATGCCCTTCGCAAGCCGCTTCGTGTTGGTGACAAAAAGATCGTCTCCCACCAGCTGCACCTTCCCGCCGAGCACCTCCGTCATCTTCTTCCAGCCTTCCCAGTCCTCTTCATCCAGACCGTCCTCAATGGACCAGATGGGATACTGCTCCACCAGCTTCTTCCAGTGGGCAATCAGCTCCTCGGAGGTGAAGTCCTTTCCTGACTTCGGCTGATGATAGAAGCCGATCCCCTTTTCGCTCTTCCACTCACTGGAAGCCGCATCCATCGCGAGGACAAAATCCTTGCCCGGCTCGTAGCCTGCGTTTCGAATGGCAGTGAGAATATGCTCAATCGTGTCCTCGTCATCCTTCAGATTCGGAGCAAATCCGCCTTCATCTCCGACTGCTGTGGTATTGCCCTCGTCCTTCAGAAGCTTCTGCAGCGCATGAAATACCTCCGTGCACCATCTGAGTCCCTCGCCAAAGCTGGGCGCTCCCACCGGCATAATCATAAATTCCTGTGTGTCCACCGAGTTGGTGGCATGTGCGCCGCCGTTCAGAATGTTCATCATCGGCACCGGAAGCCGGTTTGCGTTCGCGCCGCCAAGAAAGCGGTAAAGCGGAATCCCCAGTGCCTCCGCCGCAGCCTTGGCGCTTGCAATGGAAACGGCAAGAATCGCATTTGCGCCCAGTTTAGACTTGTTTTCCGTGCCGTCTGCCTTCAGCATTGCCGCGTCAACCGCATAGATATTCTGCGGATCCATTCCGCGAATCGTATCGTTGATAATGCTGTTGATGTTTTCGACTGCCTTGGACACTCCCTTGCCGCCGAACCTCTTCTTATCCCCGTCCCGCAGCTCAATCGCCTCGAACTCACCGGTCGAAGCCCCGCTGGGTGCAACGCCTCGTCCCACGGTTCCGTCTGTCAGAATCACCTCTGCCTCCACCGTCGGATTCCCACGGGAATCAATGATTTCACGTCCGATTACCGTTTCAATTTTCAAGTGCTTCATCATAATGTCACCCTCCGTCGTGTCAATCAGCCATGGCTGCGCTCTCGCGCCGATCCGCCTCGTTAATTCCATCACATTATAGCACAGTTGCCGCTGAAATAAAAAGTTCTTTTCGGCGGCGCTCAAAAATGAATCGTATGCCCGGGCTCCCCGTACTGGGATGGGACGACTCTTCCCTTTGCCAGCGACTTCGGGACATCGATCACCCGCTGATTCTCGCTCCCCCGAAACCGAAGCGACAGGTTTTTCTTCTCCGCCACGAATTTCCCGTCCACCAGAATGTCCGTCATGGAAAGAATGTCCTCCGTATCCTCCGTGTGACAGCGGAAGTTGTCCCTGTCCCGCAGCTCCTCCCAGGTGTAGCCTGAGTAAATCCATATGGTTTTACCCGGGCACTCCTCTCTGACCCGTTTCAGAAACGGACAAAGCGCTGCCTGGTTTTGGCGCTCCATCGGCTCCCCGCCCAGCACGGTCAGACCATCGATATAAACCGGTCTTAAGTGCCGAATAATGTCGTCCTCCACGCTTCGGTCGAAGGGATCGCCGTACTGAAAATCCCAGGTTTCCTCATTAAAGCATCCCGGGCAGTGGTGCGTGCAGCCGCTCACAAAGAGAGAAATTCTGCATCCGATTCCATTCGCGGTATCCGTGTAAAATACCTGTCCGTAGTTCATTCGTTCCCCCGTCAGAAAGCAAAGGGAGGACCCGCACTTGCAGTCCTCCGGTGTATTGCCCTTTCGATTCCCCCGGTGCTTCTGCCGCACCGCCTCCTCGAACTGTCACCCGGCCGCTTTCATCCTTCGGCCGTACTGCTGCAGCCCGACGAACGCTTCGGCTTCGATACATGAAGCACCCGGTCTCTGATCTCCTGTGTTCTTCCCTGATTCCAGTACTGTGTGCCGATGTAGCCGCAGGTTCTCCTGGCCACAAACATCCGCTCCTGATCCCGGTTTCCGCAGTTCGGGCATTCCCAGACCAGCTTTCCCGCCTCATTTTCCCGGATTTTCATCTCGCCGTCATACCCGCACACCTGACAATAGTCGCTCTTTGTATTCAGCTCCGCGTACATGATATTCTCATAGATATACCGCATGATGGCGAGAACGGCCGGAATATTGTTCTGCAGATTCGGAACCTCCACGTAGCTGATGGCGCCGCCCGGAGAAAGCTTCTGAAATTCCGCTTCAAAGGACAGCTTCTGGAACGCATCGATTTGCTCCGTCACATGGACGTGGTAACTGTTGGTGATGTAATTTTTGTCCGTGACGCCCGGAATGATGCCAAAGCGCTTCTGCAGCGCCTTTGCAAATTTATACGTTGTGGATTCCATCGGTGTGCCGTAGAGAGAATAGCTGATGTTTTCCTCTGCTCTCCACGCCGTGCACTTGTCGTTCAGATGCTGCATGACCTTTAAGGCAAACGGCTTCGCCTCCGGATCTGTGTGGCTCTTTCCCGTCATCCGCATACACATCTCATAGAGTCCGGCATATCCCAGGGAGATGGTGGAGTAATTGTTGTACAGAAGCTTATCAATGGTCTCTCCCTTTTTCAGTCTTGCCAGCGCTCCGTGCTGCCAGAGAATCGGCGCCACATCGGAGACGGTCCCCTTGAGACGTTCATGTCTGCACCGCAGCGCCTTGTGGCAGAGATCCAGCCTCTCATCCAGAATGCGCCAGAATTTGTCCATGTCCCCGCCAGAGGAGCATGCCACATCCACCAGATTCAGGGTCACCACCCCCTGATTGAAGCGCCCATAGTATTTATGCGCCCCGTTTTCTCCCAGCCCCTCCGTGTCCGGAGTCAGGAAGGAGCGGCATCCCATGCAGGGATACACATCTCCGTTTTTATATTCCTTCATCTTCTTCGCAGAAATATAGTCCGGAACCATGCGCTTGGCGGTGCATTCTGCCGCCAGCTCCGTGAGCTCCCAGTACGGGGAATCCTCTGTCACATTGTCTTCGTCCAAAACATAAATCAGCTTTGGGAACGCCGGGGTAATCCACACCCCCTTTTCATTCTTCACACCGCGCATTCTCTGCTTCAGAACCTCGCGGATAATGGCTGCAAGATCCTCTCTCGTCTGCCCCGCAGGAACCTCGTCCAGATACATGTACATCGTCACAAACGGAGCTTGCCCGTTACAGGTCATGAGCGTAATCAGCTGATATTGAATGGTCTGGATGCCGCTTCGAATCTCCTCCGCCAGACGTTTCTCCACAATTTTCGAGACAATGGTCTCCTCTGCGCTCTCGCCGCAGGCCTCCCGCTCCTCCAGCACCGCTTTCCGAATCTTTTGCCTGCTGATGTCCACAAAGGGAGCAAGGTGAGCGAGGGTAAAGGACTGTCCCCCGTACTGATTCGATGCCACCTGCGCCACGATCTGCGTTGTCACGTTGCAGGCAGTAAAGAAGCTGTGGGGCTTCTCGATCATGGTCTCGCTGATCACGGTTCCGTTCTGCAGCATATCCTCCAAGTTGATGAGATCACAGTTGTGCTCCCGCTGTGCATAGTAATCGGAATCGTGGAAATGGATCAGTCCCTGCTCGTGGGCCGAAACAATGTCCTCCGGGAGGAGAATACGCCTGGTCAGATCCTTTGACACCTCTCCCGCCATGTAATCCCGCTGGGTGGAGTTGATAACCGGATTCTTGTTGGAATTTTCCTGTTTGACCTCCTCATTCGCCTGATCGATCAGAGACAGAATCCCCTCGTCCGTCGTGTTGGCCTTGCGCGCCAGATTTCTCCTGTAGCGGTAGCGAATGTATTTCTGCGCCACCTCAAAGCCCCGCATTTCCATGATCCCGGTTTCCACCATCTCCTGAATGTCCTCTACATTCACGGCGTGCGTGATGCCTGAGATCTCGGCGGCAATGTTGTCTGCAATCGCCTGAATCTGATAGACATTCATCCGATGAATGGGTTCCACCTCCCGGTTCGCCGCCTCAATGGCATTGACAATCTTGGTGAGATCAAACGGAACCTCCTGCCCGTTTCGCTTGATCACATTGGTTTTTACCATCGTTTTCATCTCTCTTCTCCCCGCTGAACCACTGCGGCTTGAGGCCTGCAGTACCACGAAATATTGTTCTCTCTATTTTGTAGCTGCCATATATGGCAGCTGTTCGCTGTCCTCCTAGCATACAACGCTTATCAACAAATGGAAATAGGCAATTATCGCCAAATTTCACCTTGCTTTTCCTCTATTTCCACCATATGTAGTATTTTATTTTGCTTTTCTCTCTATATCTGTGCCCTCTCCCGGGAGGGGGCAGCGGCCTCCGGGCGGCGATTTTCCTCCGCTTCTTCCCGGTTCTCCATAGGAAGCTCAAACCAGAAGATGACGCCGTCTGCGCTGTTTTCCGCGCCGTAGGGCATCCCATGGGCCTCCATCACAGCCCGAACGATGGAGAGCCCGATCCCGCTGCCGCCGTAGACTCTGGAATGCGCCTTGTCCACCTTGTAAAATTTGTCCCACACATGGGGGAGGCTTTCCTCCGGGATGTTCTCGCCCCGATTGTAGACCTCCACCCGCACCCGCTCTCCGGACGGCTTCATGGAGACCCGCACCGTGCTCTTCGGCTCCCCATGGTTCAGAGCATTGCTCACGTAGTTCGTGATCACCTCCTCCATCTTAAATTCATCGGCGTACACCAAAATTTCCCCGTCCTCCGATCCGAAGCCGTTCTCCAACAGGATCCGGAGCTGCTTTTTGTTCGCCATCCCCTGAACCGAATGCAAAACACCCTGTACCAGCTCCGTCAGATTGAAGCAGGTCCGCTCCGGCTCCTGTGCGCCGCTTTCAAGACCGGACAGCATCAAAAGCTGCCTCACCAGCGCGTTCATCTTTCCCGCTTCATCCGTGATTACTTCCAGATAATACCGCCGGTTTTCCGGGTCGCTGCACAGACCGTCCGAAAGGCCCTCCGCGTAGCCCTGAATCAGTGCAATCGGCGTCTTCAGCTCGTGGGAGACATTGGCGATAAACTCCTTCCGCTGCTCATCAATCTCAATTTTTCTTCGGATGTCCTCCCTGAGCCGTTCATTGGCTTCCTTCAGCTCCGAAATCGTCTCCTCCAGCTTGTCCGCCATGGCATTCATGTTGCTGCCAAGAACCCCGATTTCATCCTGACTGCTGCCGCTGTAGCGCTCTGAAAAATCAAGTCCGCCCATTTTCCGGGACAGAGAAGCAAGCCTCCGGATCGGAAGGGTCACCTGACGTGTCATGAAGAAGATCAGAAACAGCCCCAGAATCAGCCCGACGCTTCCCACGTACCAAAGAAAACGGTTGGCAAGCAGCACGCTCTCCTTTAAATTTGCCAGGGGCGTGGTCATCAGAACAATCGTGCGATTGTCCCCGCAGTAGCCGAAGCAATCAATATTCGCGGAGCCGTCCTCCTCCTTGGTGCTGATGACGGTGTAGTTGTCCGTCCGCTTCAAAATAGATGCCTGATCCCGAACGCTTTTGTTGAACAGATACCTTTGCACCCTGCGAAACAGGTACCCGCCTCCCCGCTCTGTTGATCGGATGGAGCGGGAATCTGCAGAATCCATCAGTGCGATGGCAATGTTGTAAGTGTCGGCATATTCCTGAAGAATATCCTCCAGCCTCCGGCTTTCCACCCCGCAGTTCATCACCTCTGCATTGATCTGCGCATACGCATGCTCAATGTTTCCGATTTTCTGCCATCGGTAAAAACGCTCCAGCCCCCATGTGTTCATGCAGAAGATGAGAAGCAGAAGCGCTGCTGTCAGCGCCGCAAACAGCAGCGTGACTCTTGCCCGTATTGAATGTTTCATAAGCTGCACCTCCCGTCCCGGTTCTATGAGGCGCCGTCCTCTTCTTCATCGGGGTCAAATTTGTATCCCATTCCCCAGATTGTCTTGATGCTCGCTCCCTTTTCTCCCATCTTGGCGCGGAGCTTCTTCACATGGGTGTCTATGGTCCGGGCGTCTCCAAAGTAGTCGTAATTCCAGACCCGGCTCAGGATCCTTTCCCGGGACAAGGCAATCCCCCGGTTCTCCAGAAAAAAAGCCAGCAGCTCAAATTCCTTGTAGCTGAGCTCCACCGGCTTCCCGTCAATCAGCACCTCATGCGCGGCTCGATCCAGCCGGATCCCGGCGACCTCCAGCCGGCTGTTTCCCTCCTCGCCGTGCGTCCTGCGAAGAATGGCCTCCACACGGGCAACCAGAATTTTGGGGCTGAAGGGCTTGGAAATGTACTCGTCCACTCCCAGCCGGAATCCCTGCAGCTCATCCCGTTCCTCGCCTCGTGCCGTCAGCATAATGATCGGAAGCTTTGAAGACTGCCGAACCTCCTTCACCACCTCAAACCCATCCAGCTTCGGCATCATGACATCGAGAATCATCAGGTCGATGTCCGGATTTTCCGTGAACAGGTTCAGTGCCTCCTCCCCGTCTCCCGCCTCTAAAACGGTATGACCCTTCGCATTTAAAAAATCCCGGACCAGCTTTCTGATCCTGGGCTCGTCATCCACCACCAGTATTTTTGCATGTTCCATCCAAAACACCTCCGTTTCCCAGCAGGAAAACCGTTTGGTTTCGGCGCCGACTCATCGAATACAAGAGGGAACCGCATCCCGCAGTCCCCTCCCCTTGACAAAATAAACCATTCCCTGCCGCTGCTTGAAAAGACGGTCAAGGCTTCGGAGCGCTTCCGTCCGAAAGGGTGTCAACACGCGCCTGATCCACCTGAAGCGCCAGCTCCTCCAGCTGCTCCGGCTCCACCGTATCCGGCGCATTCATCATGAGATCCGAGGCATCCTTCACCTTCGGAAAGGCGATGACATCGCGGATCGTATCCGCCCCGACCATAAGCATCACCAGACGATCCAGGCCATATGCAAGTCCGGCGTGCGGCGGAACTCCGTATTTGAACGCCTCCAGCAAAAATCCGAAGCGCTGCTCCGCAACCTCCCTGGTGAGTCCCAGCACCTCAAACATCTTATTCTGAATCTCCGCCTGATGGATTCGAACCGATCCGCCTCCGATCTCCGTCCCGTTCAGCACAATGTCATATGCCTTTGCGCGGACAGCCCCCGGATTGGAGTCAATCTGATCCAGGTCCTCCTCCATCGGCATGGTAAACGGATGGTGCATGGCCTTAAAGCGGGCCTCCTCCTCAGACCATTCAAGAAGAGGAAATTCTGTCACCCAGACAAAGCGGTAATCGTCCTTTTTCAAGAGTCCCAGCTGTCGCGCCAGCTCCAAACGAAGTGCGCCCAGCACAGCTCGAACCACCGGAATGCTGTCCGCCGCAAACAAGAGCAAATCCCCCGGCTTTCCTCCCAGTGCATCCGTCAACCCCATGATTTCCGCCTCGGTCATAAACTTGGAGAAGGAGGACTTGATGCTGCCGTCCTCCTGAAGCGCAAGGTAAGCCAGCCCCTTCGCGCCGTAGCCCTTCGCGAAATCCACCAGCGCGTCAATCTTCTTCCTCGGCATTCCCCCCTGCCCTGCAGCATTGATGCCGCGGACCGTTCCTCCGCCGGAAATCGCAGCGGTAAAGACCGAGAAGCCGCAGGATCTCACAAGCTCCGTCACATCATGCAGCTCCATGCCGAACCGAAGATCCGGCTTGTCCGATCCGTAGTGATCCATCGCATCCTGCCAGGTCATGCGCGGAATCGGAAGCGGAATCTCCACGCCAAGAATCTCCCGAAACAGCGTGGAAAGCAGCCGCTGGTTCACATCAATCACGTCCTCCACATCAACGAAGGACAGCTCCATATCAATCTGTGTAAATTCCGGCTGACGATCGGCGCGCAGATCCTCGTCCCGGTAGCAGCGCGCCAGCTGAAAGTAACGGTCGTAGCCGGAGCACATCAAAAGCTGCTTTAAAAGCTGGGGCGACTGCGGAAGTGCGTACATCTCTCCGGGATGAACGCGGCTGGGAACCAGATAATCCCTGGCCCCCTCCGGTGTGCTCTTGATCAGCGTCGGCGTCTCAATTTCCAGAAACCCGTTTTCGGTCATAAAACGGCGGGTGACTGCTGCGATTTTGGAGCGGGTCATGATGTTTCTCTGGAGATCCGGGCGGCGAAGATCCAAGAACCGATACGTTAAGCGCAGTTCCTCTCTCGTCTTTGAATTTTCCTCGATGGGAAACGGCGGAGTCTCCGCCTCCGCAAGAATGCGTAGTTCACGGGCATGCACCTCATACGCACCCGTTGCCAGCTGCAGATTGGGCGCGGAGCGCCGTTCCAGCGTTCCGACCACCGCAATGCAGAACTCGCTCCGCATTCTCCCGGCCTTTTCAAACACCTCTCTCCCGCAGATCGCCTCCTCAAACAAAATCTGCAGCAGACCGCTTCGGTCTCTGAGATCCGTAAAGATCAATCCGCCTTTGTTTCGGCTCCTCTGCACCCATCCCATAACCGTCACTTCCGCGCCGATCGTTGCAGTTACCACCTCTGCGCAGCGGTGTGTCCGCTTCAGACCCTTCATGGTCTCTGACATAACCTTACTCTCCCTCTGTTTACTTCTGTGTATAAAAATCCTTAAATTCCGTATACCCCTGCTCCGTCAATTGCTCTCTCTGAAATTTTTTGTTTTTTGCCATGCGAACCACCAGAACATCAAACCCCCGGTCCCGCTCCGCCTTCGCTTCCCGAAGGAGCTCTGCCAGCTCCCCGGCGCCAATCCTCTTGTCATAAAGAAATGCCTTTTTGCTCCTCTGATTCGGAATCTTGAACTTCTGATCCGTGAGAATGGCAATAATGCGCTCAAAGCCGATGGAAAATCCGCAGGCAGGAACATCGGTTCCCGTGAATTTCCCGATCATTTTGTCGTAGCGCCCTCCTCCGGCCACACTGCCGGAAAATCCTTCCATGGAAACCTCAAAAATGGTTCCCGTGTAATAACCCATTCCCCGAACCAGGGTCGGATCAAAGACGATCGGAAGGCTGCCGCCGGAGACCTCCGTCACCGTCTCCATGGTCTCGGCCAGCGTTTCGGCTGTTCCCGGCTCCAGGTGCTCCTTCAGCTTCTCTCCCAGAGAGCGAACCGCCGTTCCATCCGTTCCCACTTCCTTCAAAAGACCCAGATAGCGATCCGCCGCTGCGCCGTCGCAGCCATTTTCCACCAGCTCGGCCCGAACGCCGTCCTCGCCGATTTTGTCCATCTTGTCCAGCGTAACCAGGACGGAATCCGCGCGTTCCTCAGGAAACCCTGCCCAGCTGACCAACGCCTTCAGGATGCGGCGCTCGTTGATCCGAACCACAAACCCATTGTCAGGACAGATCCGCTTTAACGCTGTTGTGGTCGCCAGAATCAATTCGATTTCACTCAGGTTCGTGGCGTCGCCCAGAATGTCGATATCGCACTGCGTAAACTGACGGTAGCGTCCCCTCTGGGGCCGATCCGCTCTCCAGACAGAGCCGATCTGCAGCGCCTTGAAGGGCTGGGGAAGCACTGCGCTGTTATTTGCATAGTAGCGGGTAAGCGGCAGTGTCAGATCATAGCGAAGCCCGCTGTCAGTCAGCATGTCCTCCTTCGTCGCCTCCTCCAGCTTCAGCTTTTCACCCCGCTTCAAAATCTTGAAAATCAGCTTTTCATTGTCTCCGCCCTGCTTGCTGGTCAGATTCTCAATATGCTCCACACAAGGTGTCTCCATCGGTGTAAAGCCGAAGCCCCGATAGGTATCCTTGATGATGCCGATGAGGTAATCTCGAAGCAGCATTTCCTCAGGCAGCACATCCTTCATGCCGGTGACCGGGTTCTTTTTCATCGCCATATTGACCTCCTTGAATATGTTATGTTTCCCCTCATACCTGTATTGTATTGTCGCCCCCAAAATTTGCAAGCTCTTTTCGGTCCCGGGTCATGTCCCCGCCAGCAGCCTTCGCTTCTTCTCCAGCAGCTCCGGAAGGCGCTCCGCATAAAGAGACGGGTCCTTTACATTCTCCTGCCGCTCGTAGCGTCCCTCCTCAGGGAACAGCACCCGGGTCGTGGTCCCCGCCCCGCAGCCGACGATTGTCTGCAGCTCTTCCATGATCAGAATGTTGTAAAGTCCCTCACATCCGGGTCTGCACCATCCCACATTTTCCAGATTCCCCGCCATGTTTTTCTGACGGTAAAGGTAGTAGGGGTGCAGCCCCATTTCCTCACAGCAGGCGTATGCCAGCGAAACCATAGCCGATACATCCCCGTAGCGCACATCTCGGTAGGCTTCCCGCTCTGTGTTGAGCCGCGCGGCGCGCTTCAGGGCGAGGCTGTGAATCGTCACATCATCCGGCGCGAGACTGCGAATCCCCTCCATGGTGCGGCGCACATCCTCCTCCGTCTCATTCGGAAGCCCCACAATCAAATCCGTGTTGATGCAGGCAAAGTCAAAGCTCCGGGCCAGCCGAAAGCTCTCAAAAAACTGATGAACGGTATGTCTCCGACCGATTAAATCCAAGGTTTCCTGCTTCAAGGTCTGGGGATTGATGCTGATGCGGGTGGTTCCCCGCTTCTTCAGCACCGAAAGCTTCGCCTCTGTGATGCTGTCCGGACGCCCGGCTTCCACGGTCAACTCCCTTAGAAAGCTGAGATCAAATCGTTCTGAAACTGCCTCCAGAATCCGGTCCAGCTCCTCTGCCTCCAGGCTGGTGGGTGTACCTCCTCCCATATAGATGGTCTCCAGCGGACGCCCCTCCATCCATCCGGAAACACAGGAAAGCTCCTCAAGAAGCGCCGAGAGATACCAGTCAATTCGCCGCTTCCATTTCCCAATCGGATAAGAAGGAAAGGAACAGTAAAGACAGGTGGTGGGACAAAACGGAATCCCGATATACAGACTCCACCCCTGTTTCAGGTGAAGACCGGAAAGCGCCCTCCTTTCGTTTGCGGCTGTCCGCACACAGAGCGCATTTCGCGTCTCACTCAGACCGTACCGATCCCGCAGGATCTCCTGCACCTCCCCCTCGCTCTTCCCGTCAAACAGCATTTGCAGCGCCAGCTTGGCCGGGCGAATCCCGGTCAGCGTTCCCCAGGGAAGCCGACGTTGGTTCTCCTCCGACAAAACCCGGTAGAGGGCGCGCTTCAGCTCATTTTTTGCTTCCAGCCTGTCCGGATGCGCCGGAGAGGAAAAGTGCCGCTCCCCCTTCCCCTTCACAGACAGACACAGCAAATACGTCTTGTCCTCCGGCGAAGGGTGGGAGGCAGTAAAAGAAATCATGGCATTCGGATCCGGCTCGTGCGTGTAGCGCTCCCCCGGGTAAAATGCCATGAACAATTCCCTGATATCCTGTTCAAACGGAACCTGGTCCAATATAATCGCTATCATACGCCCGCTTTCTCAGAAATCCAGAATCGGATTGCATCGCTTTTCAAAACCAATGGTTGTCTCCTCCATGTGTCCCGGAAGCACCACCACATCGTCCGGCAGCGAAAACAGCCGCTCCGTAATGGAACGGTAAAGAGCTGAAAAGTCGCCGCCCGGCAGATCAAACCGCCCGTAGGACGCCCGAAACAGCGTATCGCCGGAAAAAAGCAGTTTTTTCTCCGGCAGATAAAAGCAGCAGGAGCCTGCTGTGTGTCCCGGCGTCCAAATCACGCGCCAAATCGTTCCCAGCAGTGAAAGCTCCTCTCCGTCCTTCAGAAAATAATCCGGCTTCACCGAAATTCCTCTCCGGAAAAACTGTGCGTCTCCGTTCCGCTCCGGATCTTCCAGCGTCTTTTCTTCCTGTAAAAGCGCATAGATCGGGATCCGGTAGTGTGCTGCCACCTCGTTCGCCGCCGTAATATGATCAAAGTGACCGTGGGTCAGGAGAATGCGCTTTGGTGTGAAGCCCTGCGTCTCTGCAGTGCGGACAATCTCTTCCGCATCGTCAGCGGGATCAATGATCAATCCCTCCCGGCTCGTCTCCTCAAAGACAAAATAGACATTGGTCTGAACCGGTCCCAGTACCCTTCGTACAATTTTCATTTCCTTCTCCTTCACGGCACCGCTTAGCCGGTGCTCCTCATAATGTCAATGATGCCGCCAATCTGCCGCAGCCTTTCCGTGAGGGAGCGCAATTCCTCCACACCGCCGATCTCAAAGGAGAGATTGACCGACGCAATCCCCTGCTTGCTGGTCCTGGTATTGATGGACAAAATGTCGATGCCGCGCTCGGTAAACACCTTCGAAACATCCACAAACAGTCCCACGCGGTTATTTGCGATGATTCGGATTTCTGTCCGATACTTGGCGTCCTCTCCATCCGGAGCCTGCCACTCCGCGGGAATCAGCCTCACCCGCTCCGCGTCCGGGAGACTCATCACATTGATGCAATCCGTGCGGTGTATCGTGATGCCGCGTCCCCGGGTCACAAAGCCCACAATTTCATCCCCCGGCACCGGTGTACAGCACTTGGAAAAGCGGACCGCCAAATCATGAACTCCTTTCACCACAATTCCGTTCCCGGACTTTTTGACGGCAACCTCGGGGACGATCTTCTGCGGGCTGTCGGGGGATGTATTCGCCCCTATGTTGGCCAGCACCGTTTCATCTGAGATCTGCTTTGCCAGCTCCTTTTTGTGCTCCTCCAGCATTCGGTTCACAACCTGGCTTTCCTTTAAGCCGCCGTGACCGATGGTCGCCAACACAGAGTCCCAATCGCAGAATGCATACCGGCGCAGAATCTTTGCCTGATACTCAGGCTTATTGATCTCCGCCGGATCCACCCCCTTGCTCCTGCAATAATTCAGCATCAGCTCCCTGCCGCGGACAATATTTTCCTCTTTCCGCTCGCTTTTAAACCACTGATTGATCTTGTTCCGCGCCTGGGTGCTCTTGATGATTTTCAGCCAGTCCCGGCTCGGCCCCTTGGAATTCTGGGATGTGATGATGTCGATCCGGTCTCCATTTTGTATTTTGTAGTCGATGTTGACCAGTTTCCCGTTGACCCGCGCCCCCACCATGCGGTTTCCCACCGCCGAGTGAATGGAATAAGCAAAATCGATGGGCGTGGAGCCCAGCGGCAGGTTCTTGACGTCTCCGGTCGGCGTAAAGCAGTATACATTGTCGGAGAACAGGTTCAGCTCGCTCTTAATGTCGCTCAAAAACTCCTTGTTGTCCGGCATTTCCTTCTGCCACTCCAGGATCTGCCGAAGCCAGTTCATCTTCTCGTCCTCCGCACCGGAGGCGGCGCCGTTCCCTTTCTCTTTTCCGGCTTCCTTGTACTTCCAATGTGCCGCAATGCCGTATTCAGCCGTTCGGTGCATGTCGTAGGTGCGAATCTGCATTTCAAAGGGCTGCCCGTTGTGATAGATGAGTGTCGTATGCAGCGACTGATACATGTTGGGCTTCGGCATGGCGATATAATCCTTGATGCGGCCCGGCAACGGCTTAAAATGCTCATGAATCACTCCCAGGGCAGCGTAGCAGTCTTTTACGTTGGGCACCAAAATCCGCACCGCGAACAGATCATAAATCTGATCGAAGGACTTATTCTGATTGACCATCTTTTTATAGATGGAAAAGATATGCTTTTGCCGCCCGTTTACCGTTCCCGGGATCCCCTCATCCTTCAGAATCTGACGAACCTCCTGCACGATGCTCTCCACAAATTTCTCGTGGGAATCGCTTCTTTCCCGCACCTTTTCCGTGAGATCCCGATAAACCTCCGGCTCCAGGTAGCGAAGTGCCAGATCATCCAGCTCCACCTTGATGCGGCTGATTCCCAGCCGATCCGCAATCGGCGCATAAATCTCCAGCGTTTCCTTTGCCTTTTCTCTCTGCTTTTCCGGCCGCATATACTGAAGCGTCCGCATGTTGTGAAGGCGGTCCGCCAGCTTAATCAGAATGACGCGGATGTCCTTCGCCATGGCGAGGAACATCTTTCTCAGATTCTCTGCCTGAATGTCCAGCTTATCCGTCGTCCAGCTGATCTTTGTGAGCTTGGTGACACCGTCCACCAAAAGTCCCACATCCGCGCCGAACACGCGTGTAATCTGGGATTCATTTAAGATCGTGTCTTCCACCACATCATGCAGAAGACCCGCTATGATCGTCTCCTTATCCAGCTCCAGATCGGCGAGAATGATGGCGACACAGAGCGGGTGAATGATATAGGGCTCTCCCGACTTTCTGCGCTGATCCATATGCGCATTCTTTGCTGTCCTGTATGCCCTCTCCAGGAGGCTCATATCATCCGAGGGATGGTAGCGCCTTACGGTCTCAATCAGCTTGCCGTACAGCTGATCCGGGTCGGTGAACTCCGCCGGACAAACCAGCTTGTCTTCCTGCTCCGGAAGCCCGATCAACTCCGGAAGCTCCGCCGTTTCCGTCTTGATTTCTTCCATCTTCCGCCTCCTTTCCTTCCTTCTGTGTGAAGTCTAATTATAATTTTATTGACCGTGAAATGCAAGCGCTGTCACCGCCAGAGCTGCCGATTCCGAAACTGTGAGAAGAAATCCTGCCAAATCCCCTGTCATTCCTCCGAATGCGACTCTTGCCCGGAGGGCTCCGTAGAGCGCAGCTAAAAAAGAGGCCAGCGGAATCAAGAGACTGTATGCCGGGTACCTCCCGCGGGCGGAAAAAAGGCTCACATAGCACAGCCCGGCGAGGGAAAACAGGATCACTCCTCCCGCCGTGATATGCCGGGATGCCGCCGAAGAAAATTGATACGCGCTTCCCTCCCCTCTGGCATTCGGAAGCAGCAGAAGGCTCATGGCACTAAAGCTTCTGGACAGCAGGAAGGGAATCACAATCAATCCCCCCGGAACCTCGGAGTCAAGAGAAGCCCACGCGGAAAACTGAAGCAGGCAAAGAAGCACACAGGCAAGAACGGCAAAGGAGCCGGTATGCACATCCTTTAGGATGGCAAGCCGCTCCGTCCGGGATCGCCAGGAGCCCAGTGCGTCAACCGTGTCTAGAAAGCCGTCCAGGTGAATGCCCCCCGTATAAAAAAAGGGAAACGCAGTGAGCAACGCCGCCCGCAGCAAAACGGGAAGCTGCAGCGCTGCAGAGGTGCTCAGAAGCCCCCACTGTAAAAAACCCTCCAAAAGCCCAACCAGAGGGAAAAAAAGGAGCACAAAGCGACAGTCCTTTTCGTCCCACCGCACCCGCGGCACCGGCACCCTGGAATACATGGAAAACGCGATGAAAAACGAACGAATCAGCCCCATGATTCCCTCCCTCCTTTTACTTGAGTCGAACGGGGATTCCCGCATCCACCCGCCAAACCGCCTCTGCCTCCGCGGCGATGGCATTTTGAATCTCGGAAAAGCTCCGGATCCAGGCTTCCGTCAAGGGGGACAGGCTCCGCTGCTCCTCGGAAATCAGGTTCCCCACCACAATCAGCCGCCGGCACGAGGACCGAAGCGCCATAACCTCTCCCAGCACAATCTCCTTGCAGTGCTCTGCCCTTCGCACGGTTCCGTCCGCAAGGAACATCTCATTGGCCGTCAGGTTGGAAAGACACTCCAGCAAAACAGCCCCACTCCTCAAATCGAAGCCCCTCCGCTCTCCCGGATTCTCCCTGTCTTCGGAGCCTGTCCCCGGCTCAATTGCTTCTTCCAAAGCCGCTGCGCCCCCTCTTCTCTCTCCTGACGGAGAGGAACACGCCGTAAGCGCGCGCAAAATATCCCGAGGGGCCTCTACCGTTTGAAATCCCCGGTCCTTTCTCTGTTCTCTGTGCTTTTGGATCCGCCGTCTGCTCTCCTCGCTCTCATTCTCCATCGAAGCAAGGTAAATATGGGGGCCGGGCTCCCTTGACAACAGTTCCTCCGCAAATGCCGACTTTCCGCTGGCGCTTCCTCCAATGACCAGCACCATGCCGCTTCCGCTGCGGTGATTCCCGGCGCATCCCCCCGCATTCAATACTCGATCCCCCGCCTGGCGGCGACACCTCGGTCATAGGGATGGCGGCGCTTGTTCATCTCCGTCACATAGTCACATCGGGAAAGAATGTCCTCCGGCGCGTCCCGCCCGGTTACCACAAGCTCAAGTCCCTCCGGCTTTTCGTCCAGAAACCGCAGCACGTCCTCCTGTGACAGCAGCTTCAGATTCCAGACCGCCATCAGTTCGTCCAGCACCAGAAGATCTGCCTGCTCCCGCAGCGCAAGCGCCGTCACCTCCTGAAAATAGCGGGCCGTCACCTCCTGCAGCCTTTGCTTCTCCCGCGCCGAAAGGGTGCGATAGAAGCCGAAGTGCTGCTCCTGCTTCACACAATGGATCAGGGGAATCGAATCCAGCACGCTGATCTCCGAGGAGCTTCCGTCCTTCAGAAACTGGGCAAATACCACCCGCTTTCCGCTGCCGGCGGCCCGGACGGCCAATCCCACTGCAGCCGTTGTTTTTCCCTTCCCGTCTCCCGTATAGCAGTGAATCAGCCCCTTCTCATTCGTCACGTCCTTCTTGTCCCTCTCGTCCTTCTGGTCCCTCTTGCCCTTCTCGTCCCTCTTGTCCTTCTCGTCCTTCTCGTTTCCCTCGTTCCTCGTCTCCATCTCGTCTCCTCTTCCATGGAGCGGCACGGTGTCTGCCTTTCTCCGCTTTTTCCGGAACCGCTTTCGTCCAAAAGGAGCGCCGAACCAGGCAGGCTGGATCCGCGCTCCCACATCACATTCCTGTTTACTTCCCCTCGTAGCTCACCAGGGACGCCACCGGATACCCCTTAAGCCGCGCCCGGCCTCCCAGTCCCTTAAGCTCCAGAACAAACAAAATCTTCACCACCACTCCGCCCAGCCGCTCAACCAGACGAATCATGGCCTCCATGGTTCCGCCGGTGGCAATCAGATCGTCGATCAGCACCACCCTTTGCCCCGGTTTAATCGCATCCTTGTGAATTTCAATCTCCGCTTCCCCATACTCCAGCGCATAGCGCTGGGAAATCACCTCCGCAGGAAGCTTTCCCTTCTTTCGAATCGGCACAAATGCCTTGTGATCCGCATAGGCCACCGGCACGCCGAAAATAAATCCGCGTGATTCCGCCCCTGCAACCACGTGGTAATCCACGCCGTCCAGTTCCTTCCTAAGACCGTTAATCGCCAGCTGCAGGCCATCTGCATCCTGTAAAATTGTGGTGATATCCCGAAACATGACTCCGGGCTCCGGAAAATCCGGAATGGTTCTCACGTAGTCCGACACTGTCTTCATCCTGTTTCCTCCCAAAGAGAATCCGGCCTTCGTCCGATCCGGCGCCTCGTCTCTCTTCTTCCGTTTCACACCGCCATTCCACAATATACCAGCTCACGGATGAAATTTCCATCCCTTCAGCCGCAATTGAATGGTATTTCTCCCCATGTAGCTGTCGATTTCCGGAGCGTACAGCAAATCAAGAAAACGGCTCTTTTCCAGCTCCTGCAGAAACCTGTCCCCGTCTCCAAAGGCCAGCCCCTCTGCCACGCTGCCATCCTCCCCGCAAAGCTGCATTTTGATGACATTTCGCTTGCTTCCGAAAATGCGATGGGACAGGATGCGCACATTCTTCTGCGCAAACAGCGGCGCAGGATTTCCCTGCCCGAAGGGCCCGATCAGGGCCAGCTCCCGAATCAGTGCCTCATCCACATAGGAAAACGGAAGCGGAATGTCGATCCAGATCTTTTCCGTCAGACACTCCTCGGTGAGGTGCGCCTGCTCATTGAGACGCGCCCGCAGCGCAGGGATATCCCTTCGCTTCAAGGTCAATCCCGCAGCCGCCGGGTGTCCGCCGAACTTGACCAAAAGGTCCGCGCAGCCCTCCAACCCGTGAAACATATGGTACCCGGGAATCGACCGCCCCGACCCTTTGACCAGCTCAGGATCGGCGCTGTCCGTCAGGACAAAGCTCGGCCGATAGTAACGCTCCCTCAATTTCCCTGCGATGATGCCTGCCACCGATTCATGGCAGCCGGGCAGATAGATGAGAATGATCTGCGGAATGGACGCCAGCCCCTCCAGCTGCTCCGCAGCGGCCTGCACTCCCTGATCCGTCATGCTTCGTCTCTCATCGTTCAGCGCCTTTAAGTGCTTCGCCGCGCGTTCCGCCTCCGAAGGATCGGTTTCCAACAGCATATTGAGTCCCACCTTCGCACTCTCCAGGCGGCCTCCGGCATTTAAACAGGGGCCGATGACAAACCCGATATGATACGGATTGAGGCAGCTAAGATCCAGCTTGCAGAGCTCCGCCAGCTTCTGAAAGCCGATATTATCCAAAGAAGCAGCACGTTTCAGACCTTCCCGGACAATAATCCTGTTTTCTTTCTGAAGCGGCATCACATCTCCTATGGTGGCAATTGCGGCAAATGGAAGGAAGGCTTCCCACCCATCCTTCGGCAGAGCCAGCTGCTCATACAAAAGCCCCACCAGCTTCCACGCCACCACCGCGCCGCAGATTGCGGGAAACGGATAGGTGCATCCCTCCTGCTTCGGATCCACAACCACATCCGCCGGAGGCAGCATCTCCCTCCCGTCTTCCCTATGTCCCACCTCATGATGATCTGTCACGATCACAGTGAGCCCTGCCTGCCTCGCCGCCTCAATTTCACGGATCGCAGCAATGCCGTTGTCGCAGGTCACAATCGTGTCGATCCCGTCCCGAACTGCTGCTTCAATCAGGCGAAGGCTCAGTCCGTAGCCGTCTGTCAGGCGATCCGGAATATCGAAATCAACCGCACAGCCCACAGCCTGAAGTCCTCGCACAAGAATATAGGAGGCGCAGACCCCGTCAATATCATAATCGCCGATCACCCGGATTTTTTTCCCTGCGTTCCGTTTGTCCAGCAGAAGCTGCACCGCAGACTCCGCGCCCCGAAGGAGCTTCGCATCGGGGATATCCTCCATGGTCCCATGTAAATATTCATCAAATTCCTCTTCCCGAAGCCCCCGATTGACCATGATGCGGGCGAGCATGGGAGAAATGGAAAAACGAGCCGCTAAACTCTGAAAGTCGGCCCGCTTTGTATATAGCATCCACTGTGTCTGTCTCATTGGTTTTCCGTTTCCCGAATGGTTCTTGTTCTGTCTGTTTTTCTCTTTCAGTAAAGCGCTTCAAACGATTGATAGTGATCCTCCGTGTAAAAGATCAGTCCGTCGTTGGAATATACGATGCGCTTTGCATTCCGGTAACCGCCCTCATAATCGATATCGCACTCAAAGTACCTGCGCCCCTTTTTTGAGGGAAGCAACCCCTCATAATTTCCAAAGGTGCTGCCGCCGATGCTCATGCCCGGGAGGATTTCATCCAGACTTTCCTCCCTTGCATTCCATCCTTTTTCTTCCGCGGCGCGCTTGGTGATGTAATTGGACGGCAGATGTCCGTATAAATGAAGGTAGCGTGCCACCTCTTCCTTTGACGTGTAGTTTCCGGTTTCCTGAACCCGGATCTCCGATGCCTCTTTTTCTGTTGCCGCCGACGTTTCCCGAAGCGCCCGTTCACTCTCCTCTGCCTGTGCCCCATCCGATGTCAAATCGCCACCGGCTGTCAGGTCGCTGCCGACTGTCAGGTCGCCGCCGGCTGTCAGCGCCGACTTCGCTGTCTCCTCTTCGAATTGCGTCTCATGGATCGCCGATGTCCCGGCGGGCTGCACAACAAATCCGCTCGTTCGTGAGCAGGCTCCCAGAAGAAACAGCGCTGCCAAGAGAAACCAGGGATGCCACATGGCAAGGCTTTGAAGCAGTTTTTTCCTTTTTTCTCCTTTTTGCCCGTGCATCCGATCCCTCCGAAGTCTCCTGTTAAACAACATCCAGCTTTAGTCAATTATACATAAGTTTCCCGGAATCTCAATAGCCTTTGTGGTTTTGGACTCCTCTGTCCACCATATCTCGGCATTTCTTTGGAATTCTGTGCCTTTTGATTTACATAATTTAAAAAATTGCATCCACAAGATCTTGTGGATGCAATTTCAGTTCACATAATTTTAAAAACACTGTTTTTCCCGTCCAAACCATGCCCACGTCTCCCTCCGTCGGTTATTCTGAGGCTTCAGATGCCGGGTCTGTTTTGGATTCCCTGTCCGCTGCATCAAACGAATTTCCTCCGGTCTCCGGCTCAATCCATTCAATCGTATAATTCTTTCCCACGGCAGCGCCGATATTGGTCAGATATCCTGAAAGCAGCTCCTGGGTTCTCTGCCTTGCGCTGGCCAGCAATGCCTGGTCGTGAGAAGCCGTTTCCTCCAGCTTACTCTGCGCCGCCTCCAGCGCCTTGACTTCATATTCCGCTTTGATATCGGCAGAGCCCTGCTCCACGACAAAGGAATCCTTGGTAAGAGAAGCGGAGTCCACCTTGCAGCTAAGGATTCTTGCTTCCGGCAGCGTGACTGTCACCTTGGTGCCTTCAATTTGGATGTCCACCAGCGACGCATCGACTCCAAGCGTAACGATGCCGCTGTACTCAATCCAAAAGTGCCGATCCTTTTTCCACCAGAGCATTCCCTGGGCGTCCTCTTCCTTCCACTTTGCCACATTGTGGTAGTAGCAATCCATCACCGCCAGCTCGCAGATTGTCTTCATCTGCAGCGCCTGCGGCTCCAGGTCCGGAGCTTTCTTCTTTGCAGGCGCGGCGCAGGACACGCACATGCATGCCAGCACGGATATCAAAAACAGGCGAACCGTTTTTTTCATCGTCATGTCCCTCATCACTCAATCACCACGGTATACTCCGGATCCAATTGCTGAACAATGGGCCGTGTCAGCGCCGCAAGAATGTTTTTGGCATTCTGCTGAGCCAGCTCAAAGATGGCGGCCTGCTGCCTGCTTTCTCGTTCCACATCCTCCTCGCAGGCCTTGAAGGCCTCCTGTGTCACTGCGGATGTATTGGCTTTCCTGTTGCAGAAAATAAAATCCAGGGAAGAAATGTCCACATTGATATCTGTGATGTAGGCCTTCGGAATACGAATGTGGATCTGCTTGTTCTCCTGATCCACCGATATCCCGATTGCTTCAAAATCAATGCCCGCATTGACTCTGGCTTCATAGGAAACATAGTAGTCCGTTTTCTCCGGATCGGCCTCGTTCCTCACCTGGGCGATGCCATTGTAGACGGCAGTAAAGGTGGAGAGCTCACTGACATGGATTATTTTTTCCAGGGTGGAGACGGTGATGATCTCCGGCTCCGGCTTGTTTTTTTGCGTCGCGTAGGGCATCAAAAACGCGGCGGCCGTCAGCACCCCCGCGCAGGCGGCTGCGCCTGCCAGAAGCCTAAGCCTCGGTCGTTTTCTTCCTTCCCTTGTACTGTTTCGGTTTCCCATATGCCTGTCATCCCTCCTCCCGGAACGGGTTCTCCGATCCGGGCAATGCCTTCGGCAAAGGCGCGCCTTTGCAAAACCCGGTCATCCCCGGTGCTCATTCAGATAGTGCACTGCGCTCTCCACCGCATTCGCGCCGTCCGCAGCGGCTGTGATGATCTGACGCAATGGCTTTCGGCGCACATCGCCTGCCGCATAAATCCCGGGGACACTCGTCTCACAATCCTCACCGGCTTTGATATAGCCCCGTTCATCCTTTTCAACCAGATCGAAGGCAGCGGACTCTGGCACAATTCCCACTGCGATAAAGGCGCCGTCCACCGGGAGCTCCCGCACTGCCCCGGTTTTTTTATTTTCGACACAGACGGCTGTGAGCCTCTGATCTCCCTTGAACGCTGTCACGACGCTGTCCATCATAAGCTCCACATTCTCCGTGCGCCTCACCTGATCCTGAAGACTCATGGCCCCGCGAAACGCATCGCGGCGGTGGATCAGATACACTTTTTTGCAGATACGGGCAAGAATCAGCGCATCTCCCAGCGCCACATCGCCTCCCCCGATCACGGCAACCTCCTTGTCCCGGTAGAGCATTCCGTCGCAGGTCGCACAGTAGGAAACCCCCATGCCGGAAAAGGTCTCCTCTCCCGGAGCTCCCAGGAGACTGTGGTGCGCGCCTGTGGCAATGACAACGGTTCTCGCCGCATATCGGTCAGTCGAAGTGACCACAGTTTTTCTTCCCTTCTCATCTGTCTCAATTTTTTTCACATGGGCTGTCTCAAACGGAATGCCAAAGCGTTCCGCGTGCTCCCGAAATTTCTGTCCGAGTGAAAAGCCGTCGATCCCCGGAAGCCCCGGATAATTGTCCACTGCGGCGGTGTTTAAGATCTGCCCTCCGCTAAGCATCTCTTTCTCCAGCACAACCGCATCCAGCTTTGCCCGCGCCGCATAAACGGCAGCAGCCAGTCCCGCCGGACCGGAGCCGATAATCACCATGTCATAGATTCGATTTTCTGTCTTGTTGTTCATATAATCTCCCTTCGAACCCTTTGTCCGAATCGCTTCTTCTTCTTCTGCTGCTGCTGCTTGGCGCCGGCAATCCGGTTCCTCTGAACTGCCGGTCTTCGTTTATTATATCAGATTTTAAAAAGCTGTGCTAAAATACAGCTGTCACTTTGATCGAAGCCGTACCCGGGTCGATCAAAGAATCCATCAGTCGGGAGGGCAACACACGCATGAAACCATTGGCCTGCATCACCGGAGCCTCACGCGGAATCGGAAGGCAAATCGCCCTGCAGCTTGCAGAAGAGGGCTACGATCTTTTCATCAGCTGCGCCCACAGCGCCTCCCTGCTGGAACGTACCAAAGCCGAAGCGGAAGCAGTGGGGGCGCGCTGCGTGACATTTGTGGGTGACATCGGAAGCCCCGACGACTGTGAGGCGTTGTTTCGGCTCCTTCAGGCGAATTTCCCAACTCTGGACGTCCTGGTGCTGAACGCAGGCATCTCTCAGCTCGGTCTCCTGCAGGACATGGGTGTTGCGGACTGGGACCGCATGATTCGAACCGATCTAAGCTCTGCCTTCTACCTGTCCCGCCTTGCCATTCCCATGATGATCTCCGCCGGACATGGAAAGATTATTGCACTTTCCTCTGTCTGGGGACATTCCGGTGCGTCCTGCGAGGTGGCCTACTCCGCCGCAAAGGGAGGGCTCAATGCCTTCACCAAGGCACTGGCAAAGGAGCTTGCGCCTGCCAACATTCAGGTCAATGCAGTGGCGCCCGGTGTGATCGAAACCGAGATGAACGGGTTTCTCTCCTCCGAGGAACGAAGGGATCTGGAGGAGGAAATTCCTGCCGGGCGCTTTGGCACCGCCAGGGAGGTGGCAGAACTGGTGGGAATGCTTGCCGCCTCCGGAAGCTATCTGACCGGGCAGATTCTTACCCTCTCCGGCGGCTGGGAAATCTGACTCCTGCCGCACCTCCCTTCTCCCTGTCACCCCGCTCCGTCGGTCGCCTCCGGAAACAGCTGAAACAGGCTGAGCTGCTCCCCTGCGCTTCGATCCACAAAGGCATGCTGGTAGGTGAAGATGCGGTCCGGCCGATTCTCAATCCGGTAATCCCGGCAGATGGTTTGGCACAGCGCTTCCAGCTCCTCATGATTTGGGACGGTCAACTCCCGGCGGTCTCCGTAGTGCGCCCGATACCGTTCTCCGAAACCCGGAAAGCACTCCTCCAACTCCCGATAAAAGGGCTCCTGCTCCGAGGCGCGAAGCGTCACGCCGAAGCCGCAGTGATACAATCCGTACAGCCCTGCGTCGACACAGACCGAAAGAAGCTCCCGAAGCTGGTTCCAGTCGTCGTTTACAAAGGGAAAAAACGGTGTCAGGCAGACGGCAGCAGGGATGCCCGCATCCCGAAGCGAGTGCAAAACCCTGATCCGCTCCGACACTCTTGAGGCATCCGGCTCCAGCTTTTTCCCCAGCGCCTCGTCCGGCGTGCAAAGACTCATTTCCACCGTGCAGCGCGTCTTTCGATGAATGCTGACCAGAAGATCCAAATCCCGCAGTAAAAGCGCTGAATTGCTCTGCACCGTAGCGCCGAAGCCATACCGGTCGACCAGCTTCAAGCAGCTTCGCATCAGCCCGTAATGCTCCTCCTCCTTCGGGTACGGCTCGCTCATCCCGCCGATCATAATCATACATTTTCTGCGTTTTCTCCGGAGGGAGGTTTCCAGAAGCTCCGGCGCATTTTCCTTCACCTCTCCCTCCTCCGGAGCCTTCCGCTGCCCGGCATTTCCGCTCTTTGCATCAAAGGCCCTAAGCCCCCGGCGCCTGCTGCGATAAATATTCAATCCGTTCTGTGTGCTAAGAATTGTCTTTGCTTCGATTGTCCGCATGCTGCTTCCTCATTTCGCTGACCTGCTCTCACTGCGCCTTAACAAAGGATGCACCGGAAGCGACTGTTTCCTTGTGCTTCCCCTGTTCTTTCCCCTGTCCTGCTCCCCTCTCAAAGAGCAGAATCCGAATCATCAGCCGCTCTGTGACATGCGCCCTCCGAAACGCCTGCATATCCGAAACGAAGTCCTCTTTTCCTTCGTTCACATTCAAGAAGCGGAACCTTGCTTCTCCCTCGCCCTCTACGCGAAAAAAGGTGACATAATGGGGAATCCGTTCCTCCGCATAGCGAAGAATCCCGCAGGAAACCTGATTTTTCAGAGCCAGACGATCCAAAAGCTCCGGCGTTCCGTAGATGCGCCGCACCGGAATACAGCGCCGGCGAAAGTATGCAGCCATCACCGGAAACGGCGTACCTCGCTTTCCCTGAAATGGCAGCATGTCGCACATCTCCCGGAATACCATCTCCGGATCATCACAGTTCCCAAGATAATGCTGCACATTGTAGGCTGCCACCCAACCACAGCCGTTTCGGGAGCTGGGATACACGCCGTACATCAGGTGATCCAGCTCCTCCTGACTTTGAATAAAGCCGTCCGCGCTCGTTCCCGTTTTTTCTGCCATGAATTGCTCTGCTTCTCCTCTCAGGGCTTCCCTTTTCGCCCGTTTCGTTTCCTGCTCCCTTCGCCTTTCCTTCGCCTTTCCTTTCTTCTGTCTGTCTCAGTATAGCACGGTCCTCCTGCCTTCGGCTCCCATAAAACACTTCCTTTTCCGAAACCCGTCGGAATCTCCGCCTCCGCAATCAGGTAAGAAGGTGAATCAAAATCCCGCCAATGGTGAGCATCAGTGCACCGCAGGTTCTTGTGACAATCTGGGCAAAGGGTAAAAGCTCCAGACGCTCCGCACCGGACAGCACTGCCACATTCCCGGAGCCTCCCATATTGGTGGTGCACATCCCCGCCGCAATGGCAGATTCCAACGGATAAAATCCCATAAACCGGCTGCCCACAAATCCCGCCGTCACTGTGATGGTTACCACCCCGGCGACTATGGTGAACAAGTAAAAAGGGGTCAGCCCGCCTGCAATGGTTCGAAGATCCAGCAGTGTAATCCCAATTCCCGTCAGCGCTGCCGCTGTCCAGCTTTGAATGACAAAATCACCCCACGCTGTTGCTGCCTCTTCCATCTGCTGCGGAACGATTCCCGTGCTTTTTGCCAAAATCAGAAGAAGGATCATCCACGCATAGGCAGGAATCAGAGGGAGTGCGCCGTTCCCTATGGCTGCCAGCTGATAAAAAGCAAGGGCAATCAGCAACCCGGCTCCCAACCGGGCTCCCTTCTGCTTCGGCTTTGGTCCGGTCTCCGGTGAAGCACCCCCGCTTACCAACTGCCCGTTCCCCGAAAGGGAGGGCAACCTTTTCCCCAATCGGTTTCCCAGCGCCCCCAGCAAAATGGAAACCATGTTGCCAAGAACCGTCGCCGGTGCAATTTTTGTCAGGATTACCCCTGCATCCCCGGAGAGCGCCTCGGCGTACATGGCAGAAAGCGGCACTGCGCCGGCAGTCATCCCTCCGCTCGTCATGGGAACCGCAACGTAGAGCAATCCCTCCAGCGGCGTCTGACCTGCGGCAGTGCACAGCAGGACTATCACCACGGTACCGGCAAAAATGGAGATCACCGCAGTCGGAAGAATCCGAATCGTCGCATGCAGCAGAAGCCTTCGATCAATGTGAAACAGGCTGCCCGCAATCAGCGAGGCAATGTAGAACACCAAAAATCCCTCCCGGTTGACAAATCGATCCAAAAGCGCCACCGTTTCCGGGGGCAGTACGCCGGACGCGCGAAGAACTGCACCGCCCAGGATTGCAATGACAGATCCACCCAGGTAGGTCTTGACCACCGGTACGGTCTGCCCCAGTGTGTGAAAGCCTTCGCCGAAAACCGTGAGGAGCAGAAAGCCGCCCACCAAGCCTTCGGGAACCGTTCCCGTTTGAATCGCCCCACAGGTCAGCGCCAAAAGCAGCAGATAGAGGGGCAGCGGAAGACCTGCTGCCCGGATCCATTGTCTGTTCATTTCTTCATCCTTATCCCAACTATGCTATAATTAAGAGAATCCTTTTCATTCTAGCACAAGGAGGCCAGTCATGCGCTACCCAAACAATTTGCCGGAATCCGGCTCCCTCGGCTTCATCGCCCCATCCTTCGGCTGTGCCGTGGAGCCATACCGAAGCGCCTTTCAAAACGGACTGAAGCGATTCCATGAGATGGGATTTCAAACCGTCCTCGGTCCCAACGCATTTTCCGGGCAGGGAGTGGGAATCAGCAGCACGCCGGAATCCTGCGGCAGGGAGGTCAACGACTTCTTTTCAAGGGATGATGTGGATGCGATCATGTCCTGCGGCGGCGGCGAACTCATGTGCACCATACTGGATTTCGTGGACTTCGACTTGCTCCGAAAAAAAAATCCCAAGTGGTTCATGGGATTTTCGGATAACACAATCCTGACCTTTCTTCTTCCGACCCTGTGCGATACGGCTGCGATCTACGGTCCCTGCGCTCCTGCCTTTGGTATGGAGCCCTGGCATCCTGTCCTGTGGGACGCGCTTCACCTGCTGCGGGGCGTTTCGAATCGCATACAGGGCTACGGTCACTTTCAGCTGGAGGGAGGGAAGGATGAGGATCACCCGCTCCTTCCTTATAACACCACAGAACAAACTGTGCTGAAGTTCTATCCGGAGGACAGCGGAGACATCCGGATCCGGGGGCGGCTTCTGGGCGGCTGCCTCGACGTTCTTTCCAACCTCTCCGGAACGGTGTACGATCAGGTCAATCCCTTCATCGACCGCTACCGGGAGGACGGCATTCTCTGGTTCCTGGAGGCCTGCGATCTCAACGTGTTCGACATACGGCGCTCGCTCTGGAAGCTGGATCAAAGCGGGTGGTTTCGCTCAGCACGCGGATTTCTGATCGGTCGTCCCTTGCACTATCACCAGGACATGATGGGGCTGGATCAATACCGGGCGGTCACCGATTCCATCGGAAAATACGGGGTTCCCATCATTATGGATGCAGATCTCGGGCATCTTCCTCCCTCTATGCCGATTCTCTGCGGCGCAATCGGAGAATTGCACGCCCGGGGAAACGCGCTTGCTCTGCGTTTTCTCCGCGGGTAGCAAACCGATGTGCTTCACCCGGTAAGGCTACCCCGGCAGGATTTCTCCTCCACGGGAAGCCCGTGCAATGGATCCCCTGTCTCCCCCCTTCGGATTCCCTCCCTTTTGCTTCGCCACGGGATGTCAGGAGCCGTACTGAAAAGTCAGTCAAACTGCAGTCAGAAAAGGAGTGCTTATGTTCGCGCCCTTACTCGTTATCATTTACCTCGCCTTTATCAGCCTCGGACTTCCGGACACGCTTCTGGGCGCGGCGTGGCCCTCTATCTACCCGGAATTCCATGTGCCGCTCTCCCATGCAGGCGCCATTTCCATGACCATCGCCGCGGGAACGATCCTGTCCAGTCTGATGAGCGAACGCATAACCGGGCGCATGGGAACCGGAGCGGTCACTGCAGGCAGTGTGGCTGTGACCGCCGTGGCTCTGTTCGGCTTTTCCTTTGCTTCCTCCTACCCGATGCTGATTCTCTGGGCGGTTCCCTACGGACTCGGTGCCGGCAGCGTTGACGCCTCGCTCAACAACTATGTGGCGCTTCATTATGAGAGCCGACATATGAGCTGGCTGCACTGCATGTGGGGAATCGGAGCATCTGCCGGTCCGCATATTATGGCCTACTGCCTCGGCAGCAGCGGGGGCTGGCACATGGGATACCGCTGCATCGGCGCATTGCAGCTGATGCTGACTGTAGTCCTTTTTCTGTCTCTTCCCCTCTGGCAAAGGAGCAAAACGCACCAGGCGGTAACCGAAGAGCGCTCCACCTTCCCTCCGTCTGAGTACACAGTGAGAAGCCGTTCCCTCCGCCCTGCTCTTTCCTTCCGGGATATTCTCCGGCTTCCCGGCGCAACTGCAGTGATGCTTTGCTTTTTTGCATACTGTGCGCTGGAATCCACGGCCGGTCTCTGGGCCGGCAGCTACCTGGTCATCTGCAAGGGAATCCACCCGGAGACGGCGGCTTCCTTCATGGGACTCCTCTTTCTCGGTGTGACCATAGGCCGCGCAATCAGCGGTTTTATGACCATCCGCTTCTCGGACGACCGGATGATACAGATCGGGCTCTGCATCATTGCAGCGGGGCTCTTCTTCCTGCTTCTCCCGGCGGGGACGCGCTGCACACTGACCGGTCTGATTCTCATCGGTCTCGGCTGTGCCCCCGTCTACCCAAGCATCATCCATTCCACCCCTTCCCACTTCGGCGCAGAACGCTCACAGGCCGTGATCGGTGTGCAGATGGCAAGTGCCTACGTGGGCTCCTGCTTCATCCCCCCGCTCTTCGGCCTGATTGCGAACCACCTCACCGTCGCGTGGTTTCCGGCTTTTTTACTGGTCCTTCTCACCTTGATCGCTGTGATGCACTGCCGCCTGCTCCGGGCCCTCGCCTCCGGAAAGCATGCTTTAAAATCAGGCGGCCATGGACAGAACCGTTGAGCGGATAGGCCATCCGGGTGAAATCCTGTATCGAAACGCTGCCTGGATCCGGAACCCCCATCGGAACGAATGGTTTGAATGATGTGGTACGGAACCCCATCGGAACGGATGGTTTGAATGATGTGGTACGGAACCCCATCGGAACGGATGGTTTGAATGATGTGGTACGGAACCCCATCGGAACGGATGGTTTGAATGATGTGGTACGGGTGCTGCCTGAGAGAATTATCTGTGGATTTTTCTGTGACGGCGCCGTCTCAAGCGTTCATTCTGAACCTCTCGAAGGAAGAAGAGTGCCGCAAACAGAATCAACATCCAGGCGGTGCAGAAAATTGCTTTCCCTTGCCCTGTTTTCGGCATGCTCTGCCCCGGCTTCTCCATCTTGACCGGGGTGGACTGCGTCAAAACAGGCGGCGGGGATTTGGGTTTTCCCGGTTCCTCCGGCGGCGGGGATTTGGGTTTCCCCGGGCGATCCGGCGGCGTGTCCTTTTTATTGGTGATCACAAATCCGTCCGCTTCGCTTCCCCTCACAGTTCCGGTATATCCCTTCACTTCTGCTTCCCGCACCGTATATGTGATTTCCGCGTCGCCCTGGTATTTCGGCAGCTTTTCAAATGTGGTCTTCCAATCATTTTCTGCGCTTAATGTTCTCCGCTCAATCACATCGGACGCCCCTGCCGCCGTTCCGATCAGCTCCACGGTGACGGAATCCGGATGGGCATCTTCTCCATCGGCACTCGCCTCCCATTTCTTCACCACGGAAATTTTGGTGTTGGCCTCGTCCTCACCGATGATGACCGTGCCGTTTGTCCCGATGCCTCCGCCTCTCGTGGCGGAAGCATTTCCGGCGATCAACGCCTTGGCAAGCTGCCGGGTCAGGAGATTCCCCCTCTCCTCTGTATGTAAGCCAATAGTGGCGAGATCCTTCGTCAGCTGCCCCTGATATCGTTCTTTCGGGAACAGAGAACCATCCCTCTCCTTCCAGTGGTACGGAACCCCTCCCAGCATGCGCTCCGAAAGCTCATATTTCGGCTCCCCTCCGTGTGTTCCGTAGACATGTGCACAAAGCAGAAAAAAGTCTTCTGCAGAAGGCGCGTGATTTCCATACAGGGCCACGCCGTTTTTCAAATGAAAAATGGTGTGTGAAATGGGGCACGCTGCATAGCCGCCGCCGTCCCAGCGGGCCGTGTTGTCTGTGATGACAGCATTCTTAAGATACAACTCCCCGTTGGCTCCCCGTATGCCGTATCTATTATTTGCACCGTTTACATAGATCCCGCCGCCTCCGAAAGCACTGTCTGTGGCGCCGCTGTTATCCATTCTGTTATTTGTGATCCTTCCGCCAAAAACGTAGGCCCGGGACGGACCTCCGGAGAAATATTTTGCCTGCACAAACAGCCCGCCGCCGGAGGACCCTGCCACATTTCCGTCGATTGTCCCCCCATCCATGTGCAGGGTGTTCGTAGGCCCCCACACTCTCATTCCAAGGCTTATGCCTCCGCCCACTTCTCCCGAATAATTGTCTCTGACTTCCGCGTTTCCGGACAGATTCAGCGTCCCGCCGTTGCAGACTAAGATTCCACCGCCTGCGGCATAATATTGTTCTGGTATCACGCTGTCATCTCTGATCCGTTCGGATCAGTTCTTTCGAACAACGCCGCCGGAAAAGTTCATCACAGAACCGCTGATTTGAATGCCGCCGCCGCGTGTCGCCTGATTTTCTTCCACCATGCCGCCTGTCATATTTACGGTGGCATGGTATGCATAAATGCCGCCGCCGTTCGTAGCATCGTCAGGCAACGCTTTTATTTGATTGTTTCGGAGAACGGTTCCCTCCCTGATATTTAAGACCCCGTCCTGGCACACTTCCATCAGTGATGTTTCGATTCCCGTGTTGTTCTCCGAATTGCCGTCTATTATAACCTGAGAGAGGGTGGCTTCTTTTCCCTGGGGAACACGAAACAGATATTGGTTAAAGGTTTTGCCGCGCAGAAACTTTGCTCTGATTCCCGGTAAGCTCAAGGCATCTCCCTCTATGTCTGTTGTCCCTGTGACAACTACGGAAACGGGATCTGCAAGAATGGGGGACCGGTTTCCCCCCTCCGAAGAGCGCGGTCTCCGCACCGCTCCCTCCGTCTGCGCTGCTGCTCCCCCGAGAAGCTCCTTAATTCTTTTAACGGATTTTACGGCATTTTCTTCCGTCCTTCCGTCCTTTTGATCGTCTCCTGCCTCGCCGTTTAAATACAGGGTTCCGGACCAAATGCGGGGGTTTTCCATGCGCAGCATTTTCCCCGGGTCGTCGCATTCCCATGTGGGCTGAATGCTGGGAAGCCGAAGAATCATGCACTTCTGTTCCGCCGAGGCATCCAGATACAAATCGTAATGCAGCCGTGCATTCGGAACGTAGTTTCCGTCATCCCCGTTGTAGTATTCCACCACGACCTTCGGGTAATCAATCGGAATGTCCCGGAAAGACATATGGGTCTTCCATTCGTACTGATCCTCATCATAGAAGATACCGCCCAGCAGGGATTCTCCGCTATCTTTTATATGCAATTCATATTCTTCTTTTCAAAACGTACGATATATCCCAAACCATTCAAAACACTAGATTTTATTTTTTCTAATATCACTAAATCCACCTAATTATAGGACATTTTCAAATTTTTAGTCCCGTCCCAGTCCCAGTACCGGAATTAAATCTAATTACTGAAATATAAATCTTGAGCAACATCATAATATGACTTATTGATTGAAAATCTAAATTCACATAGTCCTCTTGATGAATTTGACCCTATCCTTTGTAATTTAACGATAGATTATATGGTAGTAAATAAGGATGGAAGCTTTGCTATTTATTCAAATGAATATAAGAATAGAGCTTGTATTATTCATTTCTCACAAGCCATACTTACATAAGTTAAAATCTATTAGAATGAGTCTATGAGTTCTAATTTATTTAAAGGAGTCATGACTACATCTATGGTATCTCCATCTTTATCAAAAAACTCAACTTCACAATTTTTATCATCATAAAGCAAAACAATCGTTCCTTTTGTTCCTTTACTTATTTCTTTGTAATCCTCTTTCAATCTTACAACATCTAATTCTTTCATTATAAATTTTTAACCCTTTCAGTTTCTCTATCATCAATCTCAAAGGATCCGTCATTTATTTCATATAGTCTTTTTTTAAGTTTCTCTAATAATGCAAGCATTTTATACTTGTCTTTTTTCTCTTGTTCTTCATCGAAAAAGCAAGCCTGATCATTATAATCAAAGTGGTAGTAAGACGTAAACAATTCTTGAATTGTTTCATTTATATCCCATAATTCTTTATCATTGTCTACTTTTTCAATTCCTGTTAATAATCTTCCTTTCTCTTCATCAAAATATTCAGTCCAAATTGGACCTTCTCCAAAATCTAGCATGAGTTTTAATTTTTTCATAGAGCCTCCTATCTTGGATAAACTGAAACAATAAATCCATTTGTTCCAAGTGCACATAGTACATAATGCTTACCACCAAAGTCATATATTCTGGTAATTTTTTTACCTTTTTTAACATTAGAAACTATTTTTCCTTGTTCTATAACATTCTTTATAAATGAAGGTATGGAGTTTTTATTCACTCCAAATGCAGATTTTAAATTTTCAGAATGACCTTCTTCAATGTGTATTAATCCTGCTACTTTATTTCCTCTTTCAAGCCATAAAAGCTCGCCATTTTTTTGTTTGGCAATCATTACAACGTCTTGTTCAGTAAATTTAACACCACTTCGTCTAAGTTCAACCATTAAATGCTCTGGCTTTAATGATCCTTTAGTATTTTTAAACCCACCAAAATTTCCACTACCCATTAATGAACCTCTCTTTTATGAATTTTAGAAATTTTGCTTTCATAAGAAAGTATTTCTATTCCTTGTGATTTATATTGCTCAAATATATCGTCTGGGGTAGTTCCATATATTATTAAAGTTTTAGGAGTTAATTTTCTAATTACATAATCTAATCCTTTTTTAAATATCTCTTTTTCTCTTTTTATCTTCATTAAGCCATGTGTACTAAGTGCAATTGTTGAATTTTTTTCTACTCCTACACAAGATACATCATAAGTTCTTTCATCTGAAAATCTAACATTTGGTACAACTTTTACCCCATTAGATTGCATAAAATAACCTAAGGCTCTACTCCTAAATACATTCCATATTTGCATAGATAGTGGCATATCACGATATAGACTGTAATCTGGTGTGATTATGCCTCCATATTTTGATAAAATATTTAAATATTTCCTAGGATTATTCCAAAAGGAATTTATTTTATAATCATCTTCATAAAAACAAATCCAATCTTCTTTATTTGGATTTCTGTTTCTATCAGAATATAAAACTAATTTTTTGGGATTTACATTATTAATTTCCCTTAGGACAGGTATTTCATAATCTCCATCAAAACATGCATCTTCGACTAAAAAAGATTTATAAACATCTTTACACGATTTTCGATTTTTTTCAATTTTCGCCATAATTATCCTTTCATATAAATTAAAGTTAAACTTCTTCCATTTACTAAAAGGCAAAAATATGGTATCATAATCTTACCAAGGAATATGAGACCATATTCTGCCAATCATCTATTACTACGCCAATAGTTTAATAGATGATTTTTTTACATTCATAAAATCACCCCCTTTGAATCAAATTGCATCTTTAAATAATCCTATTAAGCTCATTTCATATTCTTTCAATATAGAACCACCATACTTTAGCCACTTTCTATAGTAAGTATAAGCATAATATCCTGCTTGGATGGAAACATCAAAAATTTCTGAAATCTTATTAGGACTATTTATATTTAATTTATAAACTAAAACAGGTGGGACCAGTGCATATTTTGCAAAAAAATTTACTTCAGCTTCTGCAAGTTCGCTTTCCTCAGTGTGATCTAATACAATATGACCTATCTCATGTAAAATTGTATTATTTATTCGACCATAATTCATAGTGTCATCATAATAAATGTAAAATTCTCCTTCGGTCTTTTCTACAAAGAATCCATCTTTACTTCTTTTCTTCATTAATTTTTGAGTTTTTTCATTATAAGATGAGTATGGAATTATCTTTATTCCCATTTTTGAAGCCAATTCAAATCCATTTATAGGAATACATTTAACATCATATTTTATAAAAAGTTCTACTACTATTTTCTTAATTTCTTCATATCTATTATTTGATAATCTAAATCCCAATTTATTCCTCCCCAAATAAGGCGTTAATTAGTTCTCTTTTTTCTTCTGCAGTCATATTATCAGCATTTCTTGCTATCATTCTTTTGATACGTGGTTGACTAAAATTATCATCTTCTTCTATACCTAATAAGTAATCTGAAGTTGTCCTAAGTGCTGTGGCTAGGTTGGCAATCACATTAGCTTTTGGCTCTCTTTCACCAGAAATATATCTTGATACAACAGATTCAGAAATATTTATTCTGTCAGCTAATTCTTTTTGTGATATACCATTCTTTTTTAACAAATAGCTTATCCTATTTCCTATCTCCTTTTTCATATTGACCTCCTAAAAACAATTTTTTGCTTTCAATAATAATTATATCACTAACTTGCCAGAATAGCAAGTCATATTGACTTATTATTTTGTATATCTTATAAACACATCTTTTTAACATATTTAATTTCAAAAAAAGACCGCAGCTTTTAACTACGATCTTATTTTTGTCCTCATGTAAACCACTTGGAACTATTATTTAATTTATTCTTATTTGCTTCCAGTACCATTTGAGTACCAGTAGCCATTTTTCATTCTCTATATAGCTTGGAATTAAGGCATTTTAGAAAATTTTGCTACTATTCCCATTCGACAGAAAAGCTTTTGAGCGCCCATGCAGCCCGGTCAAAGAACGGCGCCTCGGGATGCATCACACCGTAGTTATAATATGCAGTGTGCTGGTTTTGGACGTCACTGAACTCATCTCTGTCAAGTTCAAAGCTGAAGGTATAGTTTGCATGATCGCTGAGCGCTCCCTGGTATTGCACATTGCTCTCAGGTTGTCTGCCTTCCCTCGCCTGACTCAACATAACATTGCTGTCCGTCGCTTTTTGACCTGTCGGATCACCGTTGCTTTCCGTCGCCAACGGGATATCGTCCCAAACGAAACCCTCTGCCTCAAAGGACTCTGCTTCGCTGCGCCCGGCATTACTTTTCGTAGCGGCGGCACGTACCCTTTGGGAGACCCGATTCGCAAATACGGTTACATCAGACAAAAACAGAAGCCCCACCAAAAAAGTGATGCAGCTGCTGCAGCGATTTTTGTGCATTTTTCATAAAATTTCCCTGCCATTCCCGGACTTTTTCGTTTTATTAACATATTGTTTTATCTTTCATTTTACCCCTTTCTCCACAAAATATGCAACCCTTCTTTTCGGAGAAGACCGCTCCATGGGATCGCTGATTGGTGGCAGTGCGCCCGTTTTCGCTTCTCAGCCACCTCTCTTTTAAGGTTCCTGAAAAACCGGCAGCCCACCGTTGCCCCGGAAACAATTCTGAACCACATCTCTTAATTCTCTTGTTAAATTTAAATTCTATCAGATATAACTTATGAATTTACAATATCTCCATTGAGATTCATCTGTAAATGTGATACGCTATGCTCAGCCACAAAAAGGGGGCAAAGACTTATGATCAAACGCGAACTGTATATGAGCTGCATCCGCCCATTCATCGGAACGGAGCTGATCAAAGTCATGACCGGTATCCGCCGCTGCGGGAAATCAGTCATGCTGGAGCTGATCAAGCAAGAGCTCAGGGAGTGCGGTGTCAATCCGACACAGTTTATCTCCATCAATTTTGAGGATATGAGCTATTCCCATCTGCAAACCGCTCAAGCACTGCACGACGAAATCACCAAACGCGCCAAGGAAATCGGCGGCAAGGTCTACCTCTTTTTCGATGAGATCCAAGAGGTCAAGGACTGGGAGAAGTGTATCAACTCTCTCCGTGTTTCGCTGGATTGTGACATCTACATCACCGGCTCCAATGCAAGGTTGCTGTCCGGTGAGCTTGCAACTTATTTAGGCGGTCGGTATGTAGAATTTGTGATCTATCCGTTCTCATTTGGGGAGTTCATGGAGCTTTACCGTTCGATTGCGCCCGATGCGTCCATTCAGCAGTGTTTCCAAAAGTACCTGCTTGCCGGAGGAATGCCCTACCTGGCAAACCTCCGCTATGCGGATGCTCCATCTAAGCAATATCTTCATGATCTCTTCAACTCTGTCCAACTCAAGGATATCGTGAAGCGGAATAAAATCCGGGATGTTGATTTGCTGGAACGGATCATTGCTTATGTGATCGCCAATGTGGGTATGACCTTCTCAGCCACCTCTCTTTCCAGGTTCCTGAAAAACCAGCAGCGCACCGTTGCCCCGGAAACAATTCTGAACTACATCAGATACTGCTGCCAGGCATACCTGTTCTATCAGGTGAAGCGGGAAGATTTGCAGGGCAAACAGATCCTTGCGTCTAATGAGAAGTACTATATTGCCGATCATGGTATCCGTGAGGCTGTTTTCGGCGGCAATATGCGGGACATCAATCTCATTTTGGAAAACATCGTCTATCTGGAGCTGCTGCGCCGGGGCTATGAAGTGACCGTTGGCAGAATGGGCAATAGGGAAATTGATTTTGTATGCGATAAGCGCGGCGAAAAGCTGTACGTTCAGGTCACTTACCTGCTGGCTTCGGAAGAAACGGTCAGCCGTGAGTTTGGCGCGTATGATAACATTCGAGACAACTTTCCGAAGTATGTTGTTTCTCTCGATGAGTTTGACATGAGCCGGAATGGAATCAAGCACCGGAATATCCGCGACTTCCTCTTAGCAGAGGAATGGAACTGAAACAGGATCCCGGCAGAAGTTGGACTTGAGAAGAAAGCCATTCTATGCTATAGCTTATGTGTAGCAAAATCAAAGGAGAATGAGTCCAGATGAAATTAGGTATCGTCGGCCTGCCCAACGTAGGCAAAAGCACACTGTTTAACTCCCTGACCAAGGCGGGCGCTGCGGCGGCAAATTATCCGTTTTGTACCATCGACCCGAATATCGGCGTTGTTGCAGTTCCCGATTCCCGCCTGAACGTGCTGGGAGAACTCAATCACTCAAAAAAGGTGACACCTGCAGTCATTGAATTCGTAGATATCGCCGGTCTCGTGCGCGGCGCCAGCAAAGGAGAGGGCCTCGGAAACCAGTTTCTCGCCAACATTCGCGAGTGCGATGCCATCGTCCATGTCGTCCGCTGCTTTGAGGATGAAAATGTCATCCATGTGGATGGCTCTGTCTCCCCGGTTCGAGACATCGAAACCATTGATCTGGAGCTGATTTTTGCAGACCTGGAAGTGCTGGAGCGCCGCATTGCAAAAACTTCGCGCTCCGCCATGAACGACAAGTCCCTGAAAAAGGAACTCGTGATTTTGCAGGAGCTGAAGGCGCTTCTGGAAGCCGGGAAGCCGGCAAGCTCCTACGAAAACGACGATCCGGACAGCATGGAATTTGTCCATTCCCTCTGCCTTCTCACCGAGAAGCCGGTCATCTTCGCAGCCAATGTGAAGGAGGAGGATTTGGCGGATGACGCCGTCTCAAACCAGCATGTCCGGGCGGTTCGAAGCTATGCCGAAAAAACAGGCAGCAAGGTTTTTGTGGTGTGTGCGCAAATTGAGGAGGAAATATCGGAGCTGGACGACGCCGAAAAAGCGGACTATCTGGAGGCGCTGGGAATCACCGAATCCGGACTCGATAAGCTCATCGCCGCCAGCTATGATCTCCTGGGGCTTCTGAGCTTTCTGACCACCGGGGAGGACGAGACCCGCGCCTGGACCATCCGAAGGGGCGCCAAGGCGCCTCAGGCCGCCGGAAAGATTCACACCGATTTTGAGCGCGGTTTCATCCGGGCAGAGGTGATCCGCTACCAGGATCTGGTGGCTTGCGGCTCTGCAAATGCCGCCAAAGAAAAGGGGCTCATGCGGCTTGAAGGAAAGGACTACGTGGTGCAGGACGGCGATGTGATTCTGTTCCGCTTTAACGTGTAATCCTATCTCCGCTTCCCGGCGGCGTTTCCCTGCTCCCTTCCCTCTCCTCCTTCTCCTCCTGCAAAGTTGTGTTGATGGAGACCCCAAGGAACATGATGCTGAACAGGATGCGCAGCCACATGATCGCGAGAAACATGGATGCCAGGGAGCCGTAAATCCGGGATGCCCGAAAGAAATGGGTGATGAAAAAGGAAAACAGGGATGAGAAAATCCCCCATAGCACTGCAGTAAACAGCGCCCCCGGAATGTGCTCCTTCACGCTTCGTTTTCCGCCCGGAAGATAGCGGAAGGTCAGTAGAATCACCAAAAATGCTGCCAGCAGCGAGGCGATTCCACTGGCCCGAAGCCACCCGCTCAGCATCCCCGTCAGAGAGCCGAGGCCGAAGCAGGCGGCGGCCTTTTTCACCAGTTCCGAGAAAGAGCCGCCCAGCAGACTGAAGAGAAAAAGTGCCGGGATCATAATAATAAACAACAGTGTGTACAGCAACGCCAGCGGCTTGTCCCAGGGGGAACTCTCCGCATTCCTCGTAATTTTTTTCAGCCCCCTCTGAATGGCAGACACTCCGTTGCTTGCGGACCAAAGCGTCGTGAGCGCCGTGACGGAGGCCAGCAACGAGGAGGACTGGGACTTCAGGTTATCCACAATGTCGAGAAAAAGCCCCCTCAATGCCTCCAAATCCGGAAGAAACCGAAAAACAGCATTGATGAAATCCTCCGTGGAATATCCGGGAATCAAATTGAGTACGGCGAGAATCAGCATGATCGTCGGAAAAAGCGAGATCAGAAAATACAAGGTGGCATACCCTGCATAAACCGACATGTCATTTTCCTCGTAACGCTGCAGCATCCTTCTGAACCATGCGCGTCTGTTCATTCGTTCCTGTCCGCCCTTCCTTCCGGTTCTATACTCCCGGTTCCTGCGCTCCCGGTTCCTGCCCTTCCCGGTTCTGCCCTTCCGGTTCTGCCCTTCCGGTTCTGCCCTTCCGGTTCTGCCCTTCCGGTTCTGCCCTTCCGGTTCCGCGCTCCCAGTTCGGTGCTTCCCGGTTCTGCTCCTTCGAATTCCACAGAGACCACAGAAATCTTCTCAAAAAGCAGCAGACTGCCTGTCTCCTCCGTACAGGCAGCCTGCTGCTTCCATTCTTCGTTCCTGTCCTTTGCTTCCTGCCGGGCAACCCGTCACAGAGACGTTGCCTCTCGCCCCGTTTCTGCTTTCAGTGTCCTCCGGCCGCCTGCCTCTGTTTATCCGCGTTCCGCTTTTATCTCCGGATCCTACTCTGCGTCTCCGTCAAAGAGCTCATCGAACTCCTGTTCATCCAGAATTTCATCAAATGCATCGGAGACGATCTCATATTCCTCATCGGTTTCGATGTTGGAGAGATCCGGATCCCCGTCCTCCGTCTCGTTGTAGCGGTAAAGGTAGACTTCTCCCTCCTCCTCTTCTCCGCTCTCCGGCATCAGGGCAATGTACTCCTGATCCTCAGGCCCTGCAGGGAAAATCGTCAGCACCACGCATTCCAGCTCTCTTCCGTCATCCAGGGTGAGCGTCACCGTGGTGTCTCCGCCTTCGAACAGTCCCTCTTTTTTGTTTTCCCGTTCCTCGCTCATAGTCATCTCCTTATGCTGTTTTTTCTTGCAGCTTTCTCGATTCCAGCTCTATATTAATCGTATCTTTTGTGTTTTTGCAAGAAGAACTTTAAAAACTGTCATCTTCATTTGGGGACGCGTCCCTCATACTCCCGGATAAAGCGGGATTCCTCCGCCTCCCGGTGAAAGCGCTTTTGCAGGTGCAGATGACAAGCTCGTCCCGCGCACGTGTCATCGCCACATAGAACATCCGGCGTTCCTCCTCAAGCTCCTCTCTGCTAAAGGCCTTTCGGTGCGGCACAATGCCCTCGTTGACATCCAGCAAAAAGACAAGGGGAAATTCGAGTCCCTTGGAGCCGTGAAAGGTCATAAGCTGAACCCCGGTGCTTTGCTCCGTTTCCTTTTCCCGCTTTCGAAGCAGTGTTTTCCGAAATTCCTCCCAGTGAGTAAACCAGGCCTCCGGCGTTTGGAAGCCTTCCCCGGAGTCCTGCACCTCCTCCAGAATCTCCGTCAGCTCTTCGGGATCAATCTCATGCTCCTCTGCATACTTCTTCAAAAAGGCGTCATATCCGATTTCCTGCCGAATCAGACGGATGCCCTCATAGACATTCTGCTTGGACAAAATCCGGAGTTGATGCTCCAATCGGTTCAATCGTTCCCACATCCAGCGCTCACCGGACTTACTATAGTGGGCGCGGATGCCTTCAATGCTCTCTCCTTCCATTCGAACCGCGTCTCTTCGGATGTATCGATTGGGGCGGTTCATGATGCGAAGCAGATCCCCCGGTTCTTCCATGCCCCTTGACAGGCGGAGATACGCACTCAAATCCTTTGCAATCCAATGCTCCATCAGGTTTGGAATCAGCTCCCTAAGCTGAAACGGAATGTTCTCCTCCATCAGCTTCGCGCTCAAAAGGCGGGGCTGCAGGTTGGTACGGTACAAAACGGCAATCTCCCCATAGCCCATCCCGGCCTTCACCCGCTGCCGGATTTCACGCACCAAATAGGCACTTTCCGCCGCCGGATCCGGACACACCACCGTATTGACCGGCTTTCCGCTGCTGCGATGCGCTGCGATCTCCTTTTGAAATCTCCGCTTGTTTTTTTGAATCAGCCGCCCTGCCGTCTTTACAATCTCCGGTGTCGAACGATAGTTGATATCAAGAATTGTCTGCTTCGCATGGGGATAATCGTTCCGAAAGCCCAGCATGATCTCGGGTTTTGCTCCCCGGAACCGGTAGATTGACTGGTCATCATCTCCCACAATCGTGAGGTTTGCCTCTTTCCCCGCCATCATCCGCACAATTTCATACTGAAGCCGGTTGATGTCCTGAAACTCATCCACAAGAATCCACTGCCGCCGCCGCTGTACGGCAGCCCGGATATCCTCCCGCTCCGTTAACAGCTCGTATGTCATGCGCAGCATATCTTCATAATCGATTTTATGCAGCGCCCCCAGCGCCTGCTCATAGCTTCGGAATATCTCCCGAAACTGCTGTGCCGGACAATGCACCGCGTAGTAGTGGGACAGCTCCGCCCGCTCCTCCTTGACCCGTGCGATTTCAGACAGCAAATTCTGTGCCAGAGCCTTGGGATCTCCGCTCTCAATGTGATGCTCCCCCACAAGGGCGGTCACCACCGACAGACGCTCCTCCTCCCCAATGACCTGATCCGGCCCATAGCCGTATGCCGTCCTCAGAATTTGAAAAAAGAAGGAGTGGAAGGTTCCAAAGGTCACTGCCGGGCGCTCCGGAGCCGTGAGAGAAAGAAACCGGCTTTGCATCTCGGACGCCGCAGCCTTGGAAAAGGTGAGCACCAGAATGGTATGTGCCGGAATCCGCAGGGTCTCAATCAGATAGCGGATCCGGCGAACAATAACAAAGGTTTTTCCCGATCCCGGTCCCGCCAGCACAAGAAGCGGTCCCCCTCCGTGGGTGACCGCCTCCTGCTGTGCGGCGCTCAATGCGCCCGGATGCTTCACTGCAATTTCGCGAGTCCCGCCTGCAGCCGCTTCAGAGACTCTTCCTTCCCCAGAACCTCCAGAATTTCCGTGGCCCCTGCCGGAGTCATCTGCTTCCCGGAAAGCGCTGTCCGCACCGGCCACATGACAAGACCGGTCTTAAACCCGTTTTTCTCTCCGTATTGCTTCAATGTCTCAAACAGCGCCTCATTGGTCCAGCTCTCCTCTTCCTCCAGAAGGGGGATCACGGCTGTCAGGATCTCCCGTGCCTTGTCCGGGTCGCACTTGGACTTTTTGTTGCTGTAAAGGCTGATCTCATACGCCGGAACTGCATTGAAGAAATCCACCATTTCCTCAATGTCCGGGAAAATTTCAATGCGCGTGCGAACCATTTCCGCCACCCGCTTAAGATCCACCTTTGCCGTCACATAGCGCCTCAGGTACTGCTCTGCCCGCGCATAAAAGACTTCCGGCGCCATCGCCTTGAGATACTCCCCGTTCATCCAGCGCAGCTTTGTCATATCAAAGACGGCGGGCGACTTGTTGATCCTGTGATAGTCAAAGACCTTGGCCAGCTCCTCCAGCGTAAAGAGCTCCCGGTCTCCCTCCGGCGACCAGCCCAGCAACGCGACAAAGTTGACCACCGCCTCCGGCAGGAAGCCCTGCTCGATCAAATCCTCAAATGACGCGTGACCGCTTCGCTTGGACAGCTTCTTATGCTCCTCATTGGTGATGGTGGGACAATGCACGTAAATCGGCACCTCCCATCCGAACGCCTCGTAGAGACGATTGTACTTCGGAGAGGAGGAAAGATACTCCTGCCCCCGCACCACATGTGTGATTTTCATCAAATGATCGTCAACCACGTTGGCAAAATTGTAGGTGGGATATCCGTCGGACTTGATAAGCACCATGTCGTCCAATTCGGCATTGTCCACGGAAATATCTCCGTAGATTTCATCATGAAAAACCGTCTTTCCTTCCGCCGGGTTGTTTTGACGAATCACATAAGGCTCTCCTGCCGCCAGCTTTGCCTCCACCTCTTCCTTTGACAAATGCAGACAATGCTTGTCATACTGCATGATCGTCTCGCCGTTCACCGTTTTCTTTAAGCTGTTCAGACGTGCCTCATCACAAAAGCAGTAGTATGCCTCTCCCGCTTCCACCAGCTGCTTCGCATACTTCATGTAAATGCCGGCCGCCATGCGCTCGCTCTGCACATAGGGGCCGTAACCGCCATCCTTGTCCGGACCTTCATCATGCAGGAGACCTGTCTCCTCCAGCGTCCGGTAAATGATCTCCGTCGCCCCCTCCACATAGCGCTCCTGATCCGTGTCCTCAATGCGCAGAATATAGGTCCCCCCCTCATGCTTTGCAATCAGGTACGCATAGAGCGCGGTTCGAAGATTTCCCACGTGCATTCGCCCGGTGGGACTGGGCGCATATCTGGTTCTGATTTTCGTCATAACGATTCCCCCTCACACAAAATGAACTGCAATGACAAGCTTCTTATCGCTCCTCCCTGAAATAAGACAAGCCGAGACTCGCCGGAGGCTGATCCTCCGGACGGTTCTTTCTGCTGGTAAAAATCAATACCAGTATCGTGACCAGGTACGGCATCATCTTGAAAATTTCCTGGGAGGAACGGGACAGATTCGGAATATAGAGATAAAGGATGTAGAGCCCTCCAAACAAAATCGAGCCCCAGATTGCATTGTCCGCATTCCAGATCGACAGAATCACCAGCGCAACGGCAAGCCACCCCCGGTCGCCGAAGCTGTCGTTTCCCCAGGTGCCTCCCAGATACTCCATCACAAAGCAAAGACCTCCCAGCCCGGCGATGGCCGCCCCCACAATCGTGGCGGCATACTTGTATTTGGAGACATCAATTCCCGCTGCGTCTGCGGTCGCCGGATCCTCTCCCACCGCGCGAAGATTCAGCCCCCTTCTGGTTTGCAGCAGAAACCAGGTCAAAAGCACTGCGATTACAATGGAAAGATAGGTTAAAAACCCGTAGGAAAAGAAAATCTTCCCCAGCACCGGGATCCGGGAAAGCCCCGGAATCGTCTGCCGGTACGCCGTTGCTGTCACCTTCGTTGAAATCTGACCGACGCCGCCTGCCATTTTGGAAAGGGAGCCGCCGAAAAAGTTGCCGAACCCTGCGCCGAAGGTGGTCAGTGAAAGACCGACCACATTCTGATTGGCTCGAAGCGTCACAGTGAGAAAGCTGTAGATCAGCCCTCCCAGCATGGAGACAATCAGCGCAAGAAGCAGAGAAATCAGAAGTCCTGTCAATCCGTTGGCGTTCTCTCCCGCCTGCTTCTCGTAAAGAAAGGCACCGATTAATCCGGAAATACCGCCCATGTACATGATACCCGGAATTCCCAGGTTCAGATTCCCGGATTTCTCTGTCAAAATTTCTCCGGAAGCACCATACAAAATCGGAATTCCCTGAATAATGGCGCGTTGAATAAACGTTAACAGCACTGTCATATCAGCGGTCCTCCTTTTTTCTGATTTGAATCCGATAGCGGACAAAAAACTCGCATCCGATCAGAAAGAACAGAATAATACCCGTGATGATGGAGGAAAAGTTTTCGTTTAATTTGTACTGAGATGCAATCTGAATCGCCCCCTGCTGCATAAAGATGAGCAGTCCGGAAATCAACACCATGAAGAGCGGATTGAAATTCGCCATCCATGCCACAATAATCGCCGTAAAGCCTCTCCCGTTTGCCGTGCTGGTGGACAGCGTGTGGCTGGAGCCTCCCACAATGACCGCTCCCGCGAGACCGCAGATGGCGCCGGAGATGGCCATGGTGCGGAGAATGACCCTGGGAACGTTGATTCCGGCGTAACGCGCGGTATTCTGACTGGAGCCGACGACGGCAATCTCAAACCCGTGCTTGCTTCTTCTCAGGTAAAAAAACATAAGCAGCGTCACCGCAAAGACGATCATACAGCTCAGCACGTATTGATTGCCTGCAAACTCCGCACCTCCCATGGAGGGGAACCACCCTGCCCGGGTTTTCTGATTGATGGTTCCAATGCTGTTTGAGCCCTTGGGATTCTCCCAGAAGCAGATTGCAAAGGTCACAAGCTGCATCGCAACATAGTTCATCATCAGCGTAAACAGGGTCTCATTGGTGTTGTGCTTCGCCTTGAACCACGCGGGAATCAATCCCCAGATCATGCCTGCAGCCATGCTGCCGATGAGCATACACAGGAGAAGCAGCAGAGCCGGCAGCCTTCCGGCTCCGTAAATCATAAAGGCCGCACTGACCATACCCCCCATCAGAATCTGTCCCTCTGCGCCGATGTTCCAGAAACGCATGCGAAACGCGGGGGTCAGCCCCACTGCAACCAGCAATAAAACCACCGTTTCCCGCACTGTGACCCAGAATCGTCTGGCGTTTCCCACTGCCCCTGCATAGAGCGCACTGTAGACGCCCAGCGGATTGACCTTTGTCACTGCCACAATCACAGCGGCGCAGATGAGCAGGGCGAGAGCCAGTGCAATCAGGTGAATCTGCACGATCTTCCCAAAGCTGATCTGGTTCCGCTTTGTCATATAGAAGCGAGGTTCGCTCTTATGCATTTGTGCTCTCCTTCCCTACCGTCCCGGTCATCAAAAGCCCCAGCTGATCCTTGGTCGCTTCTCTGGCATCGACAATGCCCGCACATTTTCCGCCCTGAAGCACCAGAATGCGGTCGCAGAGCGCCAGCAGCACATCCAGATCCTCTCCGACGCAGATCACCGCGGCGCCTGCCTCCTTTTGCTTACTCAGCAAATTATAGATCAAGTAGGAGGAATTGATATCCAACCCCCGCACCGGGTAGGCTGCCATCATGACCTTGGGATTTCCCGCGATCTCTCTTCCGACCAGAACCTTCTGCACATTGCCGCCGGAGAGACGTCCCACCGGCGTCTCCGTATTCGGCGTGACCACCTCCAGCTCGCTGACAATCTGCTCCGCCATCTTCTTCGGTGTCTTTCGGTCCGTCACAAAGGATTTGCCGGAGCGGTAGGAACGCAGCATGATGTTGTCGGTCAGATCCATGCTGCCCACCAGCCCCATTCCCAGGCGATCCTCCGGGACAAAGGCGAGCCGGACGCCCAGTGCCTCGATCTCCCGGGGCTCCATGTTCTTCATATCTCTCTGACTGCCGTCGTCATTGATATAGCAAATTCTTCCCTCATGGGGCTGCAGACCTGCAATGGACTCCAGAAGCTCCTTCTGTCCGTTTCCGGAAATTCCGGCGATTCCCAGAATTTCCCGCGTCTTAAGCGTAAAGCTGATGTCATCCAGCACCCGGCTTCCCTCTGCATTCAGACAGCTGACATGCTCTAACACCAACCGGTCTGCCTTTCCGTCCAGCTCCTTTCGGTGAATGTCCAGATCCACCTTCTCTCCCACCATCATTTCTGTCAGAGAGCTGACGGAAGCCAGATTCGTATCCACTGTGCCGATGTATGTTCCCTTCCGCAGCACGGCAACCCGATCGGAAATGGAAAGCACCTCATTCAGCTTGTGGGTGATGATGATGATTGACTTCCCGTCCCTCTTCATGTTTCTCAAAACTGCAAAGAGCTTCTCGGTCTCCTGGGGCGTCAACACTGCAGTCGGCTCATCCAGAATCAGAATGTCTGCGCCGCGGTAGAGTACCTTTATGATCTCCACCGTCTGCTTTTGGGAAACCGACATACTGTATACTTTCTCTGCCGGGTCCAGCTGGAAGCCGTACTTTTCTACCAGCTCCCTCACCTCACCCTCCACCTTTTTTCTGTTTAATCTTCCTCTGCCTTCCATACCGAGGATAATATTTTCTGCAGCGGTCAGCACCGGGATCAGCTTGAAGTGCTGGTGAATCATCCCGATCCCCAGTGCAAACGCATCCTTCGGGGCCCGTATGGTCACTTCCTCTCCGTTCACGAGGATATGCCCCTCATCCGGAAAATAAATCCCGGAAAGCATGTTCATCAGGGTCGTCTTGCCGCTTCCGTTTTCCCCGAGTATGGAAAGAATTTCTCCCTTTCGAAGCGTGAGATTGATGCGGTCATTCGCCACCACTTCTCCGAAGCGCTTGCTCACATCACAAAATTCAATGGCATTTCTCTGTTCCACGCACACTCTCCTCCGTACCTGCAGCATTCGTTTGCCGTCAGCTCAGTATAGCATAAATCTCCGGTCTCCTAAAGAAAAAAAACGGGCTCTGAAGCATTCTTCAGAACCCGCAGACCGATATTGGCCTTTAATTTACCACCACAGACTCAATTCCATCAACAATGAGATCAAATGCCGGAGCAGCAGCATATTCCGACTCGTGGAAATACCCGTCCGAGATGTACTCGGTTCCGTTGGGTGCATAGGTGCTGAGCTTCTTTCCGTTCACTGTGAAGGTGTCCGTATCAAAGACGTGAAGCTCGCCCGTCCGGATCTTCTCCTCCACCTCAGCCACCTTCTCCTCCGTGCCCTCCGCCACATTGGCGCCCAGCTTCGTGATGCGAACCGCATCCTGGTTGAAGCCCTCGGACCAATCGGTTGCAATCGGCTCACCGTTCATGACAGACATAATGGCATACTTATAATAGACCGCCCAGTTGTTGGTGGGAGAGGTCAGCGCAGTATTCGGCGCCACACTGGTCATGTCGATATTATATCCTACGCAGGGAACGCCTTCCTCCTCGCAGGCCGTCGGCGCACCGGTGGTATCTGCGTGCTGTCCGATCAGGACGCAGCCGTCGGAAATCAGCTGCTTCGCGGTCTCCGCCTCCGCTGCCGGATCCGCCCAGCTGTTGGTGTAAAGCACCTTCATTGTCACCTCCGGCACCACGCTCTTTGCCCCCAGGTAGAAGGCGGTAAAGCCGGAGATCACCTCCGCATAGGGGTAGGCGCCTACGTATCCCATTTTGCACTGCTCCGGGGTAATCTTGCCCGCATCCATCATTTCCTTCAGCTTCATGCCGGCGACGACACCGCTCACGTAGCGCGCCTCGTAAATATTGTCAAAGAAGTTATGAAAATTGGAAAGCCCGGACGAAGCCGCCTGATAGCCGGTCGCGTGGCAGAACGTAAGCTCCGGGTGGGCGGTGGCCGACTCCATCAGATAGCTCTCGTGACCAAAGCTGGTGCCGATGACAAGCTGGCAGCCGTCGCTGACCAGATCCTCTGCCGCATCCAGAGCGGACTCGTCCTCCGCGATGTTCATCTTCATGACAAGCTGATCCTCTGAAAGCCCCAGCTCCTTAACTGCGGACTGAATCCCCGTCATGTGGGAAGCGGAGTAGCCTTCATTCTCATCGCCGATAAAGAAAATTCCGACCTTGAGATCCTCCTTCGCAATCCCCTTCCCGGCTTCGGAGGCCGCCTTGGTTTCCTCTGCAGCAGAACTGCCGGATTCCATAGAGGCGCCGGTGGCGGAAGCGGGGGCAGAGGCCGAGCCGCCACAGCCCATCAGCAGGCTTCCTGCGATGGATACAGCACAAAATGCACGCAATCCTTTTTTCATTGTTTTTCCTCCCTTGATGACCGGCGATTGCCGGTACCGTTAGAAACAGTACTTGTATACCATATTTACCGGGTTCACGCAAGGGAAGGCAAGAAGGAAATGCCGGGTTTAAGCCGGCAAAGGCAAAGGGAAATGCCGGGTTTAAGCCGGCAAAGGCAAAGGGGAAATGCCCGTTTTACCCGGAAACTCAGCGCCTTTTTCGAATCCCAGCCTTTTTCCAGACCCCCGGAGAAAACAGAAAGAGAATGGGAAAAATCTCCAGCCGTCCCAGCAGCATATCGATCGAAAGAACCAGCTTTGAGAGATCCGAAAAGCTGCTGAAATTTCCGGTGGGGCCGACGATCTCCAGTCCGGGTCCGATGTTGTTGAAGGTGCAAAGCACCGCACTGATGGTGGTGATCAATCCCTTTTCATCTGAGGAAACAATCAGCATGGAAAGTACCGCAATCAGCAGATACACCGTCACATATGCCGTGGTACCCAGCATGACGGCGTCCTCCACCCGCCTGCCGTCCATACGGACCGAATTGACACGCCGCGGATGAATCATGCGTGCCATCTGCGCCCGCAGATGCTTCCCCAGAAGAAGCAGACGCGAAACCTTGATGCCGCCGCCTGTGGAACCGGCACACGCACCGACACACATGAGCACCAGGAGAAGCATACGGGAAAATTCCGGCCACAGATTGAAATCTGCAGTGCAGAATCCTGTCGTCGTCATCACGGAGGACACCGCAAAAAAGCTGTCTCGAAACGCCAGCGGAGTATTCCCCCCATAATGGGGCACAATGTTGATTCCGATCAGAGCCGCGGCCCCCAGCATAATCAGCCAGTACGCGCGAAATTCTTCGTTTTGCAGAATTTCCCGGAAGCGCCTGGTAAACATGAGATAATAGATGCTGAAGTTCACGCCGAACAACGCCATAAAAACTGCGATGGTCATGTGAAGATAGCTGCTGTCATAGTACCCGATGCTGGTATTCTTGATGGAGAATCCTCCGGTTCCCGCCGTTGCAAACGCGTTCAGAACCGAGTCAAACAGCGGCATACCTCCCGCCAGCAGCATCAGTATCATAAGAACCGTCAGCGCCAGGTAAATCAAATACGTGATTTTAGCGGTCTCGCCGATACGCGGAACAATCTTTCCCACCTCCGGTCCCGGGCTTTCCGCTTTCATAAGCTGAAACGGCTCTCCGTTCCCCTTTGACATGGGGACGATGGCCAGTAAAAATACCAATACCCCCATCCCGCCGATCCAGTGTGAGAAGCTGCGCCAGTAGAGCAGACCGTGGGGCAGCGCCTCCACATCGGACAAAATACTGGAGCCGGTTGTGGTAAAGCCGGACACCGTCTCAAACCAGCAGTCGATGTAGCGGGGAATCATCCGGCTCACATAAAAGGGAAGTGCGCCGAAGAGGGACAGCGCGATCCAGCCCAGCCCGCAGATCAGGAATCCCTCCGTGACGGAAATAGATGCTGCGCTTCGTATGGCGCTCAACATGAGACCGAACAGAAGCGTTGCCGCCATTGCAATCAAAAATCCTCTCATTCCTGCCTGCTCTCCCCGCGCCAGGGAAATAAGAAACGCAGGCAGCATAAAGACTCCCTCGATCAGCAGGATGTGACCGATATACTTCCCTACGATCCTAAGATTCATGAAACTCCTCCGTTCTCCAGGAAAATATCGGTCAGATTGGCAATCTTTCTGCGGGGATCCGCGATCACAACGATGGAATCGCCGCCCATCAGCACATCCTGTCCGGAGGGAATGATGACCCTCTGATTCCGCACAATGGAGGCGATCAGGATCGCCTTCTTCAGCTTCAATTCCATGATGGGACGATTCAGATACTCCACGGAATCCGGTACGGTGAACCCCAGCGCCTCCGCCATGCCGCCGCTCAGCGTATACAGGGTTTCCACGCTTCCTTCCCTGGACTGCCCCACGGCCCGGACATAACGGGTGATCTCATTTGCGGTCAGAAGCTTCGGACTTGCCACTGCCCCCACATTCACATCTCCCACCAGGTTCAGGTACTCCATTCGGTTGACCTTGGTGACAGTCTTTTTGACGCCGATGGAACGGGCATACAGGGAGATCATAATGTTTTCTTCATCGATTCCTGTCAGCGGCACAATGGCGTCCATCTGACCGATGCCTTCCTCGTCCAGAACCTCCTGAAGGGATCCGTCCCCGCAGATCACCTCTGCCCGGGGAAGTGTCTCCACCAGCTTCTCACAGCGTTCTCTTCCGATTTCCAGAATCCGAACCTCCATGCCGGCGCGAAGGAGATAATCGGCGAGATACACCGCCGTGGCACTGCCGCCCACCAGCATCACCTTGCGTGCCCCCTGACTCTTAATTCCGAAGCAGCTGAGAAGAAACGGAAGATCCGCAGTGGCAGAGGACAGACTCAGCTTGTCTCCCGCCTGCAAAACCATGTTCCCGGAAGGAACAAACACCTCTCCACCCCGGTCAACGGTACAGATCAGCGCCTTTTTATTGAAGATCGCCGATATCTGCTCCAGGCGCTTTCCGCTGAGCCTGCTTTCCTCCGTCACAATCAGCTCCACCATCTCCGCTTTTCCGTCTGCGAAGGAGCTTCGCGTCAGGAAGGAGGGAAATTGGAGCAGCCGGAAGATCTCCTTTGCACAGGTTTTTTCCGGATTGATGGCGAGGGAGAGACCAAAGCTTGACTTTAACAGGTTCATCTCCTTGTCATACTCCTGGTTCCTGACGCGAGCCACGGTGCTCCGGCATCCCAGCTTATCCGCGATCAATGCAGTCAGGAGGTTCACCTCATCACTGTTTGTCACCGCAATCAAAAGATCGCTGCTCCCGGCCTCGGCCTCTCTCAGCACATCAATAGACGCCCCGTTCCCCACCAGAACGCGGACATCCAGCTTTTCCTTCGTAAAAAACAGCTTCTGCGGATCGTGATCGATGACAACGATATCGTGCCCGTCCTCGGACAACTGCCGCGTCAGCAGAAATCCAATCTTACCGTTTCCCACCACAATGATTTTCATTTCCCTTCTCTCCCCGTCCCCTTCCGTTTCCGGCTGTTTTTCGCTCTGTGCTTCCGAAAGCCCCGGGTATTCCCGGGTTCCACCCTTCCAAAGTCCCTCTGCAATTACAGCTGTCATATTGGTTTATCATACCACACTTCGAAAGGGCTTGTGCTTTTTCTGACGAAGCAATTGAAAAAAGAAACAGCTGTGCTATAATTATTTTGTTGTAATGAACTAGTGTTAATTAATACACATTAATACATATTGTGTCTAATATCTTTTACCTGGAGGTGGACATGTCATGGAAACTGTGATCAACAAGAAACGGCTGCTGCGTTCCGCGGTAAGTGCAGCCCTTTGCCTTGCTTTGGTACTCTCTTCTTCTCTCTGCTCCTTCGCGAAGATCGGGAGCGGCGTTCAGCCCGAAGTCGATGAGTCCTACTATGTCCTTCTGGATCCTTACGGCAACCTGACAGACGCCAGCATTGTGAAAAGCTTCCGCCTGAACGGCGCTTCCGAAATCACCGATTATGGCCGCTACGATTCCGTCACCAATCTGACGGATGCAACAAAGCCCATCTGCTCCGACCAAACCGTTCAATTTCATTTTGGAGCGGATGCGCCGACCCACTTTTATTTTGAAGGAAAAACAGATGCGCCCTTTCGGGCGCTTCCCTTTTTGCTCTCTCTCTCCTATTCGTTAAACGGCGTGCCCACAGAGGCCGATCAGCTCCCCGGGAAAAGCGGCGTCGTGGAGATCCGTGTGAAAGCGGTTCCCAATCCGGACAGCCCCCAGCAGCTTCGAAACAACTGGTTTTTAACCGCCGCTGCCGTGTTCAATCAAAATGATATCCTCTCACTGGAAGCCCCGGACGCACAGATGCAGACACTGGGAAACATTCGCACTGCGCTTTTTTTCTGGCTCCCGGGAGAAGATCAGGAGTACACGCTCCGCATCGGAACGGAGGACTTTCACTTTCAGGGTCTTACCTTTGTCATGGGACCGCTGAATGCAGCCGGACGCCTTCGAGATCTGAAGGAGCTGAGAGAAGCAAAAGAGGACAGCGAAGCCTCCTGGAATTCCCTGAACGAGGCAGCCGATGAAATTTTGGATTCCATGGATACCATGAAGGGGAGTCTCCGAGGTGCGGCCGACGGGCTGCGGTCCCTGGATCGGGTGCGTTCCGAACTCCACCGGAGTAAGCCCCTGTTTGATCGGGATTTGGATGGGCTTCTATCCGATCTGGAGGATCTCTCCAGCCGCATGACGCCCATCAGCGGCCACCTGAGCGCAGTTGACAATCAAATCGGCGACATGCGAAACGGACTTAATGACCTGAACCAGACGCTTCAATCCCTGAAAACCCATCTGGAAGAAACCCAGAGTACCCTTGGCACTCTGAACCGGGATATGGGAAAGCTCAGGGACAACAGCAGCGATCTGGATCGGGATCTCCACCACGTAAAAACCGATATCAAACGCCTCCGGGCGCTGGGAGACGACGGCAAACGCAATGTGGAGCAAAATGTCAAGGGCACACTCTCGCAGATGACAAAGCTGTACCGGGGCTATGCCGCCTACATGAAGGCACAGGGGCTGGCTCCCCTGGATGCCATCGGCGACGGAAGCGTGCAGTATGACTTGGATTCCGGAGGACATGCCACCCAAAGCAATGCCGGCGCCATGGGAAGCGATCTGTCTTATCGGGGAAGCGGCAACCTCAGTCTGACCGGGATCAGCTATCCGGAGGGAAGCTTTCAGGCCTTTGCGATTGAGAAGCTTACCGGCATGGGCTGCAGCGAAGCACAAATCGCCTACGCCATTGCTGTCTGGGACAACCGAGAGGCAGTGGGAAAAGCCGCGGAAAGCGCCGGAAGAGCCTATGACGGAGCCGGTCAGCTGGCAGATGACCTGGCCGGAATCGGCACAGAGCCTCTTTCTGATCTCATGACGGATCTGGGCTCGGACGGTCAGCAGGTCAGTGCCGATCTCTCCCGGATCACCGGTGATCTCTCTGAATCCCTGGCACAAATTGATCGGCTTCACACCACCGCGGATTCCGTCCTGGCAGATCTTCATCCCGCCCTGAATGACGCCGCAAAGCTCTCTGATTCCATTCAGCAGAGTGTGTCGGGAACCTCTGATGTTCTGCGTACCTCCCGCGATATCCTGAGAGAAAACAGCCGGGAGCTGAATCGAGGAACCCGGCAGTCTCTCTCCAATACCGCCGATCTGCTGGGTCAGAGTGCCGACACCCTGGACAGCACTGACAAACTGAGGACAGCAAAGCAAACGCTGCAAGACCTGGTTGACGACAAATGGAAGGAGTACACCGGCGAACAGAACCGTCTCTTCTGCGTCGATGCGGAAGCGGAGCCCGCCTCCCTCACCTCCGGGAAAAACCACGTGCGAAGTGTGTCTGTGCTCATCCGAACCGCGGAGCTGAAGGAAGCCGCAAACGATACCCACCTTACCTCCGAGGATGATGAGGATCACCGCAACCTTCTTCAGCGCATCGTCGGCATGTTCACCGATCTCTGGCACACTCTGACCGGATGGATGAGAAAATAAGGAGCCAAGGAGTCTTACTATGATCAGACCGATTTCAAAATGGATCACCCATCACACAAAGCTGCTGGTGATAACCGCACTGCTGCTGGTCATCCCCTCTTTGTTCGGCTATGTAAAAACGAGAACCAACTATGATGTGCTCTCTTATCTCCCCTCGGACGTCCGCTCGGTGGAGGGTTCAAAGCTGCTGGAGGATCCCTTCCGGGCAGCCGCCACCAGTATGATTGTGGTGGAGGGAATGCCTCCTGCCTATACCCAGAATCTGCTGAACGAGATTGAACGGGTTCCCCATGTCAGCAAAGCACTCTGGATCTCCGACCTGCTTGGAATCCAGATTCCGGAGTCCTTCCTTCCGGAGGAACTTTCCCGGGACTTTTTCCGCGACAACGCCACCATGATGATCGTCCAGTACGACACCGACCTTTCCTCCGATGAGACCATGGAGGCCATTGTCCAAATCCGAAGGCTTATGAATGAGAAATGCTTTATTGCCGGCATGTCCGCCATGGTTCAGGACATCAAGGATCTGGTTTTGACGGAGCTGCCAGTCTACAGTCTCATTGCAGTCATTCTGACGCTGGGCGTCATGTTTTTCAGCTTTGAGTCCTACCTCATGCCCCTCATTTTCTTCTCCTGCATCGGCCTTGCTGTTTTGTACAACATGGGAAGCAATCTGTTTTTAGGACAGATTTCCTATATCACAAAGGCCATCGCGGCGATTCTGCAGCTGGGCGTCACCATGGATTACTCCATCTTTCTTTACCGGCGCTATGAGGAGGAAAAAACAAGGCACGAGGACATCCGAGAAGCGATGACCGAAGCGATTTTTGCGGCGTTCTCCTCCCTCTCCGGCAGCTCACTCACCACCATCGCCGGCTTTCTCGCCCTCTGCGCCATGCGCTTTACCATGGGGCGGGATATGGGAATTGTTATGGCAAAGGGGGTCGTCATCGGCATCCTCTGCGTGCTCTTTGTGCTGCCTTGCTTTATCCTTTTGTTGGACCGGCAAATTGAGGCGTACCGCCACCGCAATTTCTTCCCCGACTTTACAAATTTTAACCGCCGGCTATTGAAGCACAGGCGTTTTTGGATCGCTCTCTTTTTGATCTGCCTGCTTCCGGCGCTCTACTCTCAGAAGCACACCCGAATCTATTATCAGATCTCGCGCTCGCTTCCGGATACACTCCCGTCCATCCAATCCAAGCGCAAGCTGAATGAACACTTTCAGATGTCCACAGAGCATGTGGCCATTCTCTCCTCCCAGCTGGACAACCGCTCGCTGGAGGAGCTGGAGAACCAACTGGAGGAGGTGCCCGGAATCGGACACGTCGTCTCCTATCACAGCCTGATCGGAAACGGGATTCCGGATTTCTTTCTTCCGGAGGACCTTCGGACAACCTTTAAGTCCGGTCCTTATCAGCTTCTGATGATGAGCTCCGATTTTGAACCTGCTACCGACGAGATGAAGACCCAGCTTGCATCCGTAAGCGCCCTGGTCACCCAGTATGACCCGAATGCTTATCTCACGGGAGAATCCGCCATGACGGAGGATCTTCGCATGATTTTTTCACAGGACAACATAGTGACAAACCGCCTCTCCATCGCAGCAATTTTTGTCATTGTGATGCTGCTGTTTCAGTCCTTCACCGTCCCCATGGCGCTGATCCTCGCGATTGAGCTTGCAATCTACATCAATCAAGGCCTCTGCTACTGGATGGGAACCTCCATCTCGTTTATCGCTCCCATTCTGATCGGCGCAATCCAACTCGGTGCCACGGTGGACTACGCAATCCTGATGAGCTCGCGCTTTCAGGAAGAAATCCGAAAGGGGCATGACCGTATGGAGGCCGCCCTCCTTGCCGGATCCACCTCCGACAGCTCCATCATCACCAGTGCGCTGGGCATGTTCTCTGCCACCGTGGGCGTGGCCTTCGTCTCCCGCATGTACCTGATCAAAGAGGTCTGCATGCTGCTGGCGCGAGGCGCTCTGATCAGCGCCTTCATTGTCTCCTTTATTCTGCCCTGTATCCTCTATGAGCTGGAGCCCCTGTTCCGGCGCACCAGCAAAAACTGGGCGGGCAAAGCGGAGTGACGCGGCAGGCTTGCCCCCCCATTCCAAGCCCCTGGGAATGGCTTTGAGGCAGCGTGCCCCAGGTGTGCGCAAAATGCCTGAAACGAATGCGGAAGCAAACATATGCAGAAAGCGCCTCAGGCAGATGAAACGAGCCTGAGGCGTACCCAGCGTGCCCCAGGTGTGCGCAGAGCGCCTGAAACGAATGCAGAAGAAACATATGCAGAAAGCGCCTCAGGCGGATGAAACGTGCACAGCGTGCCCCAGGCGCGCGCAGGACGCCTGAAACGAATAGGGAAGCAAACATATGCAAAAAGCGCCTCAGGCGGATGAAACGTGCCTGAGGCGCTTTCTGGTGCGCTGCGTCTGTCCGACGACGCAAAGGGACTCACTGATCCTTCTGAATGTGGTCCGAATACCTTCTCCGTGCCGCGGCCTCTTCTCCGGAAAGGAAGAGATATTTTCGTATCGCAAACAGCACCGCAATCGCAACGATGCCGATCAGCATACCCAGGCTTCGCTCATGCATAATGAGAAGGGTCCGGGTCACTGCAAAAATCATCACCTCCACAATCGAGTCCAGATCATGTCGGCAAAGCATCATGATGATTTCAAGACCGATCAGCATTTCCAGAAGATACTGGAGAAACCCGCCGAAGCCCAGCGCTTCGGTTCCCGTCAGGTATTGCGGGAGAAAGCGAAGCTGAGCAATGACTCCGGCAAAAATGACCAGGGACATGGCGATTTCAAACCACATGGCAAAACGAAAAAACAAGGTCTGGATTTTATGCAGCAATTGGTTTTGTTCTTCTTGCATTGATATCCTCCTGTAAAAAGACCGGGCTGAATGCCCGGTCAAATGAATACAGCAATCGGTTCCACCTTGAGCCGGTTCCATGTCACTCCTACTATACAGGATAAAAAACCGGCATGTAAAGAACAAATTGACCCCATCTCATCTGTCCCATAAGTTGTTCCCTGCCTAGAGCGCTCTGCACGCCGCACGCATCGCCTCCAGACGATAGGCAATCTGCAGAAGATCCTCCTCGGAAAAATCCTCTCCCAGCACAAACATCGCGTGATAAAACTGCTCACACAGTTCCGGCACGTGCCGTTTTTCCTCAAGACGGGCCTTGACCGCCGGTGCCAGTGCACAAAGCCCGGAGAGAATCAGAAACTTCAGTGCGCGCACCTCCCGCTCCTCCTGCTCCCAACTCGCCAGAGAATAGTCCCCCGAAAGATCCGGAGCACCTGCGCAGCCCGCACACTTCGGCGCCATGAGGTGCTGCCGCATGGTCTGCACCGCCTTAAGCGCCTCACCCAGGCTCTCCTCATCGGCTCCCGTATTGCCAAGCTCTGTCAGCGCCTTAAAAAATACCCGGTCCTTATCGCTGATTCGCGGAAAGCTTCCCGTTCCGCCTGTGCGGATCAGCCCGATCAGCGCCTCTGTCAGTGCATCTCGTAACGCCGTCTTTTCATTTCTCTCCATGTCCCCTCCTTCTGCGCTTCCCGGCGCCCTCTGGGTCGCGTCTGCAGCGCACGTTTCCGTATGCTCCGCCGCTTCCTGTGTTCGCTCGGTACTCCCGCCGCGTTACGCACTCCGACACGCTCCGTCGCTTCCCGTGTTGCTCCCGCGGCGTGCTTCCCGGCATACTCTGCCGCTTCCCGTGCTGCTCCCGCGGTGTGCTTCCCGGCATGCTCCGCCGCTTCCCGCGCCGCTGCCCGGGATTTCACCGACTGCTCTTCTGCAGCCTCTGTCTCACAACTTCATAGGCAAGAACCCCTGCGGCGACACTGGCATTCAGGGAGTCAATCTCTCCGTACATGGGAATCGAGGCGACCAGATCACAGTGCTTTTTCACGAGCTCGCTCACGCCCTTTCCCTCGCTGCCGATCACCAGACCGATTGCTCCGGTCAGATTCAGGCGGTACATCGTCTCTCCCCCCATGTCGGCGCAGACAAACCAGATTCCAGCCTTTTTAAGCTCCTCCATTGTGCGGCTTAAATTGGTCACCTTGGCAACCGGCGTATAATGCAGCGCCCCGGCAGAACTCCTGGCGACACTGGCAGTCAGCCCCACCGCCCGATTTTTTCCGATGATTACACCGTGAGCTCCCGCCTGATTCGCCGTGCGGATGATCGCGCCCAGATTGTAAGGATCTTCAATTCCGTCCAGAAGAAAGAGAAAAGGGGCTTCTCCCCGGTCGGCGGCTCTTTTCAGGATCTCTTCCACCGTGGCATAGGAGTCACTGGCAAGGAACGCGATGACCCCCTGATGATGCCCCGTTTCACTCATCTGATTCAGTCGTTCCTTCGTCACAAAGGAAAGGCGGCAGTCCTGTTTTTTCGCCTCCCGAAGGATGGTCTGAATCGGACCGTCCTTCAATCCGTCCTGTACGTAGAGGCGATCCAGACTCTTTCCTGCCCGGATGGCTTCTATAACGGCATTTCTGCCTTCTACTGCATTTTCATTTCCCTTCTGACTCATTCTCCGATTTTTTCCTCCTGTTCCAGCCAGTTGATCCCGACTGCAACCAGCTCCTTCATGCGCTCCCGCTCTCCGCTCAGCCAGAGATAACCCAGCAATGCCTCAAGCGCCGTCGCCATGCGGTAATCAATCACACTGGCGTTCCGCGCCGTCGTCTTGGAATGGGCGTTTCGTCCGCGCCTCAACGCCGCCTTTTCCGACTCCTCCAGCAAATTCTGCTCCTCCAGATATCGGGCAATCCTGGCTTGCGCTGCGGCCTTCACATAGCGAACCGCACCGTGGTGCATCTTGTTGACCTGACAGTTCCCCCTTCGCACAATGCGCTCTCTCACAATCAGCTCATAAAGCGCGTCTCCCAGATAGGCGAGAACCAGCGGCGAATACATCGCCGCCGTCTGATTGCTCAGGCTCTTTTCCATTTCACGCCCTCTTTACCGTCCTCCAGAAGAATTCCCATCGCTGCCAGCTCCTCTCGAATTTCATCGGCCCGTGCATAATTCTTGTTTTTTCTGGCTTCCTGGCGCTCCTGAATCAGCGCTTCCACCCTGCTGTCCAGAGAAAGCTGTCTTCGCTGAGGAAGAATGCCCAGCACATCAAGCAGAACCTCCAGCTTCTGTTTCATCGCTTCTGCGTACGCCTTCGCACTGTTCTCATTCACTGTGGTGTTGGCGCATTTCACAATCTCGTACACAGCGCTCAGCCCGTCGGCGGTATTGAAATCATCATCCATCGCTGCCTCGAACTTTCCCGCCAAGGCAGCAAGCTGCTCCAGCCCGCTCTGCTCCTCCGGGGAAAGCGGCTTTTCCTCAGCGGACAAAAGAACCTCCCGCAGATGATCCATTGCGGTGAGAATGCGCTCCAATCCTGCCTTCGCCCCATCCATCATTTCCCGGGAAAAGTTCAGGGGACTGCGGTAATGTGCGCTCAGCATGAACAGGCGGAGCACCTGAAGATCATACTGCTCACTGATCTGGCGCACGGTCTTGAAGTTGCCCAGGGACTTTGACATCTTTACGTGATCAATGTTCAAAAATGCATTGTGCATCCAATACTTCGCGAACATCCTTCCGCTGACTGCCTCGGATTGTGCGATTTCATTCTCGTGGTGGGGGAAGATGAGATCCTCTCCGCCGCCGTGAATATCAATCTGCTCTCCCAGGTATTTTTTGCTCATTACCGAGCACTCGATATGCCAGCCCGGTCTCCCCTGACACCAAGGGGAATCCCAGTAAGGCTCTCCTTCCTTCTTCGGCTTCCACAGCACGAAATCATTCGGATCTGCTTTGTCCTTTTCTCCGCTGACCTTAAGCTCCCGAAGCCCCGACTGGTTTTCCTCTACCTTCTTGTGGGAAAGCTTTCCATACTCCGGAAAGCTGCTGACGCGGTAATACACCGTTCCGTCCGGCACAACATACGCGTGACCGTTCTCAATCAGCTTCTGAATCATCTCGATCATACCGCCGATCTCCTGTGTCGCTCTCGGATGATGGGTGGCAGGCTTTATATTCATACCTGCCATATCCTTCTTGCACTCCTCGATGTAGCGCTCCGAGATGACGGAGGCATCCACCCCCTCCTCCTTGGCCGCCTTTATGATCTTATCATCGACATCCGTAAAATTGGACACGTACGTTACATCGTACCCGCGATACTCGAAATAGCGGCGCACCGTATCGAAAAAGATCATCGGACGCGCATTTCCGATATGGATCAGATTGTACACGGTCGGTCCGCAGACATACATACGCACCTTCTTTTCTTCCAACGGCACGAACTCTTCCTTATAACGAGTCATGGTGTCAAATATTTTCATCCTTCTTCCTCGCTTTTCCTTTTCTTCTGAATCCTGGAGGCACACATTTCCTGCAGGGGATCCTGCGGACTTCCTCAGCACTTCCCGCTTCCCAAATGGCTCCGAGAATCTTTCCCGCAGTGCTTCTCGCTCCACAAACAAGCCCCGCGAACCTTCACAGTGCTTCCCGCTTCCCAAAGCGGGCTCCGAGAACCCTCACAGCGCTTTCCGCTTCTCAAACGGCTCCAGGAACCCTCGCAGTGCTTCCCGCTTCTCGTGTTACGATTGATTATATGAGAGGGGCGCTCAGCGGTCAATGAGACAAACTGCATGTGCGGAAATTCCCTCTCCGCTCCCGGTAAATCCAAGGTGCTCCTCTGTAGTTGCCTTCACATTGACCTGTTCCGGTACCGCTCCGACTCCCTCTGCAATTCGTTGGCGCATCATTTCAATATAGGGAGCAAGCTTCGGCGCCTGTGCGATCACGGTACAGTCGATATTTACCACCCGGTATCCCTGCTTCGAAAGAAGCCCCATACTGTCCTTTAAAAGAAGCATGCTGTCCGCGTTTTCGTACGCCGGATCCGTGTCCGGAAAATGTCGGCCGATGTCGCCGAGCGCTGCGGCTCCAAGAAGGGCATCTATCACCGCATGCAGGAGAACATCCGCATCGGAATGTCCCGCAAGTCCCCTTTCGTACGGTATTTTTACTCCTCCCAGCATGAGTGCCCGACCCTCTGTCAGCCGATGCACGTCATACCCATGTCCGATTCTCATCATCCCCTGCTCCTGTTCTGTACCATTCCGGCGCCTTCGCTTCGCTCAGCATCGCTGCCTCCGCCCGGCGCCTTCGCTTTGCTCGGTATCGCTGTCTCTGCCCGGCGCCTTCGCTTCGCTTAGCATCTCTGTCTCCGCCCGGCGCCTTCGCCTTGCTCAGCATCGCTGCCTCCGCCCGGCGCCTTCGCTTCGCTCAGCATCGCTGTCTCCGCCCGGCGCCTTCGCTTTGCTCGGTATCGCTGTCTCTGCCCGGCGCCTTCGCCTTGCTCAGCATCGCTGCCTCCGCCCGGCGCCTTCGCTTTGCTCAGCATCTCTGTCTCCGCCCGGCGCCTTCTTCCTCCCCAAACGTTGCCTTGCCCCGGAACATGACGACACTCAGCAGAGAAAACGCAGCTTCTGCCTGACGATTCGAATACTGAAGGCGCGAAGAAACCCACAGGGCTCCCCATCTACATGAAGCGGCATATCCTCCTCCAGTGCCACACTCAATTCTCTGCAGTTATAGCTTCGATAACCGGGGATTCTCCCGGAAAAGCAGCCGCCCGGCGTAAGAACTGCGCGCAGGAGCTGTGCCTTTGATCGATTCTGCAAAAGCCTGATGGCAATTCCGCTGCTCTCTGAAGGGAATCCTCCTGTCTTCTCCCCGCGCATTCCGGTTTGCACCAGTCCGGCATTCAGGAGAAAGAGGTGATTGCACTCCATTTTCCGCTCTCCGTCCAAAATGAGACGTGCCTTTGTTGTTTTTAACTGGTGTGCCGTACGAAGCGCCATCAGACGCCGATCCACCTTGCGCAGCAGGGGATTCCCAACTCCCCTTCTCTCCGTCTGCTCTCTCAATTTACCAAGGAGCAGTGCGTCAAATCCACAGCCGCTCCGGATGAGAAAGCGGCGGTGCCGCGGCATCGGATCTTCATAGCTCAAGACGCCGTATTCCAAGAAACGCAGCGTCTTCGGCGAAAGGACCCGGTTAAGGCAGGCCAGCGGACCCCGCGGAAGTCCCAGAACTCTCGCAAGCTCCGAATCTCCGCCCACCGGTATAAAGCCGAACACCGGTGCGGTGGAAAGCCGCGTCCCGTCCAGCACCTCGTTCATGGTTCCGTCTCCACCCACAACCACCAGAATCTGCCCCCCGGTCTCCGGGGAGACCGTAAGGCTCCGGGAGAGCTCTCTCGCCGCCCCCGCCTCCCAGGTCAGAAATACCTGATACTCGATTTTTTTCTTCAACAGGCTGCGTTCCAGCTTCTTCCAGCAGCCGTAACCCTTAGCACCCGCGGCATTTGGATTCACAATAAAATTCAGCATTCACCTGTCCCCGTTCCCACTGAATACCCTTCACCAGAGCCGTTTTGTACCACCGTCTCTCTTTCCTCATGATATGCGTCAGTATAGCACAGATGAAGCAATAATTCTCTAAAAACAATCTGGGATGATTGTAAGATGAACTAGGACAATAAAAAAGAGCCGATGACGAACTCGTGGTATGATGAAGCTGCCACACAACACAACACCAGGAGGTTCGCCATGGCCCAAAAAGAGTATAACACAAATAGAAAATATCGCCACCTGACACGCGAAAAGCGAGCACAGATTGAAGTGCTGTTGCAATTAAAACTCCCCAAAAGCCGCATCGCGCGCGAAGTCGGGATCTCACGGTCAACTTTATATAACGAGCTTGCCAGAGGCACTGTACAGCAGTTAGGAAGCGATTTGAAGCCATACACCCGATACTTTGGAGATACGGGACAGTGTGTCTACGAAAATCGACGGAGAAATAGCCATTGTCCCATGAAGCTGGTGAAAGCTAAGAAATTCGTGTCTTTTGCGGTAAAGCAGATACTGACAAAACATTTAGCACCTGATACAATTTGCGGTTTTGCCAAAGAAAAGGGCCGTTTCTCTGAGATGGTTTGCAGCAAGACACTTTATAACTATATTGAGCGTGGATTGTTAAAAGCTCGAAATATCGACCTCACGCTAAAGGTCAAACGTAAACAACACCGTAAGGGACATCCGCAGCATAAGCGGCTGTATGGCCTGAGCATTGAAACTCGCCCCCAAGTAATCAATCAACGGGAAGAGTTTGGACATTGGGAGATTGATACCGTGGTCGGTCGAAAGGAGTCACAATCCGTTTTGTTGACACTGGATGAGCGAACCACAAGATTTCGACACATCATAAAGATACCCGGTAGAAGCACACAGGCAGTTGAGCAAGGTTTAAAAGCGCTCCGAAATCTGTATGGAGAACGATTCAGTCAAGTTTTTCGCTCCATCACAAGTGATAATGGCAGTGAATTTGCTTCACTGCCACAGTTGCTTCCCACGATACCCATATATTATGCCCATCCGTACTCCGCCTACGAACGCGGATTGAACGAGAAACAGAACTCCTTGATCCGTCGTTTCTTGCAAAAGGGCCATTCTTTTGATGACATTGCGGATGAGAAAATACAAGAGATACAGAACTGGATCAATCAACTCCCCCGAAAGTCCTTTCACTACAGTTCGCCGGAGGAATTATTTCAGACTGTCCTACTTGATCTTGCAATCCAGAAAGATATTTTTTGGCAGCCCCCTTCCCCCTTCCAATCCTTCCCTTCGCTTCAGTTGACTCATATTTCCTTTGCATGTAAAATTGTCAGGCATCCATTGTCTGCTGCCTGTCACCGCCACAGAAACGCCGATTGCAGCCCATTCGGCACTGCATTCCATCCGTTTCAGGCAGGCGCCGCATCCGAAATCGGAGTGAGGAAAGAAAAATATGAACCGTTCTTTGGATCCCTGTCAGCTGATTGAACGCAGCATCATAAAAAAATACAGGAAAACGCTCTGGAATCCCTTTATCGCAGCCGTGAAGCGATATGATCTCATTCAGGCAGGAGACCGTATCGCCGTCTGTATTTCGGGAGGCAAGGATTCCATGCTTCTGGCCAAACTCATGCAGGAACTGCACCGCCACAGCGAGGTGCCCTTCGACTTGCATTTTCTGGTCATGGATCCGGGATATAATGAAATGAACCGCAAAAAAATAGAGGATAACGCTGCCCTGCTCTGCATTCCCATCACCATTTTTGAAACAGATATTTTTGACGCCACAAGCAATCTCTCCTCCAATCCCTGCTACCTGTGCGCGCGCATGCGGCGCGGACACCTGTATCGCATGGCAAGGGAGCTCGGCTGCAACAAAATTGCACTCGGACACCACATGAGTGATGTCATCGAAACAACGGTGATGGCCATGTTCTACGGCGCGCAGCTTCAGGGGATGATGCCGAAGCTCCACAGCCAGAACTTCCCCGGTATGGAGCTGATTCGTCCGTTGTACTGTATCCTCGAAAAGGACATTCTGGCATGGTGCAGCTATCATCAGTTGGATTTTATCCGCTGTGCCTGCCGTTTTACCGAGCAAAGCGAAGCAGAAGGCAAGGAACAAAGCGCCGGCAAGCGAAGGGAAGTCAAAAACCTGATTCTTTCTCTCAAGAAAACCAATCCTGATATCGAAAAAAGTATTTTCAGCGCCCTCCACTCTGTCTGGATTGACACCTTTCCCGGCTTCAAACAGGAGGGTCACGCCCACAGCTTCCTGGAGCAGTACGGAGAAAAAAAGAGGGAGCCGGACGGCTCATAACAAAGCCGTAACCAGTCCCCGCAAAAAAAATGCCACCAGGTTGTTTTGATAAAGCAGGTTAAGCCACAGCGAATCCTGTATCAGGATCAGCAGCTTTCGTCCCAGTGTGGTTCCCTCAAACAGTCCCAGGATCATAAAGAACATCCAGACAAACACCAGCGCTTCCATGAGCCCCAAAACCGCACCGCTGACTTGATTCAGACCGTGGATCACCGGAAGCTCTGTGAAATGATCCACAATTTTAAGCAGAATCTGAAGAAAAGCCCATATGATAAGAAACAGCAGCGCAAAACCAATGTATCCGATCATCATGCGGCTCAGGTACCCTGCCACATACTGCTGAAATTGCCGGACTCCGAGGCGCTCCCAAATCTCCCCTCTGTTATTTTCATCCAGAAGCGTCTGCACATTTTCCGGAACCCGCAGACCGGCAATGATCTGGCTTTGATCCTCCTTCGTATCCATTTCTCTGCCGCTCAAGGCATCCATACCGCTGCTCTTTACAATGTAGTCCTCCAGGGCCGACTCAATCTCCGTGTGATGGTTCAAGTAATCCGCCACTTGCGGCAGCGCACTTTTTGCCGCAAACGCCGTAATCAACACGGCAGAGCAGGAGATCGCCAAGCGGACAAAACCCTTGCTGTGCCCGTAGAGCACCATTCCCACAATATAAACCCCGATCAGAAGCGAAAACCAATTGCTGTCCAACCAGCTTGTTATCGTTTCAAGCATTCACTTTACCCTTTTCCCGAAGCACCTGTCAAAAAATGAAATCATCCTCTTTCAGAATCAGCATGCCGTCCGAATCGTACTTTTTGGAAAATATGGAACTCAGGCGCCGCATCAACCCCGGCTTTTCGGCGCGGTCCGCCACTTCCTCAATCAAGGCCTCCGCATTTTTTCTCGTCAGGCTGACCCCGTCCTCCTGCATGATCTCAATCCTTTCGTAAAGTGCGAGCATGCTCTTTCCGGTGATCACACAGTCGATTTTTTTTGCATAATCGCTGGCATAATGGGCAAATGCATCCAGATCCAGCTCTTCTTCCGCATAGGCGTGCTCCGCATCCGCATAGGATCGCTCTGCATCCGCGCTGCGCAGGGACGCCGGTTTCCCTTCCTCCGCTTTTTTCGTTCCCTCTGCTTCCATCGGCGAGGGCTCCTCATGTAAAACTGGCTCCGGCTTTTTCGATTCCTCATTTTTCTTCGGAATCAGAGCGCCGAATGCCCGCGCCAGTTCGGGATAGGTTTGGCTCAGGCGCTTTAATTGAAGCGGATTATCCACCAGCAGGATGGTCCTCGCGCCCGCATCGGTTTTCATTAACCCGAGAAGCTCCAAAACGCTCTGCTCGGAAAGATCCCCTGCCTCTTCAATAATCAGGTCCTTCCCTGCAATTTTTTCGGCGGAATTGCTGACCCCGCGCAAATTCAGCTTATCCGCTTTGACTTTCGCCGCCGGATTGTGGATTCCTGTTTGGGCATGAATCTGTTTGATCCGCTCAATCGCCGCCGAAAGCCCCTCGGCCGCCGTTTTTCCTTCCACCATACTGCTGTAAGCGCCCGGGCTCTTCGGATCCTCCGAATCCGAAAGCCAATCACACGAGATTGCTTCCTTCGGCTCCCCTTCTTCCCTTCTTTCGGCTTGATTTCCGGGTTCCTTCTCAGACCTGCTTCTCTTCGGAAGCTCTGTTATGTGCCCCGCCGGTTCCTCTTTGCCGAGCTGCGGAGATGCCTCGGTGTCTTCGAAGGTTCCTGCCGCCTCCGTTCGTTTCAGCGGAGGCAGGACCCGGGTGATGTCATCCACCGCTTCTCCCGCCCTTTCTCCCGGCTCCGATTGCGTCACTTCTTCGCCTGGTTTCGCTTCTTCCGTCCCGAAGCGCTTTGCCTGAGCTACTTCATCCGATTCCCGGTCGTCTGTATCTGTTTGGGCTTCTGCCGCCTCAGCCTCCTCCCAGGCATCCAATTCTTCCCCGGGGGCTTCTTCCTCGATGGAAACCGTCCCAAGGATTTCGCCCGGTTCCTCCTCAAGCCTCCGGATGTGGGCTGCAATCTCCGCGTCAATCTCATCCTGAAGCTCCGGTCCTCTCTCACTGCCGGAATCCGTAGGCTCTCCGCCGTCTGCCGCCGCGATTTCTGACCTGCCAAGGTCCTCCGGCGCCGCGATTCCCGACCTGCCAAGGTCCTCCGCTGCCGCCGCGATTCCCGACCTGCCAAGGTCCTCCGGCGCCGCGATTCCCGACCTGCCAAGGTCCTCCGGCGCCGCAAATTCATGCTCTGCCTCCGGGGAGATGCTCTCCTCTTCCCCCTCCTTTTCCGGCAACGGCTCCTCCCGGTATGCTCCGCGATCCCAGAGTGCCTGCTGATATTCCGTCAGGGCTACGCCTTCCTTCTCCGTCTTCAGTACGATTGCCTTTTCCACCCAGGAACCGGTGGCAAACAGAATCATGATGCGGTCGCAAAGCGCCACGCATTCCTCATGCCTTCCCACCTCATGGTAGAGCTCAGCCAGCTCATACATCCTCTGCTCGTCCAGCTCTGCTGCCACATAACGCTCCAGCGGCGCAAGCTGCTGAACGGAAGGCGCATGTTTGCCCTTCATAATGAGATAGCGCAGCAGATACTGTCTGGAGTCCTCCGGCGCCAGCGCCTTGAATTCATCATAAAAGCGCTCCGCTTCGGTCATGCTGCCCTCCAGAATTGCCAGCTTCGTCAGCTGCATCAAAAGCCCTTTTCCCTGAGGTGCATGCTCAAAGGCAAGCAAAAGGATTTCCTTTGCTTCACGGTACTCCCCGTTTCTTTCATAAATATCGGAGACCTGAGTCAGCAAACCCACATTGGTGATTTTTCTCCAGTCAATTTTATCGGCAATTTTCATCGCCGTCTCATAATCCCCCTGATCAGTCTGCTTCCGCATTTGATCGAGCTTGACATTCAATTCGTGCTTATCCATCTGCTGCCCTCTTTTCGTATTAAAGCTCTGTTCTGCCCTCCAATGCCCGCAGAAGCGTAATTTCATCAATATACTCCAGGTCTCCGCCCACCGGAACCCCGCTGGCGATTCTGGAAACCCGGATTCCCGTGGGCTTGATCAGCTTTGCGATATACATGGCGGTTGTCTCTCCCTCAAGGCTTGAATTGGTCGCGATGATCACCTCGTCCACATCGTCCTCCAGCCGTCTCATCAGCTCCTTCAACCGGATATCCGAGGGCCCGATCCCCAGCATCGGTGAAATGGCTCCGTGCAGCACATGGTAGACGCCGTCGTACTTCCCCGTCTTCTCATATGCCGCCAGATCCCGTGTGTTCTCGACCACCATGATGACACGATGATTGCGCGCCTTGCTCCTGCAAATCGGGCACAGCTCCTCATCCGTCAGCGTGCAGCACTCCTTGCAATAGCGAATGTTCTTTTTGGCGCCGGAAATCGCCGAAGTCAGTGCCTCAACCCGCTCGGACGGCATATTGATGATATGGAATGCCAGACGCTGCGCGCTTTTCCTCCCGACCCCCGGAAGCGCCGACAATTCCTCAATCAGCTTGGTGATTTGCTTACTATAATAGTCCATCGTCTCAGAAAGGCAACCCTCCGCCGAATCCTCCGGTCAGCTTCCCCATGATCGCCTGATTTTCCGCTTCCATCTGCCTCAGGGCTTCATTGACTGCTGCCACGATCATATCCTGCAGCATCTCCACATCCTCCGGATCCACCGCATCCGGAGAAATGCGGATCGCCTTCAGCTCTCTCTTACCGGTGACCGTTACGCTGACCGCGCCGCCCCCCGCCGACGCCGTAAATTCCTTTGTTTCAAATTCCTTTGCCTGCTCTTCCATTTGCTTCTGCATCTTTTGTGCCTGCTTCATGAGATTGTTCATATTGCCCGGGATTCCTCCCCCCGGAAAGCCGCCTCTTCTGGCCATTTATCTTCCTCCGCTTTCTGTGTTATGTTCTTCTTCCACCGGAAAATGCACCAGCTCCTCCAGCTCCTCCTTTGTCACCACATAGCTGTTAACCGGCTCTCCTCCGGGTCTTGATACTCTTGTCTCAAATGTAATCGCCTTCCCGTACTGTTCTCCCACATACCGGCTCAGCAGCTTCAGCGCATTTTCTTCTCCTCCGAAGCGCTGCGTTCCTCTGTCCGGAAACACAATGCACATCTTCCCGCTGCCCGCCGGCTCCACGTTGCTTGTTCGAAGTGCCGCACCATAGGTCCCGCCGACCGCATTGGTAATTTTCCCCCATTCGTTTTTGATAGTGATAAAGTCCTCATACTCCGCCTTTGGGAGTGCGATGGTTTTGGCTGTCTGGGGGATGGGCTGATCCTGCGTTTCTCCTTCGGCTGTGGGTCCTGCTGCCCCGATCCCCTCGGTTCTCAGCCGTTTAAAGTCCCGCTCCAACGAGGTGATCCGTTCCAGCAGCGCATCGTTATCCACATCCATCTCCGGGGAAGTCAATCGAATCAGCGCAAGCTCTGTCAACACCCGCTTCTGGGAAGCGTAGCGCATTCGGTTGGAGAGCTCAGACAGAAGCCGCAGATACCGCATCAGCAGCGCCTTGGAGGCTTCTGCCGCATCCGCCTTCATACGCGCCCGGTTTTCGGCGGAGCTGTCAATCAGACGATCCGCCTCCTCCGAGGTCTTTAACAGCAGGAGATTCCGAAGATACCAGAGAAAATCATTCAAAAACTGCCCTGTCTCCCGCCCCGCTTCCAGCGCTTCGTTCAATATACAAAGGGCATCCCCGGTTCGACCTGCAAGCAGTGCGCGAAACAAATCGGAAAAAACCTCCGCGTCGACTGCGCCCAAAATTTCCAGCACCTCTTCATACCCGATGCTCCCCTCCGGGCGAAACGATACACACTCATCCAGGAGACTCAGCGCATCGCGCATGGCCCCGTCTGCCCTGCGTGCGATATACTCCAGCGCCCGGGGATCGACCGAAATGTTTTCCGCCTCCGTCAACTCCTTAAGGCGCTCCGTGATAATTTCCGCTGTGATGCGGTGAAAGTCATAGCGCTGGCAACGGGAAAGCACCGTGACCGGGATTTTATTGACTTCGGTGGTCGCAAGAATGAAAATCACGTAGGCAGGCGGCTCCTCCAGGGTCTTTAGCAGAGCGTTGAACGCCCCGGGGGAAAGCATATGCACCTCATCAATAATAAAAACCCGGTATTTCCCCTCTGTCGGCGGGTACTGAACCTGCTCCCGAATATCCCTTATATTGTCCACTCCGTTGTTGGAGGCTGCATCCACCTCCTGCACATTCATGGAACTCCCCGCAGAAATCGCCCGGCACGCCGCGCACACGCCGCAGGGATTGCCGTCTGAGGGATGCCGGCAGTTTACAGCCCTCGCCATGATTTTTGCCACGCTGGTTTTTCCGGTCCCGCGGGTGCCGCAAAACAAATACGCGTGCCCGATCCGCCCGGAAATAATCTGATTTTTCAGCGTCATGCATATGGCGTCCTGCCCCTTCACTTCGTCAAAGGTTCCCGGACGCCATTTGCGATAGAGTGCTACATATGACATCAGTCTTTACCTGTCTCCAAATGAAAGTCCCAGTAATCTCGCTTCTTCCACGATGGAAGCATTCGGATCCACCGTTTTCAGCTTTCCCGCAGAATCTTCCAGGGGAATGCTGGTCACCTCGTTGTTTTTTAAAACAACCATACGTCCGAAACGGCCTTCCTCAATCAGCCTTGCCGCCCGCACGCCCAGCCGCGTGGAAAGCACCCGGTCATAAGGAGTCGGTGCGCCTCCCCGCTGGGTATGCCCCGGAACCGTCACCCTTACCTCCTGACCGGTGATTTTGGAGATTTCGGCGCCGATCTCATACGCCACAGACGGATACTTCCTCTTTGCGGCCTTCTCCTTCTGTGCCCGCTTTCCCAGCGCCGCCGTCTCCTTGGAGACCGCCCCTTCTGCAACCGCGATGATAGAAAACCGTTTGCCGGCCCGCTCCCGCTTCTTCAGGGCGGACACAACAATATTGATGTCGTAGGGAATCTCCGGAATCAGGATGATGTCCGCTCCGCCTGCAATTCCTGCATAAAGCGTGAGCCATCCCACCTTATGCCCCATCACCTCCACAATAAAAACACGTCCGTGGGAGGCCGCCGTGGTGTGTATGCAGTCAATGGCCGTCGCTGCCACCTCCACCGCACTCTGGAACCCAAAGGTTTCATCCGTGCCGTAGAGATCGTTGTCGATGGTCTTTGGCAGAGAGACAATATTCAGCCCCTCCTCCCGCAAAAGATTGGCTGTTTTCTGGCTTCCGTTTCCGCCCAGCACACAAAGGCAGTCCAACCCCAGCTTGTGATAGGTCGCCTTCATCAGCTCCACCTTGTTGTTCCCCTCCGCATCCGGGACGCGCATCTGCTTAAACGGCTGCCGGCTGGTGCCCAGCATGGTGCCGCCACGTGTCAGCAAGCCTGAAAAATCGCTCTTCAGCATCCGGCGATAGTCCTCATACATCAGCCCCCGGTAACCATCTCGAAATCCGATGATATCGACGCTCTCATACGCATTGTACAATGTCTTTGCCACGCCGCGCATGGTTGCATTTAACGCCTGGCAGTCTCCGCCGCTGGTCAGCATTCCCACTCGTATTCTGGACGGTTTTCCTGTTTTTGCCTTTCCTGTCATTGCGACTCCTTCCGGGATAGCACGCGCAGAACCTGCTCCGCATAGATCCGATAAAAGTATACGACAGAATGCGTTTTTCGGCAACGAAGAAAGAGCCCGGCTGCCCGAACTCTTCCTGAGATCTTCCTTCTTTTTTCTGCACATCCCGCTTTGAATGGGAGCCATGAACGTTACCGCGGCAGCCGGCTCGGCGACGGTGATCCCGCATCACCCGTCCGCATCCGCTTAGCGCTGCTGCATTCCTGCCCTGACGCGGTTCACGGAGGTCCGCCGCGCGAGGGCCCTCGCGTCAACACCGCTTTCCGCGGGCTGCTTCACAGCTGACACACCCTGGGCGGGATATCACCCCTGCTGTGGCGGATTGCAGGTACAGGGAACCGCCATCTCCCCGGCTGTGCAGAGTTTCAGTATAGAATGAAGGGCAAAGCTTGTCAATCCTGTGCTTCCCTTTTCCTTTTTCTCAACTCCCGAAAAAAAACGCGCATCATTTCTGCACACTCCTCTCCGAGAATCCCTTCCTCTACGGATACCTGGTGATTCAGCCCCTCCACATGCAGGAGATCCAAAACAGAACCGGCACTTCCCGCCTTCGGATTCCGGCATCCGAACACCACCTTCGGAATCCTCGCCTGCACAATGGCGCCGGCGCACATCGGACAAGGCTCCAGCGTGACATACAAGGTGCAGTCCTCCAGTCTCCAGTCTCCCGCCTTTCGACAAGCCTTCCGTATGGCGGAAAGCTCCGCATGCGCCAGCGCACAGTGATCCGTCATGCGCCGATTGTAGCCTCTTGCAACGATTTTCCCGTCCCGCTCAATGACGCACCCGATGGGAACCTCCCCGATGGCACGGGCCTTTTCCGCTTCCCGTATGGCCGCCCGCATAAACTGCTCCTCTGTCATTTCCGCTCCTTGCCCGCTTATGTTATACTGTGTAAAATATACTACGGATGCGGATGAGGATTCAACCGTTCCATTTTGTAGAATGAATGAGGTGATTTCATGCAAACAATACTGGTCTGTGACGACGATCACGAAATTGTGGAGGCCATCAGTATCTATCTGTCGGGTGAAGGCTTTCAGGTTCTTCGTGCCTATGACGGCCTTGAGGCTCTGGAGATCATGGAGAAAACTCCGATTGATCTGTTGATTGTCGACGTCATGATGCCGGGATTAGACGGGATCCGAACCACGTTAAAGGTGCGGGAGAGCAGCTCGGTTCCCATCATCATCCTTTCTGCCAAATCGGAGGACAACGACAAAATTCTCGGGCTCAACATCGGCGCGGATGATTATCTCACAAAGCCCTTTAATCCGCTGGAACTGGTCGCCCGCGTGAAGAGCCAGCTGCGCCGTTATACGGAGCTGGGCAATCTCGGCGCACAGGACAACTCCCATGTGTTCTGCGTGGGGGATCTCAAAATCAATGATGAGACCAAAGAGGTCTGTGTCTCCGGAAACCCCGTGAAGCTGACCCCCATTGAGTATCAAATTTTGCTGCTTCTGGTTCGAAACGCCGGAAAGGTCTTCTCCATCGACGAAATTTACGAAAAAATATGGAATGAAGAGGCCATCGGCGCAGACAATACTGTCGCCGTCCACATCCGGCACATCCGGGAAAAAATTGAAATTGACCCCCGGGACCCGCGTTATCTGAAGGTCGTCTGGGGCGTCGGCTACAAGGTCGAAAAACAAAGCGAATGAAAGGCTGCCATGGCTTCTTACCCCCATTCTGAACAACGGTTTTTTGCGCGAAAGCTTGTGCTTTTGGTAATCCACTGCATCTCTTTTTTTATGTTCATTTCCAGCGTATCCGTCATCTACTGCAGCGAGGGCTTCAAAAAGGGGCTGCGGTGGATGGATGCGGAGGTCTATGAAAATTCCCGTTCCTTTGATCGGCTGTTCCGAAAGGAAACGGAAGAAGTGTTCCATTATGTCCGTTATCGGGACATCTTTGAGTCCGCCGGTGAAATTGACCCGGACAACCCTGTTCTGGCCTATGTGGATGACCGGGGAGAGGAATTGATCTGGACGCTGAATGACGTTCTGGACTACGCAAAGGAACACGGCTACTCCTTCGACAATAACTTCCGTGTCGTCCGCTCGGACAACGCGCCGGAGGGAACCGGACACACCTATCCCGTGACCTGGCGCGCCTACCGCGAGACGGTCAAAGCCACGGAGCCCGGAGCCGCCTTCATGACGCTGGATGAAATGACGCTGGAGGTGATGCACTGCCTGGGAGATTATTACCGAAGCGCCACTCGCTTTAACACCGGAAATTCCAATTTTTACTATCTCGTTGAAATCGAAGGTCGAAAACCCTACTCAAACCGTCCCGCTCTCTCGGAAGAGCTTGCCCGCTCCCTCGGAAAATATGTCATTTTGAAATCGGACGACCCGATTCCGGACAACAATCTGGCTGAAACACCCTCTGAAATCCGGGCGCTCCTGATGGACGAAATCGGCAGCGTGGACGCGGAATACCGCGTCATTCTGGCTGTCGATACCTCATATCCCCTTCGCGATTCGTTCTACCGGGGCGTTCTGAGCTACAGCAAACAGCGCAGCGCCTACTCCGTGAGTCTGGTACTGATGGCAATCGGCGGCACTCTCATGGTGTTAAGCTTACTCCTCCTGCTGCTCTATGCGGGGCGTCCTGTCCCCCGGTCAAAGGAAGTGGTTCTCCGCCGCTTTGACCGCATGATGCCGGAAAAAAATCTGGTGATGACAGCGGTACTCTGCCTTTTGCTGATCTTTTTGTCAGGCAAAACCGCAGTGCATCTGATTCACCTGCTGCTCCCCTCCGAGCACTGGGACTTTGCGGAAAAGATGATGACGGATGTCATCATCTACCTCTGCGCAATTCCCCTCCTGTTTTCACTGGTTCGCGCCTGGAAGGCAGGGATTCTCTGGCAGAACAGCTTCTGCAGGCAGCTTCTTCTGGATGCTCACAGCCTGGCGGAAAACATCACCTGTTCCAGCCGCATGGCTGTCTATTTTCTTTCCTTCCTGGCATGCAACCTGGCCGGTGCATCCTGGATCACTGTGCTGCTGGTCAGTAAAACCTCGCTGATGTCACACCTCACCGGCTTTCTTCTGTCGCTGCTTCTTTTTGTCATCGATTTCTGGTTTCTCCAAAAGCTTTACCGAAAGCGTCTACAGTCGGATGCCATCGCCGATGCCATCAAGAATTTAAATCTGGAAGCGCCGGGCGAGGACACTCTGCTGGATGTCTCCGAATTTCAAGGCTTGGAGGCACGGCTGGCCCACACCATCAACAGCATCAATTCCAGCCTTCAGAAAGCGTTGAATGACAGTGTCCGCAGCGAGCGCATGAAGGCAGAGCTGATTACCAATGTGTCCCATGACATCAAGACGCCCCTCACCTCCATTATCAATTACATTGATCTGATCAAGCGTGCGCAGCCAAAGGACCCGAACATTCAGGCCTATGTCCGCGTCCTGGAGCAGAAATCGCAGCACCTTAAGACGTTGACAGAGGATCTTTTAGAAGCCAGCAAGGTCTCCACCGGAAACATCCAGATCAATGCCGCCGATATTGATTTTTCGGAGCTGGTGGAACAAACCAACGGAGAATTTAAAGAGCGGTTTGCGGAGCGAAGCCTCTCTCTCATCCCCTCGCTTCCGCCTGCTCCCATTGAGATCCACGCAGACGGACAGCACCTTTGGCGCGTCCTGGAAAATCTGTATTCCAATGCCTTCAAATATGCAGCCCGAGGCTCCCGGGTCTACGCGGATCTCACAAGAAATGGGGATCAGGTGACCCTCACGCTGAAGAATATTTCGGAGCGGCCGCTGAATATCAGCCCGGAAGAATTAACCGAGCGCTTTGTGCGGGGAGATGCTTCGCGTACCACAGAGGGCAGCGGTCTCGGTCTCTCCATTGCAAAATCTCTCACCGAGCTTCAGGGCGGTCTCTTCTCAATCGAGATTGATGGCGACTACTTTAAGGCCTCTGTGACCTTTCCTGTTGTCCACCGTGATTTGAATGAAAAGAGCTGATGCCGTACCCGCGGCATCAGCTCTTTTTATACTGCGCTCCACATGGAAACCCCGTCCTCCATCTGTTCCCGGACAAGCTCCCTCCTCTTCATATAATTCAGGCAGGCATAAGTTTTAAACCAGATCAGAATGCAGGATCTCTGCTCTGCACGGCTCAGCTTCCTTCCGTAGCGCCCATACGTCCGTCTTCCGATTTCCCGGATGCAGAGCGGCTCCGCAGCCCGCCGCAAATGGTGGTACATGGCGGAGCACTTATTCAGATATCGCTGAACCACAGTATCCACCTCTTGTTCGGGATGCCGGAACGGTTTCCCGTGTCCCGGGATGAACAAGCAGTCTCCGTACACATGCTTCACAGCCCGCATGGAATCCAGGTAATCATCCAGTCCCTCCGGATAGTCTCCGCTGTCACTTACAATCGGAGTCACTCCATGTACCAGCTGATCCCCGCTGAACAGCAGCTTCTTTTCTCTGTCCCACAGCCCCATATGCCCCTTGGTATGACCCGGAAGGGAAACCAGTCGGAAACGATAGACGCCGTAGCGGCGGCATTCCCCCGGGCGGATTGCTTCCGATGGAAACTCCCAGGCATGCTCAAAGCCATTGGTGAAATCATCCGCCGCTCTCCAGAACTCCCGGTACTCATCCTCCGGCGAGAGCTCCAGTCCTACCAGGCGAAACAGCCTTTTACGCGTTGTCGGATGGAGCAGCTCATGATTGATCTTCTCCTCCCCCTCCTCCATATCCACCGGATTCATCAGCACCTGAGCTCCCAGCGAATGCAAAAGCGCCGCTTGACCCACATGATCCCTGTGGGAGTGGGTAATGATGCAGTCCAGCCTCTTCGGATCAATCCGAAGGAGGCGAAGTCCCCGCCTTACCGCCTCTCTGCACTCTCCCGACACCGGATCCGGCAGACCGGCATCCACCAGGAGGCTCCTTCCGCCTGCATCTCCGGGTATCCATGTCATATTTAAGTAAGGCACTCCGGAAAAACCGGTGCTCACCTCATCCAGCCAAAGACCCGGCAAATATTCCTGTAACATGCTCCTCCTCTACAAAACCAGCTTGACCGCCCCGTAGATCCCTGCATCGTTCCCCAGCGTGGCAAGCACAATTTGACCGCGGTTCGAAGAAATGGCAGTGTATCGGTCATAGTGTTTTTTGATTTTCTCAACCAGATAGGCGCCGGCCTTGGAAACCCCTCCTCCGATAATGAAAATCTCAGGATCCACGGTCAGGCATAACAGAGAGACGGCAAGGCCGAGATAATTTCCGACCTGTTCCATCACTTCATCTGCCAGCCGATCTCCGGCTTTGCCAAGCTCGCAGACATCCTTTGCGCTGAGTGTTTCTCCCAGCTCCCGCATGGAACTGGGGGCTTGATCCTTGCGGAGCCGCCGCTTCGCCACACGGACAATGCCGGTTGCGCTGGCAACCTGCTCCAGACAGCCGTATGCGCCGCAGTTACAGGCCTCTGTCTCCCCCTCATACACATGAAGGTGACCGATCTCTCCGCCGAGTCCATGGATCCCTGTCACAATTTTTCCATCCAGAATGATCCCGCCTCCGACTCCGGTTCCCAACGTGATCAAAACTGCATTTTTCGTGCCTTCGCCGCCGCCCTTCCACGCTTCTCCCAGCGCTGCCACATTGGCGTCGTTGCCCAGCTCCACCCGGACGCCGTCCAAAAGCTCCGAAAGCTCCCGCGCCGGATAGCGGTCCCTCCAGTGCAGATTGACGCAAATCTCCACATATCCGGAGGGCTGTACCGGTCCCGGCACTCCCATTCCGACGCCTGTCACATCAGACAGGTGATAGCCCTCCTCCTTCAGTACCGTTCGGATGGAAGCCGCTATATTGGGAATGACACGCTCGCTCCGATTCCTTTGATCCGTCGGAATCTGCCATTTCCTCAACAGGTTCCCTTCTTCCGTAAAAAGTCCCAGCTTCGTTGATGTCCCGCCTACATCTACACCGATTCCTACCATTCTTCTTTCCCCCATCGGATTCCAGCATTGTTTAACGCAGGCGCACACCCTTCAGATTGGAAGGTCCCGCCATCAAAAATTCACCCGGCGAAGCGCCTTTTTTCATATACACCACCGGGAAGTCCAACTCCCCGTGAAACTTTTGAATTCCGGCTGTGTTAAAGATCGTCCCCACAGTCGGAGACAGCAGAAAAATCATTTCTCCGTCGATGGAAACGGTCCGATACGGATCATCGAAAAAACATTCCATCGCCTTGTGTCCGTTTCGTTTGTAAAGCTCCAGCCGGTAGCGCGCCTTTCCCGAGGTGTCATTCACAATGACACCGACATAGCTCTCATCATAAAAAACAGACTGAATCTCTCCCTCAATTTTGACCTGACGCACCAGCTCCGGCGATGCCAGGTTTCTCGAAGAAAAAAAGCTGAGTCCTGCGGTGGACGCCGCAACGGAATCATTAGCACTCATGTAATACACATCTGCCACCAGCGCATCGGAAAAAGGCTCGTCAAAGCCCCCCACCAGACGGTTCGGAATGCTCTTTCCGATTTCCGAAAAATCATAGAATACAACCCTTCCGTTCATCCTCCCGGCGCTTACATACGCATAGCTCACCATCAGGCGCTTTCCATCGGGGGACAATGCGAGATCCGTGGGATAGCCGTCTCCCGCCAAAATGCTCTTGACTGTGATGTCCAGCGGACTTCCATCCTTCCGGAAAAAGACGATATAGCTTGCGGACGCATCCTCTTGAATCACCGCGGTAACTCCGTTTCCTGCGATGTCTGCCTTCGTGAGCGGCAGAACCGTTGTCAGCTCTCCGATCTTGCCCTCCAGATTGTAAATCCGAACCGCATTGCCCAGCACATCGGCAATCACTGCATACGATCCGTTGACGGAAATCATCGGGGCCTTCATCTCATAGGTATCCACCCAGTTTTCCTGTCCCCTTCCCGTCAAAAAGGTGACGCCGTCCCTGGAGTACTTCAAAACACCCGGTCCAAATCGTTGGTAACCCACAAGGCTTCCCTGCCCAAGATCCTTCTGCCACATCACCGCGTAGGTATCATAGCGGGCAAAGCGGTGAAAAAGCTGAAAACCCGCAAGAAGGAGAACTGCAAGAAGGAGAATCCCAAGCCGAAAGCGTCTCTTCCTTTGCCTGTTCTTCTCCTCCTCCGCCCGGAGCCGAGCGCTCTCATACACGTCCTCCGTATGATCTCCCGGCGTTCCGACCGCTCTGATTCCCCTGTTTTTTCGCCTGTAGTCTGCCATTTGGTGCCCCTGCTGCTTTCCGCTCACTCCTGCCGCTTTCTGTATGCCTCGATCGCTTCCAGCAAATTTGATGCTGCTCCGCTCTCCACAAGTGTTTGGAGCGCATTTATTTTCTCAAGACTCATAAATTCCTTGCCGAGATACGCCTCATACTGATCCGCCAGACTCAGGGTTTTCCTCTGGCGGTCTGCGCTGACCTCCTGCAGCAGCCGCAGTGCGCAGGCATGCTTTTCCGTGAGCTGTGTAATCTTAGGCCGCGCATTCTGTGTGAGCTCATCAATTAAAATATTCTTGGTGACCGTGTCGAAGGTTCGTAAGGCATCCTGCTTCTTTTCCTTGACCTCCTGAAGCTTCCGGGACATATGGGTCAGCTCATCATCAAACGAAGCCAAATCATACTGATCTTCGCTCTGATCCCGGTTGATCTGCTTTTTCAGCTTCTTCACGCGGCGTCGGTTGCTGTCGATCTGATCCCATAGCTCTCTGCCTTTTCGCAGGATTTCCAGATGATTCAGCTTGGAAACATTCCCTACCCCGACGTAAATCCCCCCGAACAGCAGAATATCCGCCACATAAATCACAACAAGGCTGATGGGATTGCGCCAGTTCTCCGGGAGCGCAAAAAAATAAATCGCACAGGGACAAAGCACAAAAAACAGGGCGATAAACAAAAGCAGCGTAAACCACTGCCCGATTTTATGCGGAAAGTAAAGCGCGTAGTAGAGCCTCGTCTGAAACAGCGGCGACACATGCTGCTCTCGAAACAGGGCCTTCAGCTCCTTTTTCCGTTCTTTTATCTCATCGAGAAGCGGCCGGGTCTCCTCCCGGATCCGGTCCTTGATCCCGATATTCTTCGCCCGCTCTCTGTTGGCCTGAATTTTTTTCAGTTCCGCCTCATTTTTTGAAATTTCAGTGTCGTACGTCGTATTGATTTCCCCGATACGCTTCTGGATCGTCGTCTCCACCGCATCCTTCAGCGCCCGCTGCTCCGCCGCAAGCTCCGCACGGCTCTCTTCTTCCTCTTCCTTTTGCTGCTCCTCCTGTTCCTTCAGGCGGTTCACCTCCAAAAGAGCAGCCTTCGCTCCTTCAAAAAATGCGGGGTAATCTGTAATTGGCTGTCCCATACGCTCTTCCTTTCGTTGCTCATTCCGAAAAAATCCGCTAAGATAACAGATATCACCATTCTGATTTTGACTGACAGGAGGTATCCATGTTTCGTCTGTGGGGCAAGTGTGTCAAAGAGAACCATCTCATAAGGGATCTTGTGATTTCCGATCGGGATAATGCAAAGTCGCGCACAAGCATGGTGCTGGATGCTGTCACGGAGCTCTGCCGCACCTTTGATCTGCCCGAGCCGATCTGGCTCAATGCCAACATCTCCGAATTTCAGCGCAGTGCCAAAACCCGCTTTCACCAGGATAATTTTATTGAGCCCCTGGATTTTGACTACCTGGAAATCCGGGTAATCGAAGAGTGATTCTGCCCTTTATTATACTACAGCCGCATTTTTTCACCAACTGCCTTTCCTCCGAATTTTCAAATGCTACAGCTCCCGCAAAAGCCGAAGGGTAAGCTTTAAAAAGTGTTCAATGGCATCGTTCTGAAACGCCTCATACTCCGACGCAGCCGTTCCGTCCGCCCGATCCGAGATCGCCCGGATGATGAGCCAGGGAATCTCATTGAGATATGCTACCTGTGCAATGGCAGCCCCCTCCATTTCACAGCACCAGGCGTCAAAGCGGGAAGCGATCTCCGCCTTTTTCTCTCTGCTTGACACAAAACAATCGCCGCTTGCCACGCGTCCCGCAAAAACTCCGATCTCGGGGTTTTCCTCCCTGCAGCAGCGCATTGCAAGCGCGCAAAGCGCCGGATCCGCCGGAAATTCGCTTGTCCTCATGCGGGGGATCCCGCCCAGGGGATAGCCAAACGCACTGCAGTCAAAATCGTGCTGCACCGCGTCTGTAGACAAAACGATATCACCGATATTCAGCGCTTCCTTAAGCCCCCCCGCGATCCCGGTATTTAAGATATGCTTCACCTCAAATCGATCCGCCAAAATCTGTGCACAGGCCGCCGCGTTCACCTTTCCGATCCCCGAGCAGACCAGCACGCATTCCTTTTGTGCCAGCTCACCGATGTAAAAGTCCATGCCCGCCCGTTTCTCAATGCGAAGTGTATTCATTTGCCGGCGGAGCCCGCGTATCTCCTCTTCCATTGCTCCAATGATCCCAATCATTGCAATTTTCCTTTCCGAAGCATACTATAATGATACAGTTTACCTTGTTGAGGGAGGTTCGTCCATGAAAAAAATTGTTCTGACCGGAGGCGGCACCGCCGGTCATGTCACGCCCAACATCGCTCTGATCCCCCGTCTGCGCGAGGCCGGTTTTGAACTTTTGTACATCGGATCCTACGACGGCATTGAGCGGCGCCTGATCGAGCAAAGCGGAATTCCCTACCGGGGCATCGCATCGGGAAAGCTTCGCCGCTACTTCGATCTTAAGAATTTCACCGATCCCTTTCGGGTCATCAAGGGCTATCGGGAGGCCTCTTCCATCCTTCGGGAATGGAAGCCGGATCTCGTATTCTCCAAAGGAGGTTATGTCGCCGTTCCGGTGGTAAAGGCTGCACAGGCACAGCATATTCCGGTCATTCTCCACGAATCCGACATGACACCCGGACTTGCCAATCGGCTCTCCTACAGTGCCGCTGTAAAAATTTGCTGCAATTTTGCCGAGACGCTCCGCTATCTCCCCAAGGAAAAAGCAGTTCTCACCGGCTCCCCCATACGGGACGAACTCCTTTCCGGAAACCGGGAGCGGGGATATGCGCTCACCGGATTTACGCCCGATCGGCCTGTGCTCCTGATCATCGGCGGCAGTCTCGGCTCCCGCGCAATCAACGCTGCCGTTCGTGCGGCTCTTCCGCGTCTTCTCAACGAATTTCAGATTCTCCATCTCTGCGGAAAAGGGAATGTGGAGGAAGCACTGTCCGGTCAACCGGATTATCTTCAGTTCGAATATGTTTCCGATGAGCTGAAGGATTATTTTGCGCTGGCCGATCTGGTGATCAGCCGCGCCGGCGCCAATGCCATCTGCGAAATTCTCTCACTGAAAAAGCCGAATATCCTGATTCCCCTCTCCGCAAAAGCGAGCCGGGGCGATCAGATCTTAAATGCCCGTTCCTACGAAAAGGCAGGCTACTCCTTTGTGCTTGAAGAGGAAAAGCTGACGGAATTTTCTCTTCTGGCCGCAGTCCATGAAACCTGGAATCACCGGGCGGACTACATCCGGGCGATGTCTGAAAGCCCCGCGGGAAACGGAACGGAGGCGGTTGCCCGGCTGATCCTGGAAACCGCTCTTTCTTCCGCCTCTCAATCCGATTGACGGAATACCTTCCGTACCGAGAGACAGCAGGGGCAAACAATCAAATATCAGCAAGGAGCAGCTGCCCGAAACATTCTTCCCTCGGGCGGCTGCTCCTTATGTTCTTTCAAGCAAATATTCCTCTTTCTCATCCGGTTTCCGGTAGAGCAGCATCGAAAGCAGAAAGCCCACAAGCAATCCGCCGATGTGCGCGTAATTGTCAATGCCCTGATCCGTAAAGCTGTAGTACAGAGAAAGAATCACAAAAGAAAACACCCGTCCGGTGGAAAGATCCTCCAACCGTCCTCTGTTTCGAATCAGTGCCCACAAAAGACCGCCGATTACACCATATACTGCTCCACTCGCTCCGGCTCCCACAGTCCTTTGCATCGCATCCATGTTCATATACAAAGAGAAGAGGTTTGATCCGACTGCGCAGAGCAAATAGAACAGAAGGTATTTCATGTGTCCGAGGGCCCGCTCCAGGTTGTCTCCCAGCACAAAAAGCACCAGCATGTTGTTGGCGATATGGCGGATGCCGAAGTGAAGGAAGGCGGCGCTCAGCAGCCTCCAGTATTCCTTTCTCTCAAAAATAAGCGGCGCGTAGCTTGCTCCCCACCGTACCATGTTGTCCGCATCCAGACTGGAGCCGTGCGTTTCAACCCAGACAAAGCAGAGCACGTTGATCACAATCAGAAGAAAGGTTACCGGCGCTTTTCGTCTCTCCTGTATCGCATCCAAATTCATCTCCCGATCTCCCGTCCTGCATCTGCCCGATCCCACTTACAAAAGCAGTCCCTCCGACAGCCGTTCGGCAATTTCCCTCTGCTCCGCGCTGTCGGTCTCTCCCGGTTTCCAGCTCACCATCTCCGGTCCGCCCTCATAGCGGGGAATCACATGAATATGAAAATGAAAAACGGTCTGTCCCGCTGCCGCGCCGTTGTTCTGCACCACATTGAAGCCCGCGCAGCCCAGCTCCTTCATCATCGCCCTGCCAAGTCTCCCCGCAAGAAAAAATGCCTTCCCGCACATGGGCTCCGAAAGCTCCGTCAAATCCTTCCGGTGCCCCTTGGGCAAAATAAGAGCATGCCCTCTGGAAGCCGGCCCCAGGTCCAGAATCACGCGGAAATCCTCATCCTCATACACCGTTTCGGAAGGGATTTCTCCGCCGGCGATCTTACAGAAAATACAAGTCTCATCCTTCCTATTCATCTTTTTATCTCCTGTTTTTGTCTTGTTACCGGGTTCCTATCGTATCCGTTCCCCAAGCTGCTGTTTTGTCCAGTATAGCAGATTTTTTGAAAATCATTGAACCATTTTGCATTTCGGCCTCGTCTTTTCTGTTGACGCACGAAAGGGAGGTTCCATGAAAGAGTTCAATCCGCTGTATGAAGCGCTGCACGAAAAGCTTGCACTGGAATTAAGCGACCTTCGGCATGTAGAGGATGAACAGCTCTACCGAATGATTGACGAAGAAATCCTGTTTGCGGAGCAGGAGCATTTCCTCTCCGTCAAGGAAAAAATCATGCTGCGTGCATCTCTTTTTAACGCCTTCCGAAAACTGGACATCCTGCAGGAGCTGGTGGACCGAAAGGACATCACAGAAATCATGGTCAACGGAAAGGACCACATTTTTGTCGAAGCCGGCGGCCGCATCCAACCCTGGGACAAGTCCTTTCGAAGCAACGAGCAGCTGGAAGATATGATTCAGTCCATCGTCAGCCGTGTCAACCGCGTCGTCAATGTCTCAACCCCCATCGCAGACGCCCGCTTGGAGGACGGAAGCCGTGTCCATGTGGTGCTTCCGCCCATCTCTCTGAGCGGACCGGTCGTAACCATCCGAAAATTTCCGGATCCCATCACAATGGAAAAACTTATCAGTTACGGCTCGGTAACCCCGGAGGCCGCCGCATTTCTGAAAAAAATCATTCAGGCCGGCTACAATGTTTTCATCAGCGGCGGCACAAGCTCCGGAAAAACAACGTTTCTCAACGCGCTCTCCTCTTTCATTCCGGGAGCCGAGCGGGTCATCACCATTGAAGATTCTGCGGAGCTTCAGCTGAAGCATATCAAAAATATTGTTCGGCTTGAAACAAGAAACGCAAATGCCGAGGGCGAGGGCGCCGTGAGCATTGCAGATCTGATCCGTGCGAGCCTTCGCATGAATCCGGATCGTATTGTAGTTGGAGAGGTGAGAGGTGCCGAAGCGCTGGACATGCTGCAGGCGATGAACACCGGACATGACGGCTCTCTTTCCACCGGCCACGCCAACTCTTCCAAGGACATGCTGTCCCGGCTGGAAACCATGGTTCTGTGCGGCGCGGATTTACCGCTTCCTGCCATACGAAATCAGATTGCGGGGGCCCTCGACATTATGATCCACCTGGGAAGACTTCGGGACCGAAGCCGACACGTCCTGTCCATCACAGAAGTAGGAGACTGTATCAATGGAGAAATTGAACTGCATGAGCTTTATCGTTTCCGGGAAGAGAGCATGCGCATCCGGCGAAGCGAAAAAATCAGAGGTCGCCTGGAAAAAGTCGGCTCCCTCCAAAACAAGGACAAACTCCTGGCAGCAGGTCTTGAATTATGACGAGTACCACCTGACCCTGCAGGAGTATCTGAAATACGTTTCCCTTTCCCTTGCGGTCATCGCGGCCTTTGCTTATGTCTTTTACAGAAGTCTCCTCTCCTTTCTCCTGTTTCTTCCTCTGGCTGTCCTTTTCCCTTTTTACAAAAAGAAGGATCTGATTCCCGCCCGGAAACGAGTGCTTCTTCTTCAGTTTCGAGAGGCGCTCTCCATCCTGTCCGGTGCGCTCAGCGCCGGGTATTCCTTGGAAAATGCGCTGTCGGAGAGTACGGAAGAGCTCTCTCTCCTCTACGGTGGAACCGCACTCATTGTGAGAGAATTCAGCCATTTATCCCATTTGGTTTCCATGAATATCCCGATTGAACGGGGAATGGATGAATTTGCCGCGCGAAGCGGTATCGATGACATTCGAAATTTTGCCCGGGTTCTCAGGCTTGCCAAGCGCAGCGGCGGTGAACTGGTCTCCATCATGAACCACACCTCCGAAACCATCAGTGACCGGATTCAGGTGAAGGAAGAAATTCTTACAATCACTGCCTCGCGCCGATTTGAGCAAACCATTATGAATGCAGTTCCTGTCATAATCGTTCTATACATTGATTTTACATCTCCCGGCTTCTTTCACGTCATGTATACCACAATCGTAGGTCGTGTTGTCATGTCATGCTGCCTCATCTCTTATCTGCTTTCCATTCATCTCGCCTGGAAAATTCTGAACATCAGGCTGTAAAGGAGAACCTCGCGATGCACCACGTTTCCCGCTCCCACACGGAATCGGGCGAATCCAGGGGAGTGAAAACTCCCTTTCCATCCCGCAGAACATCTGGGCAAGATTCCCGGGCAAGCCGGTCTGACCGGCGGCGCACTTTTCTCCGCCTGCTCAGGCAATGGAAGCTGCAGCTCCTCTGCATTCTGCTCGGCTTTTTCCTCTTTTTTCTGTCTGTCTTTTGGATGCAGTCGCCAAAAAACCTGAAGCATGGGCGTTTTTTGAGACGTCAGTACTACGGAGGCGAAACCAGCCACTATGAATTGGAGGTGGAAGGACTGTCCTCCACTCCCTTTACCATTGACGTTCCGGTTTCGCCCCGAAGCTACAAGGAAGAGGAAATTGAGGCGGTCTTTGAAGAATGTATGAATAAGCTTTCCCTTCTGATTCTGAAAGACAACCCTTCTCTCAGCGAAATTCGGAGTGATCTGTTTCTCCCTTCTTATTTAGAAGCGTACGGACTGTACATAAGCTGGAGTTCTTCTGACCCGGAGCTGCTCGGTTCCTATGGAGATGTCAGAAATGAAGATCTCACGCAGCCGGTTCCACTTTGCTTGACAGCCTGTCTGTACGACAGCAGTGGACGCTTTCAGAAAAACTATGAGCTTCCGATCACCATACACCCGCGAACGCTGACGACAGAAGAAACGCAGAAGGATGCGCTCAGCCGACGCCTCCAACAGATCGATCGGGAGCAGATGTTCGACGAAGAGCTGACACTGCCCGATGAATTTCAGGGAATTCCCCTAACTTATCGCGAGCACGCGGATCATCCATCCTGGATTTTTCTGCTGCTTGGGCTTGTCTCCGCCTTGCTTCTCACATTGCGGGAAAAGCAAAACAGCGGGAAACTTGAAAAGCTCCGGCAGCGTCAGATGCTTTTAGACTACCCTGAAATTGTCTCGAAGCTCACCGTGTTCATCGGCGCCGGTATGACGATACGTCTCGCTCTCGCAGGCATTGTCCGGGACTATGAGGACGACCGCCTCCAAAATCCCGATTCCTTCGAGGTTCACTACGCTTACGAAGCCCTCACGCATGCGCTCGCCAAGCTGAAAACCGGTTCTAATGAGGGAAAGGTTTACCACGAATTCGGACGGGACTGCAAACTTCGCCCGTACATGAAGCTCGCGGGTATCCTGGAACAGAACCGGAGGAACGGAATCGCCAATATTCGTGCGATTCTGAATGCGGAAATGGCTCAGGCATGGGAGGAACGAAAAAACCTTGCCCGCAGACTGGGCGAGGAGGCCGGTACCAAACTTCTCGGTCCGCTCTTCATCATGCTGATTATTGTCATGGTTATCATCATTGTTCCGGCCATGCTTTCCTTTTAAAGCATATGCGCGCAAGCCGGTTACAAGATAAAAACAAACAAAGGAGGTAACTGCAAATGAATGAATTGTTTCGAAAGGGAGAGGATTTTTTGGCCGATGACAGCGGTATTTCCACCATTGAGCTGGTTCTGATTCTCGTCGTTCTGATCGGCCTTGTCATTATTTTCAAATCTTCCATAAACGGACTTCTGAACACCATCTTCAAGCAAATCAAATCCCAGGCAGGAGAAGTCTACAAGAAATGAAACGCAGCGGATCCGTCACAGTCTTCCTCGCACTTGTTATTACCTGCTGTAGTGCATTAATCTGTGCCCTCACAGAAAGTGCACGCACCGCAGGCACCAGGTTCTACGTCCGAACCATGGCAGATTCTGCCATCGATTCTCTTTTCTCCCAATATCACAAACCCCTTTGGGAGTGCTACCGCCTTCTCGGCTACCAATATGGTGACGATGGGAACGCAGCGCAGGACCTTGAAAATTTCATGAAGCCTTACGTGGAAAACTGTGGCTGGTACGCGGTTTCATCGCCGACAGTCCAAATCAGCAAACGGACATTCCTGACCGATGACGGCGGCGTGTGGTTTGAACAGGAGATCCTGGATTATCTGAAATACGGGTGGATCAATCTGAACTGCACGCCAGCATCGGCGGAAGCACTCTGGAAGCAGGTGCACGAGGCTCAAATCATGGATGAAATTCTAAAGGATTACGGTCTGCAAAGCAAACAGGCCGTTGCCATGGAACAAGCAATTATGAGGATTCATCAAAATCTCAGTGCCCAGGATTCCATGAAGCAAGAGGCAAGGTCACTTGTTCGAAACGGGCAAAATGCTGCGTTTCAACGTGCCTCCAATCAACTTTCCGGGCTTGTCCATTCACTTCCTGCTCTGATCGAGCGCTACGACCAAAAGGCGGATGCTTACAGCATGAGCCTTTCCGCGCTGAAGCAAAAGCACGCGGCACAGCTCTCACAGCTTCAGGAGGAAAACCTAACCGCCATTGAAGAACAAATTGCTGTCTGTCACGAATATGCCGATCGGGACGGTCAGCGCAGGCAGGCGCTGGATGCCCTGGACGACTCAAACGACGCCGAGCTTCAAGCAATCTCTGATGTGCAGTGTTTGGCAGATGAAACCGAAGCGTATATAGAAGAAGCAGAAGACGATGAAGAGGATGGCGATGGCATTGATGAGGATGCACTCTGGCAATCGGTGGCGGAAGCCTGGGATTTTGTTCCCATCCCACACAGCAATATAACGCCCGGCATTCGGGATGAAAAGACGGAGTCCTTGCTGGAAACGATCCTGAAGCTGGCATCCAAGGGATACCTGCACATCATTCTCCCCTCGGACCGACAGCTCCCGGAAGGAAGCATCGACACTTCAAATTTCCCCTCTCGTTACGCTGTCACCCCGCGAAAGGGACCTGCTGTGGATCTGCTTCGCGCCATCGCAGTCGATGAATATGCGGGAGCATATCTTCCAAGCTTTACCGATCAGGCACAGACTCCCATCTCCTGCCAGCTGGAATATGTGGTCGCCGGGAAAAGCAGCGATCAAGCCAACCTGACTGCGGCAGCTGCTGAAATTCTGGCCATTCGGGAGGCGCTGAACTTGATCTTTATTATGACGACACCTTCCCTTCGAAGACAGGCTCATGAGATCGCAGAACTGATTGCCTCAGCCACTGCGTTTCCGGAACTCACCATTCTGATCGAATGTCTCATTATGTCAGCCTGGGCGCTGGTGGAATCCTTCATGGATCTCAGACTCCTTCTGGGCAGTCAAAAAGCGGCAATCTATAAAACCCGGGAGGACTGGATGACCTCAATGGAGGATGTTCTGGCATTTGCATCCACCCTTCGGCTTCCTGCCCAACGGCTGAAGGAAAGCAAAAAGGGCATTTCCTATGAAGCCTACCTAAAGCTGCTGCTGTTCACCAAATCAAGTGAAATCCGAAATTACCGCACCATGGATATGATTCAAGCGGCGCTGGTTCCGGCGGATCCGGATTTTCGATTTCAAACCTGCCTTTATGGATTGCAGACTTCTGTCTCCTGTGAATCCCGCCACCTGTTCACCAACCTATCCTTTACAAGACCGTCCGGCGATTCTTCCAAAGGATACGCGCTCCAATTTCCCATTCGAACGGAATCTGTCAAAGCATACTGATTTGCCGTCTCTTCGGCTCTGTTCTCCCCAAACGGAAGGATACAGGGATGATCAAATTTTATTCTCTGCACTATCTCAATTATCCCCTGAAAAACAATCGGAAAATGGCTCTCCAGGTACATGACCGGCTATCCTTCGCATCTTTCCCGGCGGGAAGAACAGTGCCGAGGAGACGGACCTGCTCCGCCAGCCTCACACTGGAAGCAGCGCTTGTTCTCCCCATTTTTCTCTTTTTTGTCTATCTTCTCATTCTTCCGATGCGAATGATGGACACTGCACGAAGCATGCAGGAAATCTGCGAGGCCGTCTGCAGAGACGCCGCAGAGGGGAGCTATCTGCTGACCCTCAGGGATTCAAAAACCGCAAAGGGGGCAGATGACCGCACGGTGTCCGGCGCCAGATCCGTTCAAGCATACCTGAAAGGCAATGCGCTCGGACTCCTGGCTGTCAAGCTCGCGCAGCGTCAGGTTGACGACCAGTATGTCATGAATCTCCACGCACTGCGAAGTCACGGATGGGGAGATGATCAAATGATTACACTCACCATGGATTACGACTACCGCCTTCCCTTCTCTGTTCTGGGGCTTCGCTCTCTCCACCAGACTGTACGTGCCTCCAGGCGCGCCTGGGTCGGAAGTCCCCCTCGTTCCAAATCCGGGGCTTCTTCCGGGGATGATGAGGATCCGCTGGTATACATCGGAGCGCATGGCACCCGCTACCACAGCTCTCTTCGCTGCCACTATCTGTCCAATGATTTGACGGCCGTCTCCTTCTCAGACATTCGAAGCAAGCGAAACGCAAACGGCGGCACCTACCATGCCTGTCCACGCTGTGCCGCTTCCTGCAAATCAGGCGCCGTCTACATCATGCAAAGCGGCAGTGCCTACCACACCGATCCGAATTGCAGTGCTATTTGTGCACATGCCCGGGCTGTTAAAAAATCTGAGGTGGCATATCTGGGCCCCTGTCAATACTGCTGTCAGACAATGAGGTAACCCATGCTGATTACGACTGTTTACGGCCAGGTGTTTCTCCTGGTTTTTCTCCTGATCTTCTGCTTTTTCGACTTGAAAACCATGCAGCTGGATCTCCGGCTCTTTCTCTTTTCTCTTTCGCTGCTTTCTGTCTGTTACCTGTTCTATCTCCGAACAGGGCATGTCCTCGCCGGCAGAGAGCTTGGCTTCGCTGCGCTGACCTGCTTCTCGCTTCTCATCTTTTCCGTGCTTTCCCGGGAAGCCCTGGGGCTGGGCGATGCTCTTTTCTTTTTCATTGTCGGTCTGACCTGCGGCTTCACACGGCTGATCCTGATTCTTCTCTTTTCATTTGGAGGCGCCGGGATTTTTTCTCTCATTCTTATCGCACATGAGACGATTTGCGGGCGCTCCTGTAAGTCAAAGCGTATCCCTTTTATCCCGTTTACGGCTCCTATTCTGTTGTTCTTCCTTTTGCAGGCAGGTGGTTTCCTATGAACATGAAAATCAAAACCTGTCATGCCAGCTTTTCTGTGGAGGCTGCCTATGTCTTTTCCATCCTGTTTTTCTCTATCTCTGCCGCCATCCGCTTCGCCTGGGTACAGCGAAATGCCTGTCTCGCCGCTTTTGTCCTGTCGGAAAGCAGCGCCCGATGTGCCCATGCAGAGGAACATTACCTGCCCGAGACTGCAGAGCTCTCTCAAATCAACGCAGCGCTTAAAAATCGGCTGTCCTCCATCGGTGCCTTTCAGAACGCGGCGTCTTCCGTTCAGAAGAATCTGTTTGAAGTAAACAGCTCTCTGGAACATGACACCATGCAGCTTCATGTCAAACAGAGAATCTATTCTCCGGAAAGCACCATGCGGGCGGTCACAGCGCTTTCGGAATTCAAAGATAAAACCATGTCCTGCCGCGGAGGAAAACATTATGCCTCAAATACTGAATGATCCGAATCACCGTTATCTCTCCATGGAAGCGGATCGACAGCTACGTGAACATTTTGAGCTGCGCATGCTGGAGGAGAATCACGTCCCGGGACTTCTTCCCTTAACGGTCTGTGACGACAACGGCGTGTTAACGTTAAACTATGACATCTCCGGAAAAGATACGCTGGCATCTCTTGCCATGAACCAAAAATTGCTCGCCCCGGACATACGCCGAATTATTTTAACACTGAAGCATGTCATCAGCGGTCTGGCTCCTTATCTTCTAACTCCTTCCTCCATCCTTCTTTCCCTGGAATCCATTTATGTTTCTCCGGTCAATCTGGCTCCCTGCTTTCTCTATGTTCCGGGACAGAACAGCCATTTTCCAGCCGCCTTGTCGGAATTTTTGCAGACACTGCTTTCTCACACGGATCACGACGATTACCCAAGTGTCGTCCTCGCCTACCGTCTCTACAAAGAGAGCCTGGATCACCCCAGTGCGCTCGACCGTCTGGAGCAAATCCTCATCTCCCAGGAATCACCTCTCGTGGAACCCGGATACGCAGAGCATGATTCCGACTCCCCGGATCTGCCCACTCCTGCCGACCTCAGCGCTTCGGAAAATGACCCGCTTGTCAGCGAAATCCGGGAGGTTCCCTTAGATCCTGTCCTGGCTGATCCGCCTGCTTCTGCCCACGCACCGGGTTTATTCCAAAAGCTATTCCGAAGAGCCGAAGAAAAAGGAAACTGCTCCTCCCCGGAAGATGAGGAGAAGCAGTGGATAGAGCTTATGGGTAAATAGCTCTTCTGTGTTCCGATGTGTCCGTTCCGAAAACCTTATTTCTGTGCTGCTCTTGCTTTGCTGCCCTTGCTTTGATCATTTCTTTCGTCTCTCGCTGAATTCATAGATGTGGATCCCGTACGCGGGCAGCGGATGCTCAAGGTGATAAGGCCGTCCGTCACACTCCCCTTTCACCGCAGAAAAGGAGGGCGCCCGCTTGTGACTCTCGGCATAAGAACCGATGGTCTCATCCAGTATCAGGCGATATTTCCCCGCCTTCGGAACGCCAACCCAGTAATCCTCTCTGTTTACGGGGGTAAAATTAATGACAAACAGCAGTGATTTCCTGTGGTCACAGTCGTAGCGAATAAAGGAAAAAATGGACCGATACCCATCATTTGGATTCACCCAGTCAAACCCCTTCCAGTCATTGTCCAACCGATACAGACAGGGATATTTTTGATAAATGTGGAGCAAGCCTTTGACAAAATCCTTCAGCGAGCTGTTTGCCTTCTCTCCCAGCAATTGCCAATCCAGGGCAACTCTTTCATCCCATTCGTGCCATTGTGCGAAATCCTGCCCCATAAAAATGAGCTTTTTCCCCGGATGGCCAAACATAAACGCGTATGCACATTTTAAATTGGAGAACTTATCCTCATAACTGCCCGGCATCTTGTTAATCATGGAGCACTTAAGATGCACCACCTCATCGTGGGACAAAACCAGAACATAATTTTCGCTGGTAAAGTATGTCAGACTGAAGGTCAGCTTATTGTGGTTCGCCTTTCGAAAGTAAGGATCCAGCTTCATATACTCCAAAAAGTCGTGCATCCACCCCATGTTCCATTTGAAGGTAAAGCCCAGTCCGTTTTCCTCCGGGCTGTGTGTGACCATGGGCCACGCCGTGCTCTCCTCGGCGATCATCACACATCCGTTCGCCCGCTTCCCGACAATGGAATTCAGATGCTTGAAAAATTCAATGGCCTCCAGATTTTCCTTTCCCCCGTACTGGTTGGCGCACCACTGCCCATCCTGTCTCCCATAGTCCAGATACAGCATAGATGCAACGGCATCGACACGGAGTCCGTCCACATGAAATTCATTCAGCCAAAACAGAGCATTCGCAATCAGAAAATTTTGAACCTCCGTCTTTCCGTAGTCAAAAACCTTGGTTCCCCAGTCCGGATGCTCTCCCTTCCGCCAATCCGCGTATTCATAGCAGGCCTCTCCGTCAAAGTCTGCCAATCCAAACGAGTCCTTTGGAAAATGTGCCGGTACCCAGTCCAGAATCACGCCGATCCCCGCCTGATGAAGCGAGTCCACCAGGTAAGCAAAATCATCGGGTGCACCGAATCGGGATGTGGGCGCATAGTAGCCCGTCACCTGATATCCCCAGCTTCCGTCCAAGGGATGCTCCGCGATTCCCATCAGCTCCACATGGGTGTATCCCATGTCCTTCACATACGCGGTCAGCTGCTCCGCCAGTTCACGGTACCAGTAAAACTCCCGGTACCCCTCCGGCTTTCTCCATGATCCCAAATGACATTCGTAAATGCTCATTGGCTGCTGGCGGGGATCTTCCTTGGCTCTGTCCTCCAGCCACTTTGCATCCGACCAGGTAAATTCCCATGGTTCTGCAGCAAGACGGGATGCCGTCCCCGGTCTGAACTCTGCAGCCCTTGCGTAAGGATCTGCCTTATACAGCAGGTCGCCTCGCCTGGTTCGAATGGCAAACTTGTACAGCAACCCCACGGAGAGTCCCGGAATAAAGCACTCCCATATTCCGCTTTGCAACAGTGGGGTGCAGGGATTGGCGCCGGGGTCCCAGTAATTAAACTCCCCCACGACACTGACAGCCTCTGCATGGGGTGCCCAGACAGCAAAGTAAAAGCCCGACACACCCTGATGTATCACAGCGTGCGCACCAAGCTTTTTATAAATTTCATAGTGCCTTCCTTTTCCGAAGAGGTAACAATCCATCTCCGTAATCAATCCCATTCCCTGATTGACGCTCATCCCCGTTCCTCCGTCTGACGTACAAATCTGTATCTGTATCGTTTGCTACATAGGGCTATACAAGAGCAATTATAACCTGAAACTGCACGCAATAAAAGGAGGAGATCCATGCTTTTCACTGATCCGGCTTCCCTTCCGATCCTGATTTTTTTGCACATTGCTGCCTTCACCGACGCGCGAATGCATCGCATTCCGAACTTGCTGACCCTAGCCGCACTGTTCCCCGGAGGCTTTGTTCTTGGAGCACACTATCTGTACCGGCTCCTGGGGCTTTGCCTGATTTTGTTTCCTCTGTTTCATCTTAGACTTCTCGGTGCCGGAGATATTAAACTGCTCTCCGTTGTCTTTGCCTGGTGCGGAGTTGATCGCTTTCTTCTGTTCTTTTTCTTCAGCTTAATTGCTGCTTCTATCCCGTCTTTGGTTCTTTTTCTCCGGGGAAGTCGGCGTGCAGCCATTCCCATGGGGCCGTTTTTTCTGTTCGGCTGGATTTGCAGCAGCGCATATCCTTTTGCATCATAACCACATCCTATATTCTCTTCAGGAGGCAAACATATGAGAAGAGTCATGGTCGTCATTGATCCGGATGAAACATACGGAACCCGCCTGGTCTCCTATTTCAACACCCGCGCCTGCATCGGATTTAAAGCCAGTGCATTTTCCGACCTGCAGACATACAAGGGGTTCCGTCAAAGCGTACATGTGGAAATCCTCCTGATCTCAGAAGCAATGGCTCCGGAGGCCCAGGGCATGACCGATGGTGCAAAGGTCATTCTTCTCAGCGAAGACGGTTTTATCGGAAACGGAGATCATCGTCCCTTTTCTGCCCCGGCCGTCTTTAAGTATCTTCCTGCCGATGGGCTTGCCCGAGAAATTATGCAGCTCTATGCAGATGACCGGGGCAGCGCCGTCTCCCAAGTTCACTCGGCGCAATGTGAAATTTTCGGCGTGTACTCTCCGGTAAACCGCTGCGGCAAAACAACACTGGCTCTGACCCTGGGTTTTGTAAAAGCCGCCCGGGGAAAAACGCTTCTCATCTCCCTTGAAGAATACGCCGGTATCTTCAGCTGCATAACCAAGGAGACCGATTCCGATCTGTCCGACATCATTTACTGCTATCTCCAGGGCTCTTACTCCTGGAGCCGGCTAAAGAGCATGGTACATTCCTTCGGCCCCCTTGACTTTATTCCTCCCGTCCGCTGCATGGAGGACATTTCCCAGATTTCTTCCGAGGATCTTGCAACTTTGTTTCGACGAATCGCGGAAGAAAGCAGGTATGCCAGTATCATCATCGATTTCGGCTCCTTCGGAAGGCGCGCGCTGGAACTGATTGAGCTTTGCGGCCGCGTCTTTATGCCAGTGACGGAGGATCTTTTTTCGGAGCTTAAATTGAATTCTTTCTTTGAATATCTTGAAAAATCCGGAAAGGAGGAGCTGAAGGATCGACTGATCAAATGTGTTCTCCCCAGAGAAGAAGAAAAAGCAAAGGACTACGCCCGGGCTTTTCTTTCTGCTTATGAAAGCGGTGCGCTGTACGAATATGCATCCCGTCTGCATTAAAATGCGGGCTGAATTGTAATAGTAATTGCAGTGTGAAAAAGCAAATGCAACACTGCATAAAAAGCAGCCCGATTTTTGAAGGTTTTTCTATCATTTGCAGTAGATGTGGCATCATTTAAGACACAGTTTCCAAGTGGCAAATGGAATTCGAGATGAAGTGGAACCCGAGAGTCCCGTTTATAAGCTGAGAGGTGGGTGCATTCCCTGCCACAGATCTCCTTCAGCTTGCAGTTTTTCTGGTGCTTGCAGGGATTAAAGAGATAACCCGGTCGACATAGCGGTTCCTCCTAACGACCGCCAGAGGTCTAAAAGATAACAAAAATGAGATAGACCTTCCAGCCCATCTCATCTTTGTAGGGAAGAATCCATACCCTTCTTCCTGTGTATGTAACGATTGGTATTCAACTTCATCTGAGGTCCTGAGTATGGAATCTCAGTTTACAATTGAGGGACGAAAAGCGTTTTGAAGTTATGATAGCAAAATCAGAGCAGTAAGACATGGAGATTTTATGGCTGCTTCCTATCAGCTCAGATCCCCGGCTGCCTTGATCTTCACGCGGTTGGTGTTGCCGGGATAATAGGCCAGCGGTACATCCTCCATTTCGATGATCTCCACGGTATCTCCCACAGCGCCAGCCTTCACAGCCAGCTCAATGGCTTCTTTCTTGGCCTTTTCCAGCGACTGCTCCCGGGGCAGTTCGTCGTAGTTCATCAGCTTTTCATAGGTGCCGCTCACCTTGGAGATTGCAGAACCGATGGCGTTGGCGCAGCCGAAGTGCTCCGGCTTCAGGACCGTTGCCCCACCGCTGATCTTCGCCGGCAGGATGATGGAGCCGCCGCCCACAAGAATCAGATCTACATCCGCGTTGGAGACCTTCATGGCGTCCACGCTATCTTCCACCCGCGCGCGGATCACAGCCATGGCCTTATCTGCCACTTCCTGAGAAATGGCTTCCGCTTTGGACGGATCGCCCAACTCCACCATACCCAGCCGCACGGCGATATCGGTGGCGGTCATCACATCGCCGCCGAACACCAGCGCCTTTTTCGTGATCTCATAGCCCACGCTGTCGGGGCCAACGGTCACGCTGCCGTCATCCCTGACACGCACGATGGAACCGCCACCCAGACCGATGGAAATAACATCCGGCATCCGGAAATTGGTGCGCACACCGCCAATGGTGACGGCCACGCTGGATTCCCGGGGGAAGCCGTTCCGGATCACGCCGAGGTCAGTGGTCGTACCGCCCACATCTACCACGATGGCATCCTTCAAAGAGGCTAGGTAACTGGCGCCGCGAATGGAGTTTGTGGGGCCGCAGGCGACCGTCAAGATCGGATAACGGCGGGCGTACTCCATGGTCATGAGGGTGCCGTCATTCTGGCTGAGATATACATCCGCATTGACAATGCCCTCATCCCGCAGACTCTTGGCAAAGCCCTCTGTGAAGCGCTCGGCTACCTGCCACAGCGCGGCATTCAGGATCGTGGCGTTTTCCCGCTCGATCAGGCCCATAGAGCCGATCTCGCTGGAGATGGAAATATGGACGTCCTCGCCCATGATCTCCCGGCAGAGCTTGGCCGCCTCTGCCTCATGGTCATTGCGGACGGTGGAGAACACACTGGAAATGGCAATGGACTTCACGCCCTTTGCCTTCATCTCCTCAAAGAACGACTTGGCGGCAGCGGTATCCAGCGGGGCCAGTTCCTTGCCGTCATATTCAAAGCCGCCTCCGATGATGGTGCTGCCCACGGCCACCTTCTGAATGTCCTCCGACCAGTCCACCATGGGACGGATGCCGGTGGTGGCAGGCGCGCCGATGCGCAGGATGCCGATGGGGGCCAGATTCTTGCGCTCCACAATGGCGTTGGTGCACTGGGTCGTACCCAGCATTGCCTGATGGATCTGCGCGGGATCCACACCGGAGGCTTCCAGCACCGTGCGCATAGCGCCCAGAATACCGTTGTAAATATCCGCAGAGGTGGGATACTTGATGTCCGCCACCACCGCGCGGTTCTCGTCCACCAGAACGGCATCCGTATTGGTGCCGCCCACATCAATTCCAAGTTTATACATGATCAGTTACCTCCCTTGCAGCGCTCTTCCAGAGGAATGTAATCCGTGTCCACGCCGAAATAGCGGGGGCCTACCAGCTCGATGCCCTTTTCTGTCCGCCACAGATGGAAGCACTTGAGGCCGACCACCATGACACGCTTGCCGTACTTGAGGCCGTCTGTGGTAACGGGGATATAGGTCTCCGTATCCACCAGAGAAATGAGGTCAGGGGTGGTAGCCAGGATCTTGCCGTCCACCGTGGCGGTCAGGTTCTCATTCCGGAACTCCACATAGGCGGTATGGCCCTTGTAGTCACCGATACCCTCCAGCACGACCTTGCCGACGTTGAAGCCGGCCCGGGTCTCCCGCAGCACGTCTGCGATCTTGCCCTTAAAGAGCTTGAAGCCCTCGGACTTTTCAAGGAAGTGCTCCTCCGGCGTCCGGTCACCGCAGTCCTTGACGGTACGGATGGCCTCGCCGAGCCGCTGGCTGCGGGTAACGATGCCGTGAACGCCAAATTCCTTCATCTGTCTGCCGCTCATAGAATAAAGAGACACGGAGACCGACGCGCCGCAGCTCATGGTGACCGACCGGGCCAGCTCCTCCGTCCACTTGTTGGTGATGGTCTCAAAGATGCAGCTGTTGCCCTTCTCGTCCACCAGCGCCATAGGCGTTGCCCTGATGCCGCCGATGGTAAAGGTCACCATCTGCAATTCAGGGAAGGCGCGGCCCATGCCGTCCACATCCACCATCGGCATATTCAGCCGGGCCGCCGCGGCGATGGGCAGCATGGAGTTGACGCCGCCGGCCTCGATGGGCATAAAGGCGTAGATCTCTCTGCCGAAGAACTTGGTGAGCATATCAAAGAGCTTTTTGTATTCGTTGCCGCCAATCGCCTTCTCCGCCATTACCGTCGGCGCCCCCATCATGGCGATGGGGACAACAAGGGCATCATCCGGCACCTCTTCCGGGTCCAGCAGTGTGACGGGGCCGCACTCCTGTACAGCACCGATGGCCACCAGCTTACCTACATAGGGATCACCGCCGCCGCCGGCGCCAAGCAGCGCCGCGCCGGTGGCAATATCTTCGATCTCAGGGATTCCGATTTTTCGCATGACCTTTTCCTTCTTTCGTTATAATTGCAGTACACAGGAGAAGCTGGCAGGCTCCCGCTCCTCCTGCGACAGATATTACGCAGTCTGCTTTGCGGACATCAGCTTCGCGGACGTCAGCTTTGCGGATGTCAGCTTCGCGAGGCCCACATAGAGGACCAGAGAAACCACAATACCGTTGACCGGGCCCACAAAGAACGGCCAATTCAGAAACGGCAGCGCCTCTACCAGACCGGGGAAGCAGGCGAAGGTACCGCCGGTGATGCAGGCAAACACAGCGCCCACGGCAAAGGAGATGACGCCGACGGCGGAAAAACCGGGGCGGGGAGAGAAATTCTCCCGCTTGCCTTTGCCCACGATCCAGTAGGAAGCGATCAGCACGCCGGCCAGCGGAGGGATCAGCGCGGACATAAGGGACAGGAAGCCCTGGAAGGCATTCAGCAGGCCGAAGGCTGCCAAAAGCGTTCCGATGGCGCCGGCCACACCTGTGGTGATCTTGAACTTGCTCTCATCAAAGCCAAGGAGATTGCTGAGGGCCAGACCGCCGGAATAGGCGTTGGTAACGTTGGTGGTCCAGGTTGCCAGAACCAGTGCCACAAGGCCGACAAACGGTACGCCCAGAGAGGCGAGGATGGCGGAAATGTCATACTGGCCCGTCACAACGCTCATAAGCGCGCCGGTCACCAGCATAAAGAGTCCTGCGGGAATCACGCCCACAAGGGAGGATTTCACCACATCCCCACGGCTCTTGGCAAAGCGACAGTAGTCGGCAGAGATCACGCCGCCCAAGGCAAAGGAGGCGACCACCATAGAGATGCCGAACACCATGCCGGAGGAGTTCTCAGGCGCATAGTTTGCGATGGCGCTGCCGCCGTCATTTGTGGTAATACCGGCAACGAGACCGTACAGGCAGACGATGACCAACAGCGGCACGGCAATATAGTTGAGCCACTTGAGGCCCTTGAAGCCGACGCAGGCCGTCAGCAGCATGATGACGCCCCAGACGATGGAGCTGATGGAAACAAATACCGGGGACGCCTCTGTGCCCAGCATATTGGCCACCATGTTGGCAAAGGCGCTGCCACAGGTGGCAGACTGGATACCGAACCAACCGACGCAGGCGATCGCAAGAAGTGTGCTGATGATATACCTTGCGCCCTTTTCACCCAGCGCACCGGAAGCCATCACGGACACCGGCAGTCCGGTATCGCAGGCCTGCATACCAATGCAGATCATATAGATACAAATCAGGCCGTAGCCGATCAGGATGGACAGGACGATCTGACCGAGACTCAGTCCGCCGCCAGCCAGCACGCCGCCGATCATCAGGCAGGGTACGCAGATCATGCCCCCCGCCCAGACTGCCGCAATGGACAGCCAGCTCTGGCGCTGTGATTCATCAATTTTGAAGCCGCTGTTGCTTTCACGCATGGGAAAACACCTCTTTCTTTTGGGTATATTCTCTGTCCAGACTAAAGAATGGGGCGAGTATAGCACTTCAAATCAGTGAAAAATACTGTCGCATAGGCAGAAAAAAAGGCTACACTGTTTGTCCCAAAGGATAAACAGTGTAGCCTCACTTATTGTGAATATCAACGAGCCTCATGAAGAAGCCGGTAAACTGCGGCGCTGCGATAAAGCTCGATGGTCTCCGGCATTTTTCCCAGACGGTAGCCCAGCAGGTCCGCAATTCTCTGAAGCCGGTACTTGATGGTGTTCTTATGGAGAAACAGCATCTCCGCGGTCCGTGTAACGCTGCCGTCGCAGTCCAGAAGGAAGATACAGGCCGTATCCAGCAGATCGTGGTATTCCCGGTCAGCCTGTAAAGCTGCCAGCGGCAGGGTGCGCCGCACAGCAGCGGCCTCTCCCTCGTCAATGCGTTTGCGACAGGAGGCTGCCAGCTCCAGCTCCCCTTGCAGGAACATTTTTTTATGAGGGAAAATGCGCCTGGCATCCTCCAAATTGTCGAGAGTCAACAAATATGCTCTCCGGCAGCTTGTCGTATTGGACAATCCGCTGCATCGCACCACCACAGCATCCGGACTGGTTTCCAGCACGCACGAAAGGATCTCCCGGATGGTGCTCTCGGTTTCCCGCAAAGAATGTGGTGTGCTAAGGCACATGACCGGCTGCCCTTCATAAATGGCGCCCACAACGGTATCCGCACATTGTCTGACCAGGGCCAGATCCTGCTCGATCCGCTGTTCCACTACCCCTGCATCCGCGCCGCACAGCATCCACAGCTCATGAACAGATGCAACGTCCACATGAAAGATCTCCGCCAGACGGCGCATTTTCAACGGTTCGTCCTGCAAAATTGCCCGCACCAATTCATGAATCGCCACAGCACCATGCTGCTTTCCCCAGATATTGATGCAGATTCTCATGATATCCGCCGCCTGCTCCACCAACGAAGCCCCCAGCGGAGCGCCGACCTTGATCAGCGTCAGACGGAGCGGCTGCGCCAGATCCGAGTGGATAGAAATGCAGGACATTTCCGTATCCGCAAGAAAGGGACAGGGCACGCAGGTCTGCTCAGCCGAAAGCGGCAGGTAGCGTTCTATCCCCTCCCGGACCGGATCCTCCATACCGCTGGGCCAGGTCGCAAGATTCAGGATGTTGCCTTCATGGGTAGTCAATACCGCGGAGCACCCAAGCTCTGCGCACAGCATTTGCAGTGCGGTCCCCACCGTCTGCCGGTGGTGCGGTGCTGAGGAGATCCGCGCAAGAATATCCGATACCAGGGATCCCGGTACCAGGCGATCCTTGTAGATGCACTCTGTCACATCGGCAATCAGGTCGCTGTAACGGAGATACCGCTGACCCTCCGGCATACAGATCAGGACGAAATCATTGGCGTCGGCGATCTCGATCAACCGTCGGTCCACTTGAGGAAGGTAGACGCCTACATAATACAGCACCATCCCCACTTCCCCGCCCTCAATGAGCCGCAGCAGATTGGAGCACTGCCGCTCCACATCATTGATGCAGTTGAGAAAGCCGGTAATAACGATCTCACTGCCGGGGTATTTGTTATGGCGAAACACCTCGTTGATCAGGACCCCCGGATCGGTAGATTCCAATACGGAGATGGAAGACACAACTTTTTTCAGCCCGCCTGCTCCGCCAATAACGCGGGCCTGTTGCAGGGATGGCAGCTTCAGCAGGTCGGATACGGTCACACTCATGATTTCACCTTCTTCTCTGGTTGAGATGTGCTCACGGCACAATCTCACACGTTTGCTCTTTCATGTGAACAACCCACGACTGAAGTCGCAGGCATCAGGCAGCGGTGATTTTAGCCCGATATAAGGCGATGCTCTGAGACCGCGTCTGTCATCCAGAACCTTTGGAGCAATCGGACCGCAGGGGGTAAGGCCTCGGCACTCTCTCTGCCGCCGAAGCCTATACAATGATAGATTAAATTTCAGTTCTCTGTCTTTTCATTGGAAGAAGTCCTGAAAAATTTAATCAGGATATTCAGTCGCATCGCAAAGGCATTGTAGCATATTCTATCTGGGAAAAAGAGTGAGGATAGGATAATACGATTTGAGAGTACAGATTGTTAGATGGAAAGTCAACATTTGCATTGCAAATCAAACACAAACTGTTGTCAGTATGATCCAGAGCATCCGCAAACCGCGAGAAAATCAAGACGCTGGCGGCGAAGACCCATATGTCCATGCGCGACTATGTCACCGCCTGCTGTCTCGGCAAGCGGATCATCGTCATCGACGAGCAGAAAGAACTGCTCCGTCGGCTCAAGGAAATCGGCAGCAGCATCGCATTGACGCTGATAAAAACATTCAAATAAGGAGAATATAGGGCGCAGGTATGAATGATATACGAAGCAACCGCTAAACAGCAGTCTCCATTTTCAATCAATGCAGACTATTTAAGCGCTGCTTCTTTTTCTTTTATGATCTTTTATCCTCTCAATCAATAACTGTGCGACGATTATTCCAATAACCAGAATTATAATTTCACAATGGTTCATAAAGTCTCTGAATATAAAATACCCAAGTAATAAAAAATCGACAAGCAAAAAGCGATACAACCATATCCGGTTCAGTTGGAAATAATATATATATACCGTTATTAATATACCTAAAATCAATAATCTTAAAATACTGTATAAAATATATGGATATGCATTGTAACTGGTACGTCTGATGTATTCAAAAGTGTTCCTCAAAAAAATATCTGCTATCATAAACAAATGCAAAACACATATACTATATTTTGATATGATTTTAGTTATCATAGGGGTTATTTACGACCGAAAAACTCCAAGTCGAAGAGCCACGGCCTAAAGTTAATTTATAATTGGCTCCCATTAGACAGCTATGCGTTGTTGATACAGCTTTCCACGAGGATGGTGCTGTCACCGACCAAGATGAAGAAGTCGAGGTATACGTTGCAGACTTTGTTTGATATCCGCCCGAATAAAATCCCTGGCATGCATAACTCACACTCTGACTTTTTACCGAGGCCCCACTATTGGCTCTGGAATGAGTTCCTCTTATACTAGTAAGTTCAACATATTGTAATCCATCTACTTCAGATAAATTATAATTTACAATTATTCATAAGTCACCTCCAAATTAACAAACTACCAGTTCATCTCAACACATAAATATATCTCCGTTTTTATACCTCATGGAATTAATTTTTTTCATAAAATAACTCCCTTTAAAAATTAATAGTGTCTAGACTTACGTTGCTAAATAGAAATAAATTTGGTTTAAATATCTAAATTAATTTTACTTTAAAGACTATATTGATAATAAGTACACAAATCATTAAAATTTTTTTAGATTATTATAGACATAGATATATTATTTTTGCAGATAATAGGCGGGCTCTATTCTTAAACTCAGCTGCTCCAGGACGAAATGCCCATTTTATTTGTGCGACTGATCTTCTCTTCCCACATGGCAGACAGATCAGAATTCATCAGTTCTTCGGACCTGCCGGATACGCTCAATGGTTCCATCTTCATGGACGATCACTCTTTCTTTGGAAGAATCAGTCTCTGGGTCGATGTGGGCAATGGCTTGACAGATTCCGGAATCCGTTTTATGATTTTAATGCAGTCTTCAGGGCAGGGTGCAATTCCCTACCGGCGGTATAGCCCGCGAGCCGTATGGCATGATCCGGTCAGATTCCGGAGCCGACAGTACAGTCTGGATGGAAGAAGATACGCGTGATACACGGGAATCCGTGTTTATGCCCGCAATGCAAACGCCCTGGAATCTTGATTCCGGGGCGTTTTATATTCCTTCTTCCTCCACGTTTGTGTACTCTGTGTACGCATCCAGCCCGAATGACTTCGGGCTGTTTTTATTTGATGCATACAGGAGTGTGGCAATGGAATCAAAATTTATGCTTCGCGCCTTGGAGCTTGCAAAACAAGGCGGCGGCAATGTTTCCCCCAATCCATTGGTGGGCGCCGTCATCGTAAAGGATGGCCGAATCATCGGAGAGGGTTTCCACGAAACATACGGTGGGCTTCACGCGGAACGAAACGCATTGCTCGACTGCCGAACCCGGGGGGAGTCCGCTGCCGGTGCTGATATTTATGTCACGCTGGAGCCTTGCTGCCACCATGGAAAGCAGCCGCCCTGCACCGATGCGCTGATCGAAGCAGGTCTTAGGCGTGTCTATGTCGGGAGTCGGGATCCAAACCCTCTGGTTTCAGGCAAAGGCATCGCCATTCTCCGCTCCCACGGGATTGAAGTGGAGGAACAGATTCTCCGAGAGGCCTGTGATGCAATGAATGTCATCTTTTTTCACTACATCCGAACCGGGCTTCCTTTCGTTCTGCTGAAGTACGCCATGTCTCTGGACGGAAAAATCGCCTGCAGCAACGGAGCCTCCCGCTGGATCACCGGAGAACAGGCTCGTCGGCATGTCCATGAAACAAGAAATCGCTACGCATCAATCATGGTCGGAATCAACACCGTGCTGGCCGATGATCCTTCCCTTAGCTGCCGCATTCCGGGCGGAAGAAATCCGATCCGAATTGTCTGTGATTCCGGTCTCAGAATCCCCCTTCATTCCGCCTTGGTGCAAAGCGCCTCAGACATTCGAACCATCATCGCCTGCTGTGAAGCCCACTCGGCGGAAAAGAGAAGTGCGCTGGAACAAAGAGGCTGTGAGATTTTGGTCTGCGGCAAGGCAGCACAGGTTGATCTGGCGGAGCTGTTTCGGCGCCTGGGAGAAAAGCAAATTGACAGTGTCCTCCTGGAGGGCGGCGCGACGCTGGCGTGGTCCGCGCTTTCTCTTGGACTGGTAAACCGTGTCCATGCGTACATTGCCCCGAAGCTGATCGGCGGCGTTGCAGCTCCCTCCCCCCTGGGCGGCTGCGGCGTGAAGAATCCCTCCGACGCATTTCGTCTTGTCAAGGAGAAGCTCTCCACCCTCGGTTCCGATTTGCTTCTGGAGGGGGATCTGGAAGTCCCCTTTCTGTCCTGTGGGCAGGATCCGACGGCGAGTCAGTCCCGGACGGAATCTCCAAGCAAGCGCCCAGCCAACCATTCCCGAAAGGAGGTCATTTGACACGATGTTTACAGGGTTGATTGAAGAAGTCGGCATCCTGGAGCGAATTCAAAAAAAGCAGGTTTCTGCTCTGCTTCGGATCCGGGCAACATCCATTCTGAACGGGCTTCAGGTCGGCGACAGCATCGCTGTCAACGGAATTTGCCTGACCGTCACCTGGTTTGACCGAACAAGCTTCACCGCCGATGTCATGCATGAAACCATGAATCGTTCCTCTCTTTCTCTGCTCCCCGAAGGCTCCCGGGTCAATCTGGAACGGGCCCTGGCGGCCAATGGCAGATTCGGCGGCCATCTTGTCAGCGGTCATGTGGACGGCACCGGGATCGTGCAATCCATCCGAAGGGATGAAAATGCGATCTGGTACTGCATTCGGACTGAGAAGCGGCTGCTCCGCTTTCTCGTGGAAAAGGGCTCTGTGGCAATCGACGGCATCAGTCTGACCGTCGCCGCGCTTCATCCCGACGCCTTCTCCATCTCTGTCATTCCTCATACCGCAAGGGTAACTGCTCTTTCAGACAGACGCATCGGCGACCGGGTCAATCTGGAAACGGATCTCATCGGGAAATATGTTGCACGGCTCCTTTCCCTGCCTGCGGAACCGCCTGATCTCCCTTCCGACCGATTTCAAGACCCCCGCGCGACTCCCGGAGGAGCCTCCCCGCCCCAGCGAAGAAAAGGCATCACCATGGAGCTTCTGAATCAACACGGCTTTTGCTGAATGCCCCTTGCAATCCATGTGCGGTCATGGGTCCAGGGATTGCCGTGTTCCGCACATTCCCGCACCTCACAACCATTCAAAGGAGAATTAGGATGTCTGATTTTGATTTTCATGCAATCGAACGCGCAATCCAAGATCTCAGGCAGGGCAAGATCATCCTCTGCATCGATGATCCCGATCGGGAAAACGAAGGTGATCTCATCTGTGCCGCGGAATTTGCCACCACGGAAAACATCAACTTCATGGCCTGCTACGGCAAAGGGCTGATCTGCATGCCGATGTCAGAGCACTATGTCCGTAAGCTGCAAATCCCGCAGATGGTTCCGGTCAATACAGACAATCACGAGACTGCCTTCACTGTCTCCATTGATCACGTCTCCACCACAACGGGAATCTCTGCCGCTGAGCGCTCCGTCACCGCAATGCGTTGCGTTGATCCTGAGGCAAAGCCGGAGGATTTTCGCCGTCCCGGTCACATGTTCCCCCTTCTGGCAAAGAAAAACGGAGTTCTCCAACGGAACGGACACACGGAGGCTACGGTTGATCTCTGCCGTCTGGCGGGACTGAAGGAATGCGGACTCTGCTGTGAGATTATGCGGAAGGACGGCACCATGATGCGCACTGCCGAACTGCTCCGGATGGCAGAACAGCATCAGCTGACCGTCATCAGCATACACCAGCTTCAGGTGTACCGCAAATATCATGACAGGCTGGTGCGGCGGGAGGCGGCGGTGGAAATGCCGACAAAATACGGAACCTTCCGCGCCTATGGCTATGTCAATCTCCTGAACGGGGAGCACCACGTGGCCCTGGTGAAAGGGGAGATCGGGGATGGAGCGGATGTGCTCTGCCGCGTCCACTCCGAGTGCCTGACCGGAGATACCTTCGGCTCTCTCCGCTGCGACTGCGGCGAACAGTTTGCTTCTGCCATGTCCCGGATTGAAGCGGAGGGGCGCGGTATTCTTCTCTACATGCGCCAGGAGGGGCGCGGCATCGGCCTCATCAATAAGCTGAAGGCTTACGCGCTTCAGGAGCAGGGAATGGACACGGTGGAAGCAAATCTTGCCCTGGGCTTTCGGGAGGATCAGCGGGAATATTATATTGGCGCGCAAATTCTTCGTGACCTGGGAGTTCGCTCGCTTCGTCTCCTGACCAACAACCCGGATAAGATTTACCAGCTCTCCGGCTTCGGGCTCAAAATCACGTCGCGTGTACCGATTCAGATCCGCGCCAATTCCCATGACATCGTCTACCTGATAACCAAGGCAACTCGCATGGGACATTACTTAAACTATCATTAAATCAAGTTCCGGTTTGGGACATTACTGAAACTACCATTCAATCAAGTTCCGGTTTGGAGGAAACGGCATGAACAAATTTGAAGGAACTCTCATCGCAAAGGATCTTCGCATCGGAATTGTAGCGTCTCGTTTCAATGAGCTGATCACCTGCCGCCTGATTGCCGGCGCTGAGGACGGGCTGCTCCGTCACGGTGTTTCCGGCGACCGGATTGATCTCGCCTGGGTCCCCGGTGCGTTTGAAATCCCGCTCATTGCAAAAAAAATGGCGGACAGCGGAAAATATGATGCCGTCATCGCACTCGGTGCCGTGATCCGCGGCTCCACCTCTCATTACGACTATGTCTGCAACGAGGTCTCCAAAGGGATCGCAACGGTCTCTCTCCACAGCAGTGTTCCGGTTCTGTTTGGTGTCCTGACCACGGAGAACATTGAGCAGGCCATTGAACGTGCAGGCAGCAAGGCCGGAAATAAGGGATATGACTGTGCATTGAGTGCCATCGAAATGATCAATCTGATCCGGACCATCCAGTGCTAAGGCGATGGAAAACAAAGGCAATCTGATTTTTGACTACGACGGAACGCTTCATGAGACCATGGCAATCTACGGTCCCGCATTCCGAAAAAATAATGCGGAAATGGCTGCCCGGGGGCTCCTTCCCTCAAGAGAATATTCCGATTCCGAGATCAGCCGCTGGCTCGGCTTCTCCGCGCCGGACATGTGGCGCTGCTTTGCACCTCGCTTATCGGAAGCGGAAAGAGGGCAGGCAAGCCGGCGGATTCAGGAAGAGATGCAGCGACTGATTGAGGCCGGGAAGGCCAGGCTTTATCCCGGCATTCCTGCTCTCCTGACCCGACTGAAGGAAGAAGGCTTCCGCCTCCTTCTCCTCAGCAACTGCACCACCGAGTATCTTATTTCCCACAGAAGCTTTTTTTGCCTCGACCGCTGGTTTGACGCTTACGATTGGGGGGAACAAGCCCATTGGGCGCCCAAAACGGAGCGCTTAAAGGCGCTGCTCACGGAGCACCCGGGCCCCGCAATCATGATCGGCGACCGCTTCCACGACTTCGAGGCCGCCTCTCACAACGGAATCCCCTCGATCGCCTGCCGCTACGGGTACGGAACGCCGGAGGAGTATAAATGCGCATCCGCACAGATCGGCCCCCCGAAGGAGCTCTATCCCGCCATCCTTCGCCTTTTCGATCTCTCCGGCTCCGACACACAACTTGACACTTAATTCCTTGCACAAAACGTGGTATTCTGAGAGGCAGAATCAAAATCCCTGTCTCTCTTTTTTATCCCTGTTTCGGATTCAGCAAGGAGTATAATTCATATGACGTTACAACAAATTTATTATCTGATTCAAATCGCAGATACCGGTTCCATTAACCGGGCAGCGGAAAAGCTGTTTCTCTCCCAGCCGGCTCTGACCAACGCCGTCAAGGAAATCGAAACGGAACTGGGCTTTCAGGTACTGAACCGCACGCCAAGGGGTATCTCTCTGACCCGGGACGGAAGTGAATTTCTGGCGCAGGCACGCCAGCTCTATGAGCAATACGATCTTCTTCTGGACCACTACGGTGCGGAACGCCGCATTCGCCAGCGCTTTGGAATTTCCACCCAGCACTACTCCTTTGTTATCAAGGCATTTGCCAACATGACACGGCGTTATGATACACTCCAGTATCAGTTTTCCGTGCTGGAGACCCGGACCATTGATGTGATACGGAATGTAATCAGCGGCAAATCAGATATCGGCATTCTGTATCTCAGCAGCTTCAATCAGCGCTTTTTAAACAAGCTTCTGAAGGAAGCGCTGCTCACGTATCATCCGCTGATCGAATGCAATGCCTATGTTTACCTGCATCGTTCCCATCCGCTGGCGCAGCAATCGTCCATCTCCTTTGACGAATTGCTTCCCTACCCCTGCATCCAGTTTGATCAGGGAGAGAACAGCTCGGACTTTCTCGCCGAAGAGATTCTGATCGACCGGGAATATCCCCGCGTCATTAAAACTTCCGATCGGGCAACCAACCTGAATCTCATGGTCAGCATTCACGGATATACCTTGTGCTCCGGAATCATCAGTAAGGATCTGAACGGCTCCGAATACCTGGCGATTCCCTTCCGGGAGGACAAGAAAAATAAAAATCAGACCATGCGGATCGGGTATATCCTGAAGCGAGGTACCGTTCCGAATGATCTGATGCGCTCATTTATTGCTGAGGTAGAACAGGTTCTGAAGGAGGAGCAGGGGCAACTTTTTGCTTCGTCTTCTGCATCGAGAGAACACGCATCGAATTGAGCACTGCGATGACCGTCACCCCCACATCGCCAAAGACCGCCTCCCACATGGTTGCAAGACCCAATGCGCCCAAAACCAGCACCGCCGCTTTGACTGTCAGCGAAAAGACGATATTTTGTTTCACGACGCGCATCGTCTTCCCGGAGATTCGAAGGAGCGCTCCGATTTTTCGAAGGTCGTCATCCATCAGCACCACATCCGCCGCCTCAATTGCCGCATCCGCCCCAAGGCTTCCCATTGCAATCCCGACGTCGGACCGCATCAGGACCGGTGCATCGTTGATCCCGTCTCCTGCAAATCCGATGGTTTTTCCGCCTCTTTGCGTCTTCAGAAGCTCCTCTACTTTTCCCACCTTGTCCGCCGGAAGCAACTCACTGTAAACCTCGTCAATCCCAAGACTTTGCGCAATGGTTTCCGCCGCTTCCCTTCTGTCTCCGCTCAGCATGACCATGCGGCAAATTCCGCTTTCCCTGAGTTCCCGGAGTGCTTCCAATGCTCCCTCCTTCACCCGGTCTGCGATTACAATGGCGCCAAGATATCCCCCCTTCAGGTCCTTCTGCCCGGTTTTCACTTCCTCCCTTGCCAGATACAGCACCGTTCCTGCCTTCGGCGCATTGGAAATTTCGAATCCATTTTGCTGCATCAGCGCTGCATTTCCGACCCAAAGTCTGGTTCCTTCCACCTCCGCGCAGATTCCGCGGCCGGAGATTTCCTCCACCGCTCCGATTCGATCCCTCGAAATCGGCATCCCCCAGGCATGCTTCACGGACTGGGCAATCGGGTGCGAGGAAAACTGTTCCGCCGCCGCTGCAAGTGCCAGCAATTCCCGGCTGGTCAGCCCGCTCTCCTCCGACGGGAGAATTTGATGCACCACGAATTCTCCCCGGGTCAGCGTACCGGTCTTGTCAAAAATCAGCGTATCCATCTCCGAGACCGCTTCGATAAAATTTGCGCCCTTTACCAGAACCCCGATCTTGGACGCCGCGCCGATGCCGCCGAAAAATCCCAGCGGTACCGAGATCACCAGCGCACAGGGACATGAGACAATCAAAAAGATGCACGCACGGCGAATCCAGTCTCCCGGCGCCTCCTGCAGCAGAAGCGGCGGAATCAGCGCAAGAAACACAGCTGACACCGTAACCACCGGCGTGTACCAGCGCGCAAACCGTGTGATGAAGCGCTCCAGCTTTGCCTTTTTATCACTTGCATTTTCCACCAGCTCCAAAATGCGGGCCACTGCCGAGTCTTCATACGCTTTGGTTGTCCGAACCCGTAAAACAGAGCCTCCGTTGACACAGCCGCTGATTACTTCCTCTCCGGGAGACACCCGCCGCGGCACCGACTCTCCGGTCAGCGCAGCACTGTCCAAAAAAGAGCTGCCTTCAATGACAATTCCATCCAGCGGAATTTTTTCTCCCGCCCGAATCACAATCACGCTTCCCGGTTCCACCTGGTCCGGATCCACCGCCTCCACGCCGGATTCCGTCTCCAGATTGGCATATTCCGGGGCAATTTGCATCATTTCCGCAATGGAAGCCCGGGAGCGCTCGACAGCACAGCTCTGAACCAGCTCTCCGACCTGATAAAAGAGCATGACTGCACATGCCTCCGCATACTCTCCGATGCCGAAGGCGGCGGCCGTCGCAATGCACATCAGAAAATTTTCGTCAAACCACTGCCCGTTTCGGATATTCCGTCCCGCTTTTCCGATAATGTCGTACCCTGCGATGAGATAAGGAATCAAGTAACAGAGCCCTGCCCATGGCATCCACCCACCGCCGTTCAGCCGAGAGGCCAGCAGCAACAGCAAAAAAATCCCCAGGGCCGTCACAATCCGAATGAGCAGCTTTTTCTGCTTCCCGTTCATATCAAAGCTCCACGGAAAAATCTGCTTCCACCCGTTTCCCGGCTTGAATCGCTTCCTGAAGCAGCGCTTCAAAGCGGCTCTCCTCCGCTTCAAAGGTCAATTTCTGCATCAGAAAATTGATCTTCACGCTCTGAACGCCGTCAACCTGTCTCATGGCATCCTCAATTTTAGCTGCACAGTTTGCGCAGTCCACCTCACAGCGATATTTCTTTTTCATTATGCACCTCCGTTTTTGATTTCTCACTCCTCAATATGTTCTCTTCCTTGCTCGATCATGGTACGCACATGGTCATCCGCAAGAGAATAGATCACCGATTTCCCGTCTCTGCACGCGTTCACCAGCCTGGCTCTCTTCAGGATGCGCAGCTGATGCGAAATGGCAGACTGTGTCATGCGAAGGGCCTCCGCCAGATCACAGACGCAGATATCCCGCTCAAACAACGCATAAAGAATACGGATTCTGGTGGAATCTCCAAACACCTTAAACAGCTCTGCCAAATCATAAAGCAAATCCTCATCCGGCATCCGCGCATTCACTTCCCGGATCCTGTCCGCATGCGGCTCGTAACGCTCACAGTGTTCCACGTCTCCGATTGCCATGGTTCCCCCTTTCTTCCCGATTCATCGTTCTCCGCTTGTCTTTCATTTCAACATGTGAGCAATTGTTCATATGTTTGTTTTAATTATAATCCTTCCTGCGCAGCTGTCAAGATTTTCTCTGTTTTACTTTGTGTTTTTTTTCGTCTATGATAGGATGCAGTTGAGACACTTGGAAAGGAGAAACGAATGAATGCCACTTTTTTTGCCGCTGTTTCACGCATGAAGTACATTGAGCGCTGGGCGCTGATGCGTTCCTCCCGCACCGAAAACCTGAGCGAACACGCCATGGAGGTGGCCATGATCGCCCATGCGCTTTGCATCATCGGAAATGTGCGCTTTCAAAAGCATCTGGACGCTGAGCGGGCGGCCACAATCGGTTTATTCCATGATGCCTCGGAAACCATAACAGGGGATATGCCGACTCCGGTCAAATATTCCAGCGATGAAATCCGATGTGCTTATAAGCAGGTCGAGGCCATTGCGGCAGAGCGCCTCCTCTCCAGGCTTCCGGAGGATTTACGACCTGTTTACCGCTCCATCCTTCTGCCTGCCGAACATGGCAGCGATCAGGACTCCCGCTATCTCCTCCGGCTCGTTAAGGCTGCGGACAAAATCTCCGCACTGATTAAATGCATCGAGGAAGAAACAACGGGAAACACCGAATTCCGGACGGCAAAAAAAAGCATACAGCAGGCGATCCGCGAGATGGCAGAGACGCTTCCCGAGGTGGATTGCTTCACCCGGGAATTTCTCCCTGCCTACGGAAAAACACTGGACGAACTTTCATGATGGGAGATCCGAATTGACCAGAGAAGAAATGAAGCGCGCCCTGCGGCTTTACGCGGTCACAGACAGGCGCTGGCTAAAAGCAGGCGAAGGCCTTTCCGATGTGCTGGAGCCGGTATTAAAAGGCGGTGTTACCATGGTTCAGCTCCGGGAAAAGGAGCTTTCAGACGAAGCGTTCCTCCGGGAGGCGGCGGCAATTACGGCTCTGTGCCGCTCCTACCGTGTTCCCTGTATCATCAATGACCGGGTGGACATCGCACTGGCCGTGGGGGCGGACGGGGTGCATGTGGGACAATCTGATATCCGGGGACGGGATATTCGTGGGCTCATCGGCCCGGAGCGGATCCTGGGAATCACCGCAAAAACCCTGGAGCAGGCCAAGGCCGCAGAGATTGCAGGCGCAGATTATATCGGTACCGGCGCCGTGTTCGGCTCCTCAACCAAATCGGACGCCCTCGCCATTTCCCCCCACCGGCTTCGATCCATTACGAAATCCGTATCAATCCCGGTGGTTGCCATCGGCGGCATTGATTCCGGCAACATTCTCCGCTTAAAGGGGCTTGGCGTAGACGGCGTCGCTGTGGTCTCCGGCATCTTTGCTGCCGGGGATCCGGCGGCGGCCACCGGAGAGCTGCTTACGCTCACAAGGGAACTGCTGGCCTGACAAAGACGGAGTCCGACTTGATCGGCTTACTTCCGAAGCTACACGTTCCTCCGCATCAAAATCCATCCACACGAGGACTTTGCCATGAAATTTCAATCCATCAACGAACTTCCCCTGTTCTCCTTTCGGGACTGTGTCCTGGAACGCTTTGAACAGCTTGATTCCACCATTCGTCTCACGGTAGAAGCTTTAATTGTCCTGCCTGCCAACTCACAAAACAGCTGCTTTACGGAAAGCTATGCGGGTACCAGCACGATACGGCTGACAAATGCCCGTCTTCTCTCCGCAGTGAAAGAGGGCTTTCGCCGCTACAACGCGGAGGGTGTTCTGTGGGAAGAGTCTCCGGATCTTCCTTTATCCGAGGCCGAGCTGGCTGCATTGCTGCCGCAGTTCACCGACTGCTACCTCTATGAAATGGTTCCGGAACCCTCTGATTCCGGAACTCCGTCTGTCTATGAAATCGCCATTGAATTTCCGCCGGAAAACCCATATGATACGGTTCCGACAGATTCCTACCGCCTTCGCGTCTGCTGTGACAAGGCGATTGTGGACTGGGATTTTTACAGGAATCGGCTTCAGGAGTAGCCTCATGAACAAGAACGTTTTGACCAGTGCTTCCGCAAAAACCGCCTGCTTTTCCTATGCCCGCATGATTGCAGTTTCCAACCGGCATTATTTCGACGGAGAGCCCGATCCGGAAGCCGCTTTTTTAAACGGGATCCGGCACATCCTTCTCAAGGCTCCCCGGGCACTGATCCTGAGGGAAAAGGATCTGTCCCCGGAAGCCTATGCGCTCCTGGCGCAAAAGGTGCTTTCCCTGTCCACAGAAATCCCGATCATTCTCCATTCTTTTCCACAGGTTGCACAGCAGCTCGGTGTAAAACGCATTCACCTTCCGCTTCCGCTTCTGCAGCAAATGGCGGACACCTCCGACCCGCTTCTCTCCTTCTTCTCCCTGATCGGAACCTCCGTGCATTCTGTGTCGGATGCCGAAACAGCGGTCTCCTGCGGCGCTGCTTACTGTCTGGCCGGGAATATTTTTGAGACCCAATGCAAGATCGGGCTCCCCGGAAGAGGTCTGGCGTTTTTACGGGAGGTCAGTGAGCGCGTCCGGATTCCGGTGTACGGAATCGGCGGCGTCAACGAAGAAAACCTCCCGCAGCTCCTGAATGCAGGAGCTGCGGGAGGCTGTATGATGTCCGGCTTCTGCCGCGATCTTATTTCCAGCACTCAACCTGATCTTCCATCCCAATCGACGCCGCTTTAAAGACCGGGTTCTTCCCTGCCTCTCGCTGGGCATCGTAATCCCGTAAGGCGCCCAAAACCACGCGGTGCAGCGCGAGAATCACCGGAAGGTTAATAATTGCCATCACGCCCATCAGCACGTCTGCAGTGTCCCACAAAAGACCCATATCCATAATGGCGCCTGCAAAAACGACGAGGGTTCCCACAATCCGAAATCCCGTCATGAAATTCTTGCTGGGCACTCCCTTATGCAGATAAATCAGAAGATTATCCATGTAGAAGAAGTTTCCGATCAGCGTGGTAAAGGCAAACAGCACCATGGAAACCGTGATAAACAACGGTCCGAAGCCCCCCAGCGTCACGCGAAGCGCTTCCTGTACATAAGGCGCACCGGCCAGCTCCCCCGTCGGCTCAATTCCGGAGCTCAGGCAAAGGAACGCGGTTGCCGTGCAGAGCAACAGCGTATCAATGAATACCGAGAGCATCTGAACCAGTCCCTGCTTCACCGGATGGCTGACATCCGCCGCTGCCGCCGCGTTGGGTGCGGATCCGCAGCCTGCCTCATTGGAATAAAGTCCTCTCTTGATTCCATACATCATGCAGGAGCCTGTAAAGCCTCCGAAAATCGCCTGAAAATCAAAGGCCTCCGCAAAAATTCTTTGAAAAATGCCCGGCATCAGCCCAATGTTTCTCAGAATCACAACCAGTGCCACCACCACGTAAAGAACACCCATAATCGGAACCATGGTGGAAGTCGCGGAAATAATTCGTTTTCCGCCTCCCATCAGGCAATATCCGAACAGCAGCGCAATGATCGCGCCGATGATGATCGGCGTCACGCTCTTGTCGTAGAAGCTGTATGCGCTGAAGGTGGACTGAAGATTATATGCGCAAAGCGCGTTAAATCCGCCTGCGTAGGTCAGCACCATGGAAACCGCGAACACAACTGCCAGGACCCGATTCTTAAGCGCCGCCTCAATGTAATAAGACGGTCCTCCGTAGTAGCTTCCGTCCTCCGGTCTCTTTCTCTTGTAAATCTGCGCCAGCGTACTCTCAACAAATGCGGAGGCTCCGCCGATGATCGCGATAATCCACATCCAGAAAATCGAGCCGAAGCCGCCGAAGCAAATTGCCGTGGAAACGCCGATAATATTTCCCGTTCCCACGCGGGAAGCGGTGGATACCATAAGTGCCTGAAACGAAGAAACCGCCCCCTTCTGATCCGGCTTTTCCCCTACGACCCGAATGGACTCTCCAAACAGACGCCCCTGAATAAACCTCGTCGCAATGGTAAAAAACAGACCGACGCCGATCAGCATGACAATCAGCAGCTTACTGTACATGAAGCCACTGATCGCTCCGATCACTTTCCCTAACAGTTCCATAACTCATCCCCCTTTTTCCTTTGTTTTCATGCAAACAGATGAAGGTTCAGCTTTTCTGAAAGCGTTCTCAGAATCTGCTCTCCCCCCACACTGTTTCCCTTCTGATTCAGCATGGGACCAAAGGTTCCGATTCCCATTCCGCCGGGCGCAACGGCCACAATTCCGCCTCCAACACCGCTCTTTGACGGAAGTCCCACCTTTACGGCATACTCTCCGGACTGGTCGTACATGCCGCAAAGAAGCATGAGTGTCTTGACGATCCGGACAATATCCCGATCCACCAGCTGTTCTCCGGTGACCGGATCTTCGCCCCGGTTGGAAAGGATCATGGCGTAATGCGCCAGATCCTTGGCCGTCACCATAATGGAGCACATGCGGAAATAGAGATCCAGCACCTCCTCCGGCTCCCCCTCCAGCACGCCGTCACTTTTCAGCAGATACGCGATGGAGCGGTTTCTTGTCCCGGTCTTTTTCTCCGAGCGGTACACATTCTCATTCAGCCAAATCTGATCATTTCCGCACAGCCGCCGCACAAGCCGGAGGAATTCTTCAAAGCCCTTCGGCAAATCGATGCAGCTTGCTGTCACAATAGCGCCTGCGTTAATCATGGGATTAAACGGCTTCCAATCCTTAAGCTCCAGCTGAAGTATGCTGTCAAAGCGATCTCCCGTGGGCTCCATCCCGATTTTGCTGAAGACCTTTTCATATCCTGCGGTCTGAAGCGCCAGAATCAAGGAAAAGGTCTTGGATATGCTCTGAACCGTAAACGGGATGCTGTAATCTCCCGACGCGTAAATCTCTCCCTCTTTCGTCTCGATACAGACGCCCAGATTCGACGAATTTGCCTTTGCCAACTCCGGAATATAGCTCGCCACCTTGCCTTCGTAGAGCGTATTCTTTCCGTCCTGAATGGCCTGTTCCACAATTTTCTGAATTTCTTCTCTTTCCATTCTTGTCATCATGTGATGATTCCAAAGGCAGAATCATCGCTTTTCCTTTCCTTGGTCACTTCCTGCCGTGAAATACCGGATGACAGCGAATCCCCCGGAGCGATGTCTTCCCTCAACAGTGTAGCGCACCGCGGCATTTTGTACAATAAGTGTGCCAATCAATCCCTGCATTTATGCAGGTTTGTGATATGATTCTAGCATTTTTGGCTCTTTTCAGATAATATATATCTGCAATTAATATTATCGGCAGGTCCGATACACGGTATTTCCGCTCCCGGAAACCGACTGTGGAGCAAGACCCTGACCACACGCAGAGAAAGAGGATTCCGATGGATGCCAACAATCTCAAATACTTTATCGCTGTCGCCCGGTGCGGTTCCATCAACCGGGCCGCAAAAGCCATGTATATCTCTCAGCCTCAGCTGAGCCACATCATAAAAAATATCGAATACGAGACCGGTCTCACTCTGTTTCGCCGGAGCCGTCAGGGTGTGTTACTCACCGCCGAAGGGAAGAAGTTTCTGGAGCACTGCTCCGTGATTGAACAGGAAATGGACAATCTCCGCCACTTCGTCAACCGCGCCTCACAGTCCGCAGACCGGCGCCTTTTCGTCAGCATGACACGTTTTTCCCATACCTCCGAGTGTTTTCAGACCGTCTGCCGCAGCCACCAGGACGATCCTTCCTTTAACTGCAAGCTGAACGAGACCTCCTTTATCGGTGTTATCGATGACGTGGCTTCCTGCATTTCCGACATCGGCGTCCTGCATTTTTCCTCGGAAAATCAAGGCATTCTCACCCAGAGTTTTTCGGAAAAAAAGCTGAATTTTCAGCTGCTTGCCAGCTTCCGTCCTCAAATTTGCCTCTCGGAAAACCATCCCCTGATCGCCGCCGGTCACAGGGACGGAATTTCCATTGAAATGCTGAAGGATTACGGATTTATCCGCTATGTCGATCAATATGATGATTTTCTCTATCGCATTCATTCCGACAACGGCGTAATGAACCTGAACGAATCCGCCAAAATCATCTACCTGACGGATCGCCAAGGTCAAATGCGCCTTCTCTCCTCCACGGATTTTTTCACCATCGGAATTTCTGCATTCAATAATCAGGACGCGCTCTACGGCGTAATTTCCGTCCCAATTCAAAACTGCTCCGAACGCCTTCGCTTCGGTTACATCTTCCGCCAGGACACCACGCTGACGCATATGGAGGAGGAGTTTATCTGTGCACTGAAGGAGCGGTACGCCGCTCTCAAGGAACAGGATCCTTCCTGTTAAAGAACCGGGACCGGCGGCAGCACACTCAGCTTTGCTCCTTCCTCCATCTGTTTCTCTGTCATGGTTGAAATCGCGTCTATGAGATGCACGTGGTAGCTTCCCAGACCTTCTCCTGCCTTTGCCGCCTCCCCCGAAAGCTCCAGCATCCAAAGGGCGCAGAGTACTGCCTCCAGCGGCTTCGCCACCGACAGGTAGGCTGCAATCATGCAGTTCAAGATACATCCGGTACCGGTGAGTCTTCCCAGCTCTGCCGTTCCGTTTTCAACCGCAAAGCAGCGCACCCCGTCACTTACCACATCCACCTCTCCGCTGGCCACTGCAATGCAGTGCATGCTTGCCGCAGCCTGCCTGACGATTTCCCCCATGGCTTCCACAGAGCCGCTGACGCGAAAGCTGACTCTGTCCCGGGGCGCCGTGTCCACTCCGCATCTCCCAAAGTCTGCCCCTGCCAAGGCGCGAATTTCCGAGGCGTTTCCCTTCACCACCGACGGGCGGCAGTCCCGGATCAGCCGCTTTGCCAAGTCCATGCGAAGCCCGCTGCAGGTCACCCCCACCGCATCCAACACGGAGGGGAGCCTTCTCGCTCTTGCTTCCTGTCCCGAAAGGAAGCAAGAGCGCATTCTCGCATCCGTGATGTTGGCAAGACTGATTCCAAGTGCCTCAGAAATCCCCGTGATCTCCGCTGCCTCCAGGGGATGCTCCGCCATGATGGGTCTCGCCCCGATGGCCAGGAGGACATTGGCACAGTCATTGATTGCAATGGGACTTGTGATGCAGTGAATCAGCGGATTCCGCTCTCTCAGCTGTTCTTTGGCCGTCAGTGCGGCTCTTAGGAGTGCTTTCATGAATGGTTCCCTCGGTTTCTCAGCCAATACATGCCGCCGGCCAGAAAAAAAGCGGCCAGAACAACATATTTTATGTGGTTCACCCAAACACCGGGCCACGTTGTCAGGTGCTTACCAAGGATCACACAGGCCAGGTACGCAAACAGCCCCAGCACACCGATTCCAATGGCATCGTTCATCACCTCATCGCCGCCGGAATACACCCTGGAGCCCAACGCATTCTGAAATGCCCGGACAAGCCCCGCCTTCTGCATCTGCTTCAGCATAAAAAATGCCAGGCCTCCGCCGATCAAGGTTCCGGCAATAAAGGACGGCACATAGAAAAACCAGCTGAGACCGGTTCTGCCCCATATTGCCGTCATGACCGGATAGGACAGCACCGCGCCGATGATTCCCGTTCCGATGACCTCCCCCAGAAAGGCAAAGATCAGCTGCCCCCGGGACAGGCGGTAGAGCATACCGGACAAAAATGCGCCGAAGATCGCTCCGGTTAGAGCAAGCGGCGGAATGGACATGAACATCATCCGCAAAATCCCGATCAGAAGTGCGCAAAGAAGCGCGTAGTAGGGGCCGAGAAATACGGCGCAGGTCACATTGATCAGATGAGCCATCGGGCACATCCCCTCCACCCGGAGAATCGGAGAGATGATGACGCCAAGCGCCACCATCATCGCCATAAAGGTCAATCTTGTCAGCTTTCGATTTGTCTGCATAGGGTTCTCTTTTCCTTGGTCTTTTTGCTTTCCCCTCTTTGTTTCCATTCGATTTTACCACAAAAGGATCCCCTTTGACACGCAGAGCCGGCGGGGGCTTACCCGGGTGCGCATCCTTTTCCACATTCAGAAGTACTCTGTTAAACAGCACCGCAGCTTCAACAAAATCAGAAATAAAAAGCTTCATGTTTTTGTAAAAAAGCACAATAAATCTTGAAAATAGAGGCTTGCGCTGTATAATATGTGTAAAGGAGGAAGATTATAACACTGTTTTCTGAAAAGTGCGTCACAAACGAAAAAAGGGGGAACATTATGATTACGTTTCTGGTATGTCTTGGGCTTTTGATCACGGGATATCTCACCTACGGAACGCTGGTCGAGAATACCTTTGGTCCTGATGACAGGGAGACGCCCGCCATCAGAATTAACGACGGTGTTGATTATGTGGTGTTGCCCGGCTGGAAGCTGTTTTTGGTGCAGCTTTTGAATATCGCCGGACTCGGACCCATCTTCGGGCCTCTGACCGGCGCTATCTGGGGGCCCATTGTCTTCTTGTGGATCACCTTCGGCACCATCTTTGCCGGCGGTGTCCACGACTACTTCTCCGGTATGCTCAGTGAGAGAAACGACGGCGCTTCCATCTCTGAGGTGACCGGGACCTACCTGGGGCCGGTGATGAAAAATGTCATGCGTGTGTTTGCCGTCGTTCTGCTGGTACTGATCGGAACCGTATTTGCCGTCGGTCCGGCGGGTCTGATCGTGGCACTCCTGGGAGATGTGGGAAGCGTCGGCGGGCTGCTGGTAAACAAGTACTTCTGGCTGGTCGTCATCCTGCTGTACTATTTAATTGCCACCTTCTGTCCGATTGATCAGATCATCGGAAGGATTTACCCGATTTTCGGCATCTGCCTCATCATCATGGCATTCGGTGTCGGCTTTGGCGTTCTCACCAAGGGCTACGTGATTCCGGAGCTTCCCTCACACTTCTATAACATGCACCCCAAGGGAATGCCGATCTGGTCCTTTATGTTTATTACAGTCGCCTGCGGCGCAATCTCCGGCTTCCATGCGACCCAGTCCCCGCTGATGGCCAGATGCTTAAAGAGTGAGCGTCAGGGCCACTACGTTTTCTACGGTGCCATGGTGTCGGAAGGAATCATCGCTCTGATCTGGGCTGCGGCGGGATGCGCGATCTACGGCAGCGCGGATCTCTTGGCGGCAGGCGGCGGAAATCCGAACACGGTCTATGAAATCTGCAAGCGGACCATGGGCGGTGCCGGTGTCCTCCTGGCAATGCTGGGGGTCATTGCATGTCCGATTACCTCCGGAGATACGGCTTTCCGTTCCGCAAGACTGACCATTGCAGACTGGTTCAAGATTGACCAAAAGGATACGAAAAAGCGCGCCATGCTCACGCTCCCGATCCTCCTGGCAGGCGCTGCCATCTCCCAGCTTGATTACTCCATGGTCTGGAGATATTTCAGCTGGACCAACCAAACCCTGGCGATGATCGTGCTCTGGGCTGCGTCCATGTACCTGTTCCGGGAAAAGAAGAACTACTGGATCACCGTGGTTCCCGCCACCTTCATGAGCGCTGTCTCCATGACCTATTTCTTCTGCGCACCGGAATGCCTCGGCGCCCTCGGCTTCACCACGGCTGTCGCTTATCCCGCAGGAATTCTCTTCGCAGTCCTGTTCCTCGGTCTGTTTGTGCGGGCGACGAGAAAGGCTGTAAAAGCATGATGTTTCTGCATGCGCTCGGGAACGGAACCCTTCCGGATGAAGACTTGCATCAGGACAAGAAGCAGTGCACAAAAATTGAGCGCATCGGAATCGGTGCGAAGGCAATTTACCTGAATGGGTTTTTTCTGGATCGCGCATATTACATTCCGTTTTCCCAGGTTCGGCGCATTTATAAACGAGTCGCCCTGTCCAAGGGGGGCTATACCGGAAAGGGGCTGTTCGCCAGCATCCCTTACCTGGTGGTAGAATATGATCATTCCTCCGAAAAGCAAGTTCAGTTCCGCTACGAGCAGCTGGTTGATGCTGCGTTAGAGGAAATTGGCGCCCGCTTTCCACCCATTCCGCTGCACAGCGAAGAGGCAGAGCGAAGGCTCCGGGAAGCGGAGGAGGCGGAAGCAAAACGATACAAAAAGAATCTGTCTCCCCAAGCCCGACACACGATTGCCTGCCTGAACAAAGCGGAGCTTCGCCTGGAAGCACGTCCGGAATTATACCGCGCACTCACCAAGGCAGCGCGCACCAAGCGCATGGTGGGCTACACCAATCCGTTTTACCGGCACTTATTTTACCTGATTTTACTGGCATCCGCTGCCGCGCTCTTTTTCGGGCTGTATCTGTACCGGGAGCGCCCCAACTTCAGCACCTGCTTTGTCCTGTTCGGCTTCGCTGCCATTTTTCTTTCGATTGCACTCCGTGTGCGTCCCACGGGTCGGCGGAACAAAGAGGAGGCAGAGCTGGATTGGGTTCGCGCAGTCAAGGACATGGAGATCTACCTGACTGCAGGATCCGAGGCTCAGGGAACCGGTCCGCAGGGAGAAGGCAACCCGTCTTTTCCACTTCCTCCCCAATATGCACACCCGTTCTCGCTTCGGCGTATGATCCGGGTCATCCGGGAGGGACGGGCCGAATCCTCGGACGAAGCACTGGCTGTGTTAAAGAAGGATTTACAGGCGTTAAATTCTTCCGTGGAGGTCTCCCAGCGGGACTACGATGAGGTGGTGGCAATTAAACCCATGTTTCTCTGCATGGATTATCGGTAAGCGCCATTTCCCGCTGTGGCAGGAGAAGGAAAAGAGGGGTGTGAGGGAATCCCGGGGATTCCCTCACACCCCTCTTCTGATTTTTCTCAATACTTAAGATAAGCGCCTTCCATCGGACTCGCCGCATGTTCGCTGAACATGCGAAGCACGCCGCTTCGATATGCCGCGGGACGCGGCGTCCACTGCGCCTTTCGTCTTTTCAGAATGGCTTCCATTTCTTCGGCAGTGCAGCGCTCTCCCCCCACACCGATGATATTTAAGCTTCTCTTTTCAATGTCAATCTCAATCAGATCATCCGGCTCCACCAAGGCAATCGGCCCCCCTGCCGCCGCTTCCGGGCTGCAGTGTCCGATCACAGGTCCCGTGGAAGCTCCGGAGAATCTTCCGTCTGTAATCAGCGCAATGCTTCTCCCCAGCTCCGGATCGGAGCTAATAGCCTCTGACGTGTAGAACATTTCCGGCATACCGCTCCCCTTCGGCCCCTCGTAGCGGATGAAAACCGCATCTCCCTTTTGTACCTTATGATGCAGCACCGCCTCCAAACAGGCCTCCTCACTGTCAAAGGGGCGCGCCCTCAGCACAGCGGAAAACATTTCCTTCGGACATGCGGTGTGCTTTATCACCGCACCGCCGGGCGCCAGATTGCCAAACAGCACTGCAATGCTGCCCTCCCTTCCCAGAGGCCGGGTTACGGGGCGGATGATATCCTCCCTTTGAACGGTGATTCCGTATTTCCGATTTGCTTCTTCCAGCCAGTGCTGACACCTTTCGTAAAATCCGCTCTGTTTCAGCTCCTCCAGATTCTCTCCCAGTGTCTTTCCGGTGACCGTCCGCGCATTCAAATGCAGGACATCCCGAAGCTCTTCCATAATCGCAGGCACACCCCCTGCGTAATAAAAGAATTCCGCAGGCCACTTCCCGGCCGGACGCACATCCAGAAGATAGTTCGCCCCCCGGTGCAAACAGTCAAAATCTGCGCCGCTTAACCTGATCCCATACTCATGCGCCAATGCCGGAAGGTGCAGCAGCGCATTGGTACTCCCGGAAATTGCCGCATGGATCAAAATGGCATTTTCAAAGCTTTCTCCGGTCACAATATCCCTCGGTCTCAGCCCGCTCCTTGCCAGTTCCACAGCTCGCCTGCCGGCACGATATGCATATTCCTTCAAATCCGGACTCGTGGCAGGAAGCAGCGCACTTCCCGGCAGGGACAATCCAAGAGCCTCCGCCATGACCTGCATGGTTGTTGCAGTGCCGATGAAGCTGCAGGCGCCGCAGCTGGGACAGGCATTCCGCTTCGCCCAGTTTAACGTTTCCTCACTGATCTCGCCGCGCTCATATTTCGCATTGTACATACCGAACTGCTCCAGCGTAAGCAGCTCAGGTCCCGCACTCATGGTTCCTCCCGTCACCATGAGGGAAGGAATGTTCACACGGGCCATGCCCATCAAATTGCCCGGCATCCCCTTGTCACAGCTGGAAATAAAAATACCCCCGTCAAATGGTGTGGCATTCTCGTGGATCTCGATCATGTTCGCAATCATTTCCCGGCTCACCAGACTGTAATTAATGCCGTCCGTTCCCTGACTCTCTCCGTCGCAGATGTCCGTGCAGAAGTACTTTGCGCCCCTTCCTCCCGCCTCCCGGATTCCCCGCTGTGCCTCGTTTACCAGATCAATCAGATGCCCGCTGCCGGGATGACTGTCTCCATAGGTGCTTTCAATGATAATCTGGGGCAGAGAGAGCTCCTCCTCCCTCCATCCTGTTCCGATCCGCAGCGGATCCAGCTCCGGTGCCAACTTTCGCATTTTCTGACTGATCAATTCCATGATTCCCTCTCCTCACACGATCTCTGATTCCGGCTGCTGTGCCGGACAGATCGCTGCTTCCCTCGCTGGTTCCATGCTAACGCAGCCCTCTGCTCACTTCTTTGCATACTTCTCTGCGCACTTCTCGGTGTCCTGTCCGTTTTTCTCCCCTGCCGCTTCTCCCGCTATGAAACCAAGGCGGGAAGCGCCGTGCTAAGCGGCGGGCAGTATGCCACCATCATCATCACAACAAAAAACAGGAGAATCAGCGGTCCCATATCCTTGACCAGCACGGAGAGCGGCACATCTCCCACCGAACTGGCAATAAACAGGGTTGCCCCCACCGGAGGTGTGATCCCCCCGAAAATAAATGTCATGACCATGACAATCCCGAAATGAATGGGATCAAAGCCCAGTGCAGCCGCCAGCGGCTGGAAAATCGGAACCATGATGATGGCTGCCGGTGTCGTATCCATAAAGCAGCCGATCAGCATCATAGCCAGGATCATCAAAAAAAGAATCAGATATACATTGGTCGTAAGGCCTGTGATCCAGATGCTCATTTGATTCGGAATCTTCAAGATTGCAATGCAGTAGCTGAACACGGAGGTCGCAGCAAAAATCAGAGAGCTCTGCCCCACCGTAAATGCGGTGGATCTCAGGGTTTCGTACAGCTCTCTTATGTGAAACTCCCGATAGTAGAACGCGCCGATCAGGATGCCGTAAAGGCCGGCGACAGCCCCTGCTTCTGTGGCAGTAAATACACCGGAGAGGGTTCCGCCGATGATAATCCCCGGCATAATCAGCGCAGGGACCGCATCCTTTGCAGAATCCAACAGCCGTTTCCCGGAGAACGTCGTCCGGTAATTGCCGTCACAGCGCTCCGGGTCCCGTTTTGCCTTGCAGTAACAGAATATCATCTGGGAGAGCGAAATCATCAATCCCGGAATTACGCCGGCCACAAATAATTTTCCGCAGGAAATGCCTGTAATCGAGGAATATAAAACCATAAGAATAGAAGGCGGGATGATGGAGCCGATGGTAGCAGACGCGCAGGTGATTGCCGTTGCGTAGGATCTGGAATATCCCGCCTCTGTCATACCCGCAATCTCCATTACGCCCAGCGAAGCCACATCTGCGGAGGTGGAGCCCGAAATACCGGCAAACAGGGTGGATGCCAGCACGTTAACCAGCGCAAGTCCCCCCGGTAAAAAGCCCACAATTTCCGATGCAAAATTAAAAATCCGTCTTGTGATCCCGCAGCGATTCATGATTTCTCCCGCAAAAATGTAAAGCGGAATGGCCATAAGCGTAAAATTATCCGCACCGGCAAACATGCGCTGCGGAACCGTCAACAAATCGGCTCCGCGGGTCATTAAATAGGCAACAGAGGAGATCCCCATCACGGCAGCGACCGGAATTCCCAGCAGTAAAAGTCCAAAAAAAGTAACCAGCAGCACTGTCATGCCAGAATGTCCTCCGCTTCTTCATGATTCGTGTGCTTTTTCCCGCACTGAAAGGCCAATCCATTTACCAGCGATTCAAAACAGATACCCGCGCTTCCGATGAACATAATGGCATAGGGAACTGCCATGGGGATCTGCATCGCCGAGGATTTCACCGCGACGCTGGCAAGTGTCATGCGCAGCGTCTGCGCGCTGAGCAGTCCAAAGAACAGTGTCATCAAAAGGCGTCCCGCCTGCTCCGTCACAAACCGGAGCTTAGGCGGCAGCATGCCCACAAGAAAATCAACCTGGATATGCCTGTCCTCCCGGGTTGTGATAATGGCCCCCAGAAAAATAATGGAGACAAAGCAGTATCGTCCCAGCTCCACAGAACATGTAATCGGCCGGTTCAGAAAATAACGGGTAAACACATTTAAATTGGTGATTCCAAACATCAGCAGAAACAGAATGACGATCAGGTACGTCACGACCTTCTGCGTCGCCGCCTGAAATTTCTGAAATGCTGTCATTTTATCCTCCGGTCATGGGAAGCTTACCCCATACAGTCCGCATTCTTTCATAAAAGCCGGGCGGAAAATGCGCCCGGCTGTCTCACGCAAGCTTTTGTTGTTACAGGTTGGATTTCACCAGCTCAAACAGCTTTTTCGCCTCCTCAGACTGCATGAAATCATAATTGTTGTAGTCGATCTTTTTACGCATGGACTCCACATCCGTCTCAACAAAGATCATTCCTTTTTCCTTCAGGGTTTCTCGATTTTTTTCATCCGAGGTCTTGGTACTCTCAAGTCCGAAGCGGGAGGCAGAAGCGCCGGCCTCCAGCAAAAGCTTCTGCTCATCCTCATTCAATGCAGAAAAAATCTTGTCGGACATGGAGATGGTCGTGGGTGCATTCAGGTGATTGGTCATATTAAAGTATTTTGCCACTTCAAAGAAGGAGTTGTGCAGACAGGTATCCGGCGTATTTTCCATTCCTGCCACGACTCCAGTATCAATTGCGGTATAAACTTCCCCCATGGGAAGCGGCGTCGGCGCTGCGCCCAGCATTTTAAAGGTGTTGACATAGAGCGTGGATTCCGGCACGCGAATCTTAAGACCCACCAGATCATCCGCTGTTTTCAGCTCCTTCGTCGTGTACATATTGCGGAATGCCATTACGTAGTATCCCAGGTTCTTTACCTTTGCCACATCCAGAAGCTGCTGATTTGCGTACTGTCCTGCTTCGCCTTCCAGTACCCGCTGCACCTGGTCATAATTGTCGTAAACATAAGGAAGAATCAAGGCGCCAAGCTGGGGAATGGAATTGACATAAAATTCTACTGCAATAATTGCCATGTCCAGTGTCCCTGCTGTCAGCGCCTCCAGATTCTGCGCCTCCGATCCCAGAGAGGATCCCTCAAACACGTCCACCGTCATTTTTCCGCCCGAAAGCTCCGACACCTGATCCGAAAAATGGTGGGCCACCTCTGCCAGTGCACTCCCGGAGGTAGCTGTGGTTGAAAGCGAAAAGGTATGTTCTCCGATGGCTTCAGGGTTGAAGCTGTGTGCGCCCTCTGCCGCGCCCGAAGCTTCCGTCTCCTTGGCAGCGGCTTCTGCCTCTTTGGCAGTCTCCGGCGCTTGACCGGCGGCCGGAGGTGAAACAGAGCTTCCAAGACATCCTGTCAGTGACATCATCACCAGAACTGCACTTACCATTGCCGCTACTGCCTTTTTCATAGTTTCTCCCTTCCTTCTGCCCTTCCTGTCGATTAAATTGTTAGCATTATGGCTGGTATGATATGTTAAAATTATACATATTGCCCATATTTATGTCAATTTTTGTTTTTAATTCCTCTGTTTTTTCTTGTTTTCTCCTTCGTTTTTCCTTTTGATCCGTCATAATTTAAAATTTTCCTCTGATCCCAGAACCGGTTTTAGAAAGGAAATTTGCCTCTTTCCCGGGATCTGGTATATAATCCCATTCGAAAGAAAATCTAAACTGTGCGCCCCAAAAAGCGGGCGGGAAAGAGGCAACTATGGCAAGATGGGGATACCACGCAATGGAATCGGATGAAGGGCTTTCGCTGCTTCAATTCCTGGGAGAGACTCTGGTCAAGGGGCAGGAGAGCATCTCTCTGTCCGATATTCTGGACACGCTGCGGGCTCACAAGCGAATAGATACGGAGGACACAAAGAATACGGAGCCCTTTGATGAGGCAGATGTGGCATTGGCCGAGTTCTGTCTCCACTGGGCAAGAAAAAAGGAAGTAAGCTCCTACCAAAACAGCCATTTTCATCTCGCGGAATGGAAAAACCTGAAGGAACTTCGCACCGACCCAAAAAGCCTGGGCTTTCTTCTGAATCGCCTTCTGGAAATTCAGGCCGATGCGGATTCCTGTGAGCGGGAATACACCAATTTCTGGCTGGAATCGGCGGAATATTACGACTGGATCAGCCACATCGACCACCTGACTGCCGGCATCCGGGAGCTTGCAGGGCAATAAGAAGCACAAAACGGTCATTTCCCAATTCCCGGGGAAATGACCGTTTTTGCATGGTTTCGATGCACCTTCAGGGACTCGAACCCTGGACAAATAGATTAAGAGTCTACTGCTCTACCAACTGAGCTAAAGGTGCGCAACCCTTGTTTCCAAAAAAACGAAAGCTCCGTCCCAGCAACTCGCAGTCCGCCAAGTCAGAGCTTCAAGTGCACCTTCAGGGACTCGAACCCTGGACAAATAGATTAAGAGTCTACTGCTCTACCAACTGAGCTAAAGGTGCATTGTATGTGGTTTTTCGTGACACGAAGCATATTTTAACCGTGCAGCCCGGTTTTGTCAACAGGGCTGCAGCAATTTTTTTAAAATATTCTGATTTTACAGAACTTTTTCAACCAATGCCTTCAACGCCTCAAGACTCTGCATTCCGATTGCCCGCTCTGCCGGCTCTCCGTTCTTAAACACGATGAGATTCGGAATGCTCATAACCTGATACTTCTGAGCCAGATTCGGATTTTCGTCCACATTGATCTTTGCAAACGCAACCGTATCCAGCGTCTCGGAAAGCTTCTCCAGCACCGGCGCTGTCATCTTGCACGGTCCGCACCAATCCGCATAAAAATCAACCAGAACCGGCTTCTCACTTTTCAGAACCTCTGCTTCGAACTCTGCTTCATTGATCTGTTTCACCATAGTCGGGATCCTCCTTTGCCGGGCGCCTCCCTGTGCGCCTCTGAAAACATTTATTTTCTCTCCGGTCAGCGCACCGCAATCAGCTTGCAGATTTTTTGCCCCCTGGATGAAAATTTTTCCTCATATTCTGTCATCACATTGTCCATAGCCGCCGGATCCCCATGCAAGTCATAGCTGAGCGACACCAGCTTCCACCCCGCCTGCGGGATTGCCTCCACCGACCAATCGAACAAAGCCCGGTTATCCGTCTTAAATTCCACCCGCCCCTCCGGCGCAAGAATCTGATCGTAGAGCCTCATGAAGCGCGGTGAGGTCAGCCTCCGATTTGCATGGCTTGCCTTTGGCCACGGATCCGAAAAATTCAGGTAAATTTCGGATATCTCTCCTCGTTCAAAAAACTCCGTCAGCCGCCCGGCATCTTCACAGAGAAACTTAAGATTGCCGCAGCGCTCCTCCGCCGGCAACATCTCTTGTTCCCGCTCCAGGCGCTGAATTGCTTTCATCATGACGGATGCGTAGCGCTCAAGCCCCAAAAAATTTCTCTCTCGCCTTCGCATTGACAATTCCCGAAGAAACCGCCCCTTGCCCATTCCGATTTCCAGATCAATGGGACGATGATTTCCAAACAGTGCCGCCCATTTTCCCTTATATTGCTCCGGCTCCCGGACCACATGCAGGCTTTTTTCCACAAACGCCTCGCACCCCGGTATATGTCTTAAACGCATTCGCTTTCCTCCTGTCAGGACATCTTTATATTATCAGCTTTTGGTCAGAAACTCAATTCAGTTGTTTTGTTCTTCTCTTCCTAGTATAATATATTTACTATTTTGAAAGGAGAGCGCAATGGCGGAAGAACGAAAAACAGTGCGGGAGCTGATAGAAGAAGGACTTCACGACACGGAACGGCTGATTTCTCAAAAACAATATACCCTCGCTATGATACGCTCTCGTCAGACCCTTGAGTACATCGTAAAAAGCATGTGCCGACGCCACCGGATTGAGGACGGAGAGTTGATTTCCATGATTGACAGCCTCTACCGAAAGGGCGTCATCTCCCGTGAAAGCTGCGCTGCGTTCCATAAAATTCGTATTCTGGGCAACAAGGCGGCCCACGAAGGAGACAATAACGCTTACAACGCCAATACCTCTTATCATTTGCTGGAGCAGATTGTATATCACCACCGGAGTGCGCGGCAGCAGACACGCTCTGCCTACCGCCGGGGTAGCTCCCGTCCGAGAAGAGCCCGCAGCACACCCCGCCGCCCGCGCCTCTTTGATCTGTTTAAAATCATCATCCCCATACTCTCCATTCTTCTGCTTCTCTCCGTCATCCGCCTCTTTCACCCGGGTGGGGGTAAGGTAAGACCCGCCGCAGAGAGCAGCAGCACGGCGGCAGAGCGCACAACAGCCGCTCCCGAGACCACAGCTGCCCCGGAGTCAAAAAAGCTGTACACCACTGTTTCCTCCCTGAATGTCCGATCGGCTCCCACCACGGACGGAGATCTCCTCACAACCCTCCCTGCCGGGACGGTGCTGGATTATGTCGGCCCCCACGATGACCAGTGGGCCATTATCAACTATAACGGCGGGCAGGCCTACGTTGCCTCCCAGTACATCAGCGTAAGCGAAATTCCCGACGGGCTCCAATCCGGAAAGGAGAATGAGACCAGCCAGCCGGAATCAGGCGCTTCGGAATCGGCCGAAGGGGAGATCCCCTCCGCTCCGTGAATCTCCGTCTCCCAAAAACTGTGGGTACTGCCATTTACAGATGATTGACGAGTGGTTTTTTCAGTATTATACTATCGCCAGAAGCGCATCTGTCGCTCACAATCCCCGACACCTCACTTCCCACGAGAGTGTCGGGGATTTTCTGTAAATGAGGCTGCGGCAGCCGGTCAGTCAGTCCCGGCAAGTGAGGTGCATATGGATCCAATCATTAAAACCTTAAATGAAATCGAGCTTCAGGCATCGGATCTTCTGGAGCAGGCCAGACGGGAAAAAGAAGCCTTGTTTGCTTCCTATGAGAAAGAATCCGGGGAATGGGACGAGGCGTTGGAGCGGGAAACGGCGCAGAAAATAGAGGAGATCAAGCGGCGCGAAAAGGAAAAAACCCAAGCGCTTCTGGCCTCCGAAAAAGCGCGCACCGAGGAACAGAAAAAAGCGTTGCAGCTCTCCTACACCCGCTATCATGAGCTGTATGTGGACAAGCTGTTTGAACAGCTGGTGCGGGAGTAAGCGATGGGAAGCCTTTATCGCTACAGCGCCCTCATCACCAAATTGCGCGCCAAACAAAGCCGTCTCCTTTCCGAGGGGCAGCTGACTGCGCTGGCCTCCTGCGGATCCCTGCCCGAGCTGTTTCGCGAACTGGAGCAATTCCCCCGGTACGCTTCTGTGTTTCAGGATGAAAATCCGGAGTCAATTTCCAGAGATGCGCTGGAGCGAAAGCTGATGACCCATCAATTTCAGGATTTTTCGTCTCTCTATCTGTTTGCAGACAGGGAACAGCGGGCTTTTTTCAAGCTGGAGATTCTGCGCTATGAATCCTTCCTCCTGAAGCGTTTTCTGCGCAGCCTGTTCGGCGGAATCCAAAACTTTGATTCCAGGCCCTTCGATTCCTTTTTCAAGAAACACGGCGGCATTGACTTCTCTGCTCTGTCCTCGGCGCACTCCATCGCAGAGGCCGCGGTTCTCCTGCAAAACAGTCGCTACGCTCCTCTCTTTCAGCAGCTCGCCGCACGGGATCAAGTGAGTCTCTACGACTGTGAGCTGGCTCTTGATCTCTACAGCTTTGAGCTGCTGCGGAAGCAGGCGGAAAAGACACTGAAACGAGAGGAAAAAAAGGTGTTTCTTGCCCTGCTGGAGCAAACGATTTCCCTGCTGAATTTTCAGTGGATCCGGCGGGCCAAAAAATATTACAACATGGAGCCCGCAAAAATTCCGGCGCTTTTAATTCCCGCCAAGGGGCACCGGCAGCAGGCAGAGATCTCCGCTTGGCTGGAGGCCGATTCCGAGGAGGATTGCATCTCATTTCTCCACCGCGGCCCATGGAAACCGTTCTTCCCTCGTCACGCCCCGGAGACCCTGGAAATTGAACCGATCATTCAGTCCATGTTGACCTACTATGAAACGACCCTTGCGAAGCAGGCGCCCTATTCCTGCGCTCCCATCATCGCATACCTGCATGCGCAGGAGCTTGAGGTGCAGCGCTTAATCAGCATAACGGAAGCCATTCGTTACGGCCTTTCCGCCGAGCGGATTCTGACTGTGATTCTTCAGCTGAAAGACAGGAGGACATTTGCATGATTGAACCCATGTACTTTGTGACTGTCACCGGACCCAAGGAAGATCTGGAACGCGTCACCGACCGATACCTGAGTCAGTATTCCATCCAATTGGAAAATGCACTCACCATACTGAAAAACAACAAAAAGCTTCGGCCGTTCACCGATGCAGATCCCTACCGCGAATATTTTGCGCAGAGCGAGGTTCTCAAGTCTGATTTTCAAAAAGCGAGGATTGCCCTTCCCGATGCCGCGCCCTCTCCCATGGATTCGGCAACTGCGGTACAAACCATCCAAACCATGGAGGAGCAGCTCCGCGAACCAAAGGAGGTGCTGACCTCCATTCAGGACGAGAAGCATCAGCTGGAGGAAAATCTGGCTCTCGTGGAGCAGTTCATCGGCCTGAATTACGACCTGAACACCATTCTTCACTTCAATTTCCTGCAGTTTCGCTTCGGGCGCATCGCAAACGAATACTACGCGGAAATGATGGAATACCTGAACGCCCGCAATGATTCGATTTTCTCTACCTGCAAGGAGTACGACGACTACGTGTGGGGCGTCTATTTCGTCCCAAAGGCGATCAGCGCCCGGGTCGACGCAGTTTACGCTTCTCTTCACTTTGAGCGCTTCTATTTGCCGGACGGCTTTGAGGGAACGCCTCAGGAGGCCGCTGATTCGCTCCGGGCAAAACTTGCGGAGGTCCAGGGGGCGCTGCAGCGTGAGGAGAACCACATCCGCTCGCTTCTGACGGAAAAAACTGATGTCTTTTATTCCGCCAGCCATCTGCTGGAACAAAAATCCCGCTTTTTCGGCGTGCGCCGTCTTGCGGCCTGCTATACGCACAACCATGAAACCTACTACATTCTGTGCGGATGGATGCCCCAAAACGATGCAATTGCCCTGAAGCAGCAGCTGGATCCCGATCCGCAGACCTACTGCTCCATCGAAAAGGAAAGTCCGGATGTCATGAAACCACCGCCCACCAAGCTGAAGAACGCCTCTTTTTTCCGTCCCTTTGAATTGTTTGTGGAGATGTATGGCCTCCCAAATTACAAGGAAATGGACCCCACGATCCTGTTTGCCCTCACCTACTCCTTTTTCTTCGGATTCATGTTCGGAGATCTGGGGCAGGGGCTCTGCCTTCTGGTCATCGGATCTGTCCTGGCGTGGAAAAAGAAGTCCAGGCTCGGCGCGATTATCGCCCGCTGCGGGTTTTTCTCGGCTGTTTTCGGCACACTGTTTGGCTCCGTTTTCGGCTTCGAGGACATCATTCCCGCCCTTTGGCTTCGTCCTGCCAAGGCGCTTCTCCGCGTTCCCGGCATCGGCATGCTGAATGCGGTGTTTATCGTTGCCGTCCTGATTGGAATGCTCATGATTCTTCTGATGATGGGCTTCAGCATTGTGAACCACCTGCATATGCACGAATCGCAGGACGCTTGGTTCGACACAAACGGAATAAGCGGCTTCCTCTTCTACTTGGGGATTTTTGTCGCCGTGCTTTCCGTTCTCATGGATGTTCGGCTCCCCGGAGGCGGCGTGCTATGGATCTTTTTTGTGGTTCCGCTGCTGCTGATTTTCTTCAAGGAGCCTCTCTCTGCGCTTTGCTCCGGAAACCGCGCCTCGTTTAAGCCGGAAAATCCGGTTATGTTCTTTGTGCAGGGCTTTTTTGAGCTGTTTGAGGTGCTGCTAAGCTATTTCTCCAATACGCTGTCCTTTGTCCGTGTGGGCGCATTTGCAGTCAGCCACGCCTCTATGATGGGAGTGGTTCTTATGCTGTCCGGCGCCGAGACCGGGACCATCTCCTGGCCCGCCGTTGTATTCGGCAACCTGTTCGTGTGCGCTATGGAGGGATTAATCGTAGGGATTCAAGTCCTGCGTCTTGAGTATTACGAGCTTTTCAGCCGCTTTTACCGCGGGGACGGACGTCCCTTCCAGCCCTACAATCTCTCTCAGTCACAGTAAATGTGCACCTTAAGAGAAGAATTGATACTGTTTCATCGCGAATCTCAGCAAACAATAAGGAGAACTTAAACTATGGACACATTGGTTAAAATCACGCTTTCCGTTGCACTAACGCTCAGCATCCTGGTTCCCTTCGGGGCATTCGCCGCCGGAGAAAAGACCAAGGGACGGTACAAAACCGCGCTTGCGGTAAACATTGTTTGCTTCTTTGGCATTTTACTGTTTGCTTCCGCCCTCCTGTTCGGCGGAAATGCATACGCGGCGGCAGAAACCGAAGCCGCTGCCTCATCCGCTGGAAACGGACTCGGATACATCGGCGCTGCCCTCTCTGTGGGGCTCTCCTGCATCGGCGGCGGCATCGCAGTCTCCTCTGCTGCCAGCGCTGCGCTCGGTGCAATCAGCGAGGATTCCTCTGTACTCGGCAAATCTCTGATCTTTGTCGGCCTTGCGGAAGGTGTCTGCCTGTACGGTTTGATTATTGCCTTCATGATACTTGGTCAGATGTGACAGTCGGAAGGAACCGGCAGCCATGAAACTTTATCTGATCAGCGACAACAAGGATACCCTTACCGGTCTGCGGCTTGCAGGAATCGAGGGCTGCCTGGCCCGCTCGGAGACGGAGCTTTTAAAGGCGCTGGAAACTGCGCTCCAGGACAAGGAAATCGGAATTATTCTCCTTACGGAGCGCTTCAGCAGACTCTATCCGAATATCGTCGAGCAGGTGAAGCTGTCCCACAGCACCCCTCTGTTTGTCGACATCCCGGATCGGACGGGCTCCGGTCGGAGAAAGGATTTCATCACCTCTTATATCAATGAGGCGATCGGTCTGAAACTCTAAAGCGGAAGGAAATCACATGAATACGGAAGAAACACTCAAACACTTCAAGGAAATCTGCGAAGCGGATGCGAAGCAGCAGGCGGAACGATTGCTCACGGAGCACCGCAGCACGTTGGAGCAGCGTTTTTCCAATCATAAGGAGGAGGCGCTTCGCCGCCAGAAATCGCAGCTTCAGATCGAAGAAAATCATATCCTTCGCGAGGAAAATCGAAATGCCTCCATCGAACGGCTTGACTACCAGAAAGGATTGTCCGATCTGCGGGAGGATCTTAAGGATCGTTTGTTCGTGGAGCTTCGGGATCGCCTGGCAAATTTCATGGAGACGCCGGAGTATACCGCTATGCTGAAGCAGCAGATTCGGGACGCACTGGCATTTGCCGGTGATGATGAAATCCATATTTATCTGGATCCCACCGATGAAGCACTCCTCCAGGAGCTGGATCTGGAGCTCAGAACGAACCTGCGAATCAGCCGTTACTCGTTTCTCGGCGGAACGCGCGCCGTCATCCCCGGAAAAAACATTCTGATTGACAATTCCTTTAAAAGCAAATTATCCGACGCACGTGCCCGGTTTCAGTTCACCTTGACAGACGATACAGGAGAGGATGCTTAACATGACGAACAGCGGAATCATATATGCCGTCAACGGCCCCATCATAAGGACGCGGGGCGACAGCGGCTTTACGCTTCATGAAATGGTGTATGTGGGACCGGATCGGCTGGTCGGGGAGGTCATAGGCCTGGAGACCGGCAGCACCACCATTGAGGTCTATGAAGAGACCGGCGGACTGCGTCCCGGAATGTCTGTTGACGGCAGCGGCGCCCCTGTTTCCGTCACACTCGCCCCCGGCATTCTGCACCAGATTTTTGACGGAATTGAGCGGCCTCTCACAGAGATCGGAAAAAAAAGCGGCATTTTCATCAGCCGTGGAATCTCTGTCCCGAGTCTTGACGAATCCAAGCGCTGGGATACGCATATCCTGGTGAAGGACGGAGAAGAAATACAGGGCGGCGCTGTCATTGCCCAGGTTCCGGAAACTCCGGCGATTCTCCATAAGGTCATGCTGTCCCCCAGGCTCTCGGGGCGTGTCCTGAAGCCGGTTTGTGACGGCAGCTACACCATAAAGGACCGGCTTTTTACGCTCCTTCAGGACGACGGAACCGAGCTTCCCATCACCATGACCCAGCAATGGCCGATTCGTACGCCGCGGCCGGTGGTGCGCCGTTTTTCCGCCTCCGAGCCGCTCATCACCGGACAGCGCATTCTGGATACCGTGTTTCCGATTGCGAAGGGCGGGACAGCCGCAATTCCCGGCGGTTTCGGAACCGGTAAAACCATGACGCAGCACCAGATTGCCAAATGGGCGAACGCCGATATTATCATTTATATCGGCTGCGGAGAACGCGGAAACGAGATGACCCAGGTTCTGGAGGAGTTTTCAGAGCTCACGGATCCCCGGAGCGGAAATTCTCTGCTGGATCGCACCGTTTTGATCGCCAACACAAGCAACATGCCTGTCGCCGCCAGAGAGGCCAGCCTCTACTCCGGGCTTACCCTCGCGGAGTACTATCGGGACATGGGGTACGATGTGGCTATTATGGCGGACTCCACCTCCCGCTGGGCGGAAGCGCTGCGCGAGCTGTCCGGACGTCTTGAGGAAATGCCTGCAGAGGAGGGATTCCCCCCTTACCTGGCGAGCCGTCTCTCCGCCTTCTATGAGCGGGCAGGCGCCATGCGAAATCTGAACGGAAGCAACGGCTCTGTCTCGATTATCGGCGCGGTCTCCCCTCAAGGCGGCGACTTCTCCGAGCCTGTCACCCAGAACACCCGGCGCTTTGTGCGCTGCTTCTGGGGACTGGATAAAAATCTCGCCTATGCAAGGCACTTCCCTGCGATCCAATGGATGGGAAGCTACTCGGAATACCTTTCTGATCTTGCCGCCTGGTACAGTGCAAATGTGGATAAGCGCTTCATGGATTACCGCAATCAGATGGTTCGGATTCTCACCAAGGAAGCCTCTCTGATGGAAATCGTGAAGCTGATCGGCTCCGATGTCCTGCCGGACGATCAACGTCTGGTTTTGGAAATCGCCCGTGTGATCCGCCTGGGCTTCCTGCAGCAAAATGCCTTTCACCCGGAGGATACTTGCGTGCCGCTGAAAAAGCAGTTTCTGATGATGGACATCATCCTCTATCTGTATCGCAGATCCTCCGAGCTGATTCATATGGGCATGCCCATGTCCGTTTTAAAAAAGCAGGGAATTTACGACCGCATCATTGCGATCAAATATGATGTTCCCAATGCGCATCCGGAACTGTTTCAGGACTATCGAAAGGAAATTGACAGCTTCTACGATGCAGTCGTAGAGCAGAACGCATAAGGAGGCTGACAATGGCAATTGAATATCTGGAGCTAAGTTCCATAAACGGCCCCCTGGCCGTACTGAAGGGCGTTCGCGGCGCTTCCTACGATGAAATTGTGGAAATGACGGTAAACGAGGAGGAAAAGCGGCTGGGACGCATCATTGAAATCAAAGACGACACGGCCATTATTCAGGTCTACGAAGGAACGGAGGGCATGGCGCTTAAGAACACCCACACCCGCCTCACCGGACATTCCATGATGCTGGATGTCTCTTCCGATATGCTGGGCCGAAGCTTTAACGGCATCGGAGAGCCCATTGACGGTCTCGGGCCTGTTCGCCCGGAAAAGCGTCTTGATGTCAACGGAATGCCCTTAAATCCTGTCATGCGGGAATATCCCAGAAATTATATCCGCACCGGGATCTCTGCCATTGATGGTCTCATGACTCTGATTCGCGGACAGAAGCTCCCGATCTTCTCCGGAAACGGTCTTCCCCATGATCAACTGGCAGCTCAGCTGGTTCGCCAGGCTTCTCTCGGAGACAATGACAGTGAGGGCGAAAAATTTGCCATCGTCTTTGCCGCCATGGGCGTTAAGCACGATGAGGCTGCCTTCTTCCGCCAGACCTTCGAAGAAAGCGGAGTCTCCTCCCACGTGGCCTCCTTCATTAATCTGGCCAATGATCCTGTTATTGAGCGGCTCATCACGCCGAAGGTCGCACTGACACTCGCAGAATATCTGGCGTTTGAACGTCACATGCACATTCTCGTCATCCTGACCGACATGACCAGCTATGCCGAGGCTCTGCGCGAGGTTTCCTCCTCCAAGGGTGAAATTCCGTCTCGAAAGGGCTTCCCCGGATATCTGTACTCGGATCTTGCAACGCTCTATGAACGGGCGGGCATCATACGGGGAGCAGAAGGCTCTGTGACGCAAATTCCGATCCTGACCATGCCAAATGACGACATCACCCATCCCATTCCCGACCTGACAGGTTACATCACGGAGGGACAGATTGTTCTGGACCGGGAGCTGAACGGGCAGGGCATTTATCCGCCGATTGCGGTGCTCCCAAGCCTTTCCCGTCTGATGAAGGACGGCATCGGAGAAGGCTACACCCGCGCCGATCACCAGGATGTCTCCAACCAGCTGTTTTCCTGCTACGCACGAGTCGGGGATGCCCGGGCGCTTGCCAGCGTCATCGGAGAAGATGAACTCTCAGAAACGGATCGGCAGTATCTCCTGTTCGGCGAGCAGTTTGAATCTCAATTTCTGCGCCAGAAAAACGATGAAAACCGAACGATTCAGGAAACCCTCGACCTGGGCTGGAAACTCCTGGGACTTCTTCCGAAGAACGACCTGGATCGCATTGAGACCAAAATGCTGGACCTCCACTACCGTCCGACTACCGTGAATGAATACGGAGAATTGACATGAATCTGAACGCCATTCCCACGAAGGGCAATCTTATCAATGCCAAAAACACCCTTTCCCTCGCCAGAATGGGATACTCCCTGATGGATCGAAAGCGGAACATTCTGACCCGGGAATTGATGGCTCTCATTGACCGGGCAAAGGAAATTCAGGATCAGATCGAAGACACCTATACCGAGGCGTACTCGGCCCTTCAAAAAGCAAACATTGAACACGGGATCGATTACGTGTCCGGCGCTGCCTCCTCTGTTCCTGTGGTCTCTGCCGTGCGGATCAAAACCCGGAGTGTCATGGGAACAGAAATCCCTCTGGTGGAATATCATGCGGAACCCTCTGCTCCCAGTTATTCCTTTCTCTCAAATCGCGAGAGCATCGACATTGCACGTCAAAAATTTGATCGGGTTCGAGACCTGACCCTGCAGCTTTCCATGATTGAGAATTCCGCCTACCGCCTTGCCTTTAACATCAAAAAAACACAGAAACGGGAAAATGCGCTTAAGAATATCACCATTCCCCGCCTGATCCGGATGACCGCGGATATGACCAATGCACTGGAAGAAAAGGACCGGGAGGAATTTACACGCCTTAAGGTCATCAAGCGTCGACAATAACCCGAACCGGCAGCATTCTGTTCCCAAGGGATCGGCGGCGCTGTTTTGCTGCGATTCCTTTCCTTTCCGACGCACCGTCACGAAAGAGTCCGCCTTTACCAATCGCCAAAAACAGTCTATACTGAAACAAATTGTTTTCTTTGGAGGAATCTATTTTGACTGTTCTTTCTCTGCGTCGGAACATCCTTCGCGTTCTGCTTTCTTTTGTTCTTTTTTTTACCGTGGCTTTCCCCTCTCCCGCACTGGCGGCTGTCTCCTGGCCGGATACTGTCTCCGTATCAGCAGAAGGCGCCGTGTTAATGGACGCCGATTCCGGCTGCGTAATCTATGGGAAGAACCTCCATCAGCGGTATTATCCCGCCAGCATCACAAAGATTCTCACCGCTCTCATTGTGATTGAACACTGTGATCTTGACGATACCCTCACCTTTTCCTATGATGCCGTCCACAATGTGGAGCCCGGTTCCACCAGTGCGGGATACGACACCGGAGATCAAATCACCGTGCGGCAGGCGCTCTATGCCATGCTCCTGAAATCTGCCAACGAAGTGGCCAATGCCCTCGCCGAGCACTGTGCAGGAAGCATCGAGGCCTTCGCCCGGATGATGAACGAGAAAGCGGCTTCCCTCGGGTGCACCGATTCCTCCTTTGCCAATCCCTCCGGTCTGAATCATCCTGACCACTACACGACCCCCTACGACTTTGCCCTGATTGCTCAGGCCGCCTTTGCAAACCCCACCTTCGTTGAATTCGACTCCACCACCTACTATGAACTTCCTCCCAATTCCACAAACCCAGAGCCCTTTATGGTGTACTGCGGTCACAAGATGCTGAAAAAAAATTCGGGGCATTACTACCCCGGTATCATCGGCGGAAAAACCGGTTATACGCTGCTCGCCGGCAATACACTGGTCACCTGTGCGGAGCGGGATGGCCTTAAGCTGATTTCCGTGATCATGAACGGCCATCAGACCCACTACGATGACACCAAAGCACTGCTGGATTTCGGATTTTCGAACTTTAAAAATGAAGCGATCCGAACGGACAGCGCAGCCTCTCTCCTGAATCCGGAAGAAAATCTGAATCTTTCCGGCACGCAGCAACCCCTCCTAACCTTGGACACAACCAGATCCGTCACACTGCCGAAGAAGGCTGCCCTTTCGGATATCCGCGCCGAGCTCAGCTATGACCTGCAAAAGGAAGAACCTTCCAATACAGTGGCGCTGGTTCGGTTTTTTCTTGGGGACCGCCTGGTGGGAACCAGCCGACTGTCAGCCGATTCCTCCGTCGAGGTGCGACCGGAAGGCAGCCGCCCGGTTCACATCGGTCTGCTCCGGCGGATCCGGGCCCTGGGAAAACAGCTGCAAAACGGAGCGCTTGGCTTGCATTTCTCACCGTTTTTCCTCGTCCCTGCCATTCTTTTGATCGCAGCCGGAATTGTCTGGATTCTCATCCGACGGCTGCGTATCAAGCAAAAAAAAGAGACGCTCCGGCTGTCCAGGCAGCTGCAGCAATCCCTTCGAAACGAGCGTATTCTTCATTCGGATCCCTGGTCTGAGCAAAACGACGGGATTTCCTCCGATCACTCCCTTTCAGGCAGCGCTCTGCGCACCCCCAGAGATCCGTCGACACGCCGCCGCTCCCGAAGGCGCGGCTCTTAAGAAGGCGCTTCCTTCGAAAAAATTGCGCCGCCCGGGCGGCGCAGCTTTTCACGGCGACGCTTTAAGCACAGCTTTTCCCTTTGCTTCCCTGCGTACGCCTCTTTTTGTCGGATCAGCTCCTCCGCTCCTGCTTCATCCGTCATTCGCACGGTTTTCACACAGTAGTAGCGCCCCTCCTCCGATTTACGTACCCGAAGCTTCCCCCGCATGAGCCCGTGCTCCGGACAAATTCCCAGCGCCAGATAATTGCGCTGGTTTCCTGTAAACCAGCCTATTTTTTTTCTTAACATGCGTCTGCATGAAAAGCAGCAGAGATCGTTGACCTCCTTATCCCGAATCAGCTCCTCACGGGAAGCAAACCCCCGGGAAACATACTTCGAATAATCGGGAAAGGTCAGACTGATTTCATGCTCCTTGCAGTCGGGGATCCGGTAGTAATCCAGCGAAAGATAAGGCGCCACAGACGGGAAATCCATCTGTCTTAATACGGCACCTGTGTATTTTGCATCCTCAATGGCCCGGTGAAAGGGTCTTTGAACCTCCAGGCTTTGTTCCTGTACCGCGTGCTCCAGTGTCGGCTTATCCTTACCGTTATCCCGGTACAACCGGCTGTACAGTTTCTGGACGTCATAGTAAAAAAGCGGATTCGGAAACGGATTCTCCACTCCGTAATACGCCATGTTCCTCTGCAACTCTGTCAAATCCATGTTTCCCCAGGTACAAAAAATCGTTTCCCCATCTGCTTCCCGGCACCAGGAAAAAAATGCGCGTATCACCTGATCAAACGGTTCTCCCCGCCTTGTTAACTCCTCCATTCCGATGTCCAGAATTTCCAGCACTTTAAAATGGAGCCTTTGATACACCTTCGGTCGGACAAAGCGCGAAAACTCACTGATGACTTCAAAGTCTTCGTTCAATTTGACCGCCCCGATTTCAATGACCTCAAAGGGAAGACCGGGTATCTCCCCGGTCTTTCCCTCTGCACATTGATTCCATTCCAGATCAAAAACAATGTAGTTCTTGATATTCTGTGTCTTCTGAGGCATGGTACGCCTGCTTCTTACGCTCAGATTATGTACCTCTCGTTCTTTTCGATGACAATCTTAATATCATCCGGTTGTCCGATATGCGTGGTATTGGCTCGGATGGTATCCCGACTTTCCACAATACAATTCTCAATCACCGTGTTGTCGCCAATATAAACATCATTCAGAATGATGGAGTTTTTGATCACACAGTGATTGCCCACATAGACCTTTCGGAACAAAACCGAATTTTCAATGCTTCCGTTCAGAATACAGCCGCTGGAAACCAGAGAATTTCTGACGTCTGAGCCCGGATTATATTTTGCAGGCGGCAAATCCTCCACCTTCGTGTAGATTTCCGGATAGCTCCGGAAAAAGTAGGTTCGAATGTCCTTCTTCAAAAAATCCATGTTTGTGCGGTAGTAGGACCCGACGCTTGCAATATTGCTCCAATAGCTGTCCAGCCGATACGCATAAATGCGCTTCAGGCTTTTGTAGCGCACCAGTACATCCCGGACAAAATCGTATCGATCCTCTGCTGCACAGCGCTCAATCAGTTCGATCAGCTGACGTCTCCGCACCACATAGATTCCGCAGGAAATGGTTCCGGACTCCGCAACCATCGGCTTCTCGTCGAATTGTGTAATGCGTCCGTCCCCATTGACCTCAAGAACGCCGAAGCGCGTGCTGTCCTCGTTCTCCGGTGTATTGGTGCATACGACTGTAATATCCGCCTTTTTCTCAATGTGATACTCCAACACCTTATTGTAGTCCAGCTTATAAATTCCGTCTCCCGCTGCGATCACCACATAGGGCTCATGACAGTTCTTCAAAAACTGCAGATTCTGGTAAATCGCGTCCGCCGTTCCCCGGTACCAGTCGTTGGACTGCGCCGTGATGGTGGGCGTAAAAACGTACATGCCGCCATGCTTCCGACCGAAATCCCACCACTTGGAGGAGCTCAGATGTTCGTTCAGTGAGCGGGAATTGTATTGTGTAAAAACCGCCACCTTCTGAATGTGAGAGTTTGTCATATTGCTCAGGACAAAATCAATGCTCCGATAGCTTCCTGCCATCGGCATGGCCGCAATTGCCCTTTTATTGGACAATTCCTTCATCCGCTTCGAGTTTCCGCCTGCTAATACAATCCCTACTGCTCTCATTTCAGACCACCTGCCTTCACAATCGAACCGCCGCTCTCCAAGACTCCGTTCTGAAAATCTTCCTCCGAGATCCTTCCCCAGATTGCAGTGTTTTTCCCGATTCTGACATTCGGCGGAATGACTGAATTTTCTCCGACCGTCACCAGATCCGATTGGTAGACCCGGGGATCGAAGCTGCTTTCTTTAAATTCCCCCACTCCCAGCTCGCTGTTTTCTCCGATGACAACATGCTCCGCCAAAATTGCCTTGTTGATCCTGGCGCCGCTTCGAATTGTCGTCTCCCGCATGATAATGGAATCTCTGACCTCCGCCCCTTCCTCAATGGTGACGCCGGTTCCGATCACGGAATTGTACACTGCGCCGTAAATCTCCGATCCCTCTCCGATGATGCTCCTCTCAACGTGGGCGTGTTCGGAGATGTACTGCGGCGGTGTGATATCACTCTTTGTAAAGATTCTCCAGTACTCTTCATACAGATTGAATTCCGGTATGATGTCGATCAGCTCCATATTGGCCTCCCAGTAGGAGGACAAGGTGCCCACATCCTTCCAGTATCCGTTAAACTCGTACGCAAACAGGCGCTGTCCCTTCTCTTTGCAATAGGGAATCACATGCTTCCCGAAATCACATTCCGGAACATCCCGCAGACTGTACAGCGCTTCCCTCAGCACCTTCCAGGAAAAAATGTAAATTCCCATTGAGGCCAGGTTGCTTCTCGGCTCCTTTGGCTTCTCTTCAAAATCAACGACCCGGCTGTTTTCATCTGTGATCATGATGCCGAAACGGCCGGCCTCCTCCAACGGAACCGGCATCACAGCGATTGTAACATCCGCTTTGTTGGCCTTGTGATAATCCAGCATCACCTCATAGTCCATTTTATAAATGTGATCACCGGACAAAATCAGGACATAGTCGGGGTTGTAGGAGTCGATGTATTCCATATTCTGAAAGATGGCATTGGCAGTGCCGCTGTACCAGTCGCTCCCCTTTGCACTTTCGTACGGCGCCAGCAATGTGACTCCGCCAATGTTTCGATCCAGATCCCACGGAATCCCGATGCCGATGTGTGCATTTAAACGCAACGGCTGATACTGCGTCAGCACACCGACCGTATCCACGCCGGAATTGATGCAGTTGCTCAGAGGAAAATCGATGATCCGGTATTTCCCCCCAAATGAAACGGCCGGCTTCGCCACCTTCTGTGTCAACACCCCAAGCCGACTCCCCTGCCCTCCGGCCAGCAGCATAGCGATCATTTCTTTTTTTATCACGTTCTCACCTCACAGTCGCTTGAACGATGCACCAACAATCCTTGGTTTCCACTTCTATTTTTGTTTAGTATACCATATTTTTATCCGCCTGTACCATTCCTGAGCCTGTGTTCTCAAAATATTCGCATCCGATTCGTTCTGTTCATTTTTCGTAAAATAGAGTAAAATAAGAAAGTATTCTGTGCTTTTATTTATTATCGATCGGAAAAGAGGATTTGAACATGAAGCTTGCAACAATCCGGGAAATCTGGAACAACAAAGAGGCGTGGATCGGACATGAGATTTCCGTGGGCGGATGGGTTCGCTCAAACCGGGATTCCAAGGCATTCGGCTTTTTGACGGTCAGCGACGGTACCTGGTTTGATCCGCTGCAAATTGTGTATCACGACACCATGTCCAATTTTGCAGAAATTCGTAAAATCAATGTGGGCGCTGCCCTCATCATCCGCGGGACGCTGGTTGCAACCCCTGAGGCAAAGCAGCCCTTTGAAATTCAGGCAGAGGAAATCCGGATCGAAGGAAGCTCCGCTCCCGATTATCCGCTGCAGAAAAAGCGCCATTCCGTGGAGTTTCTCCGCACCATCCCCCACCTCCGCCCGAGAACCAATCTGTTCCAGGCTACCTACCGCGTTCGTTCCCTGATCGCCTTTGCCATTCACCGCTTCTTCCAGGATCAGGGCTTCGTCTACGTCCATACGCCCCTTATTACCGCCAGCGATGCTGAGGGAGCAGGTGAAATGTTTCACGTCACCACCCTGGATCTTGGGCAGGTTCCCAAGCATGCGGACGGAAGTGTCGACTACAGTCAGGACTTCTTCGGCAAGGAAACCAATCTTACCGTCAGCGGGCAACTGAATGGCGAAGCCTTTGCACAGGCGTTCCGAAGCATCTATACCTTCGGTCCCACCTTCCGGGCGGAAAACTCCAATACCACACGGCACGCCGCGGAATTCTGGATGATCGAGCCGGAAATCGCATTCGCCGATCTCGAGGACAACATGGCTCTGGCCGAAGCCATGCTGAAATATATCATCCGTTATGTTCTGGAGCATGCTCCGTTGGAAATGGACTTTTTTAACCGCTTTGTAGATCAGGGACTCCTGGAGCGCCTGCATCACGTCATGAACTCGGAATTCGGGCGTGTCAGCTACACGGAAGCCGTTGAAATTCTTCGTCAACACAACGATGAATTTGACTACAAGGTCAGCTGGGGCTGCGATCTTCAAACAGAGCACGAGCGCTTCCTCACAGAAAAAATTTATCAAAAACCGATTTTTGTTACGGACTATCCCAAGGACATCAAGGCCTTCTACATGAAGCTGAATGCAGACGGAAAAACCGTGGCCGCCATGGATTGTCTCGTGCCCGGAATCGGCGAAATCATCGGAGGCAGCCAGCGCGAGGACAATTACGAAAAACTCCTCTCCCGCATGGAGGAACTGGGTATGAAGCGCGATCCCTATGCCTTTTATCTCGACCTGCGAAAATACGGCACAACCCGCCATGCAGGCTTCGGTCTGGGCTTTGAGCGCTGTGTCATGTATCTGACCGGTGTCAGCAACATTCGCGACGTTCTGCCCTTCCCGCGCACCGTCGGAAACTGTGAGTTCTAAAAACCCCCGAACAAAAGCAAAGGAGTGGAGCCATGAAGTTCATTCACACCGGTGATATCCATTACGGTATGAATCCGGATGCGGACAAGCCTTGGAGCCGCGAGCGGGCCCAGGCAGTCAAAGACGTGCTGTCGTCAATTGTCAGGGATGCGAAGGAAAACAGCATTGATCTCATTCTCATCGCAGGCGACTTGTTCCATCAGCAGCCGCTGGTGCGCGATTTAAAGGAGCTGAGCTATCTCTTTTCAACAGCTCCGCGCACCCGGGTCGCAATGATCGCGGGGAACCACGACTATCTCCGTGAAAGCTCCGCAATTTACTCCTTTCCATGGCCGGACAATGTACATTACTTCACGGAATCCCGCTTAACCTCTGTTTACTATCCGGAAATCAATACGGAGGTATACGGTTTTTCCTACAAAACCAGGGAAATTACAGAAAATCTTCTGAGCGGCGTCAGCACGCCGGAAAACGGAAGAATCCGCCTGCTGCTCTGCCACGGAGGAGATCCGAAGCATCTTCCTCTGGACATCCCGGAGCTGAGCCGCGCCGGGTTTTCGTACTGCGCCCTCGGTCATATTCATAAGCCGCAGATCGCTGTTCCAAACCTCATTGCCTGGTGCGGCTCCCCCGAACCCCTCGATCCCACCGAAAGCGGGAAGCACGGGTACTTCAAGGGAGAAATCAATGACGTAACACGTCAGATTACTTCTCTTGACTTCGTCCCCCTTGCCAAGGTTCAGTATGTCAATCTGGGAATCAAGGTTTCTCCGGCGTCAACCAATACAGAACTTCGCATGAGCATCGGGGACGAAATTGTACGGCGCGGTCTCGACAACATTTATCGCCTTACCATTCGCGGTATGCGTGATCCGGATATTGCATTTGACCTCGATGTCCTAAAGGAACGGTTTCGGATCTATGAAATTCTGGATGAATCCGAACCCAAGTATGATTTCTCAAGATTGTTTGCGGAGCACTCCTCCGATATGATTGGCTTCTTCATCCGGGAATTGGATCGCCCCGGCATCAGCGCCATGGACAGAAAAGCGCTCTACTACGGTGTGAACGCTTTACTCCGCACGACGGATGAAAGGAGCGAAACCCAATGATAGTCAGAGAGCTGAACATCCGTGCCTTCGGGAAATTTCACGACAGACGCTTTGCCTTTGACCGGGGACTTCACGTGATTTACGGGGGGAATGAAGCCGGAAAATCTACACTTCATGCCTTTCTTCGCGCCATGCTGTTCGGTATGGAGCGGGCACATGGGCGGGCAGCCCGCAGCGACTTTTTCTCGCACTACGAGCCCTGGTTCGGAGACGGCGCCTACGGCGGTTCCCTAAAGGTTGAGCACGAGGGTCATCTTTACCGCATCGAACGAAACTTTTCCAAAAGTCCCACCGATCTGTCTGTCACGGATGAAACCACAGGAACTCCTCTGCGTGATCCGGAAGCGTGGATTAAGAGTCTCCTGGGGAGCCTGAGCGAAACCGCTTTCTCCAATACCGTCAGCATCCGACAGCTGAAGAGTGCCACTGACGGCGGTATGGTAAACGAGTTAAAAAACTATATCGCCAATATGAACACCACCGGAAACCGCGCCCTCAATATCACAAAGGCCAGCGCCTACTTAAAAGACCAGAAAAAGGCCTTTGAAAGCCGAATTGTTCCTGACGCAGCCAAAAATTACGCTGCCAATCTCTCAGAAATCCGGAAAATCGAAGAGCAGATCTCCTCTCCGGATTTCAAAAACCGGATGAATGAGCTGACGGAAACCCATGCGCAGACTGCGGATGTGCAAACTGCTCTGCAGGAAAAAAAGGAGGAGCTTCTGCAAAAGCTGGCGGCGGAGCAGCAAAGCTTAAAAGAGCAGCGCTTTGACACCCGAACCGATGTCCTGAACTATGAAACCGCGGTTGAGGATATGACGGAGGATTGCATCTTCACAGAGCAAAAGAGAAAGGCGCCTGCTGCCAATCTGCTCTCTGTATTGTTCACACTGCTCAGCATTGTTCTGGCCCTGGCCTCCTTCCTTTTCGCCGGAAACTATCCTGAGGTGTACACGCCGTTGGCCCTCTCCCTCAATACCATTGCAATCGGCTTTGCACTCCTCTTTGCCATGGTCGCAATCGTTTTGTTTCGGATCATTCTCTCTCGAAAGGATCAGGCTCGGGAAGCCCGGGAGACCCTGTATGCTTCCGTTCGGGAGCACTTTAACAACCTGCTGAATGAAGAGACCGAGCAGCTCCCCTATGAGGAGCTGGCTGCGTGCATCAAGGAACGAACCGCCGAGCTCTACGGCATCTGTGACTCCATCGAAAGCAGAGAGAAAACCCTGCTGGAGATCAATGAAAAACTCACCCGCCTGAAAGAGCGGCAAACTGAAACCGATGCGACCATCGTCCTGCAGCAGAAAAGTCAGTGGCTCTTGGAGCAGCAACTGGAGCATCTCACGAATCTGAAGGACGAGAGCGTGGCACTGAAAAATGTGGTGGAGGAAAATGAGCGTATCCGCGCTGAAATCAACGCGATCAACATCGCTCAGGAAACCATGAGCCGCCTGGCAGGAACCATCCGAGACTCCTTCGGTCTGTACCTGAACCGCAGCGCCTCCGATCTGATCAAGGGAATTACCGGCGGGCGGTACGATTCTCTCTCCATCGATGAAAACCTGAACATTTCTCTCAATACTTCGGATAAGCTGATTCCGTTGGATCAGGTCAGCGCCGGAACGATGGATCAGCTCTATCTCGCCCTGCGCCTTGCCGCTGCCGATCTGATGCAAAAAGATGGAGCCCAGCTTCCCTTCTTATTTGATGACAGCTTTGTAAATTATGATGAGGATCGCCTTCGTCTGGTACTGGAATGGCTCTCACAGGCGTTTCCCAAGCGGCAGATTCTTATTTTCTCCTGCCACCGGAGAGAGGCACAGCTTCTGAGTGCATCCATGCTTCCTTACACCTTGACAGAGCTGGTATAAGCAGTCGCCTCTCCACATTGCACCGGCAGAGTACACTGCGCCGGTGCTTTTTTTGTTTCCTCCCGTCCAATGTTCCCTTTTTCCTGTCCTCCGGAACCCGGATATAAGCTGTCCCGGTTTCTGAATGCTCCAGAAACCGGGACAACCTGCTGTTCCTTTATTTTACAACCTTTTCAAAATCGGATGCCGGATGCTTACAGATCGGGCAAATATAGTCCTCCGGCAGCTCTTCCCCAACATATTCATATCCGCAAATCTTACAGCGCCAAACCGTCTGACCGCTCTCAGTTTTTCCCACAGGCTGCGGCTTCGGTTTAATATGATTCAGATAATACTCATACGTCACCGAAGGAGTATCGCTCAATACCTCCATGTCGGTTATTTCGCCGATAAACATGGTGTGAGAGCCCAGGTCCTCCGTTTTTTCAACCTTCACCGAAATGTACGCGTTGGTTGCTTCAGTTATATAAAGAAGCCCGTTTTCGCCTCGCTTACAGTTGGAATAATCTGCAAACTTATCTGTATCCTTTCCGCTCTGAAATCCAAACCGTTTGAACAGATCAAATGGTGCGTCCTGGCTTAACACAGATACAGTGAAGACTCCGGTACGTACAATCATATCGTGCGTATAATTTGCCTTGTTGACACAGATACTGATCTGATTTGGCGTAGAGGCAGCCTGAATCGCAGTGTTGATCAGACATCCGTTGTCCTTTCCTGCTTCCCTGGCTGTCAAAATAAACAAACCGTAGCTAAGCTTGTACATTGCTTTTTCATCCATCAATCTCTCTCCTTTGCTATCCCGTAGCCATTGCCTTGCTGCTGAGTCGAAACATAACAAAACTCCGAGACCGCTTCCCAGAAATTCGGAGCACACGCCCGATTCCCCATTCCAAACCGCTCTCATCCAAAATTATATAGTGCTTTCATTAAATGTCAAGAAACCCGATTTTCAGACGATGATTATCTGAAAACGGTTATGAAAGGAGTCCAGCGGTCTGAAAGGAACCAGGAATCATGTGGGTTTTTTATGTAAGGAGATCCTTTGCCTGGGGAAAAATTTTCTTTGATTTTCTGCCCGTTTCACCCAAATTCCGCCCATGATTTTTCCGCTTGCCAGCATTGCCCAAAAACCGACTAAAAGTGGAAGGATCAGCCTCCGACTCATCCTCTTCACAGTATGCAGACTTCTTTCCTGCATTGACATAAAGTGAAGCCTTCGATGCCGCATTTTAGGCGCTTCCGTCATCTCAATTTGTTTTCTCATCACCGGAACATCCCGGATGATCGGAAGCCTGCATTCCATTTTTCCTCTGGATATCAAATTGGCGACCAGAAGATGCCTAAGCCTTGGCAGCGCTGCCGGAATGGGAAACACAAACGGCTCACAGGTAACGGTGTCGTAAGTGGCATGCTCCAGCCCAAACCCCCGCAGGATAATCCCCACCTGAATCTTTTCCGTTCTTCCCTCGGCAGTATCCTCTCTTGTCGGAAGATTCAGATATTTTCCTTCCGTTGAAGCACGCCTCGTTTCTCCTTGCCTTAGATTCTCAAACCGATGGAGAATCCGGCGTTGATTTTTGATTGGATGGTCAGAAAACATCAAATTTTCCGGCAGTTCAAAGGCAAGCTCGACCTCCGGAATCTCCATTTCACTTTGATTGATCAGCTCATAGGATAGCCGGAACCTTCCGTCCCTCTCCGAAAACCAGGAAAAAAACGGGCGTACAACAACATCTCCCTCTGCCGCTTCCTCCACCCATGGTTCCTCCCCCGGCATCTCTATCGGTGGAGGCTCTGCCTTCCGGGTCTCTGTCCCTTGTGGGGCTGACTCTTGCGCGGCTTCCCTCTGAGTCTCTGTCCCTTGCGGGGCTGACTCTTGCGCGGCTTCCCTCTGAATTTCTACTCCTTGCGGGGCTGACTCTTGCGTGGCTTCCCTCTGAATTTCTACTTCTTGCAGGGCTGACTCTTGCGAAGTTTCCCTCTGGATCTCTACTTCTTGCAGGGCTGACTCTTGCGCGGCTTCTCTCTGGGGCTCTGCCCATGAAACCTCTTCCCGTTGATGAAATTCTGCATCCGAAGCGAGTTCCGATTGCCCTTGCGAAAATGCCATTGCGTCTATGAAACATCCAAGCATCAGACCGGCAGCAAAGAGCAGACTATACCACCGCTTATGCACTCTCATTCTGCTCCTCCTGCCTTTCCTTGATCTGAATGGAATTTAATTCCAGCTTATAGACCCCGTAATTTCCTGCCAGATCCTCAATTTCTGCCTGCAGTGGGAATGCATCCAATGGCAGCACCACTTCTCCTCTTTGCTGGTCTATCATCTGCACAGGCGCTTCTCTTCCGTCTGCGCCCACAAACCTGGCGGTACTCCAATTGATTCCCGCGCAACTGTCTTGGAAACGCAGGAGCATCTGATCTCCCCTTTCCTCGTAGCTGCAATAAATCGGACTGTCTGCATCAATGTTATCAATGCGGATCTGCTGAACTGCACTCTGTCCACAAGAGTCCGTCACACAGAGTGTATAGACCCCATTTTCCGATATGTCTGCCCAGTACAAGCCGTTTTCTTCCGAAATATTCCAATCCCTTTCAAGAAATTTTACACTTTTAAGAGGAACCGAACTGTCAATTTTCCATTGAACACGCTGCTCGTTGACATAACTTTCGTTTCCATAATACTTTAACTCCCCAATCACCGGTCCATGGATCACAACTGCAGCTACGGCTCCCGCGGTGAATCCTGTCAAAAGCGCTGTTTTTCCAATCAATTTTGCAGGAATCAATGTTCCCAGAACGCTTGCTGTCTCTCTGCACTCCTTTGATGCCGCAAGCCGCACAAAAAAGTAAGGAAATATCGAATAAACACCGGTTAGCTTACCCGAAAGCTGCTGCTTGGCTATCATCAATCTTCGTTTCACTGTCCCCAGCGGAACATTCATAATCTCTGCAATTTCCCGCTCCTTCAAATCGTTAAAAAAACGCAATAAAACTGTTATACGAAGCATGGGATTGAGCTGATCTATGGCCCCCATTACCACATTTTTTCTCTCCACATCCAGTATCTGTTTCCCGTCATCCTGTAAGTCCGGACACAGCTGATTAGTCTCCAAAAGCGTATCGATATCACAGCCTGCCGTGCTGTTTCGCCTTCTTGATTTCAGATAATCCAGCGTTGTATGCCAAGCAATCTGATTCATCCATTTTTTAAAGGTCTGCGGTTCCTTCAGTTCATTCAAATGATTGAAAATATTGGTGAATACCTCCTGTGTCACATCTTCTGCTTCATAATGGTCCCTCATCATTTTGTAAACCATGAAGTAAACATTCGAATATCCCAACGAAAATATCTTATCAAATGCCCCGGAGTCCCCTTTTTGAAATTGTCTGACCAGTTCAACCAGTCGCTGATCCTGCACATTCAGTCCCTTTTTTCCATCATGCTGCATCATCTTTTCCTCCAATTGCCTTCTGTCCTCTCTTTCGTGTTCCCCGATTGGCTGAAATCAGCAGCATCATAAGCGACCAGACCAGTGATCCGTAGACCAGCACAGAGCTTAAACCTGCTTTTTCCCCGGTCTTTGGAAGCGCATGTCCGGAAGAATATTCTACCCGCCCCCATGGCAATCGAATTCTCGGCTGCAGTACTCTGTACTCTCCTTTTTTCGGCACAGTCACTTCCGGAGTCTTCGATGTATTTCCTATTCGTTTCGGTATATGCTTTGAATGATCCGAGGGAAAGTCAGGTGGAGGACCTCCCGGCTGGTTCTTCTCCGGCACAGGCGGCTTATTTCCCTCCCATATCGATGGTTCCTCCGATACTCGCTGATTTTCTATCTGGTACACGATCGTGCCATCAGGAAGTCGATCGAACCCCCGATAATTTGCCCGCCATCCCTCCGGAATCTTCACCTCCTCCACAAAAAGCTTGTTGATGTCATCCATCACGGCACCGTCCGCCAGCATTCCGTATTCATCATATCGTTGCGCGTCTGACGAAGAAGCCATGTTGTCTGCCAAGACATTACATGCACTCACTGCAGAATTGGCAGGATTCTCCGAGATATTCTCAGAATTTACTGCGGCATTGACAGGACTGGCGCACACTGTTCCTGTATTGGAATCTGTACTCCGAATCAATTCCTCAATCTCTTGGAAACTCCAGCTCGCAGTCCATTGATTGTTTGCATTCAGTGTTTTCTCTGCTCCCACCTTGGTTCGACTTCCGCTTCCGGACTCCAAAACCAATTGGACAAAGGCCTGCATCGGATGCACCACATCCGACCAGCTTTTTTTCACGATAATATTCAAAAGACGTTCTTTTCGGAATTTCCCCGTCTCCTCTTTCTTTGGCTCCTCCGGCTTCGGCTCCTCCGGCTTTGGCTCCTCCGGCTTCGGCTCCTCCGGCTCCTGTGGTTGATCAACCTGGATCAATTCCACGTTTGCTTTCTGATATACCAGGTTCGCAACAATTCTGAAATTCCCGGTTGTTTCAGTCATGCCCCCTTCCCGCACCAGCTGATTCAGATGTTCTTTCACTTCCTTCAGGCTCTGGTATGTTCCGATTTTCTCTGTTCCCTGGTACAGATTGACCCGGCTTTCTCCTGTATTTTGATACAGGCTGTTATCTGCTAATTCCCCTTTCATCCTTTTAATTTCCGGCCCTTTGTTACATAAAAAGCAGTCCGCATCGTAATCGGATGGCTTTACCGCCCGCTTACTTCCCTCTGTCTGCACCATGATATGCCCGTATCTTTTGCTTCCCCTGTCTCCTTTAATCAAAACACGATCCCACTTGGGTCGGAAGGATGCATGCTCTGTTGTAGCCGTGACTTCTCCCTCTCCCCCATTTACAGCATCTGCGATTCCCTGTCCATTCTGTCTGTCAATCACAAATGGAATGGCCTCTGCATTGATTTCATATCCGGCAGGTGCTTTTGTCTCAACCAATTCGTATGCTCCATCCGGAAGATTCTCTATAAAAAGATCTCCTCTCCGATTCGTCCGATAAATCTGATCAGAATCCGGATAGCGTACCCTTTTCCCTGTTATGTCAAGCTGATACAGGATGTAAGCGGCCCCTTCCAGTCCCTCGCCGGCAGGGTTTGTTTTTTTTAAATGTGCCCCTGCCCGAAGCTCCATGGTAAGGTCTTCCTTCAGAAGGCGATAAAACTTAGTCTCAAAGGGATAACACCATTCCAAATTCAGTTTTCTGTCTATGTTTTCCTCTGACCAATAGTGGACTGTTGCAGGTAACTTTGGAGTCATGCTTTCATTTGCATTCGCTGCAATTAAAATTCGACCATCATTTCCCGGAAATTGTATGGTTGTTCCTTGATATCGGTTCTGATAATCTGCATATTCCGTCCATTCTCCACGTATCTCATTAATACTTTCCTTCCGAGAATTTTCCCCATTAAAAACCCCCCCGGCTCCTCCATGTAACTTCAAATCAAAGTCAAGGTGTATGGTTTTCTTGGTCCCATCATAAATATAATTCAATTCCATCGGTTCAAATTCCATTCGACTGTCAACGGTAATGTTTCCATTTCTGGTTCCCACTAATTCTTTGGGAATTGCGTTTTGAAAATTACCTGCGTCAATATATATGTTGGTTTCATTAAACAATAATTTTTTACTTCTATCTGCTCTTTTTAAAGGTGTAATATCGTGAATATCATTTTCTGATAGTCTTATCTCTTCACAATTTTTTAGTAGAGTGATTCCATCTATATTTCTAATTTTGCCGTCGTTTGCATCTATTATCGCGACACCATTATTTAAATTTTCTGTTTTATAATTTCCCAATATTTCCTTCGCATTCCACTCCTCTTCGACTTGGTAATTTCCGCTCAGAATTTGATTTCTGATGTTTTCGTAAATTGCTTTGGCAAAGTTTCGATCCGTCACCCCTGCTGCCTGAATGGTGTCTACAGTGAAATGCTCCGGTATTGGTGCACACAGAGCTGTCTGCGCGCTTCCGATTGTCAACAAAATAAATGCTGCAATCCCCAGCGCACATCTCCTCCCTGCCTGCTTCCATTGCCCCCTTTGATCCATACTTCTTTCTACCCCCACCATTTTTTATGATCGTTCAGCCGCTTTTCCAGCTGTGATTTCCCGTCAAAACAGTAGATTTGACTCTCCGATTTTCTGATATAGCGCCCCGTCCAGTCCCCATCCGGGGTTTTGATACAACACAACACATAATCCGGCTGCATCGGAAGGCCTTTTGCAATCCACTGTCGGCAGCAACGAACCGCCTCTTCCCGCGCATCTCGTTTTAACGTCTGACGGATCAAATGATCTGCACTCTCTTGGAACTCCTGAAAGGAATCAAATGGCACCCATTCTGATGGTTTTAAGTATGGACTTAAGAATTTTCCCCGGAAAGCTGCTCCCTCTTCCAAATAGATCAGAAATAAAAAGCTTCTTCCGTATGGATCCTCCAGTGATTCTCGTATCATAAAATTGACCGCATCGGTCTGATATTGAAATGCTTCCATGGTTTCCCTCCTGTGCTCACTGTTTAAAAAGACGACCTCTGAGGGATAAAAGGTTCACTGGTTCCTATCAATTCACAGAAAGGCATAGCCGAGGGAATACATTATTCTGCTTCTCTCGGCTATGCCTTTCTTCTTCCTTATTTTATGTTTTCTGTATTGTTATTTATTTTCTATGCGCTGCTTCTGTCTTATCGCTCCAGATATCCCAATGCCTGCTCTAATGCCTCTTTTTCTTCTGTGCTCAGCAGCATTTCGGTTTGTCCGCACTCCACAGTCTTTACATAAAGATAGCATCCGTCTCTTGAATGTACGGTGTTCAAGATAAACCCGGAATTGGTATAATCAAGCTCGGCAATTGCAAAGCTCATCTTTCCTCCCATATCCTTAAAGGCATTGTATCGCACGATTCCAAATTTTTGAAGGGAGGCACGCTGATTCTTATTCAATACCCGAATTGCATCTTTATTTGCACGATCTTCTGCCCGGAGATCCTTTAGCTCATCCACCAGGGCAACGATGGTATCCTCCAGGCTCTCTGCATCCTTTCCACGCATAAACAAATCATACGCACGATATAACCGCTGGTATTTAAACGACAGAAACAGGCAAAATCCCCATGCAGCAAGGTTAAATCCAATCAATATCATCAGCAACAGTTTTTCATTCATCCTTGATCCCTCAGCTTTCAGCTGTGAATATTCTGAATCAAATCCATGATTCGTTCCAGCTCTGCAGCCGAATAATAGTCAATTTCTATGCGCCCCTTGTTCCGATCTCTTCTGTTAATGCGCACCTTTGTCCCCAAAGCGCTCCGCATATAATCTTCATAATTTCGATAAAGAATTTCGTATTGCTTTTTTGATGCCTGATCCTCCTCTGTCTCCTCCCGCCTTTTCGGACGCAGCATTTGCTTGGCCTGCTTCTCTGCTTCTCTCACACTCAGATTTTTTTCAACGATGTCCCTTGCCAGATCATTTTGTTTTTTTTCATCCTCAAGCATCAGCAAAGCCCGTGCATGACCAGCGGAAATTTTTCCCTCCTCCAGGAACTGTCTTGCCGCCGCCTTTAATTTTAGCAAACGGAGGGCATTGGCCACGGTCGCCCTGTTTTTGCTGACACGGGCGGCAATTTCATCCTGTTTCAGACCATAGTCATCAATCAAGGTCTGATATGCCATTGCTTCCTCCAATGGATTCAAATCTTCTCGCTGCACATTTTCAATGATGGCAATTTCTGCCGCCTGCTGTGTGGTGTAGCTTCTGATCAGAACCGGTATTTCCTTCAGACCGGCATTCTTTGCCGCGCGATATCTCCGCTCCCCTGCAATAATTCTGTATTTTTTTCCTTCCTTCTGTACCAGAATCGGCTGCAGCACTCCATATTGACGCACAGAATCCGTCAATTCTTCCAGCTCTTCTCCATCAAAGTTTTTACGTGGCTGTGCTTCATTTGTTAAAATTTCTTCCAGCTTTAATAAAGTCTCACCACCTGTATCCTCCAGGTCTTTCCGTTCTGTGCCGCTTCCTTTTTCTGAACTGCTCTGAGATGTCTGCTCCAACTCTCCGGATTCTCCGATATTTCCTAAAAGCTGATTCAGTCCTCGCCCCAGACCTCGTTTTGGTCTCGTTCCTTTTGCCATGCTTAATTCCCCCTTGTGAGAAGCTCTGCCGCCAGCATCCTGTAGTTTTCGGCTCCGCTTGACTTTGGATCATACTCGGTCACCGGCATTCCATAGCTCGGCGCTTCCGCCACTCTGACATTGCGATTGATCACTGTTTGATAGATTGGCTCCTGCAGCGCTTCCTTGACACTGTCTATCACCTGTTGGGACAGATTGTTTCTCGCGTCATACATTGTAAACACAATTCCGTTTACCTTCAACTCCGGATTGAGCTTCTTTCGGATCAATTGAATGCTGCGAAGCATCTGATTTAATCCTTCCATGGCATAGTACTCACATTGAATGGGAATCAGCACATCCGTGGCTGCAGTCAGGGCATTGACAGTAAGCAAGCTTAATGACGGTGGGCAATCAATCAAAATAAAATCATACTGGTCTGTTACGGCTTGTAAGCAATTCTTGAGGATATCTTCTCTCCCGGTTTCATCAAACAATTCAATTTCTGCTCCCGCAAGGTTTGCACTGGAGCAGACCACATCCAGGCAGTTCAGACTGCTGTGCTGCAAGGCCTCCTGAATCGTGCACTCTCCCATAATCATTTCGTACACTGTATTTTCTATTGTTTCTTTTTCAATTCCCAATCCACTTGTCATGTTACCCTGGGGATCAAAATCTACTGCCAGTACTTTAAGTCCGGCCTCTGCAAGAGCTGCCGCCAGATTGACTGCTGTCGTTGTCTTTCCCACGCCGCCCTTTTGATTTGCCACTGCTATAATCTTCTTCATATAGTTCCTCTGTCTGTTCTTTTCATTTATTATAGCATATCATTTTGTTTCATTTCCTGATATGTTTCACGTGAAACGTTTTCAATATGTTTCACGTGAAACATATCAGGACTGACTCTTACTGAAGCGGATTTGCAGAAGGTGTTCCTGCTTTTCTTGGAAACCGTCTGGGTGTCTTACGAACCTTTTTGATGGATAACAGGCATCGTTCGTCTCCGGTGACGGGAAGACGAAAATACAGTGTGCTGATTTCCCCTGCTCCCAACAAACCCAGGGCATTTCCGGCTTTCTGAATTTCTTCCTCCACTTTTCCCGATTTGTAGGGGATAAAGGTGCCCCCATTGTGGATAAATGGAAGGCAATATTCAGAAAGTGTGGATAAATTAGAAACTGCCCGCGATAAAATCAGATCATATTGCTCCCGATGCTCCTGCTTTCCGGCAAGATCCTCCGCTCGTGCGTGTAGTGCGATTATGTTATGTAAACCTAGTTTCCGACATTCCTCTTCAATAAAATGAATTCTTTTGTTTAGACAATCCACGAGGGTCAATTTCAACTGGGGCCAGGCAATTGCCAGCGGAATTCCCGGAAAACCGGCTCCGGTTCCCAGATCTAAAATACGGTATGCTTCAAATTGAATATCCGGGATTGCTTGCACAACAGAAAGACTGTCAACAAAGTGCTTTACAATCACCTCCTTCATTTCTACAATTGCGGTCAGATTCATATGCTTATTTTTCTCGATCAAATCCATATAAAACTGGAAAAAAAGCTTCTGCTTGGACTCATCCAACGTAATTGCAAGCGGCTGTAGCGCAAGAGAAAAAAAGGCGGAAAAGCATTCAAACTGCTCTGTGTTCTCTGTCATATTCATTTTTTTCTTTCTTTTCCTCTTTTTTCCAGCCAGACCAGCAGTACATTGATGTCTGCCGGGGAAACCCCGGAAATTCTGGAGGCCTGACCGATGGAATCCGGCTTAATGAAATTTAATTTTTGAATTGCCTCAATGCGAAGGGAAGGAATCCCGGCGTAATCCACATCAAGGGGAAGTTTCTTGTTTTCAAGCTTTTGAAACTGCCTGACCTGCTGCTCCTGTCGCTTGATATATCCCTCATATTTCAGCTCAATATTCACCTGCTCCCCCACCTCCCGGGGAAGCTCCGGCCGATTCGGATCCAACGTTTCCAACATCTGATAGTTTAATTCCGGTCTGCATACCAGCTCTGCCAGAGTTGTTCCTGTTTTCAATGCGGCGGAGCCTTTTTCTGAAAGGAAGCGATTCACGTTCTCATTTGCACCCAAATTGACATGCCGCAGCCTAAGGATTTCTTCTGCAATCTGCTTTTTTTTATTCTGAACCCGCTGAAATCTTTCCTCAGAGATCAATCCGATTTGATGTCCCAGTCCGCACAGGCGAAGATCTGCATTGTCCTGTCTCAAAAGAAGCCGGTATTCTGAGCGGGATGTCATCATACGATAGGGCTCATGGCTTTCCTTTGTCACCAAGTCATCAATTAAAACACCGATGTATGCTTCAGAACGGCTGATGACAACCGGCTCTCTCCCGGATATCTTCATTGCGGCATTCACTCCGGCAATCAGACCCTGTACCGCCGCTTCTTCATAGCCGGAGCTTCCATTAAACTGTCCTCCGGCAAATAGTCCGCTGATTTCCATGAATTCCAGACTGGGCTTCAGCTGCCTGGCGTCAATACAATCGTACTCGATTGCATAGGCGTTTCGCACCACAACTGCGTGCTCCAAACCGGGGGTCGCATGAATGACACGATATTGCACATCCTCCGGAAGAGAGGACGACATTCCTCCCAAATACATCTCATTCGTATAGAGACCCTCCGGCTCCACAAAAATCTGATGTCCTTCCTTGTCCGGAAATTTCATCACCTTGTCCTCGATGGAAGGACAATAGCGGGGGCCGGTGCTGTGGATACTTCCGTTGTACAGAGGGGAGCGGTCGATATTATCTCTTATGATTTCTCCCACCTCTTTTCCGGTATGGGTGAGCCAGCAGCTGACTTGCTTTTTTTGAATCGAATCAGGCGCTGTCTCAAAGGAGAAGGGAACAATGGGGGTATCCCCCTTTTGCTCCTCCATTTTTGAATAATCCACCGTTCTTCCGTCGACACGAGCCGGTGTCCCCGTCTTAAAGCGATTCATCCCGATCCCGTTTTCCTTCAAGGAATCGGTCAGGTGTTTTGCTGCCTTGAGTCCGTTTGGACCTGTGTACTCACTGATTTCTCCATAGATGCAACGGGCATTTAAGTATACCCCCGTAGCCAGTATAACAGCTTTTGCTGTATACACGGCTCCGGAAACGGTTTTTACTCCGCAGCAGCACTTTTTTTTGCTCCCCTCCCTAAGGGGCTCTGTTAAAATTTCGGAAACCTCTGCCTGACGAATGGTCAGATTTTCCGTGTTTTCCAGCACCCTGCGCATTTCCCGTGTGTAGGCCTGCTTATCTGCCTGCGCCCGCAGCGAATGAACGGCAGGCCCCTTTGATTCATTCAGCATCCGGGACTGAATGAAGGTTTTATCAATATTTTTTCCCATCTCGCCGCCCAGCGCATCCAATTCCCTGACCAGGTGACCCTTTGAGGTTCCCCCGATATTGGGATTACAGGGCATCAAAGCAACTGCATCAATACTAATGGTAAACATGATCGTTCGGAATCCAAGACGTGCCGTTGCCAAAGCTGCTTCACATCCGGCATGTCCTCCTCCCACCACAACCACATCATAATTTTCATGAATTGCCTGCATCTTTTATTCTCCCGGTGCTGTTATTTTCCCGTGCAAAATCGCTCAAATATACGGTTTACAATGTCATCCTCAACGGTATCTCCCGTGATAAATCCAAGTGCTTCATAGGCAGATTTCAAATCAATGGTAAAGAAGTCCTCTGTCATACCCTTTTCTATGCTTTCTTCTGCCATGCGGAGTGCACTTCTTGCCCGTACCAGCGCATCGCGATGCCGCAGGTTTGTGACATAAATTTGATCGTTAAAGTCAATCTTTTTTTGATAAAACAGTCCTTTTATTTCCTGCTCCAGAGCCTCCAGACCCTCTCCACTTTTCGTTGAACAGACAACAATGGGATGCGTGGTCTTGTTTTTCAAGTCCTCCACTTTGACTTTCTGATCCAAATCTGACTTATTCAACAGTACAATTGCACACTGATACTCTACTTCTCTCAAAAGCTCCAGATCATCTTCCTCTAATTCTTTTGAGCTGTCAATCAACAATAAAATTAAATTTGCATCCTGGGCTGCATTTCTTGCCCGCTCAATGCCAATTTTTTCCACCGGATCCGTTCCCGCACGAATCCCCGCCGTATCGGTCAAATTGAGTGACAGCCCTGCCAGTCGAATGTGTTCCGTCAAAATATCTCTCGTTGTCCCTGCAATCTCTGTCACGATTGCCCGGTCCTCTCCTGAAAGCAAATTCATGAGGGATGACTTTCCTGCATTCGGTCGTCCCAAAATTACAGTGGAAATTCCCTCCTTCATCACCCTCCCACTGTCTGCATTCTCAATCAGCTCTGTCAGCTCCTTGCAAAGCGTTTCCAACGTTTCATGCAACTGCGTCGGGTAATCTTCCAGATCATAGTGCTCCGGATCGTCCAAAGCCGCTTCTATCCGCGCCAGCTCATTTAAAATCCGATCTCGAAATACCTCCACTTTACGGGATAAATTCCCTTGCAGCTGCTGCATCGCTGCCTTCAGTGCAAAGCGATTTTTTGCCTGTATTACATCCATAACCGCTTCCGCCTGGCTCAGATCCATTCTTCCGTTCAAATATGCCCGTTTTGAAAATTCTCCCGGTTCTGCAAGAAATGCACCGGCGTTCAATACCTCCTCCAGGACACGCTGTACGGCAAGTGCTCCACCATGGCAGTTAATTTCAACTGTGTTTTCCCCCGTGTAGCTGCGCGGTGCCAGCATCACGCTGACCAAAACCTCGTCTATGATTTCTCCCTTTCCCACAACATGCCGGTAATGAATGGTGTGTGTGGCAGCTCCCTTGATGCTGCGGTCCAGCACATGATCGGCAATGGAAACAGCCTGTTCTCCGCTGATACGGATAATTCCGATTCCACTCTCTCCAAGCGCCGTAGATATGGCGGCTATGGTGTCGTGATTTCTTTCCATGTCTTCCTCTCATATAAGAAAAAGCTGGCGAAAACAACATTGTGTTTTCGACAGCTTTCTTTCACAAAGCCATCTGTTTTTACAAGTCTTCGCGAGACGGCGATTTCTTTTTTGGGTTTTTCTTTAAAAGCACCACAATATGACGGTACGGATCTTCCCCCTCTGAAATTGTTGTCACATAGGGATCTCTTTGCAGTGCGGAATGAATTACGCGTCTCTCATAAGGATTCATCGGCTCCAGAGCAATCGGTTTCCTGGTCTGTTTTACCTTTCCCGCAATATTCCTGGCAAGAGAACGAAGCTTTTGTTCCCGTCTTTCCCGGTAATTTTCCGTGTCCAGCTTCACATGGATATAGACATCCCTATGCTTATTGACCACAAGGCTGACCAGATATTGGAGAGAATCCAGCGTCTGACCTCTCTTTCCGATCATGATTCCCATATCATCTCCGCTGAGATCCAGCTTCAATTCATTGGTCTGATAATTGAAATCGGTTTCAATCTGAACCTCTGTATCCATCATTCGGAATAACTCGGAAAGAAAGGCAATGGCTGCTTCTTTGATTTTCTCTGCTTCCTCCTGTAAAACCTCTCGCCCCACGCCGTCTCGTTTCGATTCCTCCGGATGGGGACGCTCTTTTTTGGGACGGCGTTTTCTATTGCTTTCTTCCGTTTCAGGCTCCGTTTTTTCTCGATTTTTTACCTTTTCGCCCTTCGCCTTTTCCCTCTTTTCTTTTTCCTTCTGTTCCTTTTCCTTGTTCTCTTCCGGTTTCTGCTCCCGGCACTTCTCTTTTTTTTCCTCTTGTTCCTTCTTTTTTTGTTCGCTGACCCTCTGCTCCTCTGCCTCTTCCTCTTCTGTCTTCACACGTGCAGAAATTGTCCAAGGTCTTCCGCCGAGAATCCCTAAAAATCCGTTGCTTCCCTGTTCCAGAATATTGACCTTCAGATGCTCGCTGGTTGTCTCAAGCTGAATTAAAGCCTTTGTAATCGCCTCGTCGTATGTCTTTGCGGATACAGTTATTTCATTCATTTGATTTCTCCTGCGTCTCGGTTTCTTGCTTCAATTCTGTCTTTTCTCCAGTCTCAGGATTGATCCCTTCCAATGCCTTCTTTGCCTTTCCGCGCTTTTTCTCCAGCTGACGTTCATCAAACATTGCCACCATGTTCGCCTTTGCCGCCAGAGAACCGGGCTTGGCATTCTTATTGTAATAAGCTGTGGAATCTGCGACTCTCTTTGCATTGATGGTCATTTTATCACGAAATGCAGTCTCTTCTTTTTCTGCAGCTTCCTCCTGTCTCCTTACATCCCGAAGAAGCTTATCGGTATTGCTCTTAATCTGAGATGGATTTTTTCCTTCTCTCAGTGCTTTTTCATTTGCCTTTTCCAAATTCTTTTTTACAATCTCATCAATATCCATGCAATCCAGCTGTCTGTTGATAATCAATTGCTGTACCAGGCGGCAAACTCCGCTGGCAACCCAGTAGATTCCGATTCCTGCAGGCAACGTAAAGCAGAAGAACAATGACATCAGCGGCATCATGGTATTCATGGTCTGCATCTGCTGTGCCATTGCATTCTCACTGTCATCCTGCAAACCCGGTCTGCTCTTCGGCTTTGAAGTCATAAGCTTTGCGGAATACCACTGCACACCTGCGGAAAGAATCGGAATGATCCATGCAGGATTTGGAACAAAGCCCTGGAACGGCGGCGTAGAGAGATTGACTCCCAGAAAATAATTCATTCTGGAAATTTCTGCCGCCCCGTCGGCAATTGTTTGAGAAAACATGGGATACGCTTTTTCCAACCTGGCCCACTGCTCCGGCGTAAATTTATAGAAGAAATCAATGACCGCATTTAATGTGGCGCCTTCCTGAAGGGAGGGCTTAATCTTGGGCGCAAGCGAATTCAGAACCTCAATGTAATTTCCCTGCTTCATAATCGGTTCTGCAATATTCTGGAATATCTGATACAGGGACGGCACATAGGCCGGAATATGGTAGACCACCTGATACAAAGCGAAAAGAATCGGCATTTGAATCAACAAAAACAGGCAGCTTCCGCTCATGCTTGTTCCATACTTGCTGTACACAGCCTTCGTCTCTGCCTGCATCCGCATCATGGAAGCCTGATCGGTCTTACCCTTGTATTTTTTTTGAATGGCCTGAAGTTCCGGCTGCATCACGCTCATCATCTTTGAAGACTTCTGCTGTGAAACTGTGAGCGGCCACATCAAAAGGTTAATCAATACGGTAAAAAGAATAATGCTCAATCCAATATTCGTAATTCCGAATTTACTGGTAAATTGAAATAAAACATCCATTACCAATCCAAGAATCGTTGCGATCCATCCGATCAACGGAAATGTGGATTTTGTCAACAAAATAAGTTCCAACGTTTTTCCTCCCCTTCGGTCATAAAATTAGGGAACGGGATCATACCCGCCCTTAGAAAAAGGATTACAGCGCAAAATTCTCCACATTGCAAGCAATCCGCCCTTCCATATTCCATGCTTCTCAATTGCCTCAATCGCATATTGGGAGCAAGTCGGATAAAATCTGCAATGACAACGCCATTTCAATGGCGACAAAAAGATCTGATAAAAGCGTATCATACGAATCAGTATCTTTTTCACAATTCTTCCTTACCTTCCGGGATCAACCGTTCCAACAAAAATTCCATGCAGCTGCAATAAGTGAAGATAAGCACTTTCAATTTCCCGGTATGATCTCCCGACCGCCGATGCCCTGATCACAACAACAAGATCATAGCCTTTTTTGAGATTCTCTGTGTGAAGTCTGAATATTTCCCGAAGCAATCTGGTCATGCGATGCCTTACAATACTATTTCCAATTTTTTTGGATGCGCTGATGCCGATTCGATTTTCTTCCTGTTCTCTCCTTCGGATGTACATGACAAGGTAAGAATTTCCCTTCGACCTGCCGTTTTCATAAACGACACGAAATTCCTGGTTTTTTCTGATGGAAGGGAATCGCTTCATTCTTGCCTCCAAGCCTCTCAGCGTAAAAAGAATGGGGTCGTCGTCAGACAACCCCATCAATCTTCGACGTTTATGCCGATCAAACTGTTAATTTTGCTCTGCCCTTAGCTCTTCTCGCAGCCAATACCTTTCTGCCGCCTTTTGTCGCCATTCTTGCACGAAATCCGTGAACTCTGAACTTCTGTGCATTATGCGGCTGAAAAGTCATTGTACCCTTTCTCATAATCGGAACACCTCCTTACTTCCATTCATTATCCCGATGGATCCTGACCGCAAACAATCTGATTTTCTTCACAGGGATTGTCTTCCAGATATCATATTTTGGGAATATTCCCGACTATTATACGAAAATCATTTCTTCAAGTCAAGGTATTTTAGATGGCTTTCTCCCCTCATTTTTTCCTTTTGTTTCTGTTTATCCACATTTTTATGTGGATAACGAAACCATACTAAAAAAATTTATTTCTTTTTCACGTTACATAATTTTATCCACATAATGTGGAAAGCTAGTTGATAACTTTCCTGTTTTGATTTGTTTTTTATTGAAAAGTCGATTATTTGGAATTTTTTATGCCCATTTCCAGGTGGATTCCGTTGAAAAAGTATCCACATAGATTATGCAAACAATGATTTCTTGCAATGATTTTTTCTTATTTTGAGAAACCCACAGTATATAAACAGCTTTTCTACAAAGTTATCCACATTTTTAAATTTCCTTTGATTGATACTCTCCTCTGTTTTTGATATACTAAGGGCGGAAATCTTTTGTCGGATTCTCTGATTTATCCCCTTTGAGATCCGACTCTTTTTTTATCACTGCCTCTACAGGAGCCTGATTATGGAACAGCTTTCTTTCAATCAAATTCAAAGCAATTGGGAAAAGATTCTTTCCTTTATTAAAAACGAATATGACATTCTGGAGGTTTCTTTTAATCTTTGGATCTCACCTCTTAAGCCCCACCACATGGAACGAAACGAGGACAATCAGCTTGTTCTGTTTCTTCTGATTCCCGGTGAGTCCGACACGCTTCCCGACAATGGCTTTCAAAAGTTTGTCAGTAAGCGTTACTCCCGCTTCATTGAAGTGTCCATACAGGAATTAACCGGTATTGTCTGCTCGGTTGCCTTCACAAAGGAAAAAAAGGAAGAAAAAAAGCTGATCAATCAGCTTCCGAAGCAGGTGGACTCTGCCATCCTTACCCATGCAAGCTTAAAGCACAATTACACCTTTGATACCTTCGTGGTGGGAAAAAACAACAATCTGGCACATGCTGCATCGCTGGCTGTTGCGGAAAAGCCGGGTGAAGTCTACAATCCCCTTTTTATCTACGGAGGGGTCGGACTCGGAAAAACACATTTGATGCAATCCATTGCCCATTTTGTGCTGCAAAAAAATCCCAAGGCAAGAGTCCAATATGTTACCAGCGAGGTATTTACCAACGAATTGATCGATGCAATTCGAAACAAAAACAACATGACCACAACAGAATTTCGGAACAAGTATCGAAATAACGATGTTCTGCTCATTGACGACATTCAGTTTATAATAGGAAAGGATCGGACTCAGGAGGAGTTTTTTCATACCTTCAATGCACTCCATGGAGCCAAAAAACAAATCATCATTTCCTCCGATAAGCCTCCAAAGGATTTTGAGACCCTGGAGGATCGGCTTCGCTCCCGCTTTGAGTGGGGACTCAGCGTAGATATTCAGCCTCCTGATTACGAAACCCGAATGGCCATTCTGAGAAAAAAGGAAGAACAGGATCACATCAACATTGATAATGAAGTGATCCAGTACATTGCCTCCAATGTAAAGAGCAATATTCGGGAACTGGAAGGTGCATTGACAAAGCTGAGAGCCTACAGCAATCTCGATTCCAACATTCGACTCAGCGATATCGATGTTGCCATGGCTCAGGATATTCTGAAGGATTTGATTGATCCGGATTCCAAGCCTGAGATCACACCCCAATTTATTATTCAGATTGTGGCAGAGCACTTCAATGTTTCCGAAATGGATCTGATCGGTCAAAAGAGAACCAAGGAAATTGTGTATCCGAGGCAAATTGCAATGTACCTCTGCCGTGAAATGACAGATGCTTCCCTTCAGCAAATCGGTGCTTCCCTGGGAGGACGGGACCACACGACAATTATCCACGGTATGGATAAGATATCCACAGAGCTGAAGACCAAGCCGGAAATGGAAGGCACCATCGCCGTTCTGAAAAAAAAGATATCTGCACAGTAGTCCACAGCGATACACATTGCATTCCATTTGAATTCACACAGTGATCCAGATTGAAAATCCCTGTTCCCATATGGGAAAAAGGCATGTATCTACAAATTCACAGTCCCTATGAATGCCAATACGGAATGATTTTTATTTTATGTAAGAGAAAGGATTCCTATGAAGCTCGAATTTAACAAAGACACGCTGATGAATGCGCTGGCCATTGTTTCCCGTGCGATCCCCACCAGAACAACCAATCCTATCTTGGAATGCATTTTGTTTGACGCCAGCCGCGGCCAAATTAAGCTGACTGCAAATGATACTGAGTTGGGAATTGAGACAACGGTAGAAGGAACCATAGTAGAACCGGGCATGGTTGCTCTGAACGCCCGCCTGATTATAGAAATTATTCGCAAGCTGGAAGGCGGAGAAATGCCGGTTATAATTCAAAGCGGAGAGAATTTTCTTACGACCATTTCCTGTGACCGCGCACAATTTAATATTTCCGGCAGAGACGGAGAAGAGTTTTCCTATCTTCCGGATATTGAAAAAAACAATTATATCTGCCTGTCTCAGTTTAGCTTAAAAGAAGCAGTCAGAACGACCATATTTGCTGCAGCCCTGAATGATACCAACAAAATGATGGGGGGAGAATATATCGAAGTTAACGGAAACTCTGTTAAATTCGTTGCATTGGATGGTCATCGCATTGCGATCAGAACCATTGAGATGAAAGAGACCTACGGAAATGCCAAGGTGATTGTTCCCGGAAAGACCATGAGTGAGATCAGTAAGATCATGGCGGATGACAACGAAAAGGAAGTTCTCATCTATTTTTCTGAAAATCATATTTTATTTGAATTTGATGATACCCTTGTGATTTCCCGCCTGATTGAGGGAGAATATTTCAGAATTGAGCACATGCTCTCGAAGGATTATGAGATCAAGCTGAGAGTGAACCGAATCAAATTTTTAAACAGCATTGACCGCGCAACTGTTTTAATCAAGGAGAGCGATCACAAGCCGATTATTTTTGAAATTGAAAATCAGGGAATCCGGTTAAAGGTGAAGTCGTCCACCGGAGATATGGGAGAAAATTTGAGCTGTGAAAAGAGCGGAAATGATTTGACGATTGCATTTAATCCGAAATTTTTTCTGGATGCCCTGAAGGCCATTGAGGATGAGACGGTTGATCTTTATATGACCAATGCAAAGGCGCCCTGCTATATCAGAGATGAGCAGGAACGATATATTTATCTGATTTTGCCGGTTAATTTTGTGGTTTGATGAAATTTGGAGCAGATGATGAAGGAAATCAAAATTAAGGATGAATTCATAAAGCTGGAGCAGGCTTTGAAGCTTTCCGGTGAATGTGCGATGGGTTCTGATGCAAAGTATGCAATCAGAGAAGGAAAGGTTGAAGTGAACGGAGTGACGGAGCTTCAAAGAGGAAAGAAACTCCATGCCGGGGATACCTTTACTGTTGACGGACATGATTATAAAATCTCTGGAACTTAAAAATTTTAGAAATTACGATATACTCAAGCTTTCATTTGATGCGGGTACCAATTTGCTCTACGGAGACAATGCCCAGGGAAAAACAAATGTGCTGGAGGCATTGTATCTTTCGGCAGCCGTAAGGTCGCATCGGGGAAATAAAGACAGGGAGCTGATTCGATTTCGGGAGGGAGAAGCCCATATCAAGGTGGAATTGACCAAACGGGACATTCCCTATCGCATTGACATTCATTTAAAGAAGGACAGGCCAAAAGGAATTGCAATTAACGGAGTGCCGATTCGAAGGGCAAGCGAGCTGTTTGGCATTGTCAATATGGTTTTATTTTCACCGGAGGATCTGAGTATTATAAAAAACAGTCCTGCAGATCGAAGAAGATTTATGGATGTTGAGCTTTGTCAGTTGGATTCTTCCTACGCCTATGTATTGACCCATTATGAAAAAAGCTTGAAGCAAAGAAACAGACTGCTAAAGGAAATACAATTTCACAGTGAACTCAGAGATACTCTGGATGTGTGGGATGAACAGTTAATCAAGTATGGATCGGAAGTGATGGATCGCCGTCGGAGGCTGATGGAGGGATTGAATCCGATTTTTCAGAACATTTATTCTGAAATTTGCGGAGGATCGGAAGAGATAGAAGCCTTCTACGATGCAAATGTGGAGGCAGATCACTACCGAAGGATGCTTCTTAAAAGCAGAGAGTCCGATTGCAATCAGAAGACAACCTCTGTGGGTCCGCACCGCGATGACATCGGGTTTCTTTTAAAGAAAGTTGGTTCGGAATATTCAGAAACGTGTTCAAAACCAATGGATTTAAGAACCTATGGGTCTCAGGGACAGCAGAGGACGGCAGCCTTGTCATTAAAATTGGCGGAAATTGAGCTGATGAAGCGCATGACGGGAGAAAATCCGATTTTGCTTCTGGATGATGTGCTTTCGGAACTGGATACCGAGCGTCAGAGACAGCTGCTTACGGTAATCAGTAAAACGCAGACTGTTCTCACCAGCACAGGAATGGAAAATCTTCTGCAGCAGAATTTTAAAATAGACAAGAAATTTCGAGTTGTTGACGGTAGGATCAGCACAGTAATCTGACTGATTCTATGAAGGAGGAAAGCGTATGGGTGCAGAATATAATGCAGATCAAATCCAGATTTTGGAAGGATTGGAGGCGGTCCGAAAAAGGCCGGGAATGTATATCGGCTCCACATCCGGAAAAGGGCTTCACCATCTGGTTTATGAAATTGTAGACAATTCTGTAGATGAAGCACTCGCAGGATATTGCAGCACCATTGAGGTGACAATTCATTCGGACCATTCTGTCACGGTTCGGGACGATGGACGCGGGATTCCGGTTGATATTCAGAAAAAGGCGGGTATTTCGGCACTGGAAGTGGTATTTACAATCCTACATGCAGGCGGAAAATTCGGCGGAGGAGGATACAAGGTTTCCGGCGGTCTCCACGGGGTAGGCGCTTCTGTTGTCAATGCACTTTCCGAGTGGTTGGAGGTTGAGGTTTGCCGGGAAGGAAAGAGGTATCGGGAAAAATTCAGCAGAGGCAAGGTTATTGAGCCGATTCGAATGGAAGGAGACTGTGATCCGAAGCAGCACGGCACAACTGTTCGTTTTCTTCCGGATAAGACAATTTTTGAAGAGACGGTTTACGATTATGAGACTCTGCGGCATCGCTTGAGAGAGACTGCATTCCTCACAAAAAATCTTAAAATCATCCTTCGGGATGATCGGGAGGAGCAGAAGGAGGAAACCTTCCACTATGAGGGCGGAATTCAGGAATTTATTACATATCTGAATCGGGGAAAAACTGCTCTTTATGATCAGGTCATATACTGTGAGGACACCAGGGATAAGGTGGTTGTGGAGGTGGCCATTCAGCACAATGATTCCTACAATGAAAACATCTATACCTTTGTGAACAATATCAATACACCGGAGGGCGGAACACATCTCACCGGGTTTAAGAATGCTGTCACAAAAACCTTCAACGACTATGCAAGAGCACATAAAATTTTAAAGGACAATGAGAGCAATTTAAGCGGTGAGGACATCCGAGAAGGGATGACGGCAATTGTCAGTGTCAAAGTAGAAAATCCGCAGTTTGAGGGACAGACCAAGCAAAAGCTGGGAAATTCAGAGGTGATTGCTGCCGTCAGTTCCATTGTCGGTGAGCAACTGACCTACTTTTTGGAACAGAATCCGGGTGCGGCCAAGGTAATATGCGAAAAGGCAATCCTTGCACAGAGAGCAAGAGATGCCGCAAGAAAAGCAAGGGATTTGACCAGAAGAAAATCTGCCTTGGACGGCATGGCGCTGCCTGGAAAGCTGGCAGATTGTTCAAGCAAAAACCCGGAGGAATGTGAAATTTTTATTGTGGAGGGAGATTCGGCAGGCGGATCGGCAAAAACCGCCAGAAGCCGGGCGACACAGGCGATCCTTCCTCTGCGCGGCAAGATTTTGAATGTGGAAAAGGCCCGTCTGGATCGGGTTTATGAAAATGCAGAGATCAAATCGATGATCACTGCCTTTGGGACCGGAATCCATGAGGATTTTGATTTGTCTAAGTTGCGTTACAATAAAATTATTATCATGACCGATGCCGATGTTGACGGTGCTCACATTGCCACGCTGATGCTGACCTTTATTTATCGTTTTATGCCGGAATTGATCCGAAAGGGACATGTTTATTTGGCGCAGCCGCCGCTTTATAAGCTGGAAAAGGGGCAGAAGGTCTGGTATGCCTACAGCGATGAGGAATTAAATCAGATTTTGAGCGAGGTCGGAAGAGATCAGAACAATAAAATTCAGAGATACAAGGGATTGGGTGAAATGGATGCGGAGCAGCTTTGGGAAACAACCATGGATCCGGAGCATCGCACTTTGCTGCAGATTCAGATTGATGATGATGCCCTTTCGGAATTGGATCGAACCTTTGTCACTTTGATGGGGGATCAGGTCGAGCCAAGGAGAGAATTCATTGAAACGAACGCAAAATACGTTACAAATCTTGATATCTGACAGAACGGGGGCATAAATGGAACCAAATGTATTTGATAAGATTCAGGAAGTGAATCTTAAAAGGACAATGGAAAAGTCCTATATCGATTATGCCATGAGTGTCATTGCTTCTCGTGCATTGCCTGATGTAAGGGACGGATTGAAGCCCGTTCAGAGAAGAATCCTGTACTCCATGATCGAGCTGAATAACGGACCAGATAAGCCGCATCGAAAGTGTGCGCGTATCGTCGGTGATACCATGGGTAAATATCATCCCCATGGAGATTCGTCCATTTACGGAGCTATGGTTAATATGGCTCAGGAATGGGCAATGCGATACACTCTGGTGGACGGACACGGCAATTTCGGATCGGTGGACGGCGACGGTGCGGCAGCGATGCGTTATACCGAAGCCAGGTTATCCAGAATTGCAATGGAAATGCTGTCAGATATCAACAAAGACACCGTCGATTTTGTTCCTAACTTCGATGAGACAGAAAAGGAACCGGTGGTTCTTCCCAGCCGTTTTCCAAATCTTTTGGTCAACGGGACCCAGGGAATTGCTGTGGGAATGGCCACCAACATTCCACCGCATAATCTGCGGGAGGTGATCGCAGCTGTTGATAAAATCATTGAAGACAGAGTACAGGATAGGATAACCACTCTGGAGGATGTGATTGATATCGTGAAGGGACCGGATTTTCCAACGGGAGGAATGATACTCGGAAGGTCCGGAATTTTAAGTGCCTATCAGACAGGGCGCGGGAAAATACGGGTTCGTGCGATTACGGAAATTGAGCCGATGCAGAATGGAAAGCATCGTATTGTGGTAACAGAGCTTCCGTATCTGGTTAATAAAGCCAGGTTGATTGAAAAAATTGCAGAGCTGGTCAAGGACAAACGAATTGACGGAATCACCGATCTCCGGGATGAGTCCAACCGGGAGGGAATGCGCATTGTCGTTGAGCTTCGAAAGGATGTGAATCCTCAGATTGTGCTGAATCGTCTTTTAAAGCACACGCAGTTAGAGGATACCTTCGGCGTCATTATGCTTGCACTGGTGAATAATGAACCCCGGGTTTTGAATCTTTTGCAGTTGCTGGAATATTATCTGAAGCATCAGGAAGAGGTAGTCACAAGAAGAACAAAATATGATCTGAATAAGGCGGAAGAACGCGCACACATCCTGGAAGGGCTGCTGATTGCCCTCGACCACATCGATGAGGTAATCAGAATCATCCGCGGAAGCGAAAATATTTCCACCGCAAAGCAGGAATTAAGTGAAAAATTCGGGCTGTCCGATGCTCAGGCACAGGCAATTGTGGACATGCGCCTTCGCGCATTGACCGGCTTGGAGCGGGAGAAGCAGGAAGCAGAGTACAAAGATTTGAAGGAAAAAATCGCATACTATAAGAGCATACTGGAGGACGAAAAGAAGCTGCTTTCTGTCATCAAAGAAGAAATGGATGAAATTGCAGAGAAGTTTGGGGACGAGCGGCGTTCCATCTTCGGCATCGATGATGAAATGGAGATGGAGGATTTGATTCCCGATGATGATATTGTGGTGGCTATGACCAATTTGGGCTATATCAAGAGAATGGATCCGAACCAGTTTCACAGTCAGAATCGGGGAGGAAAAGGAATCAAGGGAATGCAGACCATCGAGGACGATTTCATCACCGATCTTTTAATGACAACTGCACATCATGAAATTGATTTCTTCACGAACCAAGGGAAAGTGTATCGTCTTAAGGCTTATCAGATACCGGAAGCAAATCGGACGGCAAGAGGAACTGCAATTGTGAATTTGCTGCAGCTTCAGCCGGAAGAGCGGGTTACCGCTATAATTCCTCTCAATGTCAACGGAGATGAGAAATACCTCTTTATGGCGACAAAGAAGGGAATGGTAAAGCGGACGGAACTGTCTGCGTACAGCAATGTCCGAAAAAATGGTCTCACTGCAATTTTGCTCCGCGAGGATGACGAATTGATTGAAGTAAAGGCATCCTGCGGAAATGAAGAAATCATACTTGTGACAAAAAAAGGAATGAGCATTCTGTTTGATGAGAGGGATGTGAGAAACACCGGCAGAACCTCCATGGGCGTTCGGGGAATTCTTCTCGCAAAGGATGATGAAGTGGTTGGAATGCAGATTGCAAGACAGGGAGAGGCACTTCTGACGGTTTCTGAATTTGGAATGGGAAAGAGAACCATGCTCTCTGAATTTCGGAAACAAAAACGCGGGGGAAGAGGATTAATTTGCCATAAGCTGACAGAAAAGACCGGTGTGCTGATCGGTGCGAAGCTGGTCAATGATGAAAGGGAGCTCCTGCTCATTACCAATGAGGGAATTTTGATTCGCATTGCAGTTTCCGATATTTCTGTAATTGGCAGAATCACGTCCGGGGTCAAGGTGATGAGCATTGACCGGGATTCCAATGTCCGGGTTGCCAGTATTGCGAAGGTACGGGAATCCTCGGAAGAAGAGGAGGAACCGGAAGGACCGGAAGGACCGGAAGGACCGGAAGAATCGGATGAAAGCGGATCAATCCGGTAAGATATAAAATACAGACAGAGGTTTTAAGAGACAGAAAGGGCGGACTTTAAGTCCGCCCTTTCTGAAAAGCAAAAGCATTTTTCTGTTTCACACAAAATACAGACTTTATTTTAAAATAAAAAACAATATCTTGAGTATGTACAAAAAGGCAATCAAACAGCCGGAACCATGGCTTAAAATAAGGCTAAAAGAAGTTGACAAAGATGAGAGAAGTCTTGTATAATCGGTAAAGCACTTTGGAGAAATACTCAAGAGGCCGAAGAGGCCCCCCTGCTAAGGGGGTAGGTCGGGTTATACCGGCGCGAGGGTTCAAATCCCTCTTTCTCCGCTGGGAAGTAAAAAAGAGAGAAAAAGTTCTTGACTAATTGCTTCCTGATATGATATAGTACATGAGCTGTTCAAAAAACGGACAGCGAAGCACCTTGACAATCGAAGATCAGACAGTACACATAACCCTGAAATTCCAAAAAAAGGATTTCAAAAAGAACGAAACCAAGTAATACGGGTAAGATAACTGAGAAGTCAACGTTATCTGACCTGGAGAGAACTTAAAACAGAGAGTTCGATCCTGGCTCAGGATGAACGCTGGCGGCGTGCTTAACACATGCAAGTCGAACGAGAGATCCGGACGGAAGTTTTCGGACGGAAGAGCGGATTTCGAGTGGCGGACGGGTGAGTAACGCGTGGGG